>DATJUG010000082.1:0-33026 GCA_035502635.1 Bryobacteraceae bacterium
CCGCAGCCTCAACCGCACGCCCCTGTTCCAGGTCCTGTTCGCGCTGCAGAACGCCCCCTTCCAGAGCCAGCGCCTCGGCGGCCTCCAGGTCGACCCGATCCCGGCCGCCGATATGCCCCTGCGCGTCCGCTTCGACCTGGATGTTCACGCACGCGAGCAGGGAGACGAGCTTCACTTTATATGGATGTACAACCGCGGTCTGTTTGACGACTGGCGCATCGAGCAGATGGCGCGGGATTACATTGGTCTCCTGCGCGCCGTCTGTGAGAATCCGTCAATACCGGTCGGGCATATCCGCCTCGAGTCGTCTTCCGCAGCCTTGCGCCTGCTTAAAGAGAACAAGCGCGCGGAACGTCTGTACCCGGCGGCCACTATTTCCGAATTGTTCGAACGCCAGGTCGAGCGCACTCCGCAAGCGCCGGCTGTCGCGTATGAAGGATTTCAATGGACATTCGACGAGTTGAACCAGCGCGCCAATCAACTTGCGCGTGATCTGATACCTCGCATCGGGCCTGAAAAAGTGGTGGGGCTCTATCTCCGGCGTGGTCCTGATCTCATCGCCGCATTGCTTGCAGTTTTGAAGGCCGGGGGAGCGTATCTGCCTCTGGATCCGGCTCTGCCGAAGTTTCGCCTCGACCAGATCGCCAGCGATGCCGGTTGTGCCTTGGTACTTACCGAGAGCGCGCTTTCGCGCTCAGCCCCCGGCGAGCCCGCCGAATTGATGTTCCTCGACGCCAACCAAGAACGTTGGGCAGAAAATTCAAGCGGAAACCTGGCCACCGGTTCGGGCGCAAAGTGCGGAAACGCCGCTTATGTGATCTATACGTCCGGTTCCACAGGGAAGCCCAAAGGCGTGATCGTTGAACACCGGCAGATCGCGAACTATGTCGCGGCAGTGCAGGAGGCAATCGACTTTCCGCCAGGAGCGCGTTTCGGGTTAATGCAGTCACTCGCCTTCGATTTTGCGGCAACCATCTTGTTTACCTCGCTGTGCTACGGCGGCTGTCTGCATCTGATCTCCGAAGAAGCATCGACCGACCCCGCTTTGTTAGCTTCTTATGTCCAAAGAGAGCGCCTTGACTGCTTCAAGATCGCGCCGTCACACATGGCGGCTTTACAGAACGTCAGCGATTGGGAACGGCTGCTTCCATCGAAGCGGCTGATTTTGGGCGGTGAGGCGTGCCGATGGGCATGGGTGGACGCACTACGCGAGAAAACGCCCGGCTGCGCGGTCTTCAACCACTACGGACCAACGGAAACCACTGTCGGAGTCTTGACGTATCGCGTCGAGAATGGGGCTGAATATCCCGCGGCCATGTTGCCCGTAGGCCGCCCACTTGCCCACTCGACGGCCTATATCTTGGATACCGCTCTGCAGCCGTCGCCGCCAGGTGTTGCCGGCGAGTTGTACATAGCCGGAGCGGGAGTGGCGCGCGGGTACTTGAAGCGCCCCGCTGTGACAGCCGGAAGATTTGTTGCAGACCCGTTCGGCCGGCCGGGCACCCGCATGTATCGCACCGGAGATCTGATGCGGCAGCGGCGTGACGGGGCCATCGAGTTCCTGGGGCGAAATGATTTCCAGCTGAAGATCCGCGGGTTCCGCATTGAGCCTGGCGAGATCGAGGCTCGTCTCGCGGAGCATCCGGATGTGGCGCAAGCGCTGGTATCGGCGCGAGAAGATGAGCCCGGAGAAAAACGGCTGGTGGCGTATTACACCTGCCGCAATTCGGCCGCTCCAGCCGTTCCCACCGGGGAACTGCGGGCATTCGTCTTAGCTAAGCTGCCAGAATACATGGCGCCAGCCGCTTATGTGCACCTGGATTCCTTCCCCTTGGCCCCTAATGGCAAGCTGCTTAGAAGCGCCTTGCCGACCCCGGCTGCCGGTGCCTACCCGGCCGGCGGTTACCAAGCGCCAGAAGGCGAAATCGAGGAAACGTTGGCCGAGATTTGGGGCAGCGTATTAAACCTGGAGCAGGTCGGGCGCAACGCCAACTTCTTTGCGCTCGGCGGCCATTCGCTTCTCGCCGTGCGCATCATTGCGCGCGTACGTCAGGCGTTGAATGTAGAAGTTAAGATTGCCGATCTGTTCGCCCGTCCTGTACTCTGCGATCTCGCCGATCAGATTCTCAATGCGCAACTCGAACAGTTTGAAGCGAGCGACTTACTGCGTGCTTTGAAAGAAATGTAGCGCCCGGCGACATGCGATGCCTCGGATAAAGGACTTACGTGGAAACGTCCATTAAACAACTTCCCGCCCGCGAGCGGGCAAAACTCCTGCAGGTTGCGCGCACTCTCAACCTGAAAAGCAAACCTGCGGCGCTGCCGCCGACACGCTGCGCGGACCGGAGCAAGCCCATTCCGCTCTCGTTTGCGCAGCGTAGACTCTGGTTCCTCGCGCAGATACCGGAAGTAAGCCGTGCATACAACGTGCCGTTCGGAGCGCGTTTGAAGGGCAACCTGGACTGCTCGGCGCTAAGACGCGCTTTACATGAGATCGTCGCGCGCCACGAAATCCTGCGCACCACGTTTACGCTGATCGATGGCGAGCCCGTGCAGCGCATCCACACCGTCGATGATAGCGGGTTCTGCCTGCTCGAAGACGATCTGTGCGGCCGCCTGGACAAAGAAACGGAGGCAAAGCGTCTGATCGAGCATGAGGTGAAGGCGCTGTTCGATCTGGAACAGGGGCCCATCCTCCGCGCCCGGCTGATCCGGCACTCTCCCGACGAACATACGCTGCTGATTGCGACGCATCATATCGTCTCGGATGGTTGGTCGAGAAGCGTATTCATGAACGAGCTGAACACGGTCTATGAGGCGTTCCTGCACGGCAGCCCGAGCCCCCTTCCGCCGTTAACCCTACAATACGCCGATTACGCGGTGTGGCAGCGACAATCGATCGAGGACGAAATAATGCGCCCCCTCGAGGAATACTGGCGGTCCACACTCACCGGCGCGCCCGCGGTGCTCGATTTGCCTTTAGATCGCCCGCGCCCGGCGCAAAAAGACTACGCAGGGAGTCTGGTCATTTTCGACCTCGACCCGGACCTGAGCGCGAAGTTGCGGACTCTGAGTTCGGCGCACGGCACAACACTATACATGACGCTGATGGCGGCATGGGCTGCTTTGTTGGCGCGCTTATCAGGCCAACAGGAGGTGGTCATCGGGACCCCGGTCGCAAATCGCGGGTGGGTAGAACTTGAAAACCTGATTGGATTCTTCGTCAATACGCTGGCAATCCGCCTGGATCTGCCGCGTTCTCTTACCGTTGCCGAGTTGCTCAACCAGGTTAAAGACGCATCGCTCGGCGCTCAACACCACCAGGATATTTCATTCGAACGTGTGGTAGAGATTTTGCAGCCGCCGCGAAGCGCCTCGTATACACCGTTGTTTCAGGCGATGTTTGTTTGGCAGAGCGGCCCCCGCGGCGGGTTTCACCTTGGCGGTCTGCAGACGCTTGCCGCAGAGGGTCCGGCGCACACCGTATCTAAGTTTGACCTGACCTTATCGCTGCGCGATTCAAGCGAAGTTATTGCGGGCGGGATCGAGTACGCCACATCGATATTCGACGCCTCGACAATCGAGCGATATGTGGCTCAGTTTCGCCGAATCCTCGAAGGCATGGTGTTCGACCAGACTCGCTTGCTGACCGGTATTCCCCTGCTCAGCGAGACCGAGCGACGGCAGATCGTTTATCAATTCAATGAGCCCGCTTCGCAGTTTCCGACGGCCAATTGCATACACGAACTGGTTGAGGCGCAAGCGCGCAAAAGGCCCGGCGCGAAGGCCGTCACGTTCGGCGGTTCCAGCCTGACCTATGGCGAACTGAGCACGAAAGCCAATCGGCTCGCGCATCGCCTTAGACGGCTAGGGGTCGGGCCAGAACAGCGCGTCGCGATTTGCTCAGAACCTGGGCTCGACATGATCGTGGGTCTTCTCGGCATCTTGAAAGCGGGCGGTGCGTATGTTCCGCTCGATCCGGGCTATCCCGCGGAGCGGCTAAAATTCATGCTCGAAGATAGCGAGCCTGTTGTGCTGCTTGCGCCTGCAG
Source organism: Bryobacteraceae bacterium (assembly GCA_035502635.1). GTDB lineage: Bacteria > Acidobacteriota > Terriglobia > Bryobacterales > Bryobacteraceae > Bog-105. Next base: position 4,052 of record DATJUG010000082.1, read on the forward strand.
ACGTGTGGCCGATGCTGGAGGTAAACGGCTACAACCCGGCTTTTGTGGACCTTTCCGCGGATTCCGATTGGCAAAATGAGGCCGCCTCCGACCTGGACCGCGCTACAGCGGACTTCAACCCGGCTGATGGCGCCTACGTGATCTACACTTCCGGCTCAACCGGCAAGCCGAAAGGCGTTCTGGTGGAGCACAGGAACGTTGTTCGTCTCTTCGCCTCGACCGAGGCATGGTTCCACTTCGATGCGAACGATGTCTGGACCGTGTTTCACTCGTTTGCCTTCGACTTCTCGGTTTGGGAGATCTGGGGAGCTCTGATGTATGGCGGGCGCCTGGTCCTAGTTGATAGAGCGCTTTCGCGTTCGCCCGACGAATTCTATGCGCTCTTGTGCCGCGAGCAGGTGACGGTTCTCAATCAAACGCCAAGTGCATTTCGCGAGCTCATCGCCGCACAAGCCACAAGCAAGCAGCTACATTCGTTACGGCTGGTCATCTTTGGCGGCGAAGCTCTGGAGGTGGCGAGCCTCAAGCCGTGGTATCGGCAAGATAGGAACAGCGGCGTGAATCTGGTCAATATGTACGGCATCACGGAAACAACCGTGCATTCGACATATCGGTTGATCGAGGAAAGTGATACCGAACGCCGGGGTGGAGGCAGTCCGATCGGCCGGCCGTTGCCGGATGTCCGCATTTACATCCTGGATGAGAACCGGCAGCCGGTGCCAATGGGCGTAATAGGCGAATTATACGTCGCGGGCGCGGGCGTCGCACGCGGCTATCTGAAACGTCCCGAGCTGACAAGCGCACGCTTCCTTCAGGATCCGTTCGCCGCCGATCCGCGCGAGCGTATGTATAAAAGCGGCGACACCGGGCGCTGGCTGCCCGGCGGGATGATCGAGTTCCACGGCCGCAACGATTTTCAGATAAAGATCCGCGGCTTTCGCATAGAGCTGGGCGAAATTGAAGCACGTTTGACTGAACACCAGGGCGTGCGCGACGCGATCGTCATTACCCGGAAAGATAAATCCGGAGACAAGCGGCTGGTCGCCTACTACACAACGCCGCAGCGTGGCGCGGCGCCGCGGAATGCGGTTGCCCCAGAGGATCTGCGCGCGCACGTGATAGCCAGATTGCCGGAGTACATGGCGCCTGCCGCTTACATCCGATTGGATCGCCTGCCGCTGACTCGCAATGGAAAGCTCGACCGCGACGCATTGCCGGCGCCCGACTTCTCCAAAGCAGGTACGTACAGGCCGCCGCGTACGTGGGAAGAAGGCCTCTTATGCGAGTTGTTCGCCAATGCGCTGGGATTGGAACGCGTCGGTATCGACGACGACTTCTTCGCAGTAGGCGGACATTCGCTGTTGCTGATGGGATTGATGCGCCGCGTCCGCAGCACGCTCGGCGTGGAACTGACGATCCGGACGCTCTTTGAGGCTCCGACAGTCCGCCGATTGGTGGAGCGCATGGCGACAGGCGGCGTCGAAGATCCTTTCGAGATGCTCGTGCCTATCAAGCCTTTCGGCGACGGCGCGCCATTATTCTGCATTCACCCCGGCCTTGGTTTGAGTTCGCGCTACAGCGTGCTCATTCCGTATCTCAATCCGCGCCATCCTATGTACGGCGTGCAAGCCCGCGGCCTCAACCAGGAGGTCGAGTTGCCGGGATCGATCCTTGAGATGGCGGGCGAATACTGGGATCGCATTCGCGCAGTCCAAGCGCATGGGCCGTATCACTTCCTCGGGTGGTCCTTTGGCGGCCTCGTCGCGGAGGCTATCGCAGCTCTGGCGCACCAAGCCGGCGCGAATGTAGGACTTCTCGCTCTCATGGACGCGTTCCCGCCCGCGCCTGATGAGCCTGCAGATTCAGATGACGAGTATGCACGCGCCCTGGTCCAGGAAGGGCCGGGCATCTCTGAGATGCTCGACGAGACGCATCGTAAACGTATGCTCCAGATCATCAAGAACAACCTGGAGCTTCGCCGCCGTTCGGAGCTCCCCGTCTATCCCGGCAATGCAGTCTTGTTCATCGCCGCAAAACGCGCCAACTACGAGCTGTTTAGCAGCCGCTGGGAGCCGTACATAAAAGGCAATCTGAGAGTGCTGCCAATCGAATGCGGCCACTATGAAATGCTGCAGCGCGGTCCCGTTGCACAGATTGGATCGGGACTAACCGAAGAGCTCGAAAAATTCGAACCAAACAAAAGGTAATGAAGAGCAGATGAAGGTCGCTCTAGTCAACTTAAATCTCATCAAAGTTCCAGCTATAGCGCCGTATGGACTGGATATCATTGGCTCCGGACTGGAGGCTGCCGGACATGAAATAGACGTGGTCGATTTATGCCGCGAAGACGACCCCATATTGGCGCTTCACAGTTACTTTTCCAGCAATCGCCCCGATCTGGTCGGGCTCACGATGCGCAATGCCGTGGATCTGTATTTTCCGTCTTATTTCGACTTGGCCGAAAAGGGATCTTTTCTCAAATCGCACAAGGCGCTCATTGACATCATCAAAGGCTATGCCGGGATCGAGCGCATCCTCATTGGCGGCGTCGGATTTTCTGTAAACCCGCACGCGTTTCTTGGCCGTCTCGGTTTGCGATACGGCGTGAAAGGGCCCGGCGAATTGGTGATTTCCCAGCTTGCGAACGCGTTGGGCGGAAAGTCCCTGCGCGAACTTGCCGGCGGCGCCGAGACTTTCGTTTTCGACGGTAGAAAAAACCGGATTCAGGCGCCAGTGAAGCGCAAGTTCGTCGACAACCGGTGGTATTACGAATTCGGCGGACAGGCCGCCATTCGCACCAGCAGCGGCTGTGCGATGCGCTGTAATTACTGCGCCGAACCGGCCGCGGCCGGCAACTCCTACCGGCGCGTTGCAGTGGAAAATACGCTGCGGGAAATCGATGAGCTGGTCGCGCTCGGAATTAGAGATTTCCAAACCGCCGATAGCGAGTTCAACATGCCCCTGGCGCACGCCAAAGACGTGTTGAGAGGCATCATCTCCCGAGGTTACGGCAGCGATGTTCGTTTCTGGGCCTATTGTCAACCTCGCCCCTTCGACGCCGAGTACGCGTCTCTGCTGGCGAAAGCGGGCTTCATCGGCGTGAATTTTGGAACTGATCATGTAGATCCGCAGGCTTTGGCAAGTCTGGGCAAATGGTATCGGCTGTCGGACGTGGAACGGTCAACCCGGTTGTGCAAGGACAACGGCATGGTGGTCATGCACGAACTCCTCTTCGGTACGCCTGGTGACGAACCTGAGAAGATGCGCCGCGCGATCGACTCCATACTGGCGCTCGATCCCTGGGTGCTTGGCGTCAGCATTGGGCTCACCGTATTGCCCGACACGCCGCTGGGCGCCTTTTTCCTCGAGCGCCGCCGCGAAGGACGAATCGATTCCGGATTTTATTTCGCCGGCGAACCGATGGTGGATCCGACCTTTTACGTCGATCCGAGTTTCGAAATTCCTGATGTTTTCCAAGAGCTTGAGCGTTCGGTCGGCCGTAATTCGTCCAATGTCATGCTACCCGCCGTCAGTAGCACATCAAGCATCAACAACCAACTGGTCAATTCCGACCGAGTAAGACGCCAGTTACTCGTGGAAAAGAGAAAAGGACCCTCTTGGTATCATTTCCCGCCGGGCGTAGGCCGAATACCGGTGCATGGCGGCTCCACGGCTCTGCCGCTCGTGGCTGCCCAGTAATACTGAACATATGTGGGAAGATCTGCGATACGGGTTTAGGCTACTTCGCAAGGCGCCCGGCTGGACGATCGTCATGAGCGCGACGCTGGCGCTCGGCGTCGGACTGACGACTGCCATTTTCAGCATTGCCGATAGTATTCTGCTGCGATCTTTGCCGTATCCCGATTCGCAACGCCTCAGCGTGCTGTGGACCACAAGCTCGGCGGCGGCGGCAGCCAATGTTACCAAGTTCGCTGTTAGTTCCGCGGACTGGCTTGACTGGCGTGCGCAATCGAAACTTTTTGAAGATATCGCCGTGACACGAGTAGCGAATCTCAGCCTTACTGGCGACGGAGAGCCGGAGCGCGTCATCGGCGCAAAGACTTCCTCAAACTTGCTGAACGTTCTGGGGGTTCGCCCTATTTTGGGGCGAATGATCACAGAAGAAGAAACGCAGCGCGATGCGAAGGTCGCAATCCTCAGCTACGGATTTTGGAACCGCCGTTACGGGCGGGATCGGTCTGTAATCGGCCGGAGCATTCTTTTGAATGACCAGCCATTTCAAGTCATAGGCGTTTTGCCGCCGGATCTTGGCTATCCATCGAAAAATCTCGACTTACTTACGCCGCTTTTCGTGCCGCAGCAGGAAATCCGCTCGCGCTTTGCATTCTTTTACCGTGCTGTGGGCCGCTTGAAACCGGGCGTTTCGCTCGCACAGGCCCAATCCGAGATGTCCGCAGTCATGCTGCGCCTCGCGCAGCAATATCCCGCGACGAACGGAGCTCAGAAATTGGGCGTATTACTCGAGCCGCTGCTGGATAGCACGGTCGGGCCTTTCCGTACCGTTTTGGACGTACTGCTTGGCGCGGTGGCGTGCTTGCTATTGATCGCAGTGATCAACCTTGGCGGCCTGATGATCGCGCGCGCGACGGCGCGAAACCGCGAAACCGCGGTGCGGGCTGCTCTCGGCGCCAGCACAAACCGCCTGCGGATCCAAATCCTCGCTGAAGTAATTCCTCTCAGCCTGATAGGTTGCTGCTGCGGCGTGCTGCTCTCCTGGGCGCTCTTGAAAGTTCTCACTCCGCTTCTTCCGCAGCAGTTGCCGGGCACTGCGTCCATCGGGTTGCATGCACCCGTTCTCTTCCTCGCCCTGCTGCTCAGCGTTGCCGCGGTAATGATCGCCGGCATGCTGCCTGCGCGCATGGCTTCGCGGGTTCAAATTGCGGGAAGTCTGCAACAGGATTCACGCACAGTCGCCGGCGGCGGCGGTGCCCGAAGTGCACTCGTTGCTGCGCAGATCGCCGTTACTCTGGTGCTGGTCTTTGCCGGCGGCCTTCTCATCCGTAGCCTGGTAGCGGTGATGCGCGTGAATCCGGGTTTCTCAACAAAAGGCGTGTTGACCATGAAACTCGCAGTTACGCGGGCCAAATATCCTACCGACCTGCAAGTCTCCGATTACTATCGCCGTTTGATTGAGCGCCTGAAAACAACGCCCGGCATACTGAATGCCGGATTTATCAATATCTTGCCGCTTGGCGAAGGGAAACAGGTGAATCCGGTGGAATTCGAGGGTAAACTGGATCGCGGTTGGGTGGGCGCCGATACCCGGTCCGTTACATCTGGCTATTTCTCAAGCATGGGCATGCGGCTCATTAAGGGGCGAGACTTTTCCGAAGCGGATAACGACCACGCTCCGCGCGTCGGAATCATTGATGAACAGCTTTCTGGCAAAGTGTTCGGGCAGGCTGATCCGTTGGGCAAGCGCTGTCGCTTCGCGACAGGCGCCACGACGATGAGCCCGTGGATCGAAATTGTTGGCGTTGTCGGCCACATCCGCAACGACAATCTCGAGACCGATCCGCGGCCGCAGATCTATTGGCCCGAAGCTCAGGTAACTCAGGATCGCGGAGCGCTTGTGATTCGCACCGCCGGAAAGCCCGAAGCCTATGCTAGCGCTCTCATCGCGCAGATCCACAAAGTGAACCCCGATCAGCCGCTTTACGACGTTCTGCCGATGGCCGACTGGTTGGAACAGAGCCTCCGCTCGCGCAAGTTGCTGGCTGGTTTGATCACAGTGTTCGGGGGATCATCGCTGCTGCTGGCGTGTCTCGGTCTATATGGCGTCATCTCCTATTTCGTGGGACTTCGCGTGCGTGAGTTCGCCATCCGCATGGCGCTTGGCGCTCCGCCGCGCAACGTGCGTTGGCTCGTTCTTGCACAAGCCCTGCGTCTCTGGATCTTGGGCACTATCATAGGACTGGCCGCAGCTTGGCCTGCCGGCCGCCTGCTGCGCGGCCTGCTATATGGAGTGGGAAGTGTCGATGGTGTTTCCCTCGCCTTGGCGCCGTTTCTATTGCTTTTGACTGCCCTGCTTGCAGGTTTAGTGCCGCTTCGACGAGCGGCGCGCGTCAATCCCGCGCTGGCGCTACGGGCTAGCTGAATTCGTTCAGTAGCTTTAACAAACTGCCATTATGTCTGACCCTATCCAAGAATTCATTCTCATTCACGCCCCGCATCTCGCCTCCGATGTCTCTGAAGATACGCCGTTGTTTGAAGAAGGTCTGCTTGATTCGCTCGGGCTTATGAAGCTGGTCGCCTTCTTGGAGCGCAAGTACCAATTGATCGTCCCGGAAGAACAAATCACTCCCGAAAGCTTCCGGGATTTTCATTCCATTCGTAATCTGCTTCAAAGTTTGACTAACGCGAAGTAAATTGAATCACAAATACATCGTCGTTCTTGGTTCCTGTTGCACCGCCGACGCGATTAGGACCCAGAATATGGAAGATATCCGCGGCGCTAAACTCCGTCTTCTTTGGTATCAAGGAAGAACCTCGCTTCTGAGCATGGCGACCAATCCGATTCACAGTAGTGAATTCGTCGTTCCTGAGGCGCGGTCCAAGGCGGCGGCGCAAGAGTGGGGCCGGATTATGGTTCTTGATGAATTGCACAAACGCCAGCGTCAGCGCTTGCTCGAGACAATTCACATGACTGATGCGATCGTGCTGGACGTCGTGTCAGCGTTTCTTTTTCCGGTTCTGGTGCTCGATCCCGGATCGCGCTGTTTCCTGCGTTCCGCTGAGTGGGACCTTTACGTGTCGTTGAGCGCGCCCTCTGTCCAAAAAAGATTGTGGGATTTTCCTCTGCAGCTCTCGGTGGACTCGTTGGAGTCGGTCATGACTCCGCTATATCGTCTTCAACCTGCGCTGCGGCTTCTCTTCCACTTGCCCCGCCCCTGCTTCGATGACGGCGTAACGTTCGATGACCCAGAACTTACCAGGAACTTAGACTATTATCATTACTACGGTAAAGAACTGTACCTTGCCGCTTCTCGCATGTTCTCGGGCGTTGATCTAATTAACTGCGGGGGAGAGCAGGCGGACCCTGCCCCTTACAATGGACGGAATCCATTCCATTACACGGAAAGCCACAGAATTCTGCTTCGTAAAGAAATAGAACGTCTGATCGTGGGATCGGCGGCTGTTTCTTAATTCTACTTAGCGGCTCATGCCCGTCGCTCCTATGCTGGACATCCTGAATGCGGCTGAACTTATCGTGGAGAAGGGAGCCAATTACATTCGTGGCGTGGAGAAGAAATCGGACTGGAACAGTTACGTTCCCTCGGGAGTACTCGCCCGCATCTTTCCCGTTGAGTACGGTGGGGAAGGCGAGCCGATCTCCTCTCTCGTCGCGATATTCGAAGGCTTGGCATATGGCGGAGGCGATGCGGGCATTCTCTTTGCCCTAGCCGCGCAGATTTGGAGCGTTCAGTATCCGGTCCTCCGTTTTGGAGACGAGCGGCAGAAGGAGGAGTTCCTCAGGCCCATGATTCGCGGCAGCTTGCGCGCGGCTCACGCGGCTACAGATCCAGGCTCCGGCTCGGACGTATTTCATCTTCAAACCACGGCGCGCCCCTGCCCTGGTGGATATCGGCTTGTCGGCCAGAAACGCTACATAACGAGCGCACCGGTTGCCGACATTGCGCTTGTTTTGGCGTCTACCGACCCGCAGCGTCATAGCTGGGGCGTCAGCGCCTTCCTGGTTGACCTAAACTCGAACGGCGTTTCGCGAAGTTCCAATGTCCCGAAGATGGGGCTTCAGTCCGCTGAATTCGGCGAGTTGTATTTTGACGATTGCTTTGTTCCAGCAGGCCAACGTTTAGGCGTAGAAGGAGCGGGCGGCTCTGTTTTTTCGGCTGCTCTCAACATGGAGCGTGCGTTCATTATGGCCCCGGCTCTCGGAATGATGCGTCGCGAGTTAGATCAGTCCGTCGCATACGCGAATACGCGCACTCAGAATGGGCGCACGATCGGGTCCTTCCAGTCTGTTTCGAATCGCATTGCCGACATTGCCATACGCCTGGAAATAAGTAGATTGCTTCTGTATCACGCTGCTGCCCGTGCAGACTCCAATCAATCGATTAAGCACTACTCCGCGCTGGTCAAATTGGTTGTAAGCGAGTTTTCGGTGACAACTGGCATGGATGCTATGCGCAACAAAGGAGCGGGTGGCTACTTACTCGATGATTCGTCGTCTACGGCTCTCCGGGACGCCCTTGGAAGCCTGTTCTATTCAGGAACTTCGGATATTCTGAGAAACATTATCGCGGGTTACGCTGGTGTCGCAAATGTCTGACCTGTTGGTAAGCGCATTCGTTCGCACGGCGAAAGATTTCGGATCGCATCCGGCAGTTGTTGAATCGAACAGCGCCGCAACCTACGCCGAACTAGATAGACAATCGTCGGAGGTCGCGGCGGCCCTGCGGAAGGTGGGCGTCACATGGGGATCGCGGGTGGGCATCTATCGGCGGAAAGACATAGATGCTGTTGCAAGCATCCATGGCGTTCTGAAAGCCGGAGCCGCATACGTTCCGCTCGACAGTAGAGTGGCGCCGAATCGCTTGGCGGCCATCATCTCCGATGCCAATCTGGCGGCCATCATTTTCGAGCCTGCGCTCTTGCCGAAACTGCAGGCATTATCCGCAAGAGGACTCACCACGGCGCTCGATGAAAGCTCATGCCACGGCCAGATACTGGCCCTGCGTCATCCTCCAGCGGATACTGCGCGGCTGGAGGATTTCGACAGCCCACCCGCTTATGTCCTGTATACATCCGGCTCAACCGGACCGCCGAAAGGCGTGCAACACACGCATTCCAGCGCACACGCATTTGTTTCCTGGGCAGCCGGCGAATTCGGCATTGGTAGCGCCGACCGGCTTAGCTGCCACGCGCCGCTGCATTTCGACCTTACGATATTCGACCTGTTCGCTGCCGCGATGACCGGCGCATGCGTGGTGTTGATTCCGGATCATATAGCCATGTTCCCTGCCCAAGTGGCTTCCATCATCGATCGGCACCACATCACGACCTGGTATTCCGTTCCATTTGCGCTTGTTCAGTTATTGAAACGTGGACATCTTGCTTCTTCTGGCCGTACGTTGCGCCAGATTCTATTCGCCGGCGAACGCTATCCACCGGCGGACTTACAGCAACTCGCCACGGCCCTGCCGGGACTCCCGCTTACCAACTTATTCGGTCCCACAGAAACTAACGTCTGTACATTTCATCGTCTCTCCGGCGAGGACCTATTCTCGGATCGCTTCTGTCCGATCGGCCGCCTTTGTCCTTACTCGACTGGACTTGTCGTCGATGACACTGGCGCCGCGGTTGTGCCCGGCGCAAAAGGCGAGTTGCTCATTGGCGGCGCATCCGTTATGACGGGATATCTGAACCGGCCCGAGTTGAACGAGAAAGTATTCACGACCAGAAACGAAGGCCATCCACAACGCTTCTTTCGTACGGGGGACCTTGTCACGGTATCAAGTTTCGGGGTTATGATGTTTCACGGCAGAGCCGACCGGCAAGTAAAGGTAAGAGGATTTCGCATCGAGTTGGACGAGGTTGAAGCCGCCCTCGCCAACTGTTGCAGCGTAAACGCCGCTGCCGCTTGGATACACCAGGATCTCACCGGATTTACTGAGATTCGAGCAGCAGTTTCGCTGGGCGAGACGTCAAAGTCACCACGGCCCGAGGCCCTCATTTCCGAAGTAAAAGATCATCTTCCGCTAGCCGCGGTGCCTGCCCAGGTATCCATTCTGAACGATCTGCCGCGCACGATTAACGGTAAAGTCGACTATAAGGCTCTATCCAATATTGGAATCTAGATATCGTTGTCAGGAGCTGATTATGAAACAGCAAGATATTGAGTCAGTAGAAAGCGGACCAGGGCAGGAGTCTAGGCGCTCCGCGGACGAACAAATGGAGACTTGTCCTGCTGCGAACTCACGACCGAAGGGGTACGTCGCGCCCCGAAACGACCTGGAAGCCGCCGTTGCCGAAATCCTGGGGGCCGTCCTTTCGGCCGACCGTGTTGGGGCGTATGACAACTTCATCGTGCTCGGCGGCGAGTCCCTGCTGGCTGCACAAGTCGCCTGGCGCATTCAGAAGCGCTTTGGTTGCGAAGTGAGCTTACGGTCTATTCTTACCGGATCCGTCGCAGATATCGCTGCAGAACTGATTGCCGAAGGCTGCACCCCAACCGCTGAATAACGTGCGCGTAATTACAATGTAACTGGAAGGGTAACTGGTCCACGCAAGATGCTGCTGTGATACCACTCAACCGGACCATCCAGCTTGTAGTTCGGGATGCGTGCGAGCGTCTCCTCTAAGGCGACGCGCGCCTCGCAGCGTGCGAGCGCTGCGCCGATACAGTAATGGATGCCTTCGCCAAACGCCAAGTGCCGTTGAGGCGGACGCGAAAAGATCAATTTGTCCGCGTCTGCGAATGCGCGTTCGTCACGATTTGCTGAGCCGTACACCAGCAACACCTGCTTCCCTGTCGGAATGGGGCACCCGCTAATCTCTATCTCCCGGGTGGCGGTCCTCGCCTCCTGCGAAATCGGCGATTCAAACCGCAGCATTTCTTCGATGGCCGCGGGAATCGCCGCGCAATCTCGGGCAAGCCTAGCTCGCTCCTCCGGATTTTCCGCGAGCAGACGGAAAGCGCTCGTCAGGAACATGCGCGTGGTTTCGTTCCCCGCCACATACAAGAGAAGAGACATGCCAATCACTTCCCGGTCCGTGAGGCTCTTGCCGCCAATAGCGGAATGCGCTAGACGGCTCACGATATCCAACCGCGGCGAGCGCCGCCGCTCATCGACCATTGCCTGTAAGTAATTGTGTATGTTATGCCCGGCCTTCATCGCCACCTCAGGCAGCGATCCGTCCGTTTCGCGAAGATGAAGGTCGTGCGACCATTGTGCCACGTCGTGTTCATCGCATTCCGGGATTCCGAGCAGCTCCGATATAACACTGACCGGGAATGGGGCGGCAAATTGAAGTGAGAGGTCCACTTTCCCGCCCGTGAACTTGTCGATCAGTTTCCGGGCTATCGCACGGATCTTAAGCTCCTGCTTTTGGATCTCCCTAGCTGAGAACACGCCTCGAATCAGATTGCGCAACTCTGTGTGCCGGGGCGGGTCCATGTCGAGGAACTTGCCCTCCTCGGGGAAAAATTCTTGTACCGCCTGCACTTCCGATTGCAGAAAGGTTCCGTGAGCGGTCGTGAGCGCCCGCCAATCGCGAGATGCCTCCTGAACTTCTCGAAAACCTAATAGCGCCCAGAAATCCAGGCGCTCGTTATGATATACAGGGCACCGCTTTCTGAGAGCCGCGTAAATCGGATAGGGATCTTCATGAATACGGTAGCTGTGCGGATCGTACTCGGCGGCCATAAAAACTTCATTGTCGTCCTAGCCCGGCGAACTGTCAATAACTGTCAATACAATTCCTGCGCTCTGCTTACCGCCCGTAATTTAAACAGGCCAACGATGCCGGCGCTAACCAACAGAAAAGAACTTCCCAGATACAAAGTCTTCAGCCCCATTCTTTCCGCGATCGGTCCGGCCACTAACATGGCGATTACTTGAGATAAGGCAAATAGCGACATTCTACTACTACTTACGCGCCCCAGCATGGCCGGCGGGGTTTCCCGCTGTACGAGTGTCTGAGTCGGCGCTATGATGCAAGCTGCTCCTAAACCGAGACTTAGCATCCCGGCGGCGGTTGTGGCAACCGTGGAGAATAAAGCCGTCAACAGCACTCCCAACCCCATTACTGCCAATCCGGAGACCACCATATATTGTTCTGCCACTTTGGATGCGCAGCGGTGGACGAGTTGCGTTCCCACAATCAATCCCACACCGATGAGGGTGTTTAGCGTGCCGAAAAGCGCCACATCGGAATGCAGAACATCGCGTACATAAAGCGAGAGCAAAGAGCCGAAACAGCGAACGGCGAACATCCCGATGGACATTGCGAGGACTACCAGCGACACCGTTCGATTTTTCAAGATAAAAGACGTGCCCGCGCGCATGGCGGCCCAAACTGACTCCACGGATCGGCCGCATTCAGTCCTTTCCGGTTTGATGCGGATTGTCATCACCAGGGTAGCCGATATAAAGAAACTCACACTGTCGAGCAAGAAACAGGAGCTTGCACCAAACCACTGAACAAGCAACCCTGCAACGGAGGGCGCTATGATCGCAATGCCCGAGTTAGCCTGAGTCATGAGTGCATTCACGGCCAAAAGACCACCCGCGGGTGCTAGCGTTTTCAATACCACCGTCTGAGCGGGAACGAAAAAACTCGATACCGTGCTTAACGCGAAGAAAATGAAACAGATTGCTGTTAAGTCGCGGACGAACACGAGTCCTAATACCAGGAACCCCCGAATCACGTCACTCAAAATCATTGCCCATTTGACGTTCCATCTGTCGATATATACGCCCGAGAGAGGGCCAACTACTGCTAGCGGCGCGAAATACGCAACCAGAATCATTGCTGCCTGGGCTGCGGTGCCGTGTAACTGAAAGGTAACTAGCCCGAATACCGCCAGCATGGCCAGTGCATCACCAAAAGTGCTAATTACCTGCGCCCCGGCCAATCGCCTAATCCACTTACTACGCAGGACAGAAAGGAAAGATATCTGAAGCGCTGGCATATTAATGGGTTACATTGTAACGGCTCATGATAGCAGTTTAAAACTCGCACAACAATCAGGCTGCCCAAAAAAGCTGAGATGCGGCTTAGATTGAGGTGCATGCGGTCAGAGTCGTGCACTTTCTAAGATACTTGCTAAACAAAAAAGCGAGGCAACGAAGGGGCTTTGGTACTTTGTTGGGTTTGGCAGGACAACCCAGGAGGTGCTTGAATTAGTTGGTCTGTCCACCTTTTCGTATGTCACGATTGGGAGGCCGTTTCTTTTTTGGCGAGACGAGTGATCATAGCAATCGAAGAGGGCGCGGCTGAAGCGGGTCGGCGAGAAGGGCCGCAATCAGAAGCTCCGACGCGATACATCTTCAGAGGCGGCGATTCCGTCCAGCACCGCGGCTTCAGCAGTCGTGTGTCACACCGAGAAGCAAGGCGATCCAAAATGCTCTATCAACCGCAGCTTGACTCGTATCCATTTCCACGAACAGAGCCTTTCCGATGCCTACCAAGGGATTGCTTCACCCCTTTAGATGCAGCGAGGCCATGATAGATCGAATGTCACGTTTTCGAAGATCGGACTCTCGCCCTCTCGTGTTTCCGCAAATCGTGACATTAACCATAGCTCTCCCACGCACCCATGGCGGGAAGATTTCACGATAAACGATCGCGATGCCATTCCAGTCGACGCGATCAAGGCCGGCGGGAGGCTGGTTCTCTAGCGCAACCTAACCAACGGTAGTTGGCTCGAGCTGGAAATGACTCTGAACATAATTGCGTACGAGAATTGCGCGTGTGCGCGATGTTGCAAGCCGCTGCGCGGCATCCGTATCAGAATATCCCTCAAAGACAAGTGGGCTTTGAAGGATGATTTCGCCGCATTGGGCTACCGCCGAGTTGAGCAGGATTCTTCCCTTGTACGTGAGTTGCTCAGCACCCTCCGCAGTGAGCCGAAACAATTCGTCCGCGCGAAGCCACTCTCGGCGATTGCCGGGGGCCGAAAAAAGAGGGTCCTTCCGGTAAAGGTCCGGGGAAAGGCGGTCCAGGTTGAAATACCGCGCAACGAAAGAACCCTCGAAGGAAAAAATTGTGCTTGACTGCCTCAGTGTCGTCAGCCATATTTGCGGTAGCCGTGTTGACACTTGAGAGGGACTCGCGCAGATTCTCGGCGGCGGTCACTCCTTTTTCGTCTGGCCCGGTGAAATCGGCAAGGGTTTGGCGAACCTGTTTCGAAGTAGCGTCCAGGTTACTCACAGTGTCGTTTACGCTTGCGAGCGTCTCATGGATCTTCTCGGGGAAACTTCGCGACTGAACGTCGGAAACGATAGAAGAGGCATCTATGGCGGCATGGTTAAGCTCGACGGTCGCGTTTTGAGCGTTAGTTACCGCTTGACGGATCTGAGCCGCTAGCGCCTCGTCCCGGAGCAGCATGCCAGCAGGGCCTGTCCCATCTTTTAGGCCGACTACCACGTCATTTGCATTTCCGACGGTTGTCTTGACCTCACTCAACGTCGAATTGGGATTTCCGCCCGCGGGCGGTCACGATATGCTTAGCATTCGTAACCAGGCCATTAGCATTGCGGACGGTGGCGTCGATGTCGGTGATCGTGCCCTTCGCCTGGTCCAGCAGAGCGGAAAGGTCCGTCGCTTCCTTGCCTGCGAGCGTCGCGTCGGGAGCGGCCGCGGGTGCCTGTGCTGTTCCGAGGCTTATCGAAAGAAACTTGTTTCCCACGACGCCCTCGGTGGAGATCGTTACGATAGAGTCGGTTCGGACGAGGCCGCGGAGCGTTTCGTAGATCCGAATCCTGCTCGGAACTTCGAGGCGGGGGAAGCGGGTATCCGCACGTCGACTACTTCTCCGGCATCCATTCCGGCAACCTGGACCTTCGTGCCCTTGGCAATTCCCGAAAGATTCGAGAACTCTACGTCAAATTCTGCATGTCGGGCGAACGCTTCATGGCGATTGCCGATCATGAAAAGCCCTGTCGCGAACGAGACGAGACCGGCCAAGATGAAGGATCCGACCATCACAGGCTTATTCATTTTGACGTCAGTCCTCCGAAATGAGTTTGCGAGCCGTTTCGTGTTCACTGCGCTCTAGATCGGCTGCAGGCCCGAAGGCAATGAGGTCCCCTTTGTCGAAGACGGCGAAACGGTCTGCAACTCGTCGTGCGCAATGGATATCGTGCGTCACGATGAGCATGGTGGTTCCATAATCGGCCTTCTGCCGCAACAGCAGCTCAGCAATCTCGGATGCCGTGATCCGGTCGAGGCCGCTACTCGGCTCGTGGGGACAAGGTTCTCCAGAGCTCTTCCATATTGCCGGCGAAGCGCAGGTGGACAATCGCGCTGTTTTACAGGCGGTGGCATTGGGTCTCGTGGAAAGCAAGGTCGAATGCCATTGGGAAACATTCGTAATGAATGGTGCCTTGCCCGATGCGGGGATCGTGGTGGATTGCCGCGGCATAGGAGCAAAACGGGATTGGCCACAATTGCGCGGTGTTCGCGGAGAGATCATGCGTCTTTATGCCCCCGATATCGAACTGCGCCACATGTTGCGGCTCGTGCACCCGCGCTATGGCGTATACATCGTTCCTCGTGCTGAAGGACGGCTGGTCGTCGGGGCAACCTGTATCGAGAGCGATGATGTTCACCCGTTTCCGTAGGTGGAGTTCTTGAGCTTTTGACCTCAGGCTATTCCGTCCTACCAGCGTTGGCCGAAGCGCGCTAAAATGCCAGAGCTAACTCAGACGCAATTTGAAACTGCGAAGACTTTTGACCCGGGTAGCCTTCTTGCTCGCCATCGCAACTACTTCTTATCGGGCGCCACCCGCTCTATAGAGTGGCGGGAAAAACAGTTGATCGCTTTGCGGTCAATGATGCAGGAGCACGCAGAGGACTTCTACGAGGCGTTGTGGTCGGACCTTCGCCGCAACCGGACCAGGCGGATTGGGTCGACGTGAAGTACATGACCAGCGAGGTCACCCACGTTCTCGAATACATGCGGCACTGGATGGAGCCTGTGCCCGTGAGCACACCGCTGATGCTGACTCCATCGCGCGCGAAAGTGCAGTTCGATCCGCTCGGAGTAGGACTCATTATCGGGACGTGGAACTATCCTGTGATGCTAACGTTGTCTCCGCTGATCGCCGCGATTTCCGCCGGCAATGCAGCGGTTATCAAGCCGCCAGACTTGGCTCCGGCCATCTCGGATGTGATCGCTCGGCGGATCCCCGAGTATCTCGACCGAGACGCGTTTTCCGTCGTTCTCGGCGGACACCAAGAAATAACTAGGCTGCTGGAACAACCGTGGGACCACATTTTTTTTACGGGTGGTACTGCCGTCGCAAGGGTGGTCATGACAGCCGCGGCAAAAAAAAATCTTACTCTGCTAATTCTGGAGCTTGGTTGAAAGAATCCTTGCATTGTCCACTCTTCGGCCGACATAAAGGTTTCAGCTCGTCGAATCGCTGTCGGCCGCTGGTTTAAACGCCGGCCAGACGTGCACTGCCCCTGGTCACTTTATACGGCTTTGATCGAAGAAGGCAGCGTGCCAGATTACACCAAAGCAAAAATCGCCGCAGAGATCACGGATTTACACACGGCAGTGATGAAGGTTCCGAGAAGTTTTGTTCGGGTCATCTTCCTTTCCTATCCAACAGGATCCGGATACGCCGCAGGTGAACAGGGGCCCGCGGCCGCGCTCAATTGCACTCTTTGCGAAGGCCACACTGCCGAAGAAAAGGCCGAGCTGCTGGTGCAGCTGTGGGCGATGTTCCAGCGGCATACGAAATTTGCGACACAGCATCTGGCCATATCTCTCCAGGAAATCCCGGCGAGCCATGCAATGGAGACGGGGCAGATCATGCAGCCCGTGGGCGCAACAGTCCATAACGCTCGACCGTAAACGAGCCAAGGGCATCGATCCTCGAAATTCAAACACAAGGGCTGACGGAGACAAGGTAAAGTATGGCGCTTTTTCGGCTATAGCGTAAGGGCCTCGCCGAGGTGTCGCCCGCCACCTTGGCTTGCCATTCGTCACCTTGTTGGTTGCACGCCCACGTGTTACAAGTGGTAGAAAATGGACACGCGGGTTCGAAACCTGGATGAGCAAGTCTATAGGGAGTTGCGAGGCTCGCGGTGTGGTAGAAAGGGCGCACTGTTGGGGAACTGATCACGGAAGCAATTCGTGGGTATTTGGCTCGAGCGACAAATCTTCAGAAGCGGGAAAGTCTGCGGGCGTTGAGGCCGGAGCCGTTTCCTGTTTATCGGTTTCTATAACGAGCGAGATGCCCACCACCAAGCAGCTTCAGCGCTGATGAAGCAGTTTCTAGCTGGCAAATGGGGTAAGGGGCTGCTCCTCGAATATGTCTTCTTAGAGTGGCGACCGTACTCTTGGTGCGTCGCGAACTAGGTGTGGCTGCACGACTCAGCCAAATTCTACTCGGAGCGAAAGAGTTGGAATTCGTTCCGTGCTCGGATCTTTTCTCTGAGACCTTGAAGATCTTTCTGGGGCAAACGGGCACGAGGCTCAGCTTTGCCGATGCCGAGATCTCGTATGTGGCTCAACGACGAGCAGAAGGGCTCATCTTGAGCTTCGACGACGAGTTTCGGAAGATCCCCGGAATTCGAGTGCCCGAATGATGCTTATCGCTGAGCGCTTCTACCCAGTTGAGTCGCCCTCCTTCGGTCTACTACACTTTCTCTTGGAGGAAATCACTTGCTCTTCTCTTTACGGATAGGTTTTGTGGGGGCCCTGGCTGCGACCTCACTACTGGCTGACGTCACGTTCGATCAAACGGTGAAGTTCACCGGCGGCACGATGATCGAAATGGTGCACCGCATGGCGAATAATCCGATGCTGGGCCGGAAGGGTGGCGGCTTTGCAAACGCGTTCCAGGACCAGACCTACACCATCTACATCAAAGGCTCAAAGATGGCGCGCATCGGCGCCACGACGTCCACCATCACCGACCTGGACGCCGGTACCATGACGAACATCAACAATGCGAGACACACCTACACCACGCAAACCTTCGATGAGATGCGGCAGCGGATGGAGCAGGCGCAGCAAAGCATGAATCATGGGCAACCCGCCGATCTCCAGTTTGACGTGAAAGTGGACAAGACCGGACAGACTCGCACCATCGACGGCAAGACGGCCACTGAGACCGTGCTGACTCTGACAGCCAAATCATCAGGCGCCAACGGCCAGATGGTGGTCAAGGTGGATTCCTGGTTGGTTCAGGCGGACGCGGCGATGCACGATGTGAGCGACTACTATAAGCGGCTCTCGCAAAAATTCGCTTATGCGTTTGGCGGCTCGCCGGGAATGGGTGCGGCCGGGGCCGGGATGAACGCGGCGTATCGCGAAATGATGAAGCTGGACGGCTATCCCGTGCTGAGCGACATGGAAGTGAGCGGAGTCGCCTCACCCATGATGGCAATGGGCGGCGGCGATCCCAACGCCCCGATGCTCAAGACGGAAACCCAATCGTCGAATTTCGCCGCGGGTCCGGTCGATGATTCAAAGTTCGCCATTCCCGCGGGTTACACACAAGAGCAGCCGGGGTATCGCGGCAGGCCGCAGTAGAATACGGCGCATAACGCCTACGCGCGCTAAAAGCCCGCTCGATCCGATCGGACCGGCGGGCAATTTCGATTCACGAACCGCGCTATTCGATATCGCGGGGACGTTTCTTGCGATTGCGTTTTCTGGCAAGCGCTTCCTTGGTGCGGCGCTTCTCGCCCGGTTTCAAATAGAACGAGTGGCGCTTGATCTCTTTTACGATGTCTTCCTGCTGTACTTTGCGCTTGAAACGGCGCAGCGCGCTCTCAAGCGTTTCACCATCTTGCAGATGGACTTCGGCCAACTAAAACTCACCACCTTCCACACGCCCGCCTTTTGGCGGACCATAGGCTGAAGCCTCTATTGTATCGTGAAGCGCCTGCTGGGCAACCCTAAGTACCAGTATTGTTCCAGGCGCGATAGACCTGGAACGCCGCGATCGCCACCCCGTAGATGATTACGATGATCAGCAGGATGTTCTTGGTCTTCGCAATCGTTTCCACACGCTTTCCGATTACAGCCTGCGATTGGAGCACCTTTGCATCGTGTTCATCGCCATGCAAATGAATGTAGTGATCTTCTCGATTTTCCAGATAGCGCCGATAAAGCCAGAGCGCGATTGTAATCAACAGCAAAATTCCCCACACGATCAGGTTGATAATCAGGTTCATTGACTGCGAAGTCTCCTTCGCGAATGATACGCCCCTGGGCGACACTTTTCAATAGCTTCTGGTTGGCGCAGTCGCGGCCACCAATTCGTTCGCGGCCGGATGCTACAATCCCTCGGAAGCAAATGCCTGTCGATTGGTTCCCGCTCTGGCTCAGCCTGCGCGTCGCGTGCCTGGCCACTTCGTTCGTCCTGACGGTCGGCACCTTCATCGCTTATCTGCTTTCGCACAAATCGTTCCGCGGAAAAAACCTGCTTGATTCGCTCATAACGCTGCCGCTGGTGCTGCCTCCCACGGTGCTCGGCTACTATCTGCTGGTGCTGGTCGGCCGCGCGTCGCCGCTCGGGCAGGTCTACGAATCGGTTTTCCATCAACCGCTGGTGTTCACCTGGCAGGCGGCCGTGGTTGCGGCATTCCTTCATTCGGCACCCATCTATATCAAAGCGGCGCGGGCTATTCTGGAATCCGTCGACTACCGGTACGAATGGGCGGCGCACAGCCTGGGTGCGTCCGAATGGCGCACCTTCTGGCGCGTAACGTTGCCGCTGGCGCGCCGCGGCCTCAGCTCTCTCGCCACGCTGAGCTTCGCTCGCTCGCTGGGCGATTTCGGCGTGACGATCATGGTCGCGGGCAACATACCCGGGCGCACCCAAACGCTTTCTGTCGCCATCTACGATGCGGTTGAAAGCGGCAACGGCCGGTTGGCGCGTATTCTGGTGCTGGTGGTGTCCTGCACGGCGCTTGCGCTGCTCTGGCCGGCCGCCCACGTGTCGCCACCGCCAGAGCGTCTGCCGCGCACCTCCCGCTCGAGCGCCGCAGTCTGAGCATGGCGCCGTTGGCAAAGAGTATTGACGCTCGGCTCATCAAACGCTTTCCGGCGGGCCGCGATTCCGAAGCGTTCGAGCTGAATGTACATTTCCGCGCCGGCCCGGAGGTGACCGTACTTTCGGGCCCCAGCGGGGCGGGCAAAACGCTGCTTCTGAATTGCCTCGCAGGTTTCGCGCGTCCCGACGAGGGCCGGATCCTGGTCAACGACGAACTGCTCTTCGACGCCGCAGCCCACATTCACCTCTCACCGCAGCAGCGGCGCTGTGGTTACATTTTTCAGGACCACGCGCTCTTTCCGCACATGACCGTACGGGACAACCTGCTATTTGCCGCCTCGGCTGCGCCCGCCGGCAAAGGGCCGGCCCTGAATCGGCGCCGTCGGGTCCAGGAATTGCTCGCGGCATTTGAGCTGGCCGATCTCGCGGCACGAAAGCCTGCGCATCTCTCAGGTGGTCAAAAACAGCGCGCCGCCCTGGCGCGTATTCTGGTCAGCGAACCGCGCCTGTTGCTGCTCGATGAACCCACGCGCGGCCTTGATGTCCGCTTGCGCAGGGCTTTTTACGACGTGCTCCGGGAAACGCATCGGCGCCTGGAGATTCCGATCGTCCTGGTTACGCACGATCTTGATGAAAGTCTCGAACTGGCGGATTGCGTTTACCTTTTGGACCGCGGCAGAGTGTTGCAATCCGGCTCGAAGGATACCGTATTTGCGCGGCCGGAAACGCTCGAGATTGCCCGCTCGCTCGGTATCTATAACTTGCTTCCGGCCACGATCGCGGCACTTGATCCCGGCCGCCATACCAGCCGTCTGAGAGTTCTCGACCAGGAAATCGAAGGGCCTTATCTGCCCGGACATTTGATCGGCGATAGTGGCTTCCTTTGCGTGCGCCAATCCGAGATGCGCGTCCGGCCGCCGGTAGCACGTTCCTCCGGCAATCAACTTGTGTTGCGCCTGACGGGGGCAAGCTCCTCTTGTCGCGGCGTGCGAGTTGTGTTCGAGCACGACGTGGCTGCTTTTGTCAGTGAATCTGATTTCGAGCAGCAGCTCCGGGGGCACGAGCGCCTGGCTCTCGAAATTCCACCCTCTGCTATATACTTCATCGCTTGAGCCGTTCAGGGGACAACGATAACAGTGAAGCGCTATTACATCACCGATCGCAAGGCCGTCGGCGGCTTCCGTCCGCTGCTTGAAATCATCCGCGACCAGATGCATCTCGGCGTCGACGTCATCCAGATTCGTGAGAAAGATCTCGCCGCGCGCGAGCTGTTTGAATTTACGCTTGCCGTGCTCGAAGTGCGGGATCACGAGATGCGCAAGCATCTGCCGCCGAAGATTCTGGTCAACGCGCGTGCCGATATCGCGGTGGCGACCGGCGCTGACGGCGTTCACTTACCGTCGAATGCGCCTCAGAAGACGCTCCCGGGTTTGATTGTGTCTCGCTCGTGCCATACGCTCGAGGAAGTCCGGAAATGCAATGCCGATTTCGTCACTTTCGGTCCCATTTTCGATTCGCCGGGCAAAGGCACGCCTGTCGGTCTCGACGCTCTCAAGGCCGCCTGCCGTCTCGGCAGGCCCGTTTTCGCGCTGGGCGGCGTCAATTGGGACAATGCGGCGGAGTGCATGCACGCAGGCGCGGAAGGCATCGCCGGCATCCGCCTGTTTCAAGACCCTGAGGTGTAGATTGTATTGGGCGCTCTGAAAGAACTACGCGATTTCAGAAAGATCTCGCGTTCAGGCTGCGTAAGTGAGAGCTTGGAAGTCCGCGTGCTACTTATGGACAAGGCACAAATGCGCAAAGCCTACAGGCGTCATCTCGCACAGAATTCGCTGGCCGCCGCGCTCAGTGGATTTCTTGCGTTGTGTTCAGCGCTGCCCGCCCAGTCACAGCAGGGCCAAACCTCACCGGAGCCAACCAGGCAACAGGAGCCGCCGCCCCCGCAACCTGGCCAGACGCACGAGCCCGGCGCGCCGCCCCAGGCGTTGCAAATTCCTGACACGCAATCGGCTCCCCCGTTTACCCTCCGCGATAAGTTCGATTACCGCGTGGTCCAGAGCTTCGGGCTTCGAGGGTTCGCCGGAGCCTTTATCGGCGCGGCCATAGGACAAGCAGAGAATTCGCCACATGAGTGGGGGCAGGGGATTGGCGGGTTCGCAGAGCGTTACGGTTCCGGTTTTGCCGGCAATGTCTCGCGTCAAACCTTTGCCTTTGTTCTCGAATCGGCGTTTCGCGAAGATCCGCGCTATTTCCCGTCGGAAGACAAGAGCAAGAAGTTGCGACTGCTGAACGCGTTGAAGCAGGTGATCATCTGCAAGACTGACAACAACGCGAGTTCCTTTGCCTACGCACGTGTCTTCAGCGAGTTTGGCGCGGGCCAATTCATAAACATTTGGCAGCCGAGAAGCACGTCCTCAGTGGGCGATGGGTTCAAGCGGGGCTTTATCGGTCTCGGCGGCGATGCCGCCTATAACCTGATGCAGGAGTTCATTCCTTTCACACGGCCGCATTCGCTCCGGAACCGGCACTGAGCGATCTATCTGCCAAGCGCTCCCGCGCCGAAGCACCACGAAGGGTATGATGGAGAGCCATGGCGACTCCATCCGCGGGCTTCCGACCCGATCCTGCAGCTATTTTTCAGGCTATGAACGCGTACCAGGTTTCGATGGCGCTCAAAGGCGCCGTGGAACTGGAGCTCTTCACGCAGATTGCAGACGGCGCAACTACGGCGCCGGAGCTTGCTGCGCGCATGAAGGCCAGCGAGAAAGTCGTTCGCGTACTATGCGATTTCCTGACTGTGACCGGTTTCTTGAGCAAACAGGACGGCGCTTACAGCCTGTTGCCGAACACCGCTTTCTTCCTTAGTAAGCGCTCGCCGGCGTACATGGGCTCGGCGGTTTACTTTTTGACACACGAGTTCCAGTTGTCGCATTTTTCCGATGTCGCGGGCGTGGTTCGAAGGGGCGGCGCACTGGGGGACGAGTCGGTCGAGCCCGAAAATCCCGTCTGGGTAGAATTCGCCAGGAGCATGGCACCCATCTCGGCCATCGGCGCTTCCGCAGTTGCGGCTCTTACTGCTCAGCCCGGGCGGGCCATGAAGGTGCTCGATATTGCCGCTGGTCCCGGCATGTACGGCATCGAAGTGGCGAAGCGGAATCCACAGGCGGAAGTCTACGGGGTGGATTGGAAAATGGTGCTCGAACTTTCAGTTGAACACGCGCACCAAGCCGGGGTCGCCGACCGCTACCACATAATTCCTGGCAGCGCGTTCGAGGTTGACCTGGGAGACGGTTACGATTTGGTGCTGCTGCCGAACTTTCTCCACCACTTCGATCCGCCGACTAACATCAAGTTGCTCAGAAAAATTCGCGAGGCGATGAAACCGGACGCTCAACTCGCCACCATAGAGTTCGTTCCCAACGACGACCGTGTATCGCCACCGGCACCCGCTACATTCAGCTTCATCATGCTGGCCAACACGCGAGGCGGCGACGCCTACACCTTCGCGGAATTGGTGGACATGTTTCAAGACGCCGGATTCGGCGAGAGCCGCGCGCACGCACTTCCACCGTCGCCGCAGACGTTGATTCTTACGGCCCGCTGAGATACCGAGTGGGGCGCTTATCGCGCCGCGGTGTTGTAGTTGCCGCCGTTCTGTTCCAGCAGGTATTTCTGCAAGAATGCCACTGATGCGTAGAACTGAAAATCCGCGTTGTCCTTCTTGCGGTATCCGTGCCCCTCATCTTTGGCGACGATGTACCAGACCGGCGTTCCTTGCTTCTTGAGAGCCGCTACAATCTGATTCGATTCGCTCACCGGGACGCGCGGATCGTTCTTGCCGGCGACGACCAGCATCGGTTTCTGAATCTTTTCGACGTTGTTCATCGGAGCGATTTTCTCGAGGAATTCGCGCATCTTCGGATCGCGCTCGTCGCCATATTCGACGCGGCGCAGGTCGCGCCGGTAGGCCTCCGTGTGCTCCAGAAACGTTACCAGATTGGACATGCCGACCACGTCGATAGAGCAGCGAATGCGGGGGCTGTAGAACGTCGAAATGGCGAGGGTCATGTGGCCGCCATAGCTGCCGCCCGTCACGGCAATACGATTCGCATCGAGATCCGGACGCGTGCCGATCCAGTCGATCAGCGCATCGATGTCTTTGTAGGAGTCCTCGCGATGGAAGCCGTTATCGAGTTTCGAAAAGGTTTTGCCATAGCCTAACGAGCCACGCACGTTCGGAGTTATTACGGCGATCCCGAGCTCGTTCACGTAGTAATTGGAACGTCCGAGAAAATTCGGGCGCGTCTGTCCTTCCGGGCCTCCATGAATGTCGATCAGGACTGGACGCTTGCCCGAGAACTTAGCCGGCGGCTTATACAAGAAGCCCGAAATTGTCTTGCCATCGAAACTCTTCCAGCGGACCAGCTCAGCGTCTGCGAAAGAGTTCGTGTGCACGGCTGTTTCACTATTCGTCCAGCGCTCCACTTTTCCGGTGCGGACGTCCAGCGAATAGCAGTCGTAAGGAGATTTGGCGGACGTAAATCCAAATGCAAGATCATGATTATTTCGATGCCAAGATACGGGACCCATGACACCCACCGGCAGCTTCGGTACTGGGAGTTCCCGCCCGCTTGCGGTATCCAGCAAGTGCAATCTGCTGAGCCCGTCCTCATCTGCGACAAACGCGATTGTCTTGCCGTCATACGAGAGTGCGAAGTCGTTCACGTCCCACGGGATGTTCCCGGTCAATACTTTGGTCTGCTTCGTCTCCAGATCCAGATAAATCAGGCGCAGGAACTCCGATCCTTGATCAGTGGAGACGTAAATCCGCTTGCCGTCTTTGCTGAATCGCGCATCGCTGTACGCGACTTGCTCACCAGGGTGGCGCGGCGTGAGCGCCGTCTTTTCCCCGGTCGTAGTATCCACCAGCCAGAGGTAGCTTTCGTTGATCGAAATGCCTTCCTGCAGCAGAATTTTCTTATCATCCGGAGACCAATCCAAAGGCTGCCAACCGCCGCCCGAGAGCTGGGTCAACATGAGGTCGCTCTTCGGGTCTGCGGGATTCATCACCCACAGATCGGTGTCTCGGCCGGTCCGCCGCGTTGACATATAGGCGATCCGGTCGCCAGCGGTAGACCACGGCCCGAGCGTATTGCGCGATTTGCCATCTGTCAGCAGCGTGCTCTGGCCGGTTGCGAGATCGTAGCGAAAAAGCTGGTACCATTCACCGCCGCCGACGTCCTTTGAAAACACAATGTAGTCGCCGCCGTTGGGATGATAGGTTCCGCCGTACACAGGTTCTCGGAAGAATGTGAGTTGCTGGCGCGCGCCGCCGGGCATGGTGACCAAGTGGAGCTGATTGGTATTGCCGAAGCGCGTGCCGATCAGCATCTCGCGTCGCGCCGGGTTCCAGTCAGCAGGAAGAGCTGTGCGGTAATCCGCATAGCGGCCGGCGGTTTCGGCGAGCGACAAAGGCAGGTTCGGGACGCTATCCAGAACCAGGCTCTCTGGAGGCGCGATGGATGCCGGTTTGGGCGTATCCTGCGCCGTAAGAAACGACACCGACACGAACAGCGTGAATACTGCGGCCAACTGATTCTTCATGGAAGGTCCTGGGATCTACGGTAGCGCAGACGCAGGAGTTGCTCAGCTGCTTAAGCCCCCGATGCCTGGACGACTTCTCGCGCGTGGAGTTCCTGCAAGCTCCACACTCGAATTGGATCGCGCTTGCGCGAGGCGATGGCTTCCGCTGCGGCTTTGGCGCCACTCATGGTCGTGATGCATGGCACTCGATAGGTCACGGCATTGCGCCGGATGGTTTGCTCATCGGGAAACGAATGGCTCCCGGTTGTCGTGTAAATGACCAGGTTCAGTTTGCCGGCCTTTAGAACATCTACCGCGTTCGGCCGCCCCTCGTTCACCTTGAATACGGTTTTCGATGGCAGCCCCGCTGCTCTGAGCGCGGCGGCGGTTCCGCGGGTCGCAAACAACTCGAATCCGTATTCGCGAAACTTGCGTGCGACTTCCACCGCAGCCGGCTTATCGCGGTCATTTACGCTGATGAACAGCGCACCGGACTCCGGAATCGGCGAGCCGGCAGCCAGTTGTGCCTTCGCAAACGCCTCGCCGAAACTCTCACCGACTCCCATCACCTCACCGGTCGATCTCATCTCCGGCCCCAAGGCCGGATCGACGCCGGGAAATTTGGCAAACGGAAACACGGGGCTCTTGACGAACGAACTCGTGACCGGCAGCACGCCATTTACCACACCGCCTGTGAGCGTCGTAAACTCCCCGAGTTTTTTCCCCAGCATCAATCCGACGGCAATCTTCGGCAGCGGCACGCCCGTGGCTTTACTCACGAACGGCACCGTTCTGGAGGCTCGCGGGTTCACTTCCAACACATACACTTTGCCGTTTTGGATCGCATACTGCACGTTGACCAAGCCAATCACGTTCAGCGCTCGCGCCAGCTTTGCGGTGTACTCTTCAATCGTCTTCAAACCTGCGGCGGAGATCGAATAGGCCGGCAGCACGCACGAGCTGTCTCCGGAATGCACGCCCGCTTCCTCGATGTGCTCCATGATGCCCGCGATGAGCACATTTTCGCCATCGCACAAGGCGTCCACGTCCACTTCGGTTGCGTCTTCGAGAAAGCGATCAATCAGCACCGGCCGGCTCACGGAGAAAGTCGCGGCCTCCTGCATATATCGCCGCACGGTTTCTTCGTTGTAGGCGATGGCCATCGCACGCCCGCCCAGCACATAACTCGGCCGCACCAGGACCGGGAAGCCGAGCCCGCGCGCCACATCGACGGCTTCTTCCAAACTCGTCGCGGTACCATGCGCCGGCGCCGGAATCGCGAGCTCTTCCAGTAGCCGCCCGAACAGCTTCCGGTCTTCGGCCAAATCGATGTTGCTGGGATCCGTGCCGATAATCGGCAGCCCCAACTTCTTCAGCGGTATCGCCAGGTTCAACGGCGTCTGGCCGCCAAACTGCACAATCACGCCATCCGGCTGCTCCACTTCATAGATGTTGAGAACCTCTTCCTGCGTGAGGGGCTCGAAGTACAACCGGTCGCTAGTGTCGTAGTCGGTCGATACGGTTTCCGGATTGCAATTGACCATAATCGATTCGACCCCAAAATCCTGCAGGGCGAACGAGGCGTGGCAGCAGCAGTAATCGAACTCGATTCCCTGCCCAATGCGGTTCGGCCCGCTGCCTAGAATCATGACCTTGCGGCGTGACGTGGGCGCGGATTCATCTTCCGACTCGTAGCTTGAATAGAGATAGGGCGTGAAGCTTTCGAACTCGGCCGCACATGTGTCTACGCGATTGAAGACCGCGCGCACCCCGAGCCGCTTCCGCGCCTCGCGCACTTCGAGTGAACTCGCTCGCAACAACTCGCCTAGCTTGCGGTCGTCGAGCCCATCTCGCTTCGCTTTGCGAAACTCTTTGGCGGAAATCGATTCCAGCTTTCGCCCGCGTAGCGACTGCTCGAGCGCCACCACTTCCCACACCTGCTGCAGGAACCAGTGGTCGATGCTGGTCATCTCGTGCACCTGCTCCACCGAATAGCCCTGCTCGAAGGCAAATCGAATGTATTCCAGGCGCTCCGGGTTGGGCGTGATCAGGCGCTTGGAGATGAGCGCCGCATCGAACGCAGCGGCGCTCGCGGCTTTTCCCGTCTCCAGGCTCCGCATGCCTTTGCCGAGTGCCTGTTTGAAGGTTCGCCCGATCGACATCACCTCGCCCACCGACTTCATCTGCGTGCCCAGCACCGGCTCCGCGCCCGGGAATTTCTCGAACTGCCAGCGCGGAATTTTCACCACCACATAATCGATCGTGGGCTCAAAGCACGCCGGGGTCTTGCGGGTGATATCGTTATCGATTTCATCCAGCCGATAGCCCACCGCCAACTTCGCTGCAATTTTGGCTATCGGGAAACCGGTCGCCTTGGAGGCCAGCGCCGAGCTGCGCGATACCCGCGGGTTCATCTCGACGATCACCATGCGCCCGTTTTCCGGATTGATGGCAAACTGCACGTTCGAACCGCCGGTGTCTACGCCGATCTCGTTCAGGCATCGCAGCGCGGCGTCGCGCATCACCTGGTATTCGCGGTCCGTCAGGGTTTGGGCGGGCGCCACGGTGATCGAATCGCCCGTGTGCACGCCCATCGGGTCGAAATTTTCGATGGAGCAGACGATGATTCCGTTCCCCGCGAGATCGCGCATCACCTCCAGCTCATATTCCTTCCATCCGAGTACGCTCTCTTCCACCAGCACCTCATGCACGGGCGAGAGATCGATTCCGCGCTCCAGAATTTCGATCAGCTCTTCGCGGTTGTAGGCAATCCCGCCGCCCGTTCCACCCAAGGTGAAACTGGGCCGCAGAATGATG
Organism: Bryobacteraceae bacterium; assembly: GCA_035502635.1. GTDB lineage: Bacteria > Acidobacteriota > Terriglobia > Bryobacterales > Bryobacteraceae > Bog-105. The sequence goes on from DATJUG010000082.1 coordinate 32,176, forward strand.
GGATAACCCATGCGCTCGGCAAACTTGATCCCCGCCTCGATGTTGTTTACCAACTGCGACTGCGTCATATCAAGGCCGATCTTGCGCATGGCGTCCTTGAACAGCAGCCGGTCTTCGGCTTTCTTGATAGCGTCGATTTTCGCGCCGATCAGCTCAACGGAGTATTTTTCCAGTACGCCCGCTTCCGCCAGATCGACTGCCAGATTGAGAGCCGTTTGGCCGCCTACGGTTGAGAGCAGCGCATCCGGGCGCTCCTTACGAATGACCTCCGCGGCGAACGCCACGCTCAGCGGCTCCACATAGGTGCGGTCGGCCAGGTCGGGGTCGGTCATGATGGTCGCCGGGTTCGAGTTGATCAACACGACCTGGTAGCCTTCCTGGCGCAGTGCTTTGCAGGCCTGCGCGCCGGAATAGTCGAACTCACAGGCCTGGCCGATCACGATGGGCCCGGAGCCGATAATCATGATGCGCTTCAGGTCGTTCCGCCTCGGCATGGTTTACTTGCTTTCCTTCATCATCGCGGCGAAGTCTTGGAACAGATAATGCGAATCGTGCGGGCCGGGAGCCGCTTCGGGATGGTATTGCACGCAGAACACCGGCTCGCTGCGATGCCGCAGGCCTTCGACAGTTTGGTCGTTCAGGTTCACGTGGGTGATCTCCACATCGCGGTCGCGTAGCGAATCCGGGTCCACACAGAAGCCGTGATTCTGGGACGTGATCTCCACCTTACCCGTGTTGCGGTTGAGCACAGGATGATTCGCGCCATGATGGCCGAACTTTAGCTTGTAGGTCTTGCCGCCCAACGCCAGCCCGAGTATCTGATGGCCCAGACAGATGCCGAATACCGGCAC
>DATJUG010000083.1:0-5653 GCA_035502635.1 Bryobacteraceae bacterium
TCCCGAGATCAAAATCGTCGGTGTCGACCCGCTCGGCTCGCTCTACTACGAATATTTCAAAACCCACAATATCGGCACAGCCCACACCTACGTGGTCGAGGGAATCGGCGAAGACATTCTGCCCGCGACGATGGATTTTTCGGTGCTCGACGATGTTCTCCAGGTGAGCGACGAGGAGTGTTTCCTTTGGGCGCGGCGCCTCGCCAAGCGCGAGGGGATTTTTACGGGCGGCTCGGGGGGAGGATGCGTTTCCGCGGCGATCCGCCTCGCCAAGAATTGCAAGAAAAGCGATCTCGTCGTGGCGTTTCTGCCCGATTCGGGCAGTCGTTATCTAAGCAAAATTTACAACGATGGCTGGATGCGCGAGCACGGTTACGCCGACGCGGAAGTGACGCTGACGGCGGCCGATGTGATTCGCGTCAAACATCAGAATGGCAAAACGCGCCAGCCGGTGGTCGTGGGTCCCAATCGCACGGTTTTTCAGGCGCTTCACACGATGCAGCAGGAGGATATTTCCCAGCTCCCCGTTTTCGAAGACGAACGATCTGTCGGCACCATCTTCGAGGATCAGATTCTGAATCTTGCGCTGCAAGGCAAGGATTTGCGCAAGCTGATTGTTCGCGAAGTGATGGGCCCGCCAATTCCCGAAGTCCCTTCCAACGCTCCGATCGAGCGCGTCACGCATCTGCTCAGCCACGAAAGCCCGGCGGTATTCGTCGAAATGGCCGAGGGCAAGTTCGAAGTGCTTACAAAGTTCGATCTCATGGACACAATCGCCGGCCTCGTCGGCCAAAAACGCTGATTTCTTTTTTTCCGCTGCAAGCAACGCAGAAATCGATCCAGTGGTTGATTCGCCTCGGCCCGCACACCCTTCTCCTTCGAGCATTCTTTGCGAGACCCGCCTGGCGCCCGATCGTCAGTTGAACTATATCGCTTGACATCGTCTTTTCAATTGTGATACTCGGACCCACAACCAGGGTGCAAACCGAGGGCCGAGTAGAAACACCTTTCGGTAGTCAGGCCATGATTCTTCGTTAAAACGCGCGGGTGGTCGCGCGTCGGGTGGAAGTGAAATTGAGCTACGGGGGGAGTCCAATGATTCACACACGATTGTGTGCGCGCGGTGTGGTGTCTGCGCTGTTAGTCTGTTTTGCAATCCTGTTCATTTGCGTTCCTATGACCTTGGCCCAATCGGGCACCACGGGTGCGCTGACCGGAACCGTCACCGATCCTTCGGGAGCCGTCATCGCCGGCGCGACCGTTACGGCCACGAGCATCGGTACGGGCCAAGCGCGTACGGTCACTACGGACGCCAGCGGGAGCTATAAGTTTTCGCTGCTGTCCCCCGGCACTTACAGCGTAAAGATCTCCGCTGCCGGATTCAAGACCGATCAGGTCGCGTCGGTCACCGTCAACGCCACGGAAACCGCCGTGCTTAATCAAGCTCTTGCCGTCGGTGCGCAATCCGAAGAGATTACGGTGGAGTCCACCGCGGAAAGGCTGCAGACGCAAAACGCGACCATGGGAACGCTGGTTGGGTCGCAGACCGTAACCACGCTGCCGCTCAGTTCGCGCAACTACACCAACATCATCGATCTTTCGCCGGGCGTGGTGGCCAATGTCGCCAGCGCCGCTGCGGTAGGTAACGGTACGCAGGACATTAACGTCAACGGGATGGGTTCGGATCAGAACAACTACATGATGGATGGCGCCACGCTCACTAACTACGGCAGCGGCGGTGCCGCGCAGTCCGGCAACTTCCCGGGCATCGCTATTCCGAACCCGGATTCGATTCAGGAGTTCAAAATCCAGACGTCGCAATACGACGCCGAGTACGGCCGCAATCCGGGCGCCAGTGTCAACGTCACGACCAAGGACGGCACGAACTCACTCCATGGCGACGCTTGGGAGTTTTTCCGCAATAGCGTTTTGGACGCCAACGACTTCTTCAACAAAGTGAGCGAAAAGTCTCTCGGGGAGCCCAACAAGCCGGAGACCTTGAACGAGAATATGTTTGGCGGAACGCTTGGCGGTCCAATCATCAAAGACAAGCTCTTCTTCTTCGGTTCTTACCAGGGCTTCCGTCAGCTCAACGCCGTTGGCACGAATGGCTTTGCCACAGGTCTTAGCACCGGCATCAGCCTTTATCCATTTACCGCGCCGGGTGCAAATGGCGGTCGCGGCAATGGCGTCAGCGGCAGCATCCCGCTGGACTACGTTGCCACCAATCCGGCGTGTAGTTACGCTTCGTATCGGCAATACCTGGGCTGCGCGTTCGGCGGTACATCCAGCCTCCTTTCATTCCTTGGTCTCGGCAACGGCGTCCCCGTAGCCACAAATGGATCGAACATCAATCAAGTTGCCATCAACGCCCTGCAGCTGCCGGGTCCCAGGGGTGGGTTGAGCCAAGGCTACTATTTCCCCGGCGCGCTCTTTGGAAGCAACGGGCTGCCCATTGTCAGCACCGCGGCGGTAGCAGCCGTGCCGACGCGCGCCAATGAGGACCAGTACCTGGGCAACGTCGAGTACGTGCTCGACTCCAAGAACACTATTTTTCAGAAGTTTTTTTACTCGAAGGACCCGCAGGATCAATCGTTCACCTGTCTGGACGGCATCGGCAACCTGGTGAACAGCTGCGCACCGGGCGCGCCGGAAGACGTGAATTACACCTCCTTGAACGAAACGCTCAAGCTCACGACGGTCGTGACCAGCAACCTTGTCAACGAAGCGTTGTTTTCCTTCGTTCGAACGACAACTGTCGCTGTCCCAGGAAACTATATAACGGCATGCTCGATCGGGGTTGTTCCGCCACTGGCCAACGGCAGCTGCTCTAACATCCCCGGCACCAACAACATCAATCCGATCCAGCTGCAGATTCCCACCCTTTCGATCGCCGGCCTCCCGCTCAACTCGGCGGCTGGCGTCGGCTATGCCACCGGTGCATTGAACACCGGCGGAAACTTCTTCTCGTCGGCAACGAACTACTTCAATACCTTCGAGGCCAAGGACAATATCTCCTGGAACCATGGCAAGCAGACGCTCCGCGCCGGTGCCGAGGTTGACCGCTTGCAATACAACTGGACGCTGCCCGGAAGGGGCGGAATGATTTTCCCGACCGTGGCTGATTTCCTTACCAGTTCGAGCGGAGCGGCCGCCACAGGGACCCCCGGTCCAACCTTCAATTCTATCCTCGCCAATTTCTATGGTGAAACCACGACCAACGGGAACAAGCACGACCAGCGAACGAATGAGTTTGCCGCCTACCTGGAAGACGACATCAAAGTGAACAGTCGGCTCACACTGAACCTGGGCCTGCGGTGGGAATACGACGGATATCCCTCGGACGTGACCGGACTTTTCACCGATGGATGGGCGTCGCAGGCCGCTTTGGTCAACACCGGTTCGTCCTTTCTGGGCGGCGAGATTCTAGCTGGACCACCTTGTGCCAGCTTCCCGTGCGCTCCTGGAACTGTGGTAACGAGTGACAATCAGATCGGCACCCTCGCTGGCTTGGTTGTCCAGTCCAACTACAACCCCAATATCAAGGAGTGCGGCGCGCCCCTTGCGCCCAGCGCGTGCGGACTCGTCGCGCCGGTCGGCATTTTCCCGGGCTATCCGGGCGGGGCAACCGGCGTCTACCGCAACACCAATAAGACTCTGGTCCATGGGGCGCCAATCAGCGACTTTGGACCTCGAATTGGTTTGGCTTGGCAGCCGATCGGCGAGAAATTAGTGATCCGAGCGGGCTACGGAATCTTTTACGACGCCGTGTACGCAAACCTCCTGGCCAACAACAACGGCGGCAACCCTCCGTACAATGCTTACGTCAACACAACGTTTCCGGGCAATTCTTTGGATATACCAGTGGCGGCGGGCGCGACAGGCGGAATCCTGGGATGGACACCTCGCACCCTTGGGGTGGTCGCTGGAACCCCCGCAACCGGTGCCACTTTGATCCTCGATAATAGCGGCGGCGCGGGAATCGGCCCCACGTCGATCTATGAGGGCATTGGCGTTCCTCTGGTCCAGCAATACAACCTCGACTTTCAGTACCAGGTTGCTCACGACTGGATCGTCGATGTCGGGTACGTGGGATCGCATGGCACGCATCTGTACGATTGGGCCCACACCATCAATTACGCTTATCTTGCACCTGGTGCACCGAACGAGCCGCTGCCCAGCGACAAACAGGACAGCCGCATGATTTTGGGCTCGGGCGCGCCCGGCGTTCCTAATTCATTCGTGTTCAATGATGTCGCCAACACGAATCCCGCCACGCAGGTCACCACCAACACGTACTACAGCCCGGGAGATCCCGGCAACGTGCTCGGTCGCGTCCCCTACCTCGGCTTCGCGACGACCGGCCTGTCGCAAACCACAACGCAGGGCGATTCGCTATATGACAGCCTGCAGGCCGGCATAAGGCACCAGTTCTCGCACGGTCTCTTGGTCCAGGCCTCCTACACCTGGAGCAAGCTCATGACGAACATCAACTCGCCCGAAGCCGGCGGCGGCATCGCGGCTCCTGGCAACGTGCTCTCGGGTGGCGCTTCGAGCAACGATCCCCTCGATTTCGGCCAGCAATATGGCTTGGCCGCCTTCAATCGTCCGCAGCGCCTCGTCGTTGCCTATAGCTACGACTTGCCGTATCACCACACCGAAGGGTTCAGCGGTAAGGTGCTCGGCGGCTGGACTGTTTCCGGCATCACCACGATCCAGGACGGTGAACCGTTTACGGTAATCAACGGCAATGCGGGCACCATCTTCGGAGCCGGTGGGTTCGGTGGTGGCGGCGTCCGGGCCGAGCTAGCGTCGGCAGGCAAGTGCAACAACGATGGTGTTTGCCAATCGGCAGTAGCGACAGCCACGTCCGGGGGCACGGAGTCCCGGGTCGTCAGCGGCCTTAGTGGGGCGTGTGGTGCGAATATTGGCTGGGTCAATCTCACAGCCTTTGGTTCCTGTACCGGGCTTGGCGGCACGTTCTCCGCGACGAGTCCGCCGTGCATTGGCGGCACAATTGAAGGCGAGTGCGCAACTTCGGGCGGAGGCCTGGGCTTCGGCAATTCCTCGGTAGGCGCGATCATGGGTCCTGGACAGCACAACTGGGACATCTCGTTAATTAAGCATACGAAAATCACGGAACGGCTGAACACGGAATTCCGGGCCGAATTCTATAACGTCTGGAATCACCCGCAATTCAATCCTCCGGTCAACAACGTTGCCGACAGCACCTTCGGGCAGATTCAAAACAGCTCGGTGCCGCCGCGCATCATGCAGTTCGCTCTGAAGTTCCTCTTCTAGCGGAGGAAAGAAGTCGCTCGGGCCCCATCCTTTCAATCGAAGGGTGGGGCCTTCTTGTAAGGCGACGTCTTAGCGGACGGCGATTATCGGAAATCGCGTCCCAGTAGGGCCAATTCGCTTCCTGCCGGGCGAATTCTCTGATAGCATTATGTTTGTACTCTTTCGAATAACTCACCGGTCTGGAGCAATCGAGTCATGGCACTTGCATGTGAAATTTGCGGCAAAAAGCCGCGTTACGGCAATACGATCAGCCACGCGCACAATGTCACGCGCCGCCGCTGGAATCCGAATCTCCGCCGCGTCCGCGCGGTCGTCAACGGCGCGCGCAAGCAAGTGCGGGTCTGCACGGCCT
>DATJUG010000084.1:0-5595 GCA_035502635.1 Bryobacteraceae bacterium
TCCCGAGATCAAAATCGTCGGTGTCGACCCGCTCGGCTCGCTCTACTACGAATATTTCAAAACCCACAATATCGGCACAGCCCACACCTACGTGGTCGAGGGAATCGGCGAAGACATTCTGCCCGCGACGATGGATTTTTCAGTGCTCGACGATGTTCTCCAGGTGAGCGACGAGGAGTGTTTCCTCTGGGCGCGGCGCCTCGCCAAGCGCGAGGGGATTTTCACGGGCGGCTCGGGCGGAGGATGCGTTTCCGCGGCGATCCGCCTCGCCAAGAATTGCAAGAAAAGCGATCTCATCGTGGCGTTTCTGCCCGATTCGGGCAGTCGCTATCTAAGCAAAATTTACAACGATGGCTGGATGCGCGAGCACGGTTACGCCGACGCGGAAGTGACGCTGACGGCGGCCGATGTCATTCGCGTCAAACATCAGAATGGCAAAACGCGTCAGCCGGTGGTCGTGGGTCCCAATCGCACGGTTTTTCAGGCGCTCCACACGATGCAGCAGGAGGATATTTCCCAGCTCCCCGTTTTCGAAGACGAACGATCTGTTGGCACCATCTTCGAGGATCAGATTCTGAATCTTGCGCTGCAAGGCAAGGATTTGCGCAAACTGATTGTTCGCGAAGTGATGGGCCCGCCGATACCCGAAGTCCCTTCCAACGCTCCGATCGAGCGCGTCACGCATCTGCTTAGTCACGAAAGCCCGGCGGTATTCGTCGAAATGGCCGAGGGCAAGTTCGAAGTGCTTACGAAGTTCGATCTCATGGACACAATCGCCGGCCTCGTCGGCCAAAAACGCTGATTTCTTTTTTCCCGCTGCAAGCGACGCAGAAATCGATCCAGTGGTTGATTCGCCTCGGTCCGCACATCCTTCTCCTTCGAGCATTCTTTGCGAGACCCGCCTGGCGCCCGATCGTGAGTTGAACTATATCGCTTGACATCGTCTTTTCAATTGTGATACTCGAACGCCACAACTAGGGTGCAAACCCAGGGCGGAGTGGAAACACCTTTCGGTAGTCAGGCCATGATTCATCGTTAAAACGCGCGGGTGGTCGCGCGTCGGGTGGAAGTGAGATTGAGCTACGGGGGGAGTCCAATGATTCACACACGAGTGTGTGCGCGCGGTGTGGTGTCTGCGCTGTTCGTCTGTTTTGCAATCCTGTTCATTTGCCTTCCTATGGCCTTGGCCCAATCGGGCACTACCGGTGCGCTCACCGGCACGGTGACCGACCCTTCGGGCGCGATCATTGCGGGGGCCACCGTCACTGCCACGAATATCGGCACGGGCCAGGCGCGCACGGATACCACGAACGCCAACGGGAGCTACAAGTTCTCGTTGCTGCCTGCCGGAAATTACAGCGTGAAGATCTCGGCGGCGGGATTCAAGACTTCCGAGGTTGCGTCGGTCACCGTCAACGCCACGGAAACGGCAGTGCTGAATCAAAGCCTCGCGGTCGGCGCGCAAAACGAACAGATCACCGTCGAGTCGACGACGCAAGCGTTGCAGACGCAGAGCGCGACGGTGGGAACTTTGGTGGGCAGCCAAACCGTAACGACTTTACCCCTGAGCTCGCGCAACTACACGCAGATCATCGATCTCTCGCCGGGTGTCGTCGCCAACGTGGCCAGTGCCGCTGCGGTTGGCAATGGCACGCAAGACATCAACGTGAATGGAATGGGCTCGGACCAGAACAACTACATGATGGACGGAGCTGTTCTTACGAATTACGGCAGCGGCGGCGGGGCCCAGTCCGGCAATTTCCCTGGAATTGGCATTCCGAATCCGGACTCGATACAGGAGTTTAAGGTCCAGACGTCACAATACGACGCCGAATATGGCCGCAATCCGGGCGCGAGCGTAAACGTCGTCACCAAGGGTGGCACCAACGATTTCCACGGCGATGCTTGGGAATTTTTCCGCAACAGCGCTCTCGATGGTAACGACTTCTTCAACAAGTTTAGCGAGGCCGAACTTGGCGATCCGAACAAGCCGCAAATACTCAATGAAAACCTGTTTGGCGGCACCATCGGCGGACCGATCAAGAAGGACAAGCTGTTCTTTTTCGGTTCTTATCAGGGATTCCGCCAGAAAAACGGCATAGGTGGAAATGGCTTTGCGTCGGGACTTACGACCGGCCTCACCTTGCTGCCCTTCAGCGAACCGGACGGTAGTCGAAATGACGAAGCGGGCACCATTCCGCAAAATTGGATTCCTGGAAACACGCCGTGCAGTTACGACACGTACCGGGGGTACCTGGGATGCGTGTTCGCCGGATACACCGGGCTAGGCACGTTCAAAACGATCAACGCTCCGAACCAGACAACCCTAAGCGACGCCAACACAAACATCAACAACGTTGCGGTGAACTTCCTGCGGGCGCCGGGGCCAAAAGTCGGATTGAATCAGGGCTTTTACTTCCCCAGCGTGCCCTTTAAGGGTGGCGCGCCAGTTGTGAATTGCGCCACTCCTCCGACTCCTGGCGCTGTAAAGTGCAGCACGTTTGTCGTTTCGAGTCCGATCCTGGCGAATGAGGATCAGTATCTCGCCAACTTCGACTATGTCATCAATTCGAAGAATACGTTGTCGGAGCGGTTCTTTACTTCCAAGGACCCACAGGATCAGCCATTCGTTTGCCTCGGTCCCTGCCAACCCGGCGCTCCCGAGAACGTGACTTACACTGACGATAGCGCCGTGCTCAAGCTGACGACCGTAGTGACGAGCAATTTCGTTAATGAAGCTTCATTCTCGTACCAGCGGTCCACGACGGTCGCCGGGCCCGGAGACTATCTGACCGCGTGCTCGGTTGGTATCACTCCGCCAATCGCCAACGGCAATTGTGCGAACGTGCCCTCCAAAGGCATAAACCCGATAGATTTGCAAATCCCGACCATCGAAACTCTGGGCGTCGGCTTTCCCCCAGGGGCCCTGTTTCCCGGCAGCCCCCAAATTGGCGTGCCGAACGAAGGAACGTACAACAATGGCGGAAACTTCTTCGCCTCGGCCACGAATTTCTTCAACTACTTTCAGGGAAACGAGCAGATTTCCTGGAACCACGGCAAGCACGCGATCCGCACCGGTTTCTGGGTGAACCGCATTCAATATAACTGGACCCTGCCAGGAAGGGGCGGCATGATCTTCTTCAATACCGCCGACTTCCTTACGAGTTCCAGCGGCTTGCCGGACACGGGCACTGCCCCGGCGCCGGGCGGCGTCCTTGTGAACTTCTACGGACTCGGTGAGGTAAATGGGAATCCACATGACCAGCGCGCCAACGAGTTCGCCTCCTTCGTGGAAGACGATATCAAGGTGACGCGGAGGCTCACGTTGAACCTCGGATTGCGCTGGGAATATGATGGCTATCCTTCGGACGTGACAGGCTTGTTCACCGACGTTTGGCCTTCGGCGGCGGCTCTGGTGAACACGGGTTCTTTCTTCCTGAACAACCCGGTCGGCACTCTCGCGGGCTTTGCGGTGCAATCCAACTACAACCCCAATATTGCCCGATGCGGCAACCCGCTGGCGCTCACTGCATGCGGACTCTCAGCTCCGGCAAACATCTATCCGGGTTATCCAGGTGGCGCGACCGGAGTGATCATCAACACCAACAAGACTCTGGTGCATGGCTCCCCCATTGACAACTTTGGTCCACGGATTGGCTTGGCATGGCAGCCGTTTAGCGACAAGCTCGTGGTCCGCGCAGGCTACGGCATCTTCTATGACGCGGTGTACGCGAACCTGCTTGCCAACAATAATGCGGGGAATCCACCCTACAACGGTTTGATTCTCAACTCACCGAACAACTCTCTGGATGTTCCAGCTGCTCTAACGAGCGGGATACTCGGTTGGCAGCCCCGCACCCTTGAGGTGGTTGCAGGTAGCTCCACCACCGGCGCCACCGAGATTACCGCCAACAACGGAGGGCTGGGACTCGACTCAACCTCTGACTCAGAGTTTCTCGGCGTACCTTTAATTCAACAGTATAACCTCGACCTCCAGTACGAGGTCGCGCCAAATTGGACGGTGGACATCGGCTACGTCGGATCTCACGGCACGCATTTGTACGATTGGTCACGACCGATCAACGTGGCGTTCCTTGCTCCAAACGCCCCCAACGAGCCGACCGATGCACTGAACAAGCGGATGATTATCGGGTCGGGCGCGCCCGGTACGCCCAACTCTTTCCCGTTCAATGATCCCGGCAACACAAATCCTTCCACGCAAATACTTGATAATCTTGGAAATTCCAGCGCCGGCAGCCCCGGCGATCCTGGGAATTACCTGGGACGCGTGAGCTATCTCGGATTCGGCGCAAGCGGGGCCGCCTCAACAAATACGTTGGGCGATTCTCTTTATAACAGCCTGCAGGCCCAACTCAGGCACCAATTCTCCAAGGGTCTCTTGGTGCAGGCGTCGTATACGTGGAGCAAGTCCATCACGAACATCAACGCTTCCGAGGCAGGCGGTGGAATCTCGGGTGGCGGCAACGTCCTGTCCGGCAGCGCAGGTAGCAACGATCCTCTCGATCTCGGACAGCAGTACGGGCTCGCCGCATTCAATCGCCCGCAGCGCCTCGTGATTGCCTACAGCTACGATCTGCCGTTTACGAAGGAAACGTCCGGGTTCACCGGCAAGGTCCTGGGTGGGTGGCAGGTTTCCGGCGTCACCACAATCCAGGATGGCGAACCGTTTACCGTGGAGGACAGTAACGGCGGCACGATCTACTTCGGTGCCGGCGGTTTGGCGTTCTGCACGGGCTGCAACGTGCGGGCCGAGTTGGAGCCGGCGAACACGGGCAAGTGCAGTGCGGCTGGTGTCTGCCAGTCGATCGGCGTGGCCACTAGCGGAAGCAACTACGCCCGTGTGGTAAGCGGCCTCACGGGGACGTGCGGAAACGAAGGCTGGATCAACCAATTGGCGTACGGCTCTTGCGGGCCGACTGGCTATGCCGAACTTGGCACGCCGTGTATTGGAGGTACCGTTCAGGGGGACTGCGCTGGTTCCGGCGGCGGCACGAGCTTCGGAGACTCCGGCGTAGGAGCAATCATGGGCCCCGGACAGCACAACTGGGACATGTCCCTCATCAAGAACACGAAGATCACCGAGCGGTTGAACACCCAGTTCCGCGCCGAGTTCTACAACGTCTGGAACCATCCACAGTTCAGCCCACCGGCGAACAATGTCGCCGCATCGACCCTCGGAGATATCACCAGCAGTTCGGTTCCTCCGCGCGTGGTGCAGTTCGCCCTGAAGCTCATCTTCTAGGCGACGAAAGCGATCAACGGGCCCCGTCCCTACTTTGGGGAAGGACGGGGTTTCGTCTTGTTTATGTAGACGCGTTTGCTGCTGCAATGCCAATTCGCTTCCTGCCGGGCGAATTCTCTGATAGCATCATGTTTGCACTCTTTCGAATAACTCACCGGTCTGGAGCAATCGAGTCATGGCACTTGCATGTCAAATTTGCGGCAAAAAGCCGCGTTACGGCAATACGATCAGCCACGCGCACAATGTCACGCGCCGCCGCTGGAATCCGAATCTCCGCCGCGTCCGCGCGGTCGTCAACGGCGCGCGCAAGCAAGTGCGGGTCTGCACGGCCT
>DATJUG010000085.1:0-12173 GCA_035502635.1 Bryobacteraceae bacterium
TGGTACGGTCCACGACTACTGGATGTATGTTGACGATGAGTCGTTTGTAAGAAGCATGCTGCCGGGCGTCCGCTCGGTGCTGTCGTTTTTTGCCGCGCATCAGAAGGCGACCGGCTCGCTCGAACGGCTGCCTTGGTGGAATTTCGTCGATTGGACTAAGCACTGGACGGACGGTGTGCCGCCCGGCGAAGCGGACGGCTCCTCGTCAGCGGTCCTGGATCTGCAGTTGCTTCTCGGATATGGCTGGGCCGCGGATTTGGAACGGTCGCTCGGCAGCAAATCCTTAGCCGAAGAATATGCCGCGGCCGCCGCGAAGCTGAAAACCACCATTGTCCGGAGCGACTGGGATGCTGGTCGCGGCCTGTTTGCCGATCAGCCTTCACACCGGACATATTCGCAGCAGGTGAATACGCTGGCGGTTCTGGCGCATCTTCTACCGCGGCAAGACGAGCGATCGGTGGTCGAGAAGATCTTCTCCGACTCAACGCTTGAGGCATCCTCCATTTACTTCCGCGCGTATACCAACGCAACCTTGCGCGAAGTAAATTTAGGCGGTCGATACCTGGACACTCTTGGGCCGTGGCGGGAGATGCTGAAAGACGGCCTGACGACGTGGTCGGAATGGAACGGCCCCGATACGCGATCAGACTGCCACGCCTGGGGCGCCAGCCCAAATTTCGAAATCTTCCGAACGCTGGTGGGCATTGAATCCGCTGCGCCTGGATTTCGCAGGGTCCGTATTGCTCCGAGCTTGGGCTCGTTGAAACATGTGAGCGCCAGCATGCCGCATCCTAAGGGGCAAATTATTGTCGAGCTTACAAACGAAACCCGATTTACTGCAGATGTTACTCTCCCCCCTCGGATTGCGGGTGAATTCGTTTGGGCGGGGTCTGCCAAAACTCTGCACCCCGGTCACAACCACCTCGTTTGGTGACAAGCGAACTATCAAGGCCGCTCTTAGGTACCCGTCTGCGTAGCGGCTGTCGCTGAAATGACAGCCGCTGCATCGTCCCGGCGCCCGCTGACCGCCGACGGGTGCGCCCCATAGCGGCCTATTTTTACAGAGTCGCGGACTATTTCCTGATAAGGACTGTATACTCACACATTAGTTGTTATCAAATAGAGACGCATTTGTTCCATTAGGTCTTGAAATATCCAAAAAACCCTTGAGAGGCCGCCTGGGTAGATGCAACCTATGTTTTTGCCTGGGGACCAAATTCCCCTCAGCTTCAAGGAGATGAGTATGTCGACAACGATTTCGGCGCCACCCAACCAGGCGGAGCCCACCCAGCAAGCGACCACGATCACGGTGCCACCCAACCTCGCGGAGCTTACGGAGCAAGCACTCAACGCAGTCATCCAATCCTCAGCGATGCAGAATTATCAATGGGAAATGACTTCCGGGTGCCAGCCATCCACCCTGAACGCGATGTATTTTTGCGATTCGGTGAGCGCCAGCGGAAGCTATACCTTAATACCGCACGTCGACTCGACGGGGGCGCACGTTGACACCAACGATCACGTTGATACCAATAATCATGTCGACACGCCGAACCATGTGGACAGCAAGCTGGCGCACGACGATGCTCACTGGGATGTCCCGGGCGCGCTCGGTATACCGCACACTGACTCGCACACGGATAGCGCGCCACACGACGACACTTCCGCTCATGACGACACGAGTACGGCTCACGACGATACATCACTGCCGCACGACGATACGTCCGCTCACTATGACACGCCGGCTGAGACCACAAACTACGGAGCAACTCTGACGAAGCTCACGGGCTGCGGGTCGATGTTTTTCTCAGACCTTCAATTGCCCGCGACCATCGACATCCCGACTCCCGTTCCGGCCACGGGTTATGCGATCCCATTCAGCTCAAATATCGGCTTCAGCAGCGCCCTCACACCTTATGTCGCCTTCTACCTTGCCGCGTTCGGACTCCCGGTAGTAAACGAGACCGATAGTGTTTCGGTCAGTGACATTACGGGAGCGGGAAGCGGGACCCTCACCCTCTATTGCACCGGAAACACTGAGGGCGAGGCGCCGGGTTTCTATGCCCAAATTACCAGTCTCAGCATCACCTTGCCGTCCAGCGTTGACAGCTATCAAAACTGGAGTGGTGTGGTGGCCGGGTTAATCGAGTTGGGATTCGAAACTGCCTGGCTGACGGGTTTGTTCGACGAGATGATTTCGGAGTTGAACTCGATTCTGAACAGCGTGGCGATTCCCGCTATCGAGGATGAGTTGAACTCACTTCTGGCAGATATCTGCATCTGCTCCTGTTCCTGCTGATCGAGAACCGGCTCCTGTCCCGGGTAGAGACGTAGCATTGCTCCGCCGGGACGGGAACCCAACGAATTCAGATGAGCGTTGAACTCCGTCCCCAAGGGGTGGCCTGTAATCTCTCGTGCCATTACTGTTACCAGAACCCGCAGAGAGAGGCCGGGAATCACAGGACGCCCTACAACCTCGAGTTGATGAAGCAGGAGACGCGCCGGGTGGGAGGCCCTTTCACCTTGTTTGGAGGCGAGCCGCTCCTGATGAGGTTCGAGGATCTGGAGGACTTGTTTGCATTCGGGATGAAGGAATTTGGCCGGAGCGCCATCCAGACAAATGGAGCGCTGATTGAAGACCGCCATATCGACCTCTTTCGGCGGTACAGAGTCAGCGTGGGCGTGTCCATCGATGGCCCCGGAGAATTGAACGACGCGCGGTGGAACGGCAGCTTGGAAAAAACTAGAGCCGCCACAGCCCGTGTAGAACTCGCAATCGAGCGTTTGTGCGCCGCGGGAATGACCCCGGGGCTCATCGTCACGATGCACCGGCTGAACGCCACGGCGGAGAAGCTTCCGCGAATGATTGAATGGTTTCACAAACTGGACGCCATGGGGATCAGGGGCGTCAGGCTGCATCTTCTGGAGGTCGACGATTCGTCGGTGCGGAATGAGTTGACGCTTCCGCCGAAACAGAATGTCGAAGCGCTCGTGGCATTTGCAGAGGCGCAAACGAAGCTGCGTAATGTCCGGTTTGACATGTTTGGCGAGATGGAGCAACTCCTGCTCGGAAACGACTCGAAGGTGAGTTGCGTGTGGCGGGCGTGTGATCCCTACACGACCGAGGCCGTCAAGGGGATTGAAGGAAATGGGCAGTCGAGCAATTGCGGCAGGACCAATAAGGATGGGATTGACTTCATCAAGGCGGCTTCGCCAGGTTTCGAACGGTACGTGGCGCTCTACAATACGCCGCAGTCTGATAAAGGTTGTTCCGGCTGTCGATTCTTTCTGATGTGCAAAGGCCAATGCCCGGGCACCTCGGTGGGCGGTGACTGGCGAAATCGAAGCGAGAATTGTGCGGAATGGAAACAACTCTTTCATCTGCTCGAAACACGGCTGGTGAACGCCGGAAGAGTTCCCCTGACTTTGCAACCCATCCGATCGGAAGTCGAACGGCGGCAGGTTGAGGCTTGGAGGGAGGGTCGAAATCCATCCATCCACCGCACGCTTCGACAGGTTCTCGAAAGTGTTTCGAAAACTCAGGGCACGGAAGCAGACGCCGCGGAGATCGCGAAGGATCGCCGAATAGTGACTGCCCGCGTGAGCTGGGTTGGACCCCAAGCTCGTGACCATTGGCAGCCGCTGCTCGAACGATTGCCGGAATTCCTGGAGGACGTCACCGTCTTTTCCGGATCGGAGTTGAAGGGCCGCTGTGCCATAAGGCTGGTTCCGGAGACGAGTCTCGAGCGGCTCCGGGTGCTGAGCAAGCGACTCGGAGTGGAATTGGCGAGCCTGCCTTCAAACGCGGTTCCGGCGGCCATATCCACGAGGCCGGGCGCGCACCGCGCAGAGATCATTTTGGCCGGCGACGAACCGACTGTCAGGCGCGCCGTGGCAGCTTGGGAACGCGGGGCAATTGAGGATCTGCAGCTTCTCCTGGACTTGCCCCCCTGTTGTGCCGCGCAGGCTATGGGGTACGAGGCGGGCGCGACGATTGAAAATTCAATTCACCGCCTTACATCTCATGCGAACCCGGCAATTATTTCGGAATCGATTCCATTCCATCCGTTGCTGTGCCACTTGGGGCTTTCGGTTCTGCCGATTTTTCCATGCCGGCTCGACTGCGTAGGCGCCCTAGAAGCAGCCCATCGATTCTTGAGGATCGGAACCAGTGCGGGATGCGGCAAAGAAGCGCGGGATTTCTTCGAAGTTTTATCTTGGAGCCTGAGTTGGAGCGAACTTCACGGTGTGACCGAAGTGAAAACCCCGGTTTTCAAGTTCTGCGATTTATCGGAACGCGATTTGGGACCAAAGCGCATTCTTCGCGTTGGAACCGGAGAGGTGAAATTCGCGGGCGTTGGGCTTCACTTTCCTTTTGAGACCAGAGGCCGGAAAAAACAAACGGCATCTATTGCCGAGGTCGGAGCTCAGGAAACACTCGTGCAACTGCAAGGTTCTTTGCACGAGCAGAAGGCCTGACAGAAACAAATTGGATAAAAATATGACCAGCTTTTCAGAATCGCTGTCGAATACGGATTGGGCCAGGATGGCCGCGCCCCAGGCGGACGGATATGACACGGACATGATCCTGCGCTTGGCTACCACCGGAGTCTCGACGCTGCGCGCTACTCCTTATGCCCGGAGGCCACCTTGTGGCGCGGTGACTTTCTGCGACGGCGCGGTAGCCGTTCGCAAGGCGCCGCCGAAGGGGCTCACTAGCCCTGGAATCGGTCCCGCCGATCCGGCGCACCCAAACCTCCCCCGAGCCGCCGACATTCTGGCACGCTGGCCGGAGGTATACGACCAGTTCAAGAAACTTATCGATACTGTCTTCCCCTACAGCGACCGTATTCAGGCGCGGCTGGGACCCATGGCTTGCGGCTCCTCGAGTCACTCTTACGAGCAGGATTTCGGAAGTGTGTTTGCAACAATCGATGATCCGTTCGGACTTGCGCAAGCTCTTGTCCATGAAATGGCTCACCAGAAGCTTCGCGCCATGGGGATCTCGATCGAGGCGGCTGATCGACTGATTACGAATCCGCCGGAGCAACGGTTTGTCAGCCCGATTCGTAAGGACAAAACTCGCCCGATGACTGCGGTATTCCATGCCCAGTATTCATTCATCCATGTGACAGCACTCGACCTGTATATGCTTTCGAAAGCGGAGGACGCCTCCGAACGGCAGCGGATCCTTATGTTGCTTGCCAGGAACGTTCCGAGGATGAAATCCGGACACGAAGAAATCGTTACTCACATCAAGACGGACGACGCGGGAAGCATCTTTGTACGATATTTCCTCGCATGGTCCTTGGACGTGATCCAAGAAGGGCAGAGGGCTCTCGATTCTCACGGGTACGGCGCTTCATAAGCGTCGCGGTTATGAAGTTGCCCGTTCATCCGAAACGCGCTTCATGGCCGTTCGTCTGATAACCAGTCGCCTGGTAGCAGGATTTGTAACTCGGTCACAAACATCAAAAATAATATTTAGTTCGTTATCAGAAACTTAGGTGCAGCCCCGATTTTGCCCGGGCCCCGTGACGATGATACTTGTGCCGGGAGTTCTGATGCGATCTGAACTGGAGTTAGCACGGTTAAGTATAGCTGCGCAAAGCGCCGTCGCGTGCGAGGAAACGACAGGTGTCCCTGCCGAGTTGACGGTGGCGCAATGGGCCGTGGAAAGCGGCTGGGGAGCACATGAGCCGGGCAATAATTGTTTTGGCATTAAAGCTTATTCCGGTTGTTATGGAGTCCAGTCGCTTCAAACCTCTGAGTCCATCGGTGGCATCGTCAAAACTGTCAATTGCGAGTTTGCAACCTTTCCCACTTTAGCCGCGTGCTTTCAGAGGCATGCCAAACTCATTTGCGAGGGAACGCCTTATCGGAAGGCGTGGCAGGCGTACGAAACATCCAGGAACATCACTGCGCTGATTAAGGACATTGCCCCCATTTACGCGACGGCGCCCAACTACGCTGCCACTTTACTTGGCGTGCTCTCCATGCCACCGGTTACTGCAGCGATCGCAACTGCCCGGAGGTCGCTGATCGCCGCCTGACTAGGGCTCAAGCAGCGAAGCATCTCATCGAGCTGTGTTACTTCGTAAAACCCCCATCGTCTGCGATTCTTGGAGCGTCTGCACCGAAGTCGTCAACCGATAGAGCACGCACGACGCGGATCGCTTCACCGGATGGATCGGACACGGGTCCGCCACGTCCAAGTTGCTTGCCTGGGTAAAGCTTGCCGTCCAAAAATTGTCCGTCCATATTCAGCGTAATGTCAAACACTGCTGTCAAGGCGGTTTCCGCTTCAAGGGTGAACCATCCGTAAGTGCAGAAATTGCCCATCGAATAGACAATCAAATGATCTCTGTAGATTTCCATGCCACGCATAACATGAGGTCCGTGGCCAAGTACCAGATCAGCGCCGGCATCGATCATCGCGTGAGTAAAAGTACGAAGATCACCCCGCGACTCGCCGAGAAAGAGCTCCTTTCCGTGCGGCACATGCTGGTAACCCGTGCCCTCCGCGCCGCCGTGAAACGAAACTACCACCAGATCCGCTTTCGCCTTGAGATCAGTTACTCTCTGACGTGCCCCGGCCAGATCATTAAGATTCGGCACACCCTCATTCGGTGCAAAACCTACGAATCCAATCTTCTTGCCCTTTACTTCCAAAACCGTGGTAGCGAATCGGCTTCGATCGCTACCCAGGTATTTGATTCCCAGACTATCTAGAACTTTGCGTGTCGAGGCCCGGCCATAATCACCAAAATCTCCGGCATGATTGTTGGCCAGATTCATTACATCGAATCCAGCAGCCTTCAAGTATTCGCCGTAGCGAGTCGGAACACGGAAGGCGAAGCAGTGCTGTTCAGAGGCCGGCTTTTTCGAAACAATTTTTTTCTGTCCGCATTTTGTAGAGACGCCGCCTTCTAGTAGCGGCCCCTCGAGGTTCCCGAAAGCAATATCAGCAGCGCTAAGAACCGGCGTGAAGTCTTGTAACAAGTCCTTCCCGTCATTTGGCGGCAGTCGCGTTTCATCCGGAAAAGTCGAGCCCATCATGATATCGCCGACAGCGGCAATTGTAATCGCTTCGGGATTGCTGGCCTCCGCGGGAGTGGGCCGGGGAGTAGTGTCAGGCGCTTGCGTCTTTGCTGCTGCCGGAGAACCCGGTGCGACACCGAGTAGCAGAATTGCGAATACTAAACTCTTCATCGCTTCAATATCACGAGATCAAGCAGGGACCGCAACTCGTTTGGTGCTCAAACAATGTTTCTGTTATAAACCCAGGTCGCTGTGTTCAGCGGGAGCCGTCTTAGGAGGCTGAGATTGGGCCGCGAAATCAAGAGGGTTCACAGGCGTCCCGCGCAGCCGCACCTCATAGTGCACATGAGGCCCTGTCACGCGCCCGGTGCGGCCCGAAAGCGCGATGACCTGTCCCCGCCGTACTGTTTGCCCCGGACGTACCAGGAAATGCGAAAGATGCGCATAATACGTCTCAATCCCATTGCCGTGATCTAATTTCACAAGCTTTCCGTAGGCGCCGCTCCACTTCGCGCCAATTACCACGCCATCGGCAGTCGCATGGACCGGGGTGCCGGGCGGCACTTCCAAATCGACGCCTGTGTGAAACCTACGCTTGCCAGACAATGGATCGGAACGGCTCCCGAAGGTGCTGCGCAACCTCCCGTCCACTGGCCAGAGATTAGGCTGGGAGCGGTCCTCCCACGTCCCCCAGTGAGAGTGAACGACGAGTGCAAAGGTCGGCGCCCCCATCGCGAAACCCGACAAAGCCAATACGAATACCAGACTGGAAGCAAGGAATTTGCAGGTGAAGCGTATTCGCTGAAGTTGTCTCTGTACCGAGTGTGCCCGTGCAACGAAATTCTGGTTATTCATTCACTCCCCTGATCTGAACTGCCATACCTGCTCGCCACGCACTTCGCCGCGACTCTTGGGAACACTCATACTAACAAACCTCCAGCGAATTGCAGCCAAGAGTGCGTCTAGCGGGAGTGTGATAGGCTTTCAAGTGCCGAACGGTACGCCATTTTGGGCGTTGAAAAGGGAATCCGGTGGAATTCCGGAACTGCCCCGCAGCGGTAATCAGGAACGAACGCTCCACTCAGACGCACTGGCTTACAGGCTGGGAAGCGGGAGCGAATAGGAAAAACAGCTTCGAGCTGAATTGCCTGAAGTCCGAAGACCTGCCCCGGTGACACAGCAATGTGTCGGTATCAATTAACGCCTTCGCGGGAGAGGTGACCATGCGTTGTTCTCATTTCGGCCGGTTCATAAAGGCTCTTTTGGGCCCCCCTTCTGTTTCGTTCCTTCCACTTGCTGCACTATGCTGCGCGGCCGTGCTATGCGCCGAGCCCTCTGGAAATTTTTGTGGACGGACGCTCGATGCGGCTGCGCGACCAGTTATACAGGCGCATGTCAGCTTATACTCACGAGATAGCGCTCTCCGGTTCTCCGCTGAGAGCGATGGCACAGGCCAATACTGTTTCGATTACGTGCCTGCTGGCGACTACTTACTCGAAGCGCGAGCTGGTACCTTGTTGTTCGCAGCACCGAGACACGTCGCTGTCGAACCCGATGTGACGGCTTTCCCGGATTTGTTACTAACAATCGCTCCTGTGTCAACGGAAGTGACAGTGACTGCCAACGGTTCGCCTCAATCGGCGAGTGAAACTGCGAAAGATCTGAACATGATCGATATCGCCGACGCTACGTCGCGAGGGGAAGACAATTTGTCGAGCGCTGTACAGTATCTGCCCGGAGTGCGCGTGACCCAAACCGGCGGACCCGGAGCATTTACTACTATTCAGACGCGCGGACTGCCTAGTTTCGATACTGCGGTGCTGATCGATGGCATGCAGCTTCGCGACGCCTCGGCGACCCAGGCAGACGCAAGCTCTTTCATAAGCGATCTCTGGTTTGCGGACACCAGCCGCGTCGAAGTGTTGCAGGGTGCGGGCGCGTCGCTCTACGGCACAAATTCCATTGGCGGGGTCATCAACATGATTACAGACCAAGGCGGCGGCCCGTTTCATGGCGATTTGGACCTGCAAGGTGGAATGCTGGGCCAGTTTCGAGGAGTGGTCCATCTGGCGGGATCCGCGTTTCGAGACCGGCTCTATTATTCGATCGGTGGCGGGCAGGTCAACGTAACAGAAGGCGTTGACGGCGACGACCGTTACCGGAACACTGGCGGTCTCGCCTCGCTCAATTACGTCGTCACTCCGAGAATCCATGTTGGCGTACGGCTCTGGGGCGCAGACATCTTTGGGCAACTGAACAATACTCCCACCGCTGTACCGGACTTCGCGCCGTCTCCAACCAGTGGCCCAATTCCTGCCGTTCCGCTGGCGGGCAGCCAAATTTTCGCGGCAGAAATGGGGCTGCCTTACGTGAACGGCAACGCAAATTTCATCCCGGATGTTGACGACCCGGATTATTCACGCCGCGAGCATTTCACATCCACCTTGGCTTTTTGGGAACACGCGGTCACACCCACGCTGTCTTACCGGGTCAGTTATCAATTAGTGAATGTTGATACGGATTATGTAAATGGACCGGTAGGGCTTGGCTTTCAACCGATTGATCGTACATCGACTGCTTACGGCGGCCGGACGGATACGGTGCAGGCCAGCGCCGAATGGCAGCTTACTCACAGCCAACTAATCTCAGGCGGATATCAGTTTGACCGTGAGCATTTCGAAAACCCTTCGTATGTGGGACAGATTCCCGCTTTTCTATCGAATACCAGCGTCACGCAAACCAGTAACACTGCATACTTGCAGGATCAGATCAAACTGCTGCGCGATAAATTGCAAATTTCACTCTCGGGCCGCTGGCAATCGTTCGACCTGACTGCTCCCGTGTTTTCGGGTACGTTCCCTGTTTACGCGTCGGCGAGCGTTTTGTCACCACCCAACGCCTACGTCGGCGATGCATCGGCGGCATACTTTTTCCGCTCCTCGGGAACGAAGGTCAGATCTCATGTTGGAAACGCGTACCGCGCACCGTCTCTTTATGAACGCTTTGGAACCTATTTCGACGGCGCTAATTTCACTGCTTATGGGGATCCGCGCCTTGCTCCGGAGCGAGCGATTTCTGTTGATGGCGGGGTGGACCAGTACTTTGCTTCTCAAAAAGTGAAGATCAGCGCGACTTACTTTTACACCCGATTGCAGGAGACGATTGCCTTTGACTTGACGGGGGCGATAGTAAACCCCGTTACGGACCCTTATGGACGATTCATGGGTTACTACAATACTTCGGGCGGCCTCGCACGTGGGGCTGAAGTGTCGGTTGAGTCCAAGCTCCCGAGCCGCATACTTATCCGCTCAGCTTACACCTACACGAACTCGCGAGACCGCATTTCCGAATATAGCGACGGTCTTCTGCAAACGCCGCAGGTCGTTCCCCAACTATTCAGCGCTTCCATTACCAAGCAGTTTGGCGCACATTGGGACGCCGCAATTGATTGCTTGATAGGGAGTCATTATTACTACCCGTTCAGCAGCAGTCAATATCCCTATTACAGCATTCCTTTGCTGTTCGAAGGGATTCGCCAGGCGAATTTGTCGATCGGCTATACGCTCCCGCTCAGCGAACGAAAACGCCTGCGCATCTACAGCAGATTCGACAACCTGAACAATCAGACTTACTACGAAGAAGGCTTCCTCACGCCAGGATTTGTCGCCCGTGGCGGGATGCAGTTCTTCTTCTAGAAAGCCAATGGTGACACTGATCCTTGGCGGAGCGAGAAGCGGCAAATCACGCCTAGCTCAACGGCTGGCTGCCCGTGCGGCGCGTGTCGCTTACATCGCTACTGCCCAGGCCAACCAAGATCCGGAGATGGCTGCGCGCATCGAACGGCACTGCGCAAACCGCCCAAGCTGCTGGCGAACGATCGAAGAACCTGTGGCGTTGGCCACCGCCGCGGAGCGCATGGCGGCTGAGGCTGATGCGATTCTGATCGATTGCCTGACGATCTGGCTCAGCAATCTATTCTGGAAGTATCGAGATGGTACGCCGCAGGAAGTGGAAAATTGCGCGCGCGCGGAACTTGAACGCATCGGTGCAATAGGCCGTCAATGCCACATCATTCTGGTTTCGAATGAGCTCGGTTGCGGGCCCGTTCCGGAGGCCGCCATAACGCGCGCCTTTCGCGATACACAAGGATCCTTGAACCAATGGGCCGCCGAGTTCGCGGACGAGGTGATCCTTACCGTTGCCGGACTGCCGCTGTATTTGAAGACGCACGCAGTGTGAAATGAAAAGAGCCTTATTTTTTGCGCTATGTTTCGCGTTCTGCGCCGCGGGCGCTGGTGTGCCCCAACGCATCGTGTCTTTATCTCCTGATTTAACCGAGATGCTTTATGGGGTTGGCGCATTCTCTCGGGTGGTCGCCGTATCGAACTTCGATACTTACCCTCCCGAGGTGGCAAAGCTTGCGCATGTCGGACAATTGGACAATTTAAATTTTGAGAAACTCACCGCCCTGCGGCCGGACTTAGTGGTCGTGAATGAGGCCCAGGCTCCGTTCTTGGAAGACACACTGAAACAGTTGGGATTTCGAATTCTGACGATCTCCAATGGATCGATTCAAGAGGTGTACGAGGCAATGCTCGCGCTCGGACGGGCAACCGGGAATGAGAGCGAGGCAATAAGACTAGTGGCAGCTACTCGCGAAGGACTCGATCAAGTCGCGCGCAGAACGGGCGCCCTTTCGAAGCCGCGGGTGGTGATGATTGTAGACAGGATACCGGGAACCCTGCGCGATCTTTACACCGCGACGGACGGCAGCTATCTCGCGCAGCTAGTCGAGATCGCAGGCGGCCGAATTGCGGTCCCGCCCGTGGCAAACGGCTACGCGAAGCTTAGCAAGGAGGACCTTCTTGCCGCAAATCCTGACGTCATTCTGGACTTCGTTCATGGCGCGAAGAGCCGTTTTGCCGGCGACCCGCTAGAGGCCTGGCAAGAGATGCCCGAACTGAAGGCTATGCGCAACCATCGTGTATATGCTGTGAACGAGGATTTCGTACCGCACGCTTCGCAACGCATGGTGCAAACAGCGGAATTGTTCGCCAAGTTGATCCATCCCGAACTCCAGTGATGCCGAACGCGTGGTTCGAAGCACAGCATCTCGAGTATGCCTATGGCAA
>DATJUG010000086.1:0-4809 GCA_035502635.1 Bryobacteraceae bacterium
TGCTCGTCGCTGAAAGGCTTTTCCAGGAACGCAGCAGCGCCGGCTTGCATCGCCCGCCCCCGGGATTCTTTGTCGTCAAAAACCGTAATGAAAACGATCGGGATATTACATCCCGCGGCGGCAAGGCGGCTTTGAAGTTCCAAACCATTCATGCCCGGCATCCGTATTTCGACTAGAAGGCACGCGGTATCTTGGAGTTGCCCGGAGTCGAGGTAGCTCTCGGCAGATTCGAAAACTGCCGCTCGAAGACCAAATGACTCGATGAGCAGCCTGGTACTGTTCCTGATCGACTCATCGTCGTCGACAACCGAAATCAGATTTCTTCTCACCCGAAATACTCCCACGTTCAGAGTATTCCCGGAGGAGGCAGGAATCTATTGGGCGTTGGTGGACCTCACGTCACAGAACATGGAATTCCGGTAATCATTTCGTTTACA
Source organism: Bryobacteraceae bacterium (assembly GCA_035502635.1). Lineage (GTDB taxonomy): Bacteria > Acidobacteriota > Terriglobia > Bryobacterales > Bryobacteraceae > Bog-105. Next base: position 438 of record DATJUG010000086.1, read on the forward strand.
GGGCATTCCCCGGACGGTCCTTGAGCTTCCCGATCATTCTTACCAGATCGGCAAGTGATTGCGCACGCATCTTCTCCATTGCCCGGCTGCGATGAACCTTTACGGTGTTTTCCGCAGTTCCGAGTTCACCAGCAATCTGCTTATTGAGCATGCCGGAGGCGACCATCGAGACTACCTGCTGCTCGCGCGAGCTCAACGAGTCGTATCGCTGCTGGAGATCTCTTATTTCCTTCTCCCGTTCACGCCGGGCACCATCCCGCTCCAGGGCGATGCGGACGGCATCCAGCAGATCCTGATCACGGAAAGGCTTGGTAAGGAATTCGACAGCTCCGCCCTTCATGGCGCGGACGGTCATAGGGATATCGCCGAAGCCGGTAATAAATATGATGGGGATGCGAATGTCTTTCGCCGCAAGTTCACGCTGAAAATCGAGCCCACTCATGCCGTGTAGTCTGACATCCAAAACGAGGCAACTGGGCGCGTTTGGAAGGTCCTTCTGCAGGAATTTCTCAGTCGATTCAAAGCACTCAACCTGCAGCCCCACGGTTCCGATCAGGAATCCGAGCGACGAACGTACCGCTGGATCGTCATCGATAACGAAAACGAAGGGGCCGCTCGTCATGCTTGTCATGGGATACTCCCGGCGGCTACTGGCAGTGTCAAGCTAAACACCGCCCCCCGAGGGGAATTGGGCGCAGCCCAGAGACGCCCGCCGTGTCCTTCGACGAGCGAGCGGCTGATGGACAGGCCCATCCCCATGCCGTGCTCTTTCGTCGTATAAAAGGGCGTGAAGACGCGATTTGGCTCTGGACCAAGACCAATGCCAAAGTCGCGCACTGCAACCAGCACGTCGCCGGACTCGTCGACCCGGGACTCCACATGGAGAAATCGAGGTTGATCGTCAACACCCATCATTGCCTCGATGGCATTCATGATTAGATTCAATAGGACCTGCTGCATTTGTACTCGATCCGCCAATACCGCGGGAAGGGGTTGTGTTAAGTGACACTCAATTCGGACACGATTCTCGAGAAGCTCACGGCCGGCCAGAGTTGCCGTCTCATGAATCACCTCATTCATGTCCACTTCGTTCATTTCGGTGGGTTTTTTCTTCAGGAAGGCGCGAATCCGGGTAATCACAGCGCTTGCGCGGGTGCCGTCGTCGATAATTTCGTCAAGCGCCCGGCGCAGGACTTCGGGTTCAAGTTTACGATTGGCCAGCAGTCTTCGACAGGCGCTGGCATTGCTGGTTACAGCAGTCAGGGGTTGATTCACCTCGTGGGCGATAGACGCCGCCAATTCGCCCATGGTTGTAAGGCGGGAAATCCGCGCAAGCTCCGCGTGCGTCATCTGCAGGTCAAGTTCCTTTGCGCGAAGCTTATCCTCGGCCTCCTTTCTTTCACTGATATCGCGGATGAAGCCAGTAAATATCTTATGACCATCGCTCGTTAGTTCCCCAAACGAAACTTCCACCGGAAACTCCCGCCCATCCTTGCGTTGTGCGGTGACCTCGACGCCTTGCCAGTTGAGATGCCGCATTCCAGTAGCCAAATATCGCTTGAGCCCGTTCTCATGCAGTTTCCGCATCATTTCCGGCATGAGGATTGTCATAGGTCTTCCGACGATCTCGGCCGGGTCATAGCCAAAAATGCGGCTTGTGGCCGGATTTGCAAAGAGGATAAAACCCCTTTCGTCCATGCTGATTACTGCGTCGTTGGCTACTTCAAGAATCATGCGATCCTTTTCTTCGCTACTTCTCAGATCTTCCTCGGCGTGCCTGCGATCGGCAATTTCTCTTCGAAGCCTTTCGTTGGTCGCCGCAAGTTCTTTAGTTCGTTGCGCGACCTGTCGGTCGAGTTCGCTCGCGACTCGCTTCTGTTCGCTCCGGAGCCATGCTTCCTGCAACCCGATGGACGCCTGATTCGTTGCGACACTCAGAATGAGTCTCTCGGTTTGTCGCGGAAAATCAGCTCGCTGTGATCCTGCTACGAGTACGCCAATTTCCCCCTGCAGCCCTAGTCCCAAGGGGAAAATCGAGATGTCCCGGTCTCCGGAAGGGTTCTGCATGAGCCGAGGCCATTCCTGTAAGGCGGTCCCTCGCCACTGTTTGAATGGATCGCCGATCTCGCGCGGCGCGGCCATCTGCTTTCGCGGTTGAGCGAGCCGAACCATCTCGATTGCCGCCCGATCACCCGATTCCTTCAACCATACATAGACGAGATCCAGCTGGAGCATATGCAGCATCGCGTCGAGCAAGGTATGAACAATCTGGGATGGCTCACCACCGCTCCACATCGCTGGAAGAGCGAGAACGCTGACCAGATCGTTAACGCAGTGCCGAAGGTACTTGACTTCCTCCGTAAGATCTCCTGGTTGCCTATCCATATCTCAGCCTGTCGCAGGTGAACTAGTTCGACTAGCTCGCCGTTGGCGGAATTCCCACAGGAACTCATCCGGCGGTACAAAGAAAGGATTCTGCTGGAGGATACCGCCGATGATGACCATGGGATGAGTTCGCATGATGTCAATTACCGCGTCACCACCAAAACGACCAAGATGATAAGTACAGATGACTGCGTCGTCGTGCCGAAGCCACACTTCGTTTACACGCGACTCGAACTCGATCACATCGTCAACGTGAGACCGACCTTCAACCGCCCAGTCCATATGATGGCAAATGCGGCTCAAAGAAAACCCTCCCACCGCGTTTCCGCTGGCCAGTTGCTCGAACACCTTGAGCATCCGATCCTGATCGAAGCGGCCGTCTGGAAGGTAGACTTCGGTGTTGGTCCGAAGCTCGAGCTGCCCGCTCTGCTGCGCGACCGACGGGTCGATGCCGGCGGCAGTCAGGCGTTGCAGATGATCCTGACCTTGCTCCGGATTTAGGACGTGGACGGCTTTGTCACCAGATTCCAGCCCCTCCTTGATGAACGGAAGCAGGATGCGATATTCTTCCTCGTCGTTGTTGAAGAACGCGCAGACGTGACGCGTTTCGATGAGCTGCGAGCCGGCAAGGGAAATGGGTGCCGAGACGCTCTTCATAGCCTTCCCTCCCATCTGGATACCGTGCAACGCGGTTAAGCCGATTAGTTGCCGCCCGCTTTGCGCGGGGCACGCCGCCGCCTTGCATATATTCCCTGACCTCGCCGGGAACGTCATCGGACAGATCCGGCTGATCCGGAAAACGAAGCAACTTCTGAACATCCGATGGGATGGCGGGGAACCCGGTGAGCGCCATTATACCAAAACCAGAGAGATCGACGAGCGGTGTTCGAGAGCGAAGGCCGTCGGGCGAAAAAACGTCGCCGAATAGCCATGGCGCCTTCAAAAAGACAGCCAAGAAGAATCGGGCGTGGCCCCTCAAACGCCTCCAATTCCTCCGTACAATTTGGCAATTCGCCTGGTAGCGATCCATTTCATGGTCACGTCTTTGCGTGTCGCAAACTGTCGCTCTCACGACGAGTGTCGCGATTCCGACAGCGCCGAGGTGCCCCACGATCCAGGAATTCCCATTGAACGCCTTCGAATGACGCGTTTTGGAGTCCGTCCAGGTTTGGTCCTGAGCGTGCTTCCAGCCGAAATACCACCCTATCAGACAATTGTCTGATAGGTGCGACCGCAACTTGCTGAATCGTCCGCTCTTCCCCTCTAGATGCGGCGATGGGTCTCAATCTCACTTAGAGCAGGAAACTGCTCACAACAGGACCGATTCAAGTGGAAGAACACTGGTATCCATGGCGGCTAGTCACCCGCGCTGGCTGCTGGCCCGCTTCAACCACCACACAACACTTCGCAATGGAGGAGCCCCATGAATCTCATCACAAGCGCATTGATCAAGCTCGGCATCCTGAAAGATGGTCTCGACTATCACCTGATCCGTGTATCCATGGTGATGATATTCCTATTCTCGGCCTGTCAGACATGCGCCAGTTACCAGGCGCAGGCCCTGATCCCACACATCTACAGTGGCGCCCTGATCTCCTGGATGTGCACTATCTTCGGCGTGCGCGGAGCCTCTTATTTCCTTGGTATTTCGGAGTGGCTGTTCGGCGTGCTGTTGCTCGCCGGATTCTCGAGCAAGAAGCTGGGCATTCTCGGTGCAATGAGTTCGGCTTCTTCGCTTCTAGCATCAATTGCGATCGTGCCTTTCATGGGGGGCGGTTGGGCCGCATTGACCGGCGGATTTCCCCCAGTGACTTCCAACGTCGCCTTTCTTATGAAAGATCTGGTTCTTTTGGCAGTCTCGATCTATCTATTGCGGCAGGACGTCATGAGAGTTTCGATCGCCGCTATCGCTTCGGACCAGGGTTTACATTGGAAAAATCCTGGCGAGCTTGTGAGGTTGGTTTGTGTACTTCAGCTATGGGCTTGG
>DATJUG010000087.1:0-62316 GCA_035502635.1 Bryobacteraceae bacterium
CTCGATGTCGGTTCATCGCATCCTGGGGGTGTAGAAGCTCCCAAGGGTTAGGCTGTTCGCCTATTAAAGCGGTACGTGAACTGGGTTCAGAACGTCGCGAGACAGTTCGGTCCCTATCTGTGGTGGGCGCAGGAGATTTGAAGGGGCTTGCCCTTAGTACGAGAGGACCGGGGTGAACAGACCTCTTGTGATCCAGTTGTCACACCCGTGGCACAGCTGGGTAGCGAAGTCTGGTCAGGATAAGTGCTGAATGCATATAAGTACGAAACCTTCCCTAAGATGAGATCTCCCTGAAGAGCCGTGAAAGACGATCACGTTGATAGGACGGATGTGTAAGCGCAGTAATGCGTTGAGCTGACCGTTACTAATAGCTCGTTCGGCTTGACCATAAAATTAACTATATGTTTTGAATGCAATTTGTATTGTTGACCCGTCAATAACTATTCGAGAAAGTTTGAGTCTGAGGCGCCGAGTGCGGCTCAGCAAACTTTCGGGTGATCTCAGCGAGAGGGTCCCACCCGTTCCCATCCCGAACACGGAAGTTAAGCCTCTCAGCCCCGATGGTACTGCATGCGCGAGTGTGTGGGAGAGTAGGAAGTCGCCCGATTAATATACAGAAGCCCTGGTAGAGCAACTCAAGCCAGGGCTTTTCGTTTTCAGGGCAAATGCGGCGCACCTGAAGCAGCGCACAAATTTGTGTTGACGCATGCGCCAGTTAGAGCTAAGATCCTCCCTTCGAATCATGCCCCACCAAAGCATGGTGCGGCGCAATCGACGTTACAAACAAGGATATGTTTAAGTGCCCTATCATAACGAACGGGCGCTGCCGCGTTGTCGCGAGCGCTTTCCTGGCGCTGAGCAGCGTAGGGTGCCTGAAGGCGGCGGGATTGGGTCCGGTAACGATCAATGTGCCCGCTCTTTTCGATGGTGCGCAAGTGGTGGTCAGGGGCGATGTGACGGGAATCTCCTCCGACCGCACGGAGCAACTTTCAGGACCTCGGAAAGGAGAGGTCACAGTTCAAAATATCGAGCTGTCAGTCGTGACCTGTTATAAGCCGCCCAATGACTGTGGGAGCACGGTGACGTTCTCCCGGCGCTTCACGGTAGTAGATCCTCTATTGGCGCTGAAGCTAGGGGAAGAAGTGCTTGCTTTTCTGCAGGGGTCGGGCCCGATTTTCCCGCAACCAAACTATTGGTCCGTGTGGGACTTGGATTGGATGAAGGACACGAGAGAAAGCAGACCGGCCGCAGGACTAAATGGGAAAGAGCTTCTGCAGGCTGATCTCGCCAGCGGCCTCAAGTCGTCCGATTCCGCAACGAGGTCCTAATCACCCTCGCTGAGATAACGCACAAGGGTGGAGATTACGGACCTGGGCTCGGCCCTTTTAGAACCAATCCCGAAAAGTATATCGGCCTTTGGAAAGAGTGGTGGGAAACGGAAGGCAGATCTGAATATGAGCGGTAAATGTGGCGGGCGGGCGTGTGGCGCTATATGAGCACGGGACGATATCGCGAATGTCTGTGGTGCGCTTAGCGGCCTAGATAGCGTTGAAGACCGTTTTTACGTGATGTGGGAGAGTAGGAAGTCGCCCGATTAAACAACAAAGCCCGAGGTCAGGCTCGTAGCTAGGGCTTTTCTTATTTCTTAAATCCAAACTAATAGAACTCCGAGGGGGATGTTAATACTACCATATTTTGTGTCTTAATGGGGAGGACTCCCCGGGACCTGCCACGGTGAACCGTAAGGGAGCAAACGAAAGAAACCCACTTTCATGGACCTGGTCAAAATGATCGGTGAACTTCAAGCCGAGCGGCAGAGGCTGGACGAAGCGATTCAAGCGCTGGAGCGGCTTTCAGCCGGGAAGATACGGCGGCGAGGCCGACCACCGAGCTGGCTCAAGGACGAGATGCAGCGTCAAGGGCCGAATTCGGAAGACACCGACGAACCCACTGTCCCGCCGGGCAAGACGAAGAAGGCGTAAAGCCGGCGAGCGCACGCAGTATCCGCAGAGCGATAGCGGCACAGGCGAGCCGCATTCTTAAAATGGCGCAACCGGCAGCAAATGGCGTGCATAGACGTCCCAAAGCCTGCCGAAGTAGAAGGCGCCGAAACGGGTCAGGGCGTGAGCGCGCGCAGCCACGGTCGGGGCGTCTACGCGGATACTAGCCAACAACTCAATGGCATCTAATACACCGCTCTTGAGAATACCCCTGGCGACTGCTGTTGCCTGATCTTCGTTTCCTTCCTCGGCATTCTTCTGCTCAAAGCTGCGGCGCAATGTGGCGAGCACGGCGGTGGGTTCTTGCGAAGCATGCTCCTGCGAAGACGCGGTCAGATTCTTGGTTGCAGTCAGCGTGACAGTGTCGCCGCTGCCATCGCGAAAGACAATTTCATAGATGACTTGCTTTTGGGCCGGGTCTCCGCGGTCCACCAGAAGATGCAGAGTGCCGTGGTCAATGGGCCGGCTGCCTCCTAAATTCTCGCATTCGACCGAACCCTTCAGTTCGGTGGTGTGTTCGGGCAGGTCGAGGAACTGATCCAAATCGGCGATGTGAATGTCGAACTTCAAGGCAAGCGAAACTCCCTCCTGCTGCCCCTGGTCGAAGCCCGCCTGATATTCGATCGCACCGAATCCAATGAAACCCTTGAGCGCCTCCCGGAACCGAATCTCTATTTTCTGAGCCTGCGGAACAGGAGCATAGACCGGGCCCGGCCGACGCGGGATGCCAGCCTCATCACACCAGGCGCGTGCGGCTTCTACTCCGCGGTTCACAGCTTCGGCGGCACGATCGCGGCTGAAGTTCAGAAGATAATGCAGGGGAACCTCGGCCTTGATCTCTCTCACGGCGAGGGGCCGCCCGAACTCGCCGGGCTCGCCACGCTTTAGGGCCGCATTGTTTGCTGCGATGCGCGCCAAGGCGCTTTTGTAGCTCCACACAACGGTCGCTTCAAAGATGCCGAAGAAGTTTCCGACAAAGCCGTCGAACCATTCGCCGCGCTCGCTCGTGGTCCAAATAATCCAAAGCTCGTCGGCGCCGGCACGGATCGCCTGGTCGATGTTGGAACCCATATGGAAGATGGCGTCAATGTACGTGTCCCCAGCAATGCGGACAGGTGGAAACCACATGGGAAGCGAGGCGGAGGCGACCAGAAAATCTTCGGTCATCTCAGAGGGGGGAATCGCGCGCAGCTCGTGTTTTGAGAAGTTATACACATTGAAGGTAGCTTCTCGCGGGCTGGCACTAATTTTGGAGAAATCAAGCTTCCATGCGGGAAAGACCTTGTGTCGAAAAGCGTCCAGGTCGAAGATGGATGCGGCATACAACAGGCGCGCGAGTTGCGGCGCGTTGATATCCACTTCGGAGAGCGGCTCCGCGTTGCGCCAATTGTCGGCGATTTGTGTACCGCTCATGCCCTGCACCCACATGGCAAGGTTGAAGCAGGCGGCGCTCACGGCATCGGCGCGGTCGAACTCAAGTCCGGCTTCATCCAGCCAAACTTGCAGAACACCAGCCTGGAAGGCGACCTTTATTCCGCCTCCGGCAAGCATTAGCGATCGCCTGGGCATTTAGTTTCGGTCCGCGTAATGACGCCGTAGCTTAACGATGCACGTGAAAGTTTTCGTAATGAGGATTGATGGCGGCGGCCTTGCTCAGGAACTTTTCGCCTTCGGGGATGCGCCCCGCAGCCCGATAGATCCTGGCGGCCAACGCAAACAGCCCGGATTCCTGCACGCCCGAAGACAACGCCTGATCGATAAAGTGGATCGCGCCGCTAACGTCTCCAGCGGAATATAGCGCAAAGGCGAGCCCGGACTGAGTCCCAAAATTATTTCTCAGCTCAATGTCTTTGGAGGCCCACTTCACCGCTTCCGCCGCATCGGGGCGCACGTCGGTATAAAAATCCGTCAAGTGATGGTAGTAGTGAACGTGGCCGGCGTTGACGGACTCGAGATAACCCTGCAGAGCTTTATCGAACCAGGGCTCTGCTTTGGCGGCCTCACCCATGAATGCGTATAATTCGCCGAGAGTCTGCTGAAAATCCGGCCGAGGAACTCGCGCGAGAACCCGCTCGTAGAATGCAATCGCTTGATCGAACTCGCCCTGCGCCGCGAGGAGCTCAGCCATGTGCTCTTCGACCTGCCAGAATCCCGAGTAGGCTTGATCTGCACGAGTATAGTGCGCCCATGCATCCTCGTATCGGCCGTGAGTCAAATCCAAAACGCCGCGCTGCAATTGCAGCCAGGCATAAGATCGCATCTCTTTAGCAGTAAGTTCGTCTTCTGCTTCCAGATAGAGTTGCTCAGCGCTTGGTACATCACCCATCTTCGACCTGAAATACGCAAGGCGAGCCAGATTGTCCCAGGTTCGATTCTCGGCGATAAGATCTTCATAGGCCTTCGCCGCTTCTTTGTAACATCCCTCCTGGAAGAGAATATCTGCCAGAAGAGCTTTTCCTTCGGAACGGCCGGGAAGCGCCGGGGCCATCGCCAGATCGCGCTTGGCGTTCGCGACGCGGTGGAATTTGAAATCGAGATTGGCCTTCAACAGGCATAAATCCTCTTTAGGGCCAAACGTGGCGATGAGACTATCGATAACAGATTCGGCGCGTTCGAATTCGGCAAAGCTGCCCGTGATCGAAGCGCGATGGTACAAGCGAAAAACAAATTTTGTTGCCTTTTCGGGGTCGACGTGCTTACCACGGACGCTATCTTCGAGCTGCGAGAGGTGTTTATCGATTTGCTGGAGCTCAAGCTCACAATCCCGAGGCTTGTACATCTCTATCGCCAAGGCTCCGCCAAGTACGGGAAGTGATCGAGGAACTCTGTGTCATTTTTCAGCGGATTTGGCGGCGTTTTCGGCATGATGGGAGCCGCATCCCACAGCGATTGGTCGTTGAGTAACTCGATGTGGTACTTCTTGCCGTTGAACTCGGCTTCCATATCGAGAAACATACTCAAAAATCTGGTCGCTACCTGATCCTCAAGCCGCCGTCCGTATGGCCAAGTTCCGGTTGTATCCATATCTATCGCGCAGACGTTCGGAATGAAGATCTCAAAAGGCCGGCGTAACGGAATGTTCAAGCCCTTCCTATTCCAGCTGTTGTCTGGCATGTTCAGTTGCTGGAACAGTGTCTTCTGCACCCGCGGAAACGCTTCGACCGCAAGAGAGTACGTTTTGTGAACAGAGACCGGAGAGTTGTCGTGGTTGAAGGAAGTCTTCAAGCCGAGCGCACTAATGGATGGTCCGAAACCCCAGCCGAGGTGAGCCAGACGCTTGATGAAGTGAGGCCCGAGCCAAAAATTGTTGGCGCCAAGCTGCCGGCTGTCTTCACGCTCGCTGAGAGCAGCATCGGCAAAAGGCTGGCCGTCGGTGTCGATCAGCTTGTACTTCTTGAGTTCTTCATCCTCTGTCGCCGCCTCGAGCAACGCCCAGGGGTGTTCCAGCAGAAGCGGGTGATCCGGGATTGACTCAATCTTGTGCGCGGCCTTCAACACCCAGCTCTCGCCCCATGTATTCACAACTCTGTTCTGTTCCGGAGAGCGAGTTATAAAAGCTAGCGGGATCTCAAGTATGATGGCGTTTACATTTCTTCCCGCTTGCGCATCCTTGCCGCTGTAAACGAACCGATAATTTCCGTTCTCATCTTTTTTGAACTTATTACCTTTCCAGGTCCAGGGTCCGGGAGGGAGATCCTTCTTTACGGTAATACCGAGATCCGGGTTCTTGGGATCGTAATTGAAAAGGTCGTTTCCATCTAACTCGAGCAGAGTTTTCGGAATTGGCAACTCGCGCGCTTCGGTCATGGTATGCGGCACGTGGTAAAACTGCGGCGCGTAATTGATGGAGCGGAAAAAACCGGGCAGATCGTTGAAGAAGGCGTCATCGCGGCCCCCTATGAATGCCTGAATGGAGTGACCGTCCGGCGTTTTAAGGTTCACTACCTTGTTCAGGTCGATGGTGGTGGAGAAATTTCCTCCCGGGAAACGAAAGAACTTGATGGTGGCTCGCTGAGCGGCATCGATAGTGACGCGAATCTCAGAGGATTTCAGCTCGCCCAGGTACTTTTCCTTGACGGCGTCGAAGTACTTGAGCAACGTCTCAAGGTTTTGATCGTCCTTCGCCGGCGGGGCCACTCGCGGATGCGCGGCCATTCGGATTCGGTACAGCATGTCGGGATCTAAAACACCGGCCTCCGGAACCGATGCAAAAGTCAGCGCAATGACGACTTTTTCGCCGGCGTTCGAGTCGTCGCTCGGGAAGCCAAAAATATCATAGAGATCGGCCGGGCTGTGATCGATGTCGGAGAAGATCGAATTGACTGCATTGGGGTCATTATGGTCTGCCATGAGGTTGCCTCTCTGTGTCTGTATCTTAAGTTAGATCTGTTGCGTGCCTTCAGGAGGAGGCGCGCTGGCCGGCCCCTAGAGTCCGCGCTATTCGAGATTGTTGCTCCGCATCTTCGACAATCACGTCAGTCGCCTTCTCGCTGATCATATACACGGCGCTTACGATGAAATATCCGGGAATACGGGGGAAAACCGAGGCGTCCACGACCCGCAGGCCCTGGGTGCCACGCACGCGGAAGCGGCTATCGAGGACCGCCTTCAGATCGTTATCAGCGCCGATCTTATTTGAACACGATGCATGATGTCCCCAGGCCTCGTTGCGAATAAATTCGCGCGTCGCGTCCTCGGTTTGGTAATCCGGTCCCGGAACCTGTTCGTTAGCGATCAAGCCCAGCTTCTGCAAACGCTGGTTCATATCCCGAACGAACTCCACTCCTTTCAGAACCGCTTCGAGATCATCGCCGTTTGGGTCGTTTCCTTCCGAGAAATATTTGAACTCGATCTTGGGCGTGTCCCATGGAGCCGCCGAACGCAGCGTCACGCGCCCGGCCGTGTTGTTTGTGCGAGCCTTCAAAATGGCCCAGGTAAAACGATTGTGGTAGCGCTCGAATTCTTTGGAGTAACCCTGCTTATAACCTCTGAAGAAACCAGGTAGTCCGAAGATATAAAGGTCCGGTTCTTTTTTGTCGGGCGTCGAGCGCTTGATAATTCCGATTAGCGCGCCATTCGAGGCGTAGATACCTTTGCCGGTCTCCCACTCTTTGAAGTAGGCATCCGGATCGGGAGAGGGAGGCGCAAACGTTGCCTTATTCAGTAGATCGAAGTTATGGGCGAAATCCGATACGACGCCGATTTCATATCGATCTTGCAGATTTTCGCCGACACCCGGCGAATCGACGACCACCGGGATGCCGAAGGCGGACAACTCGGCGCGCGGGCCGACACCCGACAGCTTCAGCAACTGAGGACTATTGAAGGCGCCAGCGGCAAGGATGACCTCTCGCTTGGCACGCACTTCGCGACGAGGCGCAGAAGCCGGATCTGAAACGGCTTTCGGATCGGCCTTATATAAATGACGGCCCTCCAGGTACTCAACGCCTAAAGCTTGCGTGCCCTCAAAGAGTATCCGAGTAACCAGCGCATTCTTGAGAATGGTCAACCTTTCAGGGAAATTCTTTTGCGTCCGCAACAGGTATTCGCGAGGCCCGTTACGTTTGCCTTGGTCAACTGCGAGCGGAGTGAAGGCCAGCCCTTCCGGGCTCTCGGTCGCGTTGCGCGAGTCATTCGGATCGAACCTGGTATCGAAGCGGACCCACGGGTTGCCGATATGGTCGATAATCGCTTGTTTCACGGCATCGAGCAGCGCGGAAACGACTTCCGGATCGCGCAGCACTAAAGTAGGATCCGCTTCCGAAGTTGCCAGCCAACCGTTGAACCCGTGGCCATGCGACCAATCGCGCCAATCTTTGTCACCTTTGAGCAGCTCGCCCACCGACGATAGCGCGCCTTCGATTTTGCCTTTGACTGAATCCGGATTAGGAACATACCGGCAATTTTCAAGGCGCGTGAAATAGTGGCGCATGTTTTCTGCCCGCCAGCTTGCGTCGCCGGTGATGTCGGCGATTCGATTCCAATCGCTCGCCTGGGCGAGAACGGTAATCATCGCATTGTGCGCGGTGCAGCCGCCCAGCGTGCCGGCGCGGGGATACCAAACGCCGTCTTGCTTCGGGTCGTATTTTGTGTCCTTCTGCTGCTGCGTCGTATCCGAGTAGTGCCGCACGAAGTAATTCCATGCGCACTCCGGATACTCGGTCGAGAGGCCGTGAAAGATCGGCACTTCGTACATCCAGCGCCCTAAGTCGTCGACCGAACATGGATCGCCGCCCGCTTCCAGCAGCAAGACGCTGAAGCCGGTCTTGGCGAGATTAGCCGCCAGCGGCCCTCCGCCGGCGCCCGAACCAACAATGATGTAATCAAAATCGGTAGTACTCATCTCTCCTCGATTCAGCTAGTCGGAAACAACCAGAGTAACTCTATACGTCTGGGTGGCAAACTCTAAAACGTTTTGAGAAACTCGATTAAGGCATGTTTGTCGTCGTCGCTCAGCGGCGCTTCTTCTTGCAGGAAGCGGGTTCCGAAGTAATGGCCGCGGTTGACGATATAATCGGGGCACTTACTTAGCGACATCAAAGGTCCGACTAGATTCTGCAATACCTGGCGTGCCTGTTCGTCGGTTGCGTCGTGCGGGAGATTTGCCAGATCGTGCTTGATTTTGAGCAGCAGATTCACCACCTTGGCATCGTGATCCACTCTCCCGGCGAGATCGGAGTCATCCGCGAGCAGATTCAAGTTCGAGATTAAACCGACGGGCGTGCCGGCCGGAATCGGGCCGATCTCGATACTGTCATTGCCGTACAAATTGGGGAACAGGCGCTGTCCCCATCCGAGCAATGGTTTTAGATTGTCAGGCACGTAGCCAAGAGGAACGCGCAGATAGCACTTCGTCGTCGTGCGGTCAATCATCCCGGGAATCTTGTCTCCGAGAACTGCGTCCTTGTCGCGTTTCTCCGGCCAGAGCATCTTCTCAATCGAATCCTGGAAGGAATCCATACGCGCTGCGACTGATGGTGAGGCATTAAACTTGCCGACGCTGTTGTTGAGCAGAAACGGAGCCGTGGACCAAACGCTTATAAGCGATGGAGGGCGGGTGTACCCACGGCCGCCGCCCGGCATCTTGAATTGCTGGGGAGCGCCGGTCATTGGGTTATAGATCGTGATTGTCCCCACGGAGGGAAGATCTTTGTAGGTTTCCGACGAGAAGTTGTCCCAGATGTTATCCCGAATCGCATTAGTCGCGAGAGGGCTACAGGCATTCGTTTGTAACAGCGTGACCGGCACTCGGAATTCCGCCGAAAGATAATTGCCGTCGAGAAAATCGGGAGCGGTGACGATGGCTCGCATCTTCGATTTGAAATCGTCGGTCTTGGTCCAGGCCCAATATTTGTTCCAACAGGTCAAGTAGTCGGGACCCGCGCAGCCGCCCGGGTCGAGACCAGGCGCAGGCGAAGGCAGCTTACTCGAATGGCATCGGGCACAGGTCTCCGCGAAGACAATTTTTCCGCGGTTCAGCATCCCGGTATCTTTCGCAATGAATGCCGATCCGCCCGGCGCGCGGTCCAACTTGTGAGGCGCGGTACCTTTCAGGAAGAATAGCGCCATATCCGGCGTTTGTTGTTCGGTCGCTCGCCAGTATGTCGAGTTCTCCTCCGCAACCTTGATTTCAATGGGCGTGGTGGTCTTTCCGCCGATCAGAGGGTTGAAGTGCAACAGCCACTCTTCGCTGAACAGTCCTATGTTGAGATAAACGCGGTTCAGGGCACCCAAGGCCCCTACCGAGTCTGAAGCATCTTTGAGAACGCGCGGCGAATAGACCGTAGACGGCGGCACGAAGAATCCGGAAAGCGATGACGTGACCGGGTAGTTTTGAAACTGCTTATTGTTCAGCTCGCCGCCGCCCAGGGTTTCCTTGCCGAAGCGCATCGCCTGCTGCATGCGCGGGCCAAAGTTGTATAGCGCGTTCATAGTGCGGGGGTTGTTGATGTTGTCGGTCGAGACCAGCGACGTGTCAAGAGTCCCAGGCCGTTGCGCGTGGAATAACTGGAAGATGAAGCTGCTTGGATCGGCGTCCCAATCCAGAATGCGCTCGATCCAGAAATACTGCGCCCCCACGGTGGAGCTGAGGTTTTCCACGTGCGGGTTTTCAGGATCGCTCGGCGGGTTCTCCGGATTGGCGCTGATGTGGCAGAACCCACAGGACATGCCGACGCGATAGGGCCGAATCAGCTTCCGGTTATTGTAATAGCTCGGGTCGGTGTAGAAGCGATTCGCATCCCAATTCTTGGCGGCCGCTTCATCGAAATCCGGATTCGGAAACAATCGCAGCCCCATGACGCCGGTCGCGTAGCCGTAGAAGGAACCGACGGGCAGATTCTTTCCGCGCGCGCCAATCTTGACGCCGGGGTATTTCGTTTCGTTCTCAAACGGATCTGGCGGGCAATCAGAGCGGCGCTTATCCAGCCAGAGATTATAGCGGTTCGGATCGGGTCCGGTTGCCTTATCAAAGCATGGCTCGTTGACCAGCCCGAGCCAGTTCCATCGATTGCTGCGGCTAAACTTCAGGCTCGGATGCGAAGAGACGGTCTTCAATAAGTCAACAGCGCCAAAGCTATCAACGCCGATGACATCCCAGAACCGGTCGTCCCCACCGGTCCAGACATTCCAGGTGTTCCGGCCTTTGACTTCGTCCGGGCTCAGGGCGATGCCACCATCCATGCCATGGAAGTAATCTTCGTCTGCCGCGGGGAAGGAGTTGGCCTCCCGACCGGCGCGCATTGCTTCATCTTTGACGCTGCCTGGGCGGGGCTCATGACTGCAAGCGCAAAGGCCAATTGTCAGAGCTGCCAAGGCCAGCGAGCCGGTGAAACGTTTCTCAAAGTGAAGCATAGATGGTCTCCCTCATTCCCGAAGCGCTCCCTGCCGGCCGGCGCGACACACAGCCCCATTCAATTAACGAACGTGTTTTGAGGAATACTGCACGCGGGCAACGGTGTCAAGAGGCAAGCCTTGCATTTCCGCAGAAAAGTGCGCAAAGTAGAGAATTACTTGTTTCGGACTGTTAATTATCAGATCGAGTAACAGGGATCAAAGGATTTCCGAGCTGGATCACGTTGATTTTTTGGATAGCTGAAACGGAGAAGCATCGAATGTCACAAGATATTGGCGTCGTGCTTGAGTCTGAGCGCGAGGCGCTTAAAGCGCGGCGGCAGAGCTTGTTCGTCAATGAGCCAAGCGACCAGGAGCTCACCGATTCGCTCTTTGGAATTTGCTTCTCCGGCGGAGGAATTCGGAGCGCGACCTTTAATCTGGGCATTCTCCAAGGATTAGCCGGCTGTAAGTTGCTACGATTCGCCGATTACCTCTCGACGGTATCAGGCGGGGGCTATATCGGAAGTTGGTTCCATGGAATCGTCCAACGCGCGCCCTATAAAGAGTTGCGCGACGCCGACGGCAAGCCTTTTGCGGATTACGAAAGTTATCTAGCTTCGGAGGACAAGGCGCCCGGGGACGCGGCGCGAGATCCCATCAGCTTTCTCCGCGCTTATAGCAATTATTTGTCGCCGCAGCTCGGCCTGTTGAGCGCCGATACGTGGGTTATTGCAACCATTTGGCTGCGCAACACGCTCCTGAATCAAATCATCTTGTACTTGTCGCTGGCCGCGGTTATGCTGGCGCCGCTTCTCATCGGCAACCTGGCGCGCGTGATCGAACCGGAGGCGCGTGCGTCCCGTTATAGCTCGATTGCCGTTGCCGCGGTGGTTTTCGGACTCCTTGCCTGGATTGTCGATCGCATGGCGAAGAATGTTCGCCCGATCGTTGCCCGGGAATTCAATATGCCCTCCAAAGGCATATCCCCGGACAACGACGCTTCCGCATGGCGGACTATCATCGCTCCTCTGTGGCTGATATCTATCCTGCTTAGTTTTCTCATCGCGGCTGGTAAATTTAATCCGCTCAACCTGGTTACAGGCTTGGTTACATATGCCACTCTGCTGTTTCTATTTGGCCGGGCGCTGAATCACGGCGGTTTTTGGGTCTGCTACCAGGAGCGGCACGGCAGCAGCAGGGCATGGAAAGTTTCGAGAGCGGTTCTCGCAAGTGTAATCGTCGTCGTATGCGCGGGGGTGACGTTCTCTCTATTGGTGCTCGATCAGAAAATTCTTTCGTATCTGGCGCACACGCAAATCTCTTCATCCGTGACGCTGTTCGGTTCGGGCCCAACTCAAATCGGCATGTGGCAGTGCATGAGTTGGGGCCCGCTCTTCACCACGTTGGCCTTGATGGGAGGCGTTGCGCTCCAAGTTGGGCTGATGGGCGTGGATTTTCCCGATGCGGCGAGAGAATGGTACTCGCGCCTAGCAGCGAAACTGTTGATCACGGGTTTTGTTTGGGTCACCTGGTTCGCCGTGGCAGTATTCGCGCCCCTGGGCGTCATCTGGCTATTTGAATATCTGAAGAGTGTCGGGATTGCGGCGGTTGCGGCCTGGATCGGAACTACCGCGGCCGGAGTGCTTACCGGAAAGAGTGGCGCCACTTCGGGCAAGAGCGTCAATGATCCATTGCAGCAGCGATCGAAGAGTTCGACGTTGGATCTGGTAGCGAAATATGCACCCCCGATCGCACTGCTCGGGATCCTGATTGCCGTTTCTACGGCTGCTTTTGTAGCTGTCAATGCGGTCCTCATGTGTTATCAGGACCGGTCTGCGGAAAACCCGGCCTTGGCGCTCAACGGTCAAGGCACGGCGCTGCTAGCGGCAGCCGCTTTGGGCCTCATGGCGGTTGCGTTGCTGCTCTCCACACGGATCAATATCAACGAGTTTTCGATGAATCACTTTTATAAGAACCGGCTCGTGCGCTGTTATCTCGGGGCCAGCCATGTAGATGAGCGGGACCCGAACCTGTTCACCGGTTTCGATCCGAAAGACGATATTCCGCTCACCGATCTGCTTCCCGAGAAAGGTTACTCGGGGCCATTCGCAATCTTGAACTGTACGTTGAATCTGAATCACGGGTCCAAGCTCGCCTGGCAGGAGCGAAAGGGCAGCTCGTTTGTATTCACTCCGAAATTTTGCGGTTATGTTCCCATCGCGGATGCGAAGGGCTTCAATGAAACGCCTGGCTTCTGCGTGCCAAACGGCCCCCATATCGGCCTAGCTACCTCGATCTCGGGCGCCGCGGCGAATCCGAACTGGGGATATCATACCGAGCCGGCTACCGCCTTCTTGCTGACGCTATTCAATGTGCGGCTCGGGTGGTGGGTTGGGAATACTCGCTTCCCACGCTGCGCTGCGAGGCCGGGTCCTCGACTCGCTCTGTTGTACCTGATCGCGGAGTTGCTCGGCCTTACCACGGAAGAATCCAAATACGTGAACCTTTCAGATGGCGGGCATTTTGAGAATTTAGGCCTGTACGAATTGGCGCGGCGCAAATGCCGGTTCATCATCGTGGGCGATGGCGAAGCGGATGAGATCTATCAGTTCGAATCGCTCGGGGGAGCAATCCGAAAAATTCGCATCGATTTCGGCCATTCCATTGAGATCTCCCCAAAGCGCATTTTTCTAGAGAACGGGCTGAGCCAGGTACACTGCGCCCTGGGCAAGATCCGCTATAACGATGGAACGCAGGGCACTCTGTTGTATCTGAAAGCCAGCTTGACCGGTGATGAGAGCTACGATGTCGCGCAACACAAGAAGGCCGATCCCGCGTTCCCACACGACTCGACGCTGAACCAGTTCTTTACGGAATCAAAGTTTGAAAGCTACCGCATTCTCGGCAAGCACGTTGTGGAGAAGGTATTTAGCCGAGTGCCGACGCCGCAAGAACCCGCCGATGTGGCAGCAACATTCAGCCAATTAGAACAAAATTGGGCACCGCCGGCCACCGCGGCAGAGGGCGCCTTCACGAAGCATGCGAGCGCCTACTCCGCGCTGATCGGCCGATTATCCGGCAACGATAAGCTGCGGTTTCTGGATTCCGAGATCCTTCCAGGATTTCCACCCGCCGATCTCCCCGAGCCGCTTTCGCCCGAAATGCGGCAGGCGAAGCTGCTCATCACAGACTTTATTCAGTTGATGGAAGATGTCTATCTCGACCTCAATTTAGATGACGATTCTCAATTCGGACACCCCAACAATGCCGGGTGGATCACCCTGTTTAGACGATGGAAAACGGGCCCGACTTTCAACGAGGTCTGGAGCGCAGTAGGGAACACCTATGGCTCTGCGTTTCAGCGCTTCTATCAGCGGCTATGATGCGCGCAATCGAATCATGAGTTCGGCCAGAGACGATTCGAGAGCATCGCGCCGAGCCAGACGCCTAGAAGTCCCACCACGACGCTCGATATGACATAGGAAACGGCCACAGTTGCGGCTCCGCCTCGTATAGCGGCGAACGTTTCCCACTCGAAACTAGAGAACGTAGTGTATCCGCCGAGAATTCCGGTGACAAGGAACAGTCGCCAGTTTGCATCGATGGATGGCCGATTCAGAAACGCCATCATCAACACACCAATCAGAAAGGATCCCGTCGCGTTGATCAAAAAGGTGCCGAGGGGAAAAAGCCCGGGATACCATTTCGCAACAAGCGTACCCAGGATAAATCGCGAAACCGCGCCCACAGCTCCGCCAAACATGACGAACAGATACTTGATCATTTGTATTCGCGGCCTTTTGGATGGAAGTTCTTCACCACTGCACACCTCTCTCTCGATGTGTGAGTAGGAGTCATCTTCCCCAAACGGGGCGGTTCGTGATGGCGAACTCCAACGCCTGTTCTATAGTTCAGCATAACGCGGTGATACAACTGTCACTGAGCTCGGTGACCCCGATCACATCGCTTTCCATCTGAAGATCCCTTATGCCTTCGCTGGGCGACAAACGTTCAAGAGGCCGTGATTGCGGGGTCAGGCCATTGGTTGATGGAGGAACGCCCGGCTGAAACGGTGGCATTGATCAGCCAGTTTATTGACAGCGCGTCGGCGGCGAGCCAGCACTCAGCCGGCTGAGGCGGCCAGATCGAGCGCCTTCCGCAGGGCCGCATAGCTTTCGGCGCGCGCACGGTGGGCTATTTCCGCGTTGGCCACCGTGTCGAACCCATGGAACGTGCCGGGGTAATGATGGAGCTCGGTCGGAACGCCGGCCTCGATCAATCGCCGTGCGTACTGGATGCCTTCATCGCGTAGCGCGTCCAGGTCGGCGGTCATGACGTAGGCCGGAGGCAAACCACGGAGGTCGCCGGCCCGCGCGGGTGCGGCGTAGGGCGATACCTGGCCGCGCTGGTTGCCGAGATAGTGCGACCACATGTGCTCTGAACTGATCCGGTTCCAGCCGGGGATGTCGACGAACGCGGACATGGACCGCGTGGTCATGCGGTCGTCGATCACGGGATAGAGCAGGAGCTGGAAACACGGTCCCGGTACGGCGCGGTCCCGGGCCATCAGCGAGACCGCTGCGGCCAGGGCGCCCCCTGCGCTCGCTCCAGCAACAGACACCCGCGCGGGATCGATGTCCAGCTCTGCGCCTTGGGTCACCCAGGTGAAGGTCGCCCAACAATCCTCGAAGGGAGCCGGGAATGGATGCTCGGGCGCGAGGCGATAGTCCGTGGAGATGACAACGGCTCCCGTTTGTTGGGCCATCTCGAGACAGCGGGGGTGTTCGAAATCCAGATCTCCAAGGACGAACGCGCCGCCGTGGAAGTAGACGATGGCTGGAGGCTGCGCGCGCCGTTCGCGCGGTGTGTAGACGCGGACCGGCACACCGGAGGAGGTCAGACGGTCCTGCACTTCGACGCGGGGATCCTGCATGGGCCGAAGTCCCGCCACGGCCAGGAGCTTGATGAAACGACTCATCCGGGCGCGGACCGCCGCGGGATGGGCAAAGTCGAGCACCGGCAATAAGGCCATGGTGCGGGCGATTTCAGCGTCCAGGTGCACCCTCCTTCATCAGGAATGGGACGAGCGGATGAGTGCGCTGGCCGTACGCAGCTTGCGAATGGCGATGATGTCTTCCGGCTGAAGTTGCGCCTCATGGCCGCGCTGCTCTTCAACGAAGGCGAGGAACGCAAGCAGGAGTAGCGAGTCCAGCACGCCGGTATCGACCAGGTCGACGTCGGGATCGAGAGCCGCCGGGTTCGCGCCAAATCCGGCCAAGAAGCGCTGCGCCCGCGCGATGAACTCCGCGTCCGGATCGGCGAGTGGAGGCGCGGGTGCGGCGGAAGTAATGAGTTCGCTCATGCGGCTCCTGGCGGATTCGAAGGCGCTTGACTGGCAAGTGTTCGCCACAGCTCCAATGTGCGCCGGCGATCCAGCTTCTCCTGTCCGGTTCGAGGCAGCGGATCGGCAGTCTCGATGATGCGGCGAGGTGTCCGCTGCGCGCCGAGCCGAGTCCGCAGCCCACCGGCCACGGCACCCAGATCGAGCGCTACGCCGGGCAACGATCTCATCAGCAGGCCGATGTCCTCGCTTCCGTCGGGCAGTGTGAGCGGCACCGCGGCGGCCTCCTGCACGCCGGGAACGTCGAGCGCCGCTTCTTCGATCTCAAGCAAGTAGACAGCGAAGCCGCCCTTCATCACAACGTCTTTCGTGCGTCCTACAATCCAATACCGGCCGTGCTCATCACGCCGCATGAGATCCCCGGTTCGGAACCAGGAGCCGACGAAAGCCGCCGCGGTGGCGGCTGGGTTGCGGTAATAGCCATCGAACAGCGTTGGGCCGGAGAGCTCCAGCTCGCCCTCGCCGGATCCCTCGACCACCATCCCGGCGGCGTCGCGCAGGCGAGCCTTCAGCAGCGCGGGCTGGCCGATTGTGTTTCGCCCCATCCCGTGCTCATCGTATTCACCGAAAAAGGACGCGCACATCGACTCGGTGAGGCCATAGGCGTTGAGCAATCCGATGTGGAAGCGCCGCTGAAATCGTTCCTGGGTGCGTGCCGAGAGGGGCGAACTGCCGGTGATGCAGATCGGTGGTCTGCGCCGGTTGCTCGGCGGTTCGGCGGCGTGGTTAAGCAGCTCGATGAGCGGCGGTACCAGGAACATTTGATCGATCTCATGCTCCTCGATCTGGCGCCAGTAGGGCGGCGCGGTGTCCAGCGCCAATTCCGGGAGCACGACCACTGCCGCGTCGGCGCACACGGCCCAGGTGTAGTGGAGATTGAGGACGCCGGAGCCGGAGAGCCGCATACTGCAAGCGATGCGCGCAGGCGCTTCACCTCGGTGCCGGACCACGGCGGCGGCGGCCGCATACATCGTCATCGACAACCGGCCGTGCGTCATCACGGTGGCTTTGGGATCGCCGGTGCTGCCGGACGTGTACGACAGCAGCGCTGCATCTTCCGGCAGGCATCGGTCCTGGCGCGCGGCTCTGAGCCGCGTGACGGAAAGCGCAGGAGTCAGGGAGACAAGCACGCCGGGCCTGGAATGTGCGAGAACGGAGTCGCGCAGGCGATCCCCCCACGCGCTGTCGATCAGGAGCGCGGTACCTCCGAGACGCCAGATCGCGAGCAGCACCGGAAGCATGTCCGGATGGTCGGCGAGCACTACCGCCCATAGTCCACGCTCAGTTGGCCCGACTTCGGAGAGCCGCTTCCTCAGGCTACGGCTTCGCTCGAGGAGCTGAGACCATGTCCAGGAGGCGCCGACGTACGGTTCGCGCTGAAAGATCAGGGCGGGCTGGTCAGAGCGCTCCTCGGCCAGACGGGAGTAGATTTCCAAGAGATTGGTCATGGCAGAGCCCCGGCCACCATATTTTTCTTGCCATTAGTCGACGAGGCCACGTAGGCCGAGAGAATGGAGTCGCTGAGGCTGCCCAGGCAGCTCAAGTTTGCGAACCCTGGCCCGTGCGCCAACCCGCTCAGGGCGGGCAGATGAAGCCGCGGGACGAGGCCGCGCAGTGCGAGGGCCGAATCGAGCTGCCGCATCACTGCTTGTTCGTCGGCCAGTGAGCATCCCAATCGCGCTTCCACTTGCGGCCGGGAATCTCCCAGCAGCCGCACCAGCTCGCCCACCGGCGAAGATCCGGTGCAGATCGCCACGGCGTCGAATTCCTGGCGCACCACCTCATCGGATTGGTCCACCACCACTTTGGCGAGGCCGTTGCGGCTGAGCTGAATCTCGCGCACCCGGCCGACGACGAAGGATAATTTGCGGTGCCGCCCGAGTTGGGCGAGCGCAGCCGGCGACATCACGCCGCGGTCGGTCCTGCGTACGAACTCGCAGCGCTGATCTTCGGCCAAGTGCCTCCAAGCCACGAGCTGTGGATCGGAATAGACCGAATTCTCGAGGAACGACTCCGCCCGTGAGTAGGGCAATGTCGGAGCGACGAAGGTGATCTCCAGATCCTCGCCGTGTCTGCGAATCAGCCACAGCGCCATGGACACTGCGCTCTCGCCACAGCCGACGATACAGATCCTGCCCGCCGGCGCGATGTAGATCGACTCCAGCTCCGCCGTTGCCGACGGGGAGATGATGCGATGCGCCACCTCCATGGCGTACGGTAGCGTTGTGGGCGCACCCGGACCGGTCAGAACAAGCCCTTGCTCGGCCAGCAGGATCTCACGCGACCCGGCCGTGGTCTCGCACTCGATCCGCCAGCTCCCGTCGACCAGCTCAAAGCGCGTGACGGCAGCCAGCCGGAGCTGAACGCCGTTCGTTGCTCGCTCGAGGACCCAGGACAGGTAACGGGCCAGCTCGCGATGGGACGGAGGCGGAGCGCCGATGTCCACCCAACGCCGGTACTCCCCGGTCTGGACCAAGTGGCTCTGCCAGGAGAATCGCAGCATTGCCGCATCGATCTGTTGATCGCCGTTTCCCAGACGGCCGCCGCTCTGATACGGAAAGCCGACATCTTTCTCCGGACGGGTACCGAGCAATTCGTAGCCGGTCGTGAACCCGTGCCGGCCGGTCCAGGACGCGGCCACCTCTCGCCGCTCGACCAGCGTCACGCGCAATGGTCCATAGCCCAGTTCGTTGAGGACGTGCGTCTTGGCGGCGATGGCTACCGCCTTCGGACCGGCGCCAATCACGACCAAGTCGGCCGCTGTACTTCCAGCGGTCATCGCTTGATCTCCCACGCGAGATGATGACAGTCGAAATGAAATCCGTTGCGCAGGTACGCGAGATGCGCCAGGTGACGCTGATAGCCGGTATCAAGGTGGACCGCATCGCATCCCAATCGCCGCGCCTCCTCCTGGAGGTACCGAAGGAGCGTAGTGCCGAGTCCCGTTTTGTGATGTGTGGTGACGGCGACCAGATCATCGATATAGAGGATGTGACCCCAGGCCAAGGTGCGAAGAAACCGGTAGCCCGCCGCGGCGGGCACAGTATCTCCCTCCGGGATGTACACGATCTGAAAGCCTTCTCGCGTCTGGATGCGCCAACGCTCCACCAGCTCTTCTTCCGAGCGAAGGTGCGGCCTGAGCTCCTTGTACGCCTTCCAGCATCGGCGGACCTCGGCCTCTTCGCGGGCAACGCGGACTTCGGCAATCGGTAGGTTCATCGGCAGCCGTAGCTCGTATCGCGGGGTTTTGCCACCACGCAGGTGCCGAGCCGATTGCTCTTCTGCAACAGCGTGTCGATTCCGCACTCGTTGAAAAGGTCGTGCAGCATATCGGTAGTGAAGGCTCGGGAGAAGAAGTGGCGGTCTCCGGTGAAGGTTACCATGTCTCGCGCGCTATGGCTTACCGTCAGCGCTCCTACGCCACAGGCGGTGTAATAGCGGTGCCGGACGTGGGTGGTGTAGTCGCTGGTGTTGAAGACGGATATGAACAAAAGGGAGCGGGGCACGCAGCACAGCCGTTGAAGGAGCGTCGCCGGGGTGCGGAAGCTGCCCAGGAAGTTGAAGGGAAGGTGGATGAGCGAGCGTTGTCCCTGCATGCGTCCCGCCCACTGATCCAAATCGAGCGCGTTGGCCACCACTGCCTCGGCTCGTGCTTCCATCCCCTCGGCGGCGATGCGGTTGCGGAGGCTTTCAATGGCTTGAGGATCGAGGTCCACACCGAGATAGCGCAAATCGAGGGAGCGCGAGAGCTCAATCGAGCGGCCGTCATAGCAGCCCAGTTCCACGATAGCGTCGCACCGGTAGCACTGAAGCGCGTTGACGGCGACCAGCACCTCGAGCTGCAGGAGCGACAGCACGTCATCCGGGAAATTCGCGATCCGCATCAGCGTCGCCGCGCGGTCGTCGATTCCGTAGTAGCTGTCGCCGTGTCCTACTGTTTCAGCCGCCCCGACTGCGCTCATGCTGCAACCTCGATCTGGGTCAGGCGATCGAGCACGGCGCGCGCGACCAGCTCCGCGATCCCCGGCGCCATCCGCACTCCCGAGCCGTGGGTACCGGTGGCGATCGTGACGTCTTGGCCGAGCGTGCCGCAGGATCCGACGAAGGCCTGGAAATCCGGCGTGTAGCTGTCCACGAACACCCGCTGCCCCACCACCGACCAGGCACCCGGTCCAAGCAATCGATCAAGAAAGGTGCCGGCGCGCTCAAGCACCGCGTCGGCCATCGGGTGCTCCGCATCCGGATCAACATCCCACTCGTCGTAGCGCAAGCTGAGGCGGTACGCGCGACCGGACAACGCTGTCGGAGCTGGATGAAACAAGGCCGGGGCCGGATGAAAATAGATATCCGCAGCCGGCCAGCCGACCGCAATGCCCGGGTCTGCGGCAGAGCTGAGCTCCACGTTCAGCCCGAAGACGTGCTTGGTGCGCAGGCCGATGCTCGAGACCCAGGCTCGCGTTCGTTCGTTCCAGCCGGGCAGCCACGGCCCCAGCGCCAGCACGACGTGATCGGCTATGTGGGAGCGGCCGCCTGTGCAATTCACCCGCACGGGGCCACGGGGCTCGGCCTCAAGCGCAATCACTTCCGCCTTCTCGATCACCTCGGCTCGTCCCGATTGCACCAACTCTCGGACGAGCGCGCGACACCAGGCGCTAGGATCGATCACAAAAGACGGACTTCGGAGCGAGCACATCCCAGCGGCTGCGTGCCAGCCGGGCGGGGCTGCGAGCGGCGCGGCAATGAGTGGCGCCATGATGCTGGACTGGAGCTCGAGATCGGATTCCGCGAACCAAGTCATCGGGACCATGCGCCGGTATTCGGTAGCGCCATCGCCGCGAGCCTCATGCCAGCCCCAACTCGCCCGTACCAGGTCGCGCTGGAAGGCATTACGGAAGTACGGAATGTCCATGGCTCCGGCGTACGCGGAGGCGCCTTCACCGGCAGCAGCCCGTTCGAGGACGGTCACCGACACGTGCGGCGCGCGCGCGAGCAGCGCCGCAGCCGCCGTCAGTCCGATGACGCCGCCGCCCACAACGACGACGCGATGGCCGAGCTCCGTCATGGTTCACTTTGGCGCCACCAGAACGCCATAACCTCCAGGTCTGTTGTCGAAGTGTTTGTGATGGAGTGGATCGCGCCGGGAGGCACCGAGAGGCGAGCGCCAGGAATGAGCCCGATGCTTTGACCGTTAACCTGGGCGCGTCCGTCGCCTTTCTGGACGATCCAGGTCTCCTCGGAGGCGTGATGGTGGGGCGCGGTTGTACACCCCGGCTTTAGGGTGAACACCATGGCGCCATAGGCGAGGCCCTGCGCCTCGGTCTCGATATCGCCGTAGATCTCCGCATCGGCAAGCATAGGTTCATTGGAAACATCGTTCATAGTTACCTCCTCAGTGCCGCAGGCAAGCAGGCATTCAGTTCGGTCCGGGTCAAACTCCGGAAGGTGGTGGGGCTCGGGGTCGCCGAACCAGCGAAGCCTCGATCAAGCACATCCAGCGCAGGTGCGCCGGGCAGGCCCATCGCGCTCCAGACACGCTGCGCCGCGCCCGGAAGGATCGGGCAAGCGAGAAGTGCGAAGCCGAGCAACCATGCCGCGGCAGAATCGGCGGTTGCGGTGAGGGCGGGGGTTCGTTGCAGCCATCGCTCCACGCTGGCGAACGCGGCCCCAAGATCGAAGGTGTCCGGGTGGAGAAAGGAAGACTGCAGCTCCAGCTCGACCTCCAGGTAGCGCATCGTGCCCGCGTCCCACGCGTCCGCGCCGGCGGCAGCCCGAAGGGACTCGGCGGTGATTGCGGCCAGCCGGGCGCCCAGCTCATTGTGGAACTGGAGGAATTCGTCCGCGCGGAACGTGTTCCGCCCAAACTCGGGATTGCGCCAGCAGAGATACGCGCGCACCAGATCGACCTCGGCGCCACCGAGGTGGACGATGTCTCCTCCCCAGATGACGTGGCCGCGGCTAGTGGAGAACTTGCTCCCGTCCAGATCGTAGAAGTAGTTGACCAGGAAGTGGTCCATGGGTTTGTACCGATCCTGGCCGAGCGCACAGCCGATAGCGCCGACAAGAAAGGGGACCGCGTTGTCGATGCCGAACGACAGAATGCACGTCACACCGGACTGGCGATCCAGCGGATTGAAGTCTGTCCCGGCAAGCTGCCGGTAGCGTTCGCCCGCGACGAAGTGGCAGCCGATCAGCAGGGCCGAGTACGAAAAGATGACTTGCTCTCCGGAGATCCCGGGGTGATCGAACCGGATCCCCCAAGGGCTAGGGACGGTCAGCCGGATCGAGGGACCGCTCGCGGCGAGGTACCGCTGAGCGAGATCGAAGAAATCGCCCCGGACGCGGATCCGCTCCAGATGCTCCTCAATGGCCCCTGCTCCTGCCTGCAGATCCAGGAACAATGACGAGCGCTCTTCAAAGCGGAGCGTGCCTGGGAAGTACGCGGTGCCCGGCTGGCGCATCTCCGATGGCGCGAAGTGGCCGCCGCACGATTCACAGAAGAAACCAACCAGCGGCTGGTCGCAGTGCGGGCAACGGCCCTTGAGCCACCCGCTCACGATGGAGTCTCCCACCTGCGGCCTCCATGCTCCGCCGGAAGCGGGCGCGCCGCCAGTCTCGGCGAGGATCGGCAGCGGCTCGGAACGCGCTACGGCGTTCCCAGAGCGGATGATGCTGTTGAGAAAGTCCAGGTTGACGTTCCGGTAGACGCAACACCATGCGGGATCAAGGGGATTGATCAGATCGTCGTAACGGATGTCGAGGGTCGCCAGATCGCGGACGATCTGTTCATGGAAG
Source organism: Bryobacteraceae bacterium (assembly GCA_035502635.1). Classification (GTDB taxonomy): domain Bacteria; phylum Acidobacteriota; class Terriglobia; order Bryobacterales; family Bryobacteraceae; genus Bog-105. The sequence continues at coordinate 23,029 of DATJUG010000087.1, forward strand.
CGGTTGGCGATCGCCTCCGGGGTGGTTCCCTCCACATAGGCCTTGATAAGCACGTGCGCTTCGTGCACGTCGGAGAGCGAGATCATCTTCACATCTGCGCCACCGCGCCGCAGGTGCCGGCGCAGCACGTCCATCTTTAGGAGGGGCCCAGCAACGTGCCCGAGGTGGGCGCGGCCGTTGGGTACCAGGCACACCGGGGTGAGAAAGAACTTGCGATCGCGTAGAGCGCGCACGTTCATTCGGAACTCCCTTCTACGAATGGCCCCCACGAGCTGAGGAGCGAGGCCACCTCGCCCTCATCGAGCGACTCCAGCTCAGCCAGAAGCCGCTCCAGCTCGAGGGTGTCGGTCAGATTCCGCTGCGTCAGGGCTATGGTCAGCCGCTCGATTGTGCTGTACAGCAAGACGGCCGAAGAGTCCACCGGCGCGCCAAGCTCCTCGGAGAGTCTGAGAGCGATGGCGCGCGCCTCCGACGGACGTCCGCCGAGCGCCAGAAACTCGTCGTCCAGTCCGATGCCATTGCGCCCGAACACATCGGAGAATGCGTCCGCGACGGAGCGCTCCAGGGGGGTCCGGGCAGGCACCAGATCTCGCACCGGGGTCTGGATCGCCGACACGCGCTCGTGATCCACTTCACCGCTTGCGGTCCGGGGAAGGCGCGGCACCAAGACCAGGTTCCTGGGAACCATAAAGGCAGGGAGCTGTTCACTCAGGATCATGTGCGCCTGGGTCTCAGAGCAGCTTCCCTCGATGAAAGCGGCGAGCTCTTGCGCGCGCGCGACAACGGCTACCTCCCGCACGCCCGATACGCCCCGGAGAGCGGACTCCACCCGGTCTCGATCTACCTCGTAGCCCCGAACTCTCAGTAAGGCATTGGTCCGGCCGAGAATCTGGATTGAGCCATCAGCGGTCCAGCGCCCCGAGACGCCCGTTGGCTCCAGTGCTTCGGGGACGCTATCCGGCTGCAACGCCAGATACAGTGCGCCCGGTATCCCGGGCGGGAGCGCCTGCATGCGCGCGTCCAGGATCTGTATCGGCACGCCCGGACGGGGCTGACTACGGGGTACTCCCGCCGTCATCTGCCAGCGCCGCAGCGCGGGGAGACCGATGGATGGCACCAGGCGCTCAAATATCGAGCCGCCGCCGAGCCGATCCTGCAGCCCGTGAAGAGACTCGGCTGCAATTCCTGCAGGGTGACAGACCACTAGATCTCGCAGGGTTCGAGGAAGCTCCTCGGCGGATCTCGGCTGCGCGAGCTGCCGAAGGAGTACTGGAGAAACGTACGCCCGCGTGGCGCCGGTCGCGCTGACGAGCTGGCAAAACGCCGCCGCGTCCTCCTGCGCGTCTGCATCTGCGAGCACCACTGTGCCGCCCGAGAGCCACACTGCGAGCGCATCGTGGAGCACCAGCGACGGGCGGAGTTCGGCGATCAGCGTGTGCTCGCCCGGGGTTAGATTGGCGTCCTCGATTTCCGCCCGGACCGAAGCAGCAAGCGCCGAGTGCGGAATCCGAATCGAGGCCTCAATGATCGCGACGGCGGACGGCGAGGGTGCGAAATACTCCTGCGCCGAAATCGCCGAACCTTCCACTGCGGCCTCGGAAATCGCTATGAGGCCCACCTCGGAGAGCGGAGCGTTCGCATGGCTGTCGGTCGCCACGACCCGGGCCCCCGCTTGGGCCAACTTGGCTTGAATGCCACCGAGCGAAGCGCAGCGGTCGAGGGGTACACACGCCAAACCCGCCTGCAGGCTGCCAAGCATCGCGGCCAGTTCATCCACAGGCTGCGCGAGGAAGATCCCGACTGGGGTTTCGGGCTCGAGGCCCTGGTTTCGCAGCGCTGCTGCCCAGCCATTCGAACGCGCCATCAGATCGCTCCAGGTGAGTTCGAGGGCCGGGGTTACGACGGCGAGCCGGCTGGGGTGCGCCCTCGCCAGCGCTTCCACCCCCTCCAAGATGAACTGCTGGGGCGCGGTGTCCGTCGCGGCTTTCTGCTCGGGAATCTCGCCGGGTTTAGCGAGAGGGATCTCCACTAGCGGCCGATTGGGATCCTGCAATGCTCCGCGGAGCAGCCGCTCGTAGTGCTCCACGAATTGGCTCACCGTTTCCGCGGTGAACAGATACGCGTTGTACTCGATGCCGATCGATATCTCATGAGCCCGCTCCATGACGAACATGGTGGAATCGAACTTGGCCGCTCCGGTTCGACCCATCTCCACGAGATTTTCGGGCTCGCGCGCGCCGGAGCCTTCCGCTTCCGCAGTGGTCTGATGCGTGAACATCACCTGGAACAACGGGTTGAACGACGGGTCCCGGTCCGGCTGGAGATCCTCGACCAGCTTTTCGAACGGAGTGTCCTGATGCTCGTATGACTCGAGCGTGACGGCTCGGACGCGGCCCACCAGTTCACGAAATGAGGGCGTGCCGGAGAGCGACACGCGGAGCACCAGCGTGTTGGCGACCAGGCCGATCATGCCAGCCAGCTCGGGGCGCCGGTTGGCGATAGGGATGCCGGCAACGATGTCGTCCCGCCCCGTGTAGCGGCTGAGCAGCGCGGCGTAGGCGGCGAAAAGTGTCATGAAGGTGGTGGCGCGCTCACTCCGCGACAGCTCTCGCAGTGGAGCGATCAGCTCCGGGTCCAGAATTCTTCCGTACAAACCTCCGTGGAAGGCCTGTGATGGTGGGCGAGGCCGATCGCTTGGGAGCTGCAGCAGCGGTGGTGCGCCAGCCAGCATGCGGCGCCAGATCGAGAGCTGGCGGGTGAGGACCTCGCCGTTGAGCCACGCGCGCTGCCAGCGGGCGTAGTCGGTGTACTGCAGCGGGAGCTCCGCCAGGTGAACGGTCTGACCGGCAACCAGGGCGGAATAAACGATTGCTAATTCCTGGTTCAGGATTCCCAATGACCATCCGTCCGCGGCGATGTGGTGAATGCTTAACAGCAGGAGAGAGGTGTCATCCTCCAAGCGAATCAACCACACGCGGAGGAGCGGCCCCTTCTCGAGGTCAAACGACTCTCTAGCGATCTGGTCGCGCAGCCGCTCCGCCTCGAGACGCCGCGCTTCAGGCGGCAGAGCGCGCAAGTCGATGAGCGGGACCGGAATGTGAACCTGCGTTTCGGGGCGCTGTACCGGTTCCCAATCCACCATTACGAACGTCAGGCGCAGCGATTCGTGGCGTTCGACGAGGATATTTATGGCGCGCTCGAGGGCGACCTGATCGATCCGGCCTTGCAGCGGATAGGCGCCCACCACGTTGTAGAACGGGCTGCCAGGCTCGTAGCGATTGAGGAACCACAGCCGCTGCTGCGCGAAGGACAGAGGCGCTGGGCCGCTGTCCGCGCTTCGCTCCAGGCGCGGTACCTGGGTCCCGGGCTCCAACTTCACGATCTTGTCGACCGCGCGCGACAGCCCTTCAATGGTCGGGTACTCGAACAGCGTGCGGAGAGGAATCTCGATTCCGAAGGCTCCGTTCAGCCTCGCGATGACGTGCGTCGCCAAGAGCGAATGCCCGCCGAGGCTGAAGAAATCGTCGTGGAGGCCGACGCGCTCCACCCCCAGCGACTCGGTCCAAATGCGGGCGATTCCGTGTTCCAGCTCGGTACGCGGGGCAACATAGGGGACACTGTCGCTGGTGGCGCGCAAAAGCAGCGCGCGGATGTCGATACCGCCCTCAGGCCGGCGCGGGAGTTCCCCGGTGAACCAGAGGCTCTTCGGGTGACGCGTGGGCGGCAGCCATGTCGCCAACTCCTCGCGGATCGATACCTCGGAGACGCCAGGGGACCGAACGACGAACGCCACCATATCGCCGGCCTCGCGGTCGTAGGTAACCACTGCCGGCGACCCGCCGGCCGCGCGGGAGACTGCTAACTCGACATCGGCGGCCGCTCTCCGGAACAGATCACCGCCGGAGCGAAGCCGGATCTGGCCGGTGGCGGCGCGGATAACCCGCACGCCGGTTCGCAAGAGTGACGGCCTCGCGTTTCCCGCGACCGCTTCCATGTTGGGACGCGCGAGCCCTGGTCCGCTGAGCGCCAGTTCTCCGAACGCTCCCAGGGGCGCGGGATCGGACTCCGCAGTCACCGCTTGCACGAACGAGCCCCCCTCGACCTCTAGCGTGACGTTTTGCGCACCCTCCGGATATACGGAGACGGAGCCGAATCCAGCGATGCCCAGCCGGAAGCGGCAGCGCGCCAATAGCGCGGAGGGAAGCGCGGTGCGCAGCGGCTCGATCTGGCCCGGATCGGCGAGTTCCACCACAAGCTCGACTCGTTCGAGCGACCGGGCGAACTCGCGGGCCAGGATCTGAAGCGGAGCCGGAGCGACCACCAGCGCCTCTGCGCCACCAGAGATCAATGTACGCGCGAGCGTGCGCGGCGCGACCGAGGGCTCACGGGTCGGCAAGATGAGACACGATCCGTGATAAAGGCTGGCCAAGCAGTACACCGCGGCGTCCAGAGCCGGCGGTGTAGAGCAGGCGACGTGTCGCCCGGCGAATTCGCGGATCGGGGAATGCTCAAGCCGCCAAGCCAGCGCCTGTGCGCTCAACTCGCTGAGGACAGGGCCGTCGCCATTCCATTCGGGAATCAGGGCGGCGCGGTCTCCAGGTGCATGCTCGCACGACTCGAAACCGGGCAAAGCATCCACCTCGACGCCGTCCTCGCCCGAAATTAGCAGCGCCCTGACGGCAGATCCGAGCAGCGCCTCGCGACGGTTAGGCGGGTCCTCGGGATCGATCACCAGATAAGCGCCGCCGATTCTTCGCACCGCGAGCAGGGACACGATGAGGTCGGGCGAGGGAGCGATCGCTACCGCGATGGCATCTCCGCGCCGGAGGCCGAATTGCTCAAGCCGAGCCGCGAGCTCTTTCGACTTCCCGACCAGCTCGCCATAGCTCGTGGTAGTGGAGCCCCAGAGGATGGCCGCCGCTTCCGGGGCGGTAGCATCCACCAGCGCTATCAGATCGTCGAGGACACCGGGTTCAGTCGCCACGGGCGGCTGATCGCCAGTCAACTCGCCGGTCAACAAGGGCAAGCGCGAAATGGGCGCGTCGGGCGCTTTGGCGACCTGCGCCAGTACCTCACAGAACTGCTTGACCAGACAGGCCGCGGTTTCGCGCGTGAACAGGTCGGTGCGGTATTCCAGCATGCCGACCAGTCCGGTCTGGGCCGGGAGCAAGAAGAGCGAGAGATCGAACTTCGCCGCCCCGGTGACTAATGGCCTCGACCCGACGAGCCCAGTCGAGTCCCAGCCGGCAACGTTCTGGAGGATCAGCATCACCTGGAAGATCGGGCTGCGATCCATAGCCCGCTCAGGCTCCAATTCCGCCACCATGTGCTCGAACGGCATGTCCTGGTGGGCGAAAGCGCCCAGGGTGACGTCGCGCACGGCGTGCATCAGGCTCCGGAAGCTGGGGTCGCCCTCCCACCGCGTGCGGAGCACGATGGTGTTGACGAAGAAGCCTATCAGACCTTCGAGCTCGGGACGCCGCCGGTTTGCGATAGGCGCGCCCACGCAGATGTCTCGCGCGCCGCATAGGCGGTAGAGCAACACATTGAAGGCTGCGAGCATCGCCATGAACGGCGTGCAGATCTCCCGCTGTGCCAAAGCCGCCAGCTCCGCATTGACCTGTGGGTCGATATCGAAGAGGTAGATATCGCCGCGGGTGCTCTGCACTGCCGGCCGCGCGTGATCCGTGGGAAGAACGAGGAGCTTCGGCGCGCCGGCGAGTTGCTCCCGCCAGTAGCCGACTTGGCGCTCCAGCACGTCGCCCGTCATCCAGCGCCGCTGCCACGCGGCAAAGTCTGAGAACTGCACGGGCAGCTCGGGCAAGGGCGACGGCTGCCCCCGCGAGAACGCCTCGTAGATCGTCGCCAGTTCGCGATAGAGGACGCCCATGGACCATCCATCCGACGCGGTGTGATGCATGGTGAGCACCAGATGGTGCCGGTCCGGAGCGGCCCGGATCAGAAGCGCGCGGAAGAGCGGGCCATTGGTCAGGTCAAACGGCCGCATTACTTCCCGGACTGCGAGCCCATGTACCTCGTCATCGATGCTGGCCGCGTCCATGGAGGAGACGTCGATGCGGCGCAGCCGGACCGTCCAGTCGCTCGAGATCTGCTGAACTGGCCGCTCGTCGACGAAAGGAAACGAGGTACGCAGGATTTCGTGGCGGCGGACGATCTCCGAGAGGCTGCGCTCCAGGATCCCGGCGTCGATGGGGCCGGGAATGGGAAGAACCACGGGGATGTTGTAGGCTATCTCGCCGGGTGAAAATCGATCCAGGAACCACAGCCGCTGCTGGCTGAACGATAGCGGGGCGTAGTCTCCCGGGCCGCGGTTCACATGCGGGATGGTATCCAGCAGATCCGACGATCGGGCATCGCCGGACTCAATGCATTCGGCTAATCCCGCGATGGTGGGGTGAGCGAAAAATTCGCGCAGCGAAACCTCAACCCGGAACAGGTCGCGGATGCGCGCGATGACGCTGGTGGCCATGAGCGAGTGGCCGCCGAGAGTGAAGAAGCCGTCGTGCCGCCCGAAGGTCGCCGCGCGCCCGAGCGCTTCGGACCAGAGCTGTGCAATTCGGACCTCGAGCGGCGTGCGGGGCGGCTCCGAACGCGGCCTGGCCACCGACGCTCCCAGCCATGCGGGCTCCTGCGGAAGTGACTTGCGATCAATCTTCCCGCTGCTCAACCGGGGCAGTTCCTCGACCCAAATAATTCGAGACGGCACCATGTACTCCGGTAGGTGCCGCGCCACGGCGCTGCGGATCTGGTCCTGAAGGCGAGCGGGAGAGAGGGGAAGCGCGGGCAGTACTTCTGTCGTTTCCTGGCGCGCCGGGCCACGTGACGGCCGGCGTGCAAATACCATCGAGAGACCACTGCCGCCGAGCGTTTCTTCCTGCTCAACCGCCACCTCGAAGCCGTTGCGGTACAGCAGTTCGCAGACTTGCGTCAGCCGCGGGCCGATCTCGTGAACTTCAGCCACCACCTGCTGGATCTTCGGCCAGTCGGCGGCGGCGATCCCGGCGAGCACATCCAGCTCGCTCTTCTCGGCGTCGACCTTGAGCAAGTCGATCCGCTCCAGATCTTCTTCGGCGATCACTTGCGAGAGAGTCTTGACCGGGGTTTCGAAAGATTGAGACTCCAGCCGGGACCGGATCAATTCTTCGATCTCGGGTCCGGCGTGGCCGCGGCCTCGCTCGTAGGCAAGGACGGTCTGCTGTTCCTCCTCTGCGTCGGCGTAGCGGCCCGACAGGATCGATACATTCGGGTAATAGGTGAAGCGGGCGGTCCCTTCCTCAGCCCCGAGCGCGACCTGCCGCGCTGATATGTCCCAGTCATGGAGCGCGGCGTTCATCGCCAGCAGCTCGAAGGTCTCCGGGATGGGCTCGAATGAGTAGACCTTGGCACCGGGGCTGGTCATTCCCACGAATAGCGCGAACAGGCCGATGTTTGCGCCGACGTCGAGCACGACATCACCCGGCCGGAGGTCTACGCCACAGCGCAGGTAGGCCCGGTCGGCGAAGACTTCCTGGTAAACGAATTCCGTCTCGCTTCGACTGCGGGCGACGACGAGGAGTCCATTGGGTATCTCCTCGACGAGCCGGTCGTCCAGCTTGCCCTCGCGGTCGCAGCGCAGAAGCCCGATGATCGCCCGCCCCACCGCGGGATCCGGCACGCAGTGTGCTACGAGCTGCTGCTCAGAGCCAGTGGATCGCACCGTGACCACCGCGTCTGCGACACCGGGGGCGTTACGAAGCGCCGCCTCTACCTCGCCTGCCTCAATGCGGAAGCCGCGCAGCTTTATCTGCTGGTCGGCGCGGCCGAGATACTCGATGCTGCCGTCCACCCGGTATCTCGCCAGATCGCCGGAGCGGTACATCCGGGAATCAGTGTCGAGCAGGTCCGGGAGAAAGCTGGCGGCCGTGAGATCTGGCCGGTTGACGTATCCGCGGCCCACCCCGCGTCCGGCGATGAACAGCTCTCCCTTGGCGCCGGGCGGGACTGGCTCCAGCGTCTCGGGATCGAGGATGTAAGTCCGCACGTTGGCAATGGGGTAGCCGATGGGGACCACATGCGCGGGGATTCCCCGCATACAGTGCCAATGGGTGACGTCGATGGCGCATTCGGTGGGGCCGTACAAATTGTGGAGCTCGGCTCCCAGCCGTGAGTGGAACACACTGACTTGGTCCGCCGGCAGCGCCTCACCGCTGGTGATCACCCGGCGCAGCGAGGCGCACTGGCCGGCTTGGGGATGATCGAGGAACACGCGCAGCATTGAGGGAACAAAGTGCGTGACGGTGATGGCTCGGCGGGTGATCACGTCGATCAGGTAGGCGGAATCTCCGTGCTCGCCAGGGCGGGCGAACACCACTGTGGCGCCCGCCATCAGAGGCCAGAACAGTTCCCACACAGAAACGTCGAAGGTATACGGAGTCTTCTGCAGAACGCGGTCGCCGGGTTTAAGTCCGAATGCCTGCTGCATCCAAAGTAGCCGGTTCAGCAGCGCCGCGTGGTGGTTGGCGGCGCACTTCGGCTTACCGGTGGAGCCGGAGGTGAAGATTGCGTAAGCCGTGTCGTCCGGTTCGGGGAACGGGCTTGAGCCCTCAGAGCGCGGAGCGTCCGCGGGCGAGCCCGCATCGAGCGGGAGAATCTTAAGCCACGACGGCAATCGGCTGGCGAGATCCGGCGCCGCCAGCGCCAGCGTAGCACCAATGTCGTGAACCATGAACTCGGTCCGGGATGGCGGCTGATCCGGATCGAGCGGCACGTACGCTGCTCCGGACCGCAGAATCCCGAGCAGGGCGACCAACAGATCCGCCGATCGGTAGAAGCAGACGGGCACAAGCTGGCCGCGTATTGACCCTCGCGCGGTCAGCTCCGCGGCGACGGCGTCAGCACGTTCGATAAGGTCCCGGTACGTCAGGGATTCGCCCGCATCGGCGATCACGGCGATCTCGTCGGGGCTCTGGGCCGCCTGGCTCCAGATGTAGTCGATAATCGTACCTTCAAAAGCCCAGGGCCACTCCGTCCGATTGAGATCTACCAACATTCGCTCGCGCTCGGCGGCATCGAGCAGCGGGATCTTGGAAATACATTGGTCCGGAGCCTCGATCATCCCCTTGAGGAGGTGCTTGAACCGCTCAATCAGGTGGAAGACGGTCCCGGCATCGAACAAATCGGTGTTGAACTCGATCCCGCCTATGAGTTGGCCGCCATGCTCGAGCAGGGAAAGTGTGAGGTCGAACTTAGCCACGCTCGGGGCTGGCGCAGGCGGTTGGCTCTGCGTTTTGTCTACGTTTTCCTCTGCATCGCCGCCGGAGACCATGGCAGTCTGCAGCACGAGAACTGCCTGCACCAGCGGCTGGTGAGCCTGGCTGCGCTCCGGCTGCAAATCCTCAACCAGGCGCTCGAAGGGAAGCTCCTGGTGAGAGTACGCATCAATGGTGAGCTCGCGAACGCGGTGTAGGAGCTTGAGAGCGGACGGGCGATCCTCCAAGTTCACGCGCAGCACCAGCATGTTGACGAACAGCCCGATCAGAGGCTCGAACTCGGGTCGCTGGCGAAGCGCAATCGGGGTTCCGAGGACGATGTCCGTCTGCCCGGTGTAGCGGTGCAGCAGTGCGAAAAATCCGGCCAGGAGCGCCATAAACATGGTGGCGTTGGTCTCCCGGCAGAGCGCCTTGAGCCCCTTCACGATGTCCGGATCCAGCACCACCGGGAGGGTGGCGCCGGAGAACCCCTGCACCTTGGGCCGCGGCCGATCGAGAGGGAGTTCTACGAGGGCCGGTGCGCCCGCCAATTGCTGCCGCCAGAAAGCCAGATGCTCTTCGAGAAGAGGGCCGCGCAGGCGGTCTCGCTGCCAGCGCGCGTAGTCGGCGTACTGGGCGGGCAGGTCGGGCAACGGGGAAGCTTCGCCCGCCGCAAACGCCGCCTCGAGCGCCGCCAGCTCGCCGAAGAACTGCCCGATGGAGCCGCCGTCCGCGACTATATGGTGGAACGTGAACAGCAGGACTTGATCGCCTTCGTCCAGCAAGAGCACCGAGGCTCGGAGCAGCGGACCTCGCTCTAGATCAAAGGGAGCGCGGCCCTCGAGGAATGCGAGCCGCTGGGACTCCAGGAGGCGTTGGCCCTCCGGGAGCTTCTGGAGGTCAATGAGCGCCACATGCTGCTTCCGAATTGGCGCAACCACCTGGACGGGCTCTCCGCCGTCGAGGATAAATGTCGTCCGCAGGGACTCGTGCCGCCGCACGATCTCATCGAGCGCGCGCTGGAAGACCGGCAGTTCGAAGGCGGTCTGGCGCCGGACCGCGCAAGGGATGTTGTAGAGCGGGCTGCTTGGATCAAAGGCGTGCAGGAACCACAGCCGCCGCTGCGCGAAGGAAGCCGGATGGCGGGTGGCGCGGGGCGTCTCGACCGTGATTACTTGTTCCGCGATCATGAGGCACTCCCCTTGCGAGCCAGCTCCGCCGAATCGAAGACTTGGGCGAGCTGGGCGATGGTCGGAGACCGGAACATGACCTGCAGCGGGAGCTCCCGGCCCAGGGCCGCGGCCGCGCGCGACATCACGCTGGCGGCAAGCAGGGAGTGCCCGCCGAGATCGAAGAAATTGTCCTCAATGCCCAGCTTTTCGATTCGGAGCACGCCCTTCCAGATATCCATGAGCGCCGTCTCGGTGGCCGTGCGGGGCGGCTGCAGCCCGGCCAAGCGCGGGCGGGATTGCCGCTGGAGCACACTGCGGTCCAGCTTGCCATTGGAGCCGAGCGGCATGGCTTGGAGCCCGATGAAGGACGCGGGGACCAGGTGCCGAGGGAGCCGCTGTGCCAGCGCGTGCTGGAGAACTTGGGCGTCAAGCGGCGACTCGCTGACGTAGTAGGCGACCAGGTTGCTCTGCTCCACCTCTACGGCGGCGCTGCGTACTCCCGGCAGCTCCAGCAGGCACGCCTCGATCTCGCCGGGCTCGATACGGAAGCCGCGTACCTTCACCTGGCGATCGACGCGGCCCAAGTGCCAGAAGGAGCCGAGGCTGTCGCGGCGGACCAGGTCTCCGGTACGATACCACCTGTCGTCGCCGTCGCCTGTGTCTGCCGGTTCCAGGAAGCGTTCGGCGGTCAGCTCCGGCCGGTTTTGATATCCCAAAGCAACACCGGGACCACCCAGCAGCAATTCGCCGGGCGCGCCCACCGGCACTGGACGAAGGCGGTCATCCACGACGCGCGCAAGCACGTGTGGGAGCGGAGCGCCGATGGACGGGGATCGCTCGGACGGTGCACACTCCGCCACCGTAGCCCAGATGCTCGCCTCGGTGGGACCGTAAGCGTTGAAGAAACGGCGTCCCGGCGCCCACCGCGCCACCAATTCCGCCGGGCACGCCTCTCCGGCCGAGACCACGATCCTGAGGTCGGGTAGCTCGATAGGAGGAACCGCCGCGAGCGCCGACGGCGGCATGGTGAGGACGGTGATCCGGCGCGCTTTCAGCAACTGCACCAACGGCGGCCCGGGCATCAGGTCCTCGGCCGCCGCGAGGTGTAACACGCCACCACAGCGCGGAGCCATGACCATCTCGAAGATGCTGGCGTCGAAGCTCGGCGAAGCGAACTGGAGGATCTGATCGTCGGTCGTAAGATCGAATTTTTCCACTTGCGCATCGGCTACATGGCAAACGCCTAGATGCTGGACCAACACGCCCTTGGGCTGACCAGTGGACCCGGAGGTGTACATGAGGTACGCCGCCTCGCGGCCACCGATACTCGCGTCAAGATTCGACCCGGCGTATAGCGAGGTGTCAAGAGTCGCGAGATCTACCGTGTCGCACCCTGGTGTGATCTGCTCGAGCGCAGCGCCGCGGTGGAGCAGCAGCCTGGCGCCCGAATCCTGGATCATGAAGTTCAGCCGTTCCGCAGGGTAAAGCGGATCGAGCGGCAGATAGACGGCGCCGATTTTCATGATCGCCAGGAACGAGGTAACCAAGTCCGTGGACCGCTTTATGCAAACCCCGACAACATCGCCGTGCTTGACGCCACGGGTGAGCAGGGCGCGCCCGAGCCGATTTGTGCGGGCGTTTAGTTCCGCATAGGACAGGGTCCCGTCACCCTGCAGCGCGACTCGGTTCGGATCCAGCGCCGCGCGACGCTCGAACAAACCGTGGATGGTGCTCGCAAAGGCCGGTGGGGGCAACGGTACTCGACCGGCAAACGTGCCGTCCTCCACCGGCCCGAGGAGCGGCAGATTCGACACCGGTTCGTCTGGCTGATTGAGGGCCGCCTCAATCAGGACGTCGAGCGATTGCGCGATTGCGCTGACGGATTCTTCATTGAACAGATGTGCGTCGTAGAGCAGCTCCACCCCAGACGAGTGCGGCATATCGTCCACGGCGATTGCGAGGTCGAAGTGAACGGACCCGCTGCTAAACCAAGGCGATGCAGGTTGGGCCGAATACTCGCCGGCCTCCAGCGGGGCGTCGCCTGTGTGCCCCAGTTCAACCTCCGAACGCAGGGCGAGCACCACTTGAAACAAGGGATGCTGACGATCCGAGCGCTGCAAGCGCAACTCCTGGGCAAGCTTCTCATGCGGCAGCTCCTCGGCCGCGGCCGCTGCGCGCAGCTCGGCATCCGCGCGGGCGGCGAGCTCCCGGAACCCGGGGTCGGCCCCAAATTCCAGGCTTACCGGTATCGCTCCAGCAGCTACGCCCACGAAGCCCTGCAGCTCCGGTCTGGCCCGGTTCGAAACCTGCACTCCGATTACGATCTGGCTTTGGCGGGCGAAGCGGGAAAGCGTGATCGAGGCGGCTGCGGCCCACAGAGCCGCTGCGCTTACTCCGAGCGCGCCGGCGACTTCGCCAGCCCGCGCAACGCGGTCAGCGGAGAGTAACCAGCCGCAGCGCGCCACCGTCGGTAGCCGCTTCGGCACCCGCGATCGGTCGGTGTGGAGCGCGAGGCCGGGGGCAAGCTCCAGGTGCCTCCAGCGTTCCACCAGCCGTTCGATCCGAGGTCCCTGCAGGCGGCGGCGCTGCTCGCGGGCGTGATCGGCTGGCTGGGTCCGGACCGGCGGCAATTCAAGCGGGTGTCCCTGGGCGTGTGCCAGACAGATGGAGAGCAGTTCACGCCGCAGGACGGCCAACGACGGGCCGTCGCACAGGATAGCGTGGGTCACGAGGAACAGCTCGATCGGGCTGCCGGGTGCGGCGCTAACAATGGAGCGGAACAGAGGCGGCTCAAGCATGCGAACGCCCGCCATCGCTGCTGAGACCTGTTCCTCCAGGCGGCCTTCGCCGGTATTTTCGATGATCGCGATGCCGGGTAGGGCAGCGCGCAGCATCAACACCGGCCGGCCCTGGTCCGCCGTGAGTTCGCTGCGGAGAGCCTCGTGGCGCTGGGCGATGGAGGTCAGGGCTGCGCGGACCGCCGGCAGGCCGGCAGCAGACGGGATCCGGATCCTAGTAACCGAAACGAAAAAATTGGACTCGGAATCCGCCCGGGCCAGTTTATAGATCCGCTCCTGCGCGAACGACAAGGGCGCTTCTCTCGAAAGGCCGGCGTCCGGCGCCTCGCGATTCCCCAAGCGAGCTTCAAGGAGGGCCCGCTTTTCGGGCGAGAGTGCTGCGATCCTGCGGGCTACTTCGCTTCCGTTGTTGTTGGAGCCTGATCGTTGGCCGGTCATAGGTGCATTCCCGCGCAACAGACGTTCGAGTTGCAGGACTCCCTCTCGACGACGAAGCGATTTACCAGCGACGCTACTTCGTCCGGCCGGTCGTACATGCAATAGTGAGTGGCGCCCGGCAGCTCGACATAAGTGGCGTTGGGGAGAGCCTGGGCGACCATCAGACCGCGCTGAGGCGAGGCGATCCGGTCCAACTCAGCGCCGATCACGAAGACCGGGGCCTGGATTGCGCTCACGTCTGCTTCGATCGAGCAGCTCCAAAACTCGCGGATTTGCTTCGCGTAGAGGAGCGTCGATTCATCGGTGGCGTACACCGCTGCGACCGACGGCAGCAAGGCCGGATCGATGCTGGCCAGCACTTCCGCCCCGAGGTCCGCCGCCTGAGCCCGCTTTGCCTGGATTGCCTTTGGCGGGCCCGCGCCCACCGCAGCGAGGAGCGTGGTCCGCACAATGGGTGCGGCGTTCGGAGACCGCTCAAGCAGATGGAACACCATTTCCAGTGCGGCCTCGTAGCTGGTATCCAGGCTGTTATCACCGAAGGGCCGATAGGTGCCGGCAAGAAACAGAAGCGAAGCGACGCGATGCGAGTGCGCGAGGTAGTACCGGGTGCACAGCTTAGGGCCCGTGCACCAGCCCAACAGGTGAACGGGTCCGTCCGCGACCGCGCTCACAACGGTCTCGAGGTCGCGGAGGTGATCGTCGAAGGTCGCCGGCTTACCGTCCTCGCCGACGGCGCGCTGGATCCATGTCACTACCCGATGGTTTCGAGCCAGTCTCTCGATCAGGCGCTCCCAGTACTTAAGATCCTGCGCAATCGCGTTGACGATAACGATCTGGGGGCCGTTCCGGCCAAAAACCTGGAACGACGGCCCTCCGCCTGCGGAAGAACAGGGCGCCGCGGCCGAGGAAACATCGGCCAGGCGCGCCCGCTCTGCGCGCGATGAAGCGTCGTGGTGCCGGCGCCAGGCGGAAACCAAATTGGCAAGTTCCGACGAGTCTGCGGTGCGCGTCCGGCGAACGGGCTCCGTGCTTGCCGCGCCTGCTTGGGTAAGGCTCCCCAGCCTGCTCTCGAAGAGGCGATCAACGGCCGCCAGAGCCGATGGCGCCGCCCCCATGATCAGTTCCAGCTCGTAGTTTTCTCCGATGGCGTCGCTCAGCGTCGACGGCCCTGCGCTCGCCGCTGAGATGCGGCAACGCCCGGGCGGCCCCGCGGCAGCCGAAAGGACCTCCGAGGCCGCGCTCTCGGCGTCTAGAAATGCGAGATCTGGTGGGAGAGTCGTGCGAAGCGCCCGCTGCTCGAAGTAGGCCGGATCCCGGGACCGGACTTCCTGGACCGTTGCGTTGAGTGCTTGCATGAGGACCGAGAATGCGCCCGGAACAACCTCGCCCGGTGGTTCGGCCACCGGATCGAGATCAAATTGCCGGTACACTGCGCCCGTTTCGCAGGCGAATCTGGCAGGAAGATCCCGGGAGGCTCTATCCTCGCCTTCGGCCGCGTATGACAGATTCCAGATCTCCTCGATGCTATCGCTCCCGAGACTTGCGCGGGTAGGTTCGAGGTCGTCAGGCCAGACGCCCAAGCGCTCGCCCGGGTCGTGCCCGAGCAAAGCAGCTACCGCCGCCCTTGCCTCGCTGATCCGGGCGCGGGGTGCGGAGAGGAGCACACCCGTCTTGTCTGCCAGCCGTGCAGCGACCCGAGCTCCGACCGGACAGGCCGAGCTGATCCAGACCATAACCACTCAGACGCTACGGTAGGCCATCCGGTGAGACGCGACCACAGCCATACTCTGTGCGACGAGCGCGAAGCAGCCAGGCCCGAGGAGATCGGCGGCTCCAGATGCGAAGGCTGATTTTATCTCCCGGTGATAAACTTCGAAAGCCCGGCTGACGCTCGCGAGAATATAGGCCGGTTTCGTCAGCTCGTCCCAGGTGCGGTGAAACTTCTCAGTCGCCGCCCGGTGCGCCTCGCTATTCCGAGTTTCCATCGCATCCCGCGCGGCTTTGACATAGGCCATGTATGTCTCGCCGGCCCTGCGCTGGAGCGCGTGATGGGCCTGGCACACCGCATCGAAGTAATCATAGTACGGCTTGGTAAACGGGAGGAGGTGCGAGTCGGATTGGTCCGGCGCTGTGTCCTCGGACGGAGCTTGGCCGGTGCCAGAGCTCACTTCCACAGATGTCGATTCGTCCCGCGTATTATCCTCGCTGTCATGCCGGTCCTGGTCGTCCGCCATATCCACTCTCCTGCAGATTGAAGTGAACTCGACGGTATCTTATCTCCGTGAACTTGTCAAGGTTTTAATCCGAAATACGGCTGGATTAACGAGTTAATTGCCTTGTAATTAAGCCCTGTATCTGTCGGCTTTTGAACAGCGGTTGAACTGCCGGCTGCTGGAAAAAATAAAGGGGTCTCAACGCAGAACTTGGGCCGGAGCGGTCAAGAAAGGCCATCGGAGATCGCCTCCGCAAAGTGCGGCCCAAGTCACCCGCCGAGTGGCGCAGAGTCAACCGCAGGCTCCTGCGGCGAAGATGCGGCAAACGCTACTCCGCCAGATGTTCGCTACGTTCCCCTTCTCACATGCAGGACGTAAGAAGCCCGCATTGTATAACGATAGTCGGTTACAAATGATTCCGCAGATCCAGATTTCTACTTTACGCGACCTGGGCCTAACCTTACTTTACATGCCTGCTGGGCTTCTCCACGCTTCGTGCTGCGGACAATCCAACCATAACTCAAACTGAATTTATCCGGCGTACGCAACAACTACTGGACGCCTTTGCATCGGGTGATCGGGCACCCGAGGAACTCTACCTAGCTGACGACGCTCTATTTTTCGATGAACAGGGTAGAAACATGAATAAACGCGCGTTCCTCGCACAACTGCGACCGTTGCCGCCAGGTCTCAGTGGCTCGATCAAAGTCACGGGAACGGCCGCCCGGTTCGCCACAGGCGCGGCGATTCTAAGTTACGACTGCGAGGAATAATCTTTGGACGGACGCTGCATGCTCGGTACCACATGACTGACACCTGGGTATATCGCAAATCGTCCTGGCAGATCATTGCAAGCCAGACTTTTCGCTATTATGAAGACCCGCCAAAGGTAACATTTCAGAATCGCTGCTCAACGATTACGTCGGCACCTATGAGGTAGCTCCAGGCCGCACCATGACGATCACTCGGGAGGGCGGCAAACTGTACTCGAGGCGTGGTGCCGGCCAACGCACTGAATTGCTGCCGGAGTCGCCAGATCTGTTCTTCCGCGCGGAAATCGAGGGACGACGTTTATTTCATCGTGATGCGTCAGGCCGAGTAGACTCGTTGATCGACCGCAGGAACAACGAAGATTTGATCTGGAAGAGAGTTCAACAGAATTCAGTTCAAAGAAACCCTTCGATCGCCGCGTACGCTCTCACGCTTACGACGCGAGTTTTTGCCAAGGTGGAAGTCAGAAATGTTGCCGTTAGCAACCGGCATAGATTACAGGTTTGCGCCGAAAGCGAGAAGACGGCCGTCACAATCCTTCACGACAAACTCGCGCAATTTCCAAGGCATGTTGGCGCGGCGCCGAGCGAAATCCACGCCTCGAGCCACGTACTCGGAAGCGCGTCCGCATCTTCGACGAATAGGTAAGCGTCAAGCAGTTCGTCTGGATACTTGTCGGGATTGGCCGTGGGCGGTTCGGCGCAGCGGAAATGTATCGGGTGATGGTCACGCGCGACAATGGCGTAAACAGGCGGATCTTGCCACGTGCCCAGACATTCAAAGCCCAGCTTGTCTTTGTAATAGGCGAGAGTGGCGAGGATGTCCGTAGTGAAAAACTGAGGCGCGATCTGACGAATCATGACTCGAGTCTGGCTGGAACAGGTACATGTGGAACCAGCTTGAAAACTGACTTCCTAACTCCGTGCGCGAGTGCGTCAGAGCACTCGATTCGTCCGCCAGACTGTCGCGACGTCCTAACGAATGGTTCATCTCAACCAGAGAGACGGCGACAGCGAGAGATCGCCGAAACTTAACTCGAGTTGTCTGTTGCCATCCGCTCATGCCGCTGAGCCGTGTGATCTAATTAGGCACGCTCGCGATCTAAATAAAGGAGCCGCACATGCCCACCATTAGAACCAACGACGGCACGGAGATTTTCTACAAGGACTGGGGTTCGGGCCAGCCGATGGTGTTCAGCCACGGATGGCCGCTCTCGGCCGATGATTGGGACGCACAGTTGTTGTTCTTTCTCAATCACGGCTATCGTGTGATCGCTCATGACCGCCGTGGCCATGGTCGCTCCACGCAGACCGGGGATGGCCACGATATGGACCATTATGCCGATGACCTGGCCGCGCTTACGGCGCATCTCGACCTGAAAAACGCCATCCATGTCGGCCATTCTACCGGCGGTGGCGAGGTGACTCGGTATCTGGGCCGGCATGGCGAAAGCCGAGTGGCCAAAGCTGCGCTGATCAGTGCCGTACCGCCGCTAATGGTAAAAACCAAGGCCAATCCGCTCGGCCTTCCCAAGGAAGTATTCGACGATCTGCAGGCGCAGCTAGCGGCCAATCGCTCGCAATTCTATCGCGACGTGCCGGAGGGGCCTTTCTATGGCTACAACCGGCCGGGCGCGAAAGCTTCGGAGGCCATCATCCAAAATTGGTGGCGCCAAGGCATGATGGGTGGCGCCAAAGCACATTACGACGGCATTGTTGCCTTCTCCCAGACCGATTTCACGGAAGACCTCAAGAAGATCACTGTCCCAGTATTGGTCATGCATAGCGAAGATGACCAGATCGTTCCTTACGTCGCCGCTGGGCCGCTGTCCGCAAAGCTGCTGAAGAACGGAACTCTTAAAACCTACAAGGACTTTCCGCACGGCATGCCCACCACGCACGCGCACAGGATCAATGCCGATCTGTTGGCGTTCCTCAAGCAGGAAGATACGGCGTTGGCCGCCAAAGGCGGCGGGCATCGATAAACATCAAAGACAAACTCCCTGCAACCAACACGGGCCGCCGGAATCCAATCAAACTGGGCGAGCACAATGCCGAACTATCTCAAAACTTCAGAAGCTATCTTGCAACTTTCTCCAGAACAGTACGACGTGACGCAGCGTAACGGAACAGAACGCCCTTTTAGGAACGCCTATTGGGACAACAAGGAACCGGGTCTTTATGTAGACGTGGTATCCGGCGAGCCCTTATTTACCTCGATGGACAAGTTCGACAGTGGGTGTGGTTGGCCGAGTTTCACGAAGCCAGTTGACGCCGAAAATGTCGTTGAGAAGCGCGATACCAGCCATGGCATGATCCGCACCGAGGTTCGGTCGAGCTCCGGCGATAGTCATCTTGGCCATGTATTCCCCGATGGCCCTTCGGAAACCGGCGGCCTGCGCTACTGCATCAATTCCGCTTCGCTGCGCTTCATTCCTGTCGACCGGCTCGAGAGCGAAGGCTACGGCAGCTACCGGCAACTATTCCAAACGTCAGAAAAAGGAGAGCCGCTCAGAGAGTCTGGCGCCGCGGCTTCTTCCGTACGGAGCCCCTATTCGGCTTAAGATTTTTCCCGTCGCAAAGCGAGTGCGGGTTCTAGTCCCGCTCCACTCACCAGAACGCCCGTCGGCGCAAATTGCACCGGCAGCCCCGTCATCGTACGACGAAATAGCGGAAATGTACCACTCGCTATGGGCGAACTGGTATTTGCCGGCTGCGTTGCCCGCGCTCCAAAAGCTATTCTTTTCGCGACTGCGCCCGGGTAGTCGCGTGCTCGACTTGTGCTGCGGATCAGGGCATGTTACGCGGGAAGTAGCGGACCGCCGTTTCAAAGTCACGGGTGTAGATGCGTCAGCGGCACTAATTGCGATTGCCCGTCGCGAGCTGCCGCACGTGGATTTTCGCGTGCAGGACGCCCGCGCGCTGGAACTGAGCACTCGCTTTGACGGTGCACTCTCCACGTTCGATTCTTTAAACCACATCCTGAGTTTGGACGACCTGCGCCGTGTCTTCCGTGGAGTTCACGATGTACTGAGGCCCGGAGGATTGTTCGTTTTCGACATGAACCTGGAAGAAGCGTATTCACTCGATCTGCGGCAGTGGACTGTGGAGATGGCCGAAGGCAGTGTCGGACTGATGCGCGGGACCTACGATTTCGGGACCAAGCTAGCAACCACCGAACTGATCTGGTTCGTCGAAACAAGCGAGGGTGTTTGGCGCCGGCATCGAAGCGTCGTAGAGCAGCGCTGTTACACAGAGGCGGAGGTTCTGCTTGCGCTGAAGGACGCGGGGTTCAGCGGCATCGAAACGATTCGTGCGCGCGACGCCGGGCTGACAACGGACCTCGGCTTTGGGCGAGTATTCTTTGTGGCGCGCGCTTAAGTATGAGGGAACACTCGCACGTCCATGCCTTCCGCAGCGCGAATTAGCCGATCGAGGTCGCTGCCGAAAGCGCGCTCCCACCACCTTTCGCGTCCTCTTTGGCCGACATAGATCTGGGTGATTCCACGCTGGCGAGCAAATCGCAGTACGGTATCCACGGCATCTTCCCCGTCCAGAACCACGACTTCCGCGCCCTTCTTCCTGGCCAGTTCGACGCCTTCCGTCACTTTCTGGCGCTGCTCGGGCGACCAGTCGGGACGGTTCAGATGCGCTGCAATGAGCTCGCCGTGGAACCGGTCGCGATTCCGGGCTCCGCTTTCCAGCATGCGGCGTGCATCGGCGCTGGGCGTGAGGCAGACCAGAATGCGTTCCTGCGTTCCCCAGAGTTGCTCGATGCCATGCCGCTCGAGATAACACTCGAGTTGCTTGTCCACCACGTCCGCGGCAAGCAGGAGCGCAATTTCGCGCAATTCGGAAAGCTGCAGTTGCGTTAACTTGGCCGACGAATTGCCATCCTCCGACACTGTCATGCGGGTTTCGGGAGGCGCATCGACAACCACGATTTCATCCGCAGTTTGCAAGAAACTCAACGGCACTGTCTGCGTGACGTGTTTGTGGGTGATTGCTTGAACCTGCTCCCGCTTTTCTTCAATATGCTGCAAGTTCACGGAAGTGATGACCGCAATGCCCGCATCCAGTAGCTGCGCCACGTCTTGCCAACGTCTAGCGTGGACCGAACCAGGAGGGTTGTCATAGGCGAGGCCATCCACTAGACACACTTTTGGTTGGCGGCGGAGAATTGTGCTCACGTCCATCACTGGTGTGCCATTCACGTCCTTTAGCGGTATGACTTCAAGCGTTGAAACAGCATGCATGACATCCGCAGGGAGTTTAGGTTGAATGGCGCCGACCACAACGTCCTGTCCCCGCTCGTAGCGCCGCCGGCCCTCGTCGAGCATCCGAAAACTTTTGCCGACACCCGATGCATAGCCTAGAAACACCTTCAGACGCCCACGCGCCTGATGTTCCTCTTCTGTCTCGAGCTGCTGCAGGAGTTGTTCCGGCGTCGGCTTACGTTCGGTTATTCCCGGCACATTTCTATTATGAGACCTCCACCAGACGTGGGGATTTTGTCCCGCCTATTTGGATATGGCCAAACAGACCGTACCACGGCCATCACACGATTGGCAGCGTTTGCGCAGACATACGCCGGTCCCGTCACAGCGGGCGCAAGAGACAACCAAGTGAAGCTTGCGGCGCTGAGGGTTGAGAAACTCCTCGGTTTTCCGCATTATTTTGGCGCGGTGGTGATTGAGAAGCCAGTGCACGAGCTTGCGCTCAATCATTTCTCTGTCTTCTATGGTTAGCTCGGGAGCTCGCGATGTCCACCATCCGTGAATGCAGTCCAAGCAAACCAACTCGCCGCAGTCGAATAATTGATTTCGCTCGGACGACCGGAAGAACGTCCCACAGCAGCAGCAGGGTTTAACCCCCAACAGCCTGAGACCGTTCTTCAGATTTTCAAGATCCCGATCGATGCGCGCAACAAGGCCATCCGGATGCTTGTTTTGGCTGAACATTATTCTCGGCTCCTTTGCCGCCTCGTCGACCGGTCTTAGTGAGTTCTCAACTGCCGATCAAGCGCGAGGTTCAGCTCCAAAACGTTTACACGAGGTTCGCCAAGAAAGCCGGCGTCACGACCCTTCGTGGCGGATGCGACGAGTCTTTCGATGCTCGATAACGGCACGTTTCGCGCCTGCGCTACGCGAAGAGGTTGTGCGCTCGCGTTGGCGACGCTTATGTCGGGATCGAGACCGCTGCCCGACGCAGTAAGGGCGTCGGCGGGAATCGGTCCTGAGTAAGCGGGATTTTCTTTGCGGAATTGGTCCGCGGAAGCTTTCACTCGATCGTAAAGCTTCTGGCTTGTCGGTCCGAGATTTGAACCTTGTGAAGCCGTGGGGTCGTAGCCGTCATTGCCGGCCGCGGAAGGTCTGGGATGGAAATATTCCGGCTTCGTGAAGTTCTGTCCGATCAAAGACGAGCCGATAACTTGTCCGTTCCGCACAATTAGGCTTCCGTTCGCCTGATTTCTAAACAGAAGTTGACAGACACCCGTCACCACACCTGGGTAGACGAGCCCAGTGAGGATCGTCAAAAGCGCCGTCATTCGAAGAGCTGGCACGAGTTGTTGAAACATGACCTATTTCCTTTCTCAGGCGAGATGAAGCAGCACCAGGAGTTGATCGAGAAGCCATATCCCTGGGAATGGGACGATGATGCCTCCGATACCGTAGATCAGAACGTTACGGCGCAGCAGTGAAGCTGCACCCACGGGGCGGTATTTCACACCGCGGAGAGCCAACGGCACCAAGGCGATGATGATCAAGGCGTTGAAAATTACGGCGGCCAACACGGCACTCTGGGGTGTATGGAGGCGCATGATATTGAATCGCTCGAGCGCCGGGTAAGTAGCCATAAACATGGCGGGGATGATGGCAAAGTATTTGGCGACGTCATTCGCGATCGAAAAAGTCGTGAGCGCCCCGCGAGTAATCAGAAGCTGCTTGCCGATAGCTACGACCTCAATTAGCTTGGTTGGGTTGCTATCGAGGTCTACCATGTTGCCAGCTTCTTTTGCCGCCATCGTGCCGGTATTCATTGCGAGTCCGACATCGGCTTGCGCCAATGCAGGCGCATCGTTAGTGCCATCGCCGGTCATAGCGACCAAGCGACCCTCTGTCTGCTCCCGTTTGATGTAGGTAAGCTTGTCGGCGGGCGTCGCTTGGGCTAGGAAGTCATCGACTCCCGCTTCTCCTGCAATGGCCGCGGCAGTCAGCGGGTTGTCACCCGTGATCATGACAGAGCGAATGCCCATCGCACGGAGTTGCGCGATGCGCTCCTTCATACCGCCTTTCACGATGTCCTTTAAATGAACGATGCCGAGCGCACGCGGCCCGTCCGCGACAGCCAGAGGGGTACCGCCATTACGCGAGATGCGATCTGAAATCTCGTCAAACGTACTCGGGAGCGTGCCGCCAAGCTCTTTCACGAAGTTGGCAATCGATCCGCTTGCGCCTTTCCGCAGCATGCGCCCGTCGATGTCCACGCCGCTCATTCGGGTATACGCCGAAAACGGAATAAAGCGCGCTTCATGATCGGCCACTTCGCGGCCCCGGAGGCCATATTTCTCTTTCGCGAGCACGACAATAGAGCGGCCTTCCGGCGTCTCGTCGGCAAGACTTGAAAGTTGGGCTGCGTCGGCCAGCTCCTCTGCGGTAATTCCATCGAAAGGGATAAACTCAACGGCTTGGCGATTGCCGAGCGTGATCGTTCCGGTCTTATCGAGTAGCAAGGTGTTCACGTCGCCGGAAGCCTCGACAGCACGGCCACTCATTGCGAGCACGTTGTGCTGCATGACTCGATCCATTCCGGCGATCCCGATGGCAGAGAGCAGACCGCCAATGGTGGTCGGAATGAGACAGACCAACAAAGAGACGAGAACTGCGATGCTAGGTACGCTGCCCGCGCCAATGGACGACACCGCATAGCTTGCGAACGGGTGCAGAGTCGCAACCGCGAGTAAGAAGATCAGCGTCAATCCCGCGATTAAGATATTGAGCGCGATTTCGTTCGGGGTCTTCTGGCGCTCCGCTCCCTCGACCAGCGCAATCATTTTGTCCAGAAATGTTTCGCCGGGATTGGAAGTGATTCGAATCTGGATCTTATCGGATAAGACCTTCGTGCCTCCTGTGACCGCGCTGCGGTCGCCACCGGATTCGCGGATGACCGGAGCGCTCTCGCCCGTAATCACGGATTCGTCCACCGTGGCGATGCCATCGATGACTTCGCCATCGCCGGGGATCAGATCGCCCGTTTCCGCGATAACAATGTCTCCGGCACGCAGCTTAGACGCGGGCACCATTTCAATCTTGCGGTTATTGCACAGGCGCTTGGCAATGGAATCCATTTTCGTCTTGCGAAGCGTATCGGCCTGCGCCTTGCCGCGAGCTTCCGCCATGGCTTCGGCGAAGTTGGCGAACAGCACCGTAAACCAAAGCCAAATAGCGATCTGACTTTCGAAGAGAACGCTGCGCGCCCCCGTGGACAGATCCCGGAAAAGGAAAACAGTGGTCAGCGCCGCGCCCACCTCCACGACAAACATCACCGGATTCTTCATCAGCGTGAGCGGATTCAATTTAACGAAGGAATCCTTGGTGGCGCGCCGAACGATTTCCGGATCGAAGAGCGGACGGGCGCGCACCAGCTTCCCTGGCAGCAGAGATGCCGGTTCCTGGTGAGGCGCCGGTATGGGAGGTGCTTGGGTGGTGGCCATGGGTCAACTCCAAAGAGGAAACGACAAGAAGGCAAAAAGCTTGCCGCCTTGCATCAAGTAATGCTCAACAATCGGCCCCAGTGCGAGCGCGGGAAAGAAAGTCAGCGCTCCGACCAAAACGACAGTGCCGACCAGCAGACCCACAAACAAGGGCCCGTGCGTGGGCAGGGTTCCGCTCGTCGAGGGAATTTTTTTCTTCATCGCGAGACTGCCGGCTGCGGCCAGGAGTGGAATCAAGAACAGAAAGCGGCCTATCAGCATCGCAAATCCCATGGTGAGGTTGTACCAGGGCGTATTGGTGTTAATGCCCGCGAACGCGCTCCCGTTATTGCCCGTCGCGCTCGTGTAGGCGTAAAGAATTTCCGCAAAGCCGTGCGGGCCGGAGTTAGCCAGGTTTGCAGTCGCGGGACCGGGTGGATTCCAGTAACTATGCGCGACTGGTTGGCCTTTCGCGTCCTTAGTAGGTGCGTCGAAATGTATGACCGAAGAGAATGCCGCGAACACGAGGATACTGAATGCCGTCGAAATAAGAGCGAGCATCGCCATCTTGACTTCCTTCTGCTCAATCTTTTTGCCGACGTATTCCGGAGTGCGGCCAACCATGAGCCCCGCGATGAACACCGCGACAATTGCGTAAAGAAGAATTCCGTAGAGGCCTGCGCCCACGCCACCGAAGATGACTTCTCCAGTTTGGATGTTGAATAGCGGAACTAATCCGCCAAGCGGTGTGAAGCTGTCGTGCATGCCGTTCACCGCGCCGCAACTCGCGTCGGTAGTAACGGTGGCAAACAGGGCCGAAGCCGCAATCCCGAAGCGCGTTTCTTTGCCCTCCATGTTCCCGCCGGGTTGGGTTGCGGTCGCGTGGGACTCAATCCCGAGTTTCTCGAGTGTGGGGTTTCCCTTTTGCTCAGACCAATAGAGAACAAACACGCCCGCCAGAAACATGGCGGCACACGCCGCGAAAATGGTCCAGCCTTGCCGCCGATCTTTGACCATCACGCCAAACGTATACGTCAAACCGGCAGGAATCAGGAAAATGAGGACTATCTGCACAAAGTTGACGAGCGGCGTTGGATTTTCGAACGGATGCGCCGAGTTCGCTCCGAAGAAGCCACCGCCGTTTGTGCCCAGCATCTTGATTGCTTCCTGAGAGGCCACTGGCCCTTGGGCGATAATCTGTTTGGCGCCCTCGAGCGTCTTCGCTACGGTGTACTGGTGAAGATTCTGAATGACGCCTTGTGAGCAGAAGAACAACGCGGCAACGAACGACACAGGAAGCAATATGTAGACGATTGCGCGAGTGACGTCGACCCAAAAGTTACCCAGGCTGTTTACTTTCTGTCGTGCGAAGCCGCGCGCCACGGCGATGGCAACCGCGATTCCCGCGGCCGCCGATGCAAAATTCTGTACCGTGAGTGCGGCCATTTGCACCAGATAGCTGAGCGTGCTTTCTCCGGAGTAGGACTGCCAATTCGTATTCGTGACAAAACTGACTGCGGTGTTGAAGGCAAGATCGGGCGAGACTACGCTGCCATTGAAGCCTTGCGGGTTCAGCGGAAGAATACCTTGCAGGCGCTGCAGTGCATACACAAATAGAAAGCAAAAAATGCTGAAGGCGAGCAGCGAGGCCGTGTATTGCGTCCACCGCTGTTCTGTGCTCTCATTCACGCCGACGAGCTTATAGGTCAATCTTTCGAGCGGGCGCAGAATAGGATGCAGGAACGTGCGCTCCCCGTCAAAGAGCCGCGCCATGAATATTCCCATCGGCTTCGTAAGCGCGAGGATGATGACAAAGTAGATTGCAATCTGCAGTAAGCCGTTTTGTGTCATGAGGTGAGTCCTTGCTAGAACCGCTCCGGTTTTAAGAGCGCGTAAATGAGATACGCGAAAAGCAAGACCGAGGTGATTCCACCGATGATGTAGTCCATAACGAACTCCGATTCCCCAGCTGCTAAAGCCGGTCGCATGCCTTGGTAAAAAACCAGCACACGGCGAAGAACAGCAGTGCGAGTGCAATATAGAACAGATCCAACATAAGGATGCGAGCTAGCGCGATGTAGCCTTTCGCTTCCAACTTTATGCGTCGCGGGCTAAAGAAGTCATAAGGAGTTGGTGACGATTTTATGAGGGCCTCCGAAGCTATAGGCTGTGGTATGCTGCGAATGTCCGACGTTTGCCTGCACGAAGGGGACGTAGTTCAGTTGGTTAGAACGCCGGCCTGTCACGTCGGAGGTCGCGGGTTCGAGCCCCGTCGTCCCCGCCAAACTTCACGTGCATGCGATATTGACTCCGGGCCCGTTTCAAGCGCGCCTTCATACATACTAGGAGCATGACGCCCCCGCAGGGACAACCGAAACTTCAGCTTACGAACACGTCCGATTACCGGGAGCGATACGCGAACAGCGTACAGATGCGCGTCAACCTGTGGGACTTCTTCCTGCTGTTTGGCACCATCAGCCAGACCACGCCCGATGCGGTCAATATCCATAATTTCCAAGGCGTGTATCTCAGCCCGCCGCAGGCAAAGGCGCTTTCGAATCTTCTGCAGCAGAACATAAAACAATACGAAGCCGCATTCGGCGAAATCCATCTGGAGACCCAAACGCCCGGCGAAATCATCCAATAGCGCCATGCCGAGGCCGCACCGCCCTCCGATGCCGAAGCTGCCGCCGTTCGTACTGGCGGCTCCGTCGAAGAGGAGCCGGGTGTATTACCTTGCTATCTTCTTTGCCGTGTTCGCGGCGCCTTTGTTCGCGATCCATCTGCACTTGCTCGATTTGCCTTTCTTTTGGGATGAGCAAGGGCAATTCATCCCCACGGCGTTGGACCTGTTGCGCAGCGGCGCGTGGATCGCGCGTTCGACGCTCCCCAATGTGCATCCGCCCGGAGTAGAAGCGTACCTGGTGGTCTGGTACAAGCTGTTCGGATTTTCGATTGTGCTGACGCGGATCGCGATGTTGTTATTCGCAAGTCTGGGCTTGTTGTTCACCTTCCTGTTGGCAATCCACCTAAGCAAGGGTACAGAAGGCGCGCCGGCGTTCCTGCCGCCCATCTTTCTGCTGGCGTCGCCGCTTTTCTACACACAGAGCATGATGGCGCAACTCGACATGCCTGCCATGGTGCTCACGCTTCTGGCGTTATTGCTCTTTCTGAAGGGGAAATATGGCGCTGCAGCGACGGCCAGCGTGGTGCTGGTCTTGGTCAAAGAAACGGGAATTGTGGCGCCATTCGTATTTTTTGTGGTGCTTGCGTGGCGAAGAGATTTCAAATGGGCGGCCTATTTCGTGGCGCCTGCCGTCGCGGTGGGCGCGTGGTTATTGGTGCTGCATCATGGGACCGGCTATTGGCTGGGAAACCCCGGGTTTGCGCATTACAACGTCGGCTATTCGCTGCATCCGGTGCGCATGGCGCTTTCGCTCGCGCGCCGACTCTACTATTTGTTCTTTGCGGAGTTTCGCTGGATCGGAACGCTGGTGCTGATCATGACAGCGAGGCGTGCAAGCGTGTTCAAAAATTCGAGCTGGCGAATCGCAGCTGCTCTTTCTGCGGCGAACGTTTTACTGGTCTCGGTGTTTGGTGGCGCGGAGTTAGAGCGTTATCTATTACCCGTGCTTCCGATCTTCTATATAGCCGTGAGCGTCGCCTTAACCTATATACCGCGCTGGCAGCGCGTGACGGCAGCGGCAGCGCTCGTGACAGGATTGGTGGCGAGTCTCTTTTGGAATCCGCCGTATCCGTTCCCTTACGAAAATAACTACGCCATGGTGGATTTTGTGCGGCTACAAGTGGCTGCGGCGCAGTTTGCTGAGCACAATTTGCAGGGCCGGACGATTGCGACGGCGTGGCCTTATACAGCCGGGCTGGAGCGGCCCGATTACGGTTTTGTGGACCGAAAGCTGGACGTGATTGAGACGAACGATTTCCACGCATCATCTATATATGCGCTGCCGCCCCGAAGCTTTGATGTGCTGATTACTTACACGCGCACCTGGGCGCCGCATACAGGCGTGATCTCAATCCCTGTTGTTCGCCATTTCTTGAGCCGGTTTTACGAATGGGAACCAGACATTTCGCCCGAGCAGTGCGCCTGGCTGGGATTAAAGCCTGTCATTTCATGGCAACTTCGTGGGCAAACGATTACCATCTATGCACGGCCCGGGGTAAATAGCGGGGAAACTTTGAGGCTATAAGCCCGCCCAAATATCTTTCAGATCCAAAATGAAGCCGGCAACTGGGCCCTCGCCTGCAATCTGCTCGGGACTGACGAGCACTTCCGGTTCAACGCCGGGGCGATAAACGGTTACCGTTCTGCGGTCAGGATCGATCAACCATGCGAGCGATACGCCATTGTCAATCCAGAGCTGCATCTTGCGCTGGGCTTGCGCCATGCGGTCGCTGGGCGACATCAGTTCGATGATGAAATCAGGGGAGAGACGGGCGAACTTTCGCTTCTGTTTGGGAGTGAGTTCCCGAATGCGGTCCCATGCGACCCACGCGGCATCGGGACCGAATGCAGATCCATCGGGCAGCATAAATTCCGTATTCGAATCGAGCGCCGCGCCGCGACCGTCGCGTTCGGACCAAGCGGCGAGCTGCGCAGTCAAATTGCTGTTGCGAAACGAACTCTCAAAGCCGGCTGGCGCCATAATGACCACGCATCCGTCTGCCATCCTTTCTACGCGGAAGCCTTTTTCGAACCGTTGGCAAAAATCGTAGAACTCGTCGTCATCCATGGCGGGAGGATGCAATACCACCGGCGCCATGTCTTCCACGTCTTCCAGAACGAGATTCATACTCTTACGTTAATCGAAGAGCCACCCCGTACACTTCGGAGATGAGCCCACGAAGCATTAGAGCAGCCTGGTGGGCAACCGTTGTGCTGTTCCTGGTACATGGCCTCGTGGTTGCGACATGGGTATCGAGGATACCGGCGGTACAAGCGGCTCTCCGGTTGAATAACGGCATTCTCGGGCTGACGTTGCTGGCCGGCGCTGTAGGGGCCATAGTCACCATTCCGCTTGCTGGCCGCCTCGTCACCCGGTATGGCAGCCGCAAGGTGAGCGCGATCAGCAGTGTCGCGTTTTGCATGGCGGTGGTACTGCCCTCATTGGCGATCAACGCACTCACCCTTTCGGCGGCACTCTTAATCTACGGAGCAGTGGCGGCGGCGATGGACGTTTCGATGAATGCGCATGGCGTAGAAGTAGAGAAGGCGATGCGCAGACCCACTATGTCGCGCTTCCACGGCATGTTCAGCTTGGGCGGGATGGCGGGCGCGGGCATCGGCGGATTCGCCGCGGCGCGCGGAGTGGGACCGGTTCTCCATTTTGCAACCGCGGCTCTGGTATGCGTTGGCGCCGTCCTATTAATTCGGCCGATGTTGCTGGACGCGCATGACCGTACCACGCGCATCAGCCATCGGCTGCCGCTAAATAAAATTCCAAGAATCCTATTGGCGCTCAGCGCGATCGGGTTCTGCATTCTTCTCTCAGAGGGCGCCATGGCGGATTGGACCGCGGTGTACTTCAAACAGGTGCTGAGAGCAGGCTCCGGAACGGCGGCCGCCGGTTACGCCGTATTCTCTGCAGCAATGGCGGTATTTCGATTGTTGGGCGACCTCATCACCTCCCGGCTTGGATCTGTTCGAACCGTACGCGCCGGAAGTCTCGTCGCGGCGGGCGGTTTATTTTCGGCCCTCTGCATGACCGCGCCGGCATTCGCGCTGCCGGGATTCGCGGCCGCTGGAGCCGGGTTTTCGGTTATCATTCCGCTCGTATTCGGATCCGGCGGGCGCGTTGAAAGCATCAGCCCCGGCGCGGGCATCGCGACCGTCACCGGAATCGGCTACATTGGATTCCTGGTCGGCCCACCGCTCATTGGATTCTTGTCGCAGTTGTTCACCTTGCGCTATGCGTTGGGCGTGGTAGTCGCTTGCTGCGTTGTCTCCGCACTGCTTTCGGGATCGCTGGGGCGCTTGCACAGAACGGTTGCCGTTGAGCCGGTTCCCGAGCTTCATTTTTGAGCGGTGTCGCCTGCCAGCGCGCTCGCATACCCGGTCATCTCCAGGTAGCCCACTCCTTGCACAGACTGCGAATGAATGTGGCCAGCATAGGCCACGGCACCTTCCCAGTAGGTCGGCGTGACGCCGTCTTTTGTGAAGAGCTCCTGATCATTCAGCAGGGATTGCTCGGAGAGCTCAAGCTGGAGACAAGGAATCGCGATCTTCCAGGCGACGGGATAGCGTGCGCCAGAAGCAGAACTGCGCCAAGTTTCACCCGGTGTGAGCGAGAAATCGGAGGCCCCTAAAAAGTGAGCATGGCCCTGCCGGTCTACATAGGTTCCGGAGGAGAAAGCATCCCATTCACCGGATTTCTTTCGCAGTCTGTAAAGCATCAGCTCCTCGTTGTTGTTCAACTGAATCGAAAACCAATCCCAGCCCGTGAGCGTCTCGTCGGCCGTTTGACTGAAAAATTCATGATCCATCCAGGCCAAGCCGGTGAGCGAATAGGAACGACCTTTCCAACCTGACAGCTCGCCGGCGACAGAGAGACGAGTAAACGAAATGTAGTGAGACGCTTCGCCGGGGAGCGGACCCTTCTCGCTGACGCCATCTCTGCCGTGTATTACGAGCGGCTTGCCGGGTTTCAACTTGAGATGAAGCGTGAACCGATCGCAGACGGCTTGAAGCTCTTGTTCGCCGCTGGTGAGAGACAGCCAATGAACCTGCCAATTGCCGTTCCAATAGCGCTGCTGGACAAGGCTGCTGCCGGCGAGTCCCGGTCCAGCGCGGTTGAGGCGTTCGGTGTGGAAGAATTCTTGTCCATCGATATCGCTAAGGGCTAGATGTGCGAGATAAACCTGATCGGGACGCCACGTGGCGTTCGATTCGGCGGCTTGTTGCTTGGAGAGGCGAATGCCCTCTCGGAAGAAGGTGACTTCGAAGCCAAAGCGATGCCCATCCGGTGTTTTGAGATTGCCCGTGTAGTACCACCATTCGGTCTGATAATCGGGATGGCTGAAATGGTCGCGAGGGAATTCGTAGTGATAGCCAGGAACAGCGAGTTGCCACTGCTGTGCAGAAAGGGCAGCGGCAACTGCGACGAGCAAAACGACTGCTTTACTCCTCATGAATGACCTCGATTGGGCTCATTCGCGTGACGGTGCGCGCTGGATAAAGGCCGGCCAAGACAGTGGCCAAGTAGACGGCGGTCAAGGCGGTCAACAGAAGGGCGATGGGCCAGTGGAACTGAATTGTCCAGCCGAAGGATTGCTTATCGATGACGAAAATGAGAATCAGCGAGAGCGCGGTCCCGAGAACCAGGCCAATGCCGTTAGCCAGTAAGCCGAGCAGCCCCGCTTCGCATAAGATAATGCGGCGCACTTGCGGTTGCGCCGCGCCGAGGAAGCGGAGTAACGCAAATTCACGGCGGCGATCGATGATCATAGCAAGCAGAGCACCCGCAATTCCCATGATTGCGACCACGATGGCAACCGTTTCAAGAGCATAGGTAATGCTGAAGGTGCGATCGAAGATCGCGATCGCACTGCGGCGCAAATCGCTGTTGCCGAAAACCATAACCGGGCGTCCGCTGATCGCCTCGTCAATAGCTTTTTTGACCTGGATTTTGTCCGCGCCCGGTCTCACATAGACAGCTAGGCTAGATGGCAAGGGGTCCGGAAGATATTTTAGAAGCGACTGCCAAGCGATGCCGATAAAGCCTATCGTTGAATAGTCATAGTAGACACCAAGAACTCGAAAGTTGTGGATCGAGCCTGCGAGTGGGATTCGAAGCATGCTTCCAGGATGAACATCGTGCTTGTTGGCGAACGGTTCACTGACGATGGCGTAATCTCCGGTAGCGAGCTTCGAAAGAATGGCACTGCGGTTTTCACCGGGCAAGAAACGCATCCCGGCCGCGCTCAGCCGTCCGCTTCCCTGACCGGCGATTAATGTGGCCGGGAGGCCTTCGTAGGAGATTGAATAAGCACGAATTGGGTCAACGGCGGCAACGCCCGGAGCACGCTCGATTTTCTCCGGGATATTCGGGTCAAGCGTCGGGTGGCGGTCTGCGGCCGAAGGCCCTGCGGGACGCAAATAGAAGTCCGCCTGGAGCTGGTTGTTCATCCAAACACGAACGGTGTCGCGGAAACTGCCAACCATAATGCCGATGCTGACCGTCATTGCGACGGCGGTAGCCAGTGCTGCCGTCAACACAGAAGTACGGCCAAGTGAGGCGCGCACCGAGCGCAGTGCGAGCAGCGCTTCAACACCCAAAAGCTTTTCGGCAGCTCGCTGCGCAACACCAGTGAAGAGAACAACGATGGTAGGAATAACTGTAGCCGTTGCCAGGATTGAGAGCGCAACCGACAGATACGCAAATAGCGGTTGTCCGTTCACCGGAGGCACTTGCGTCAGCACGGCAGCAAACACAAATGCGAGCATCGCCCAGCCGGCAGCCCGGCGGGAGCGAACTGTTGCGACATATTCCTCCCGGCCGCGTGCCATCGCTTCGATGGGCGCAACGCGCGAGGCCTCCATTGCAGGCGCAAGCGCCGCGACAATCGAGATAACTATGCCGAGACTTACACCGGTCACGACGGCCTCCCACGTAAACTGCACGGGCGCCGGTTCGCTGCTCACGTACAGCGATTGCACTGTGTTGCCGACGAGCCGAACGGCGCCTACGGCCATGAGTCGGCCTAACAACAAACCCAGCCCGCTTCCTGCAATAGCGAATACGAGCGACTCTGTGAGGAATGCGCCGCCGATCAGTTTGCGCGTGCCGCCAAGCGCACGCACGATGCCGATGTCGCTTCTTCTTCGGACAACAGAGACGGCAATCGTGTTGTAAATGAGGAATGCGCCGACAATCAGGGCGATGTAGCTGAGCACGCGAAGATTCCAACGAAACGCCGCCAGCATTTTGCGGTTTTCACCGGTGCGAGCGCCCTGGGGTTCGACAGCGGCAGAAACGGGCAGCGTCTCGGCGAGCAATTCGCGCCAGAAGCCGATCGTTCTACTTGAAGGAACCGTGACATCAATGCTGTCGAGCTTGCCAATTTTGCCCGTCACCTTCTGCGCCAAACCAGTGTCGGCAACAATGGCGTTCTCTTCGCCGATCTCGCCCGGGTGCTTTTTCAAGACCCCCGCGACTGTGAACGCATGCATGGTGTCATTGATAAGCAGATTGACGCGATCTCCGCGATGAAGCCCGAGCCGTCGGCCTACCCAGATGGGATCTCCGCTGTCGAGTTGGCGCGCGGAGCCGCTGAGCGAGCCATCGAAATTGCCTTCACCCCGGTGACCGATCAGATCGAGACCCAGAAATGGCAGCGCTGCGCCCTTGCCGTCAATAGAAGCGAAGTCTTCGATACGCGGCGAGAAGTCAAATGCGTACGGTAGTTGAACCAAGCGCCCAAGCCACGCTTCATCCAGGCCGCCGGTGGCCGTAATCAGCAGATCGCTTTTCCCTGTCAGCGATTCAAGCGAAGAATGAAAACTCCCTGCCGCGGCTTGCGCGGCGAGATCGATGGCGACGATCAGCCCTACGCCCAGCGCCACGGCGGAGAGCGTTAGGCCTGCCCGGAGCGGCTCGCGGCCCAGCGGCCTTAGCACGAGCCTGACGAATAGAAGCCAGCGCGCTCTCACGTTGGTAGCAGCACCCGCGCGTGTTCGACGCGGCCGTCACTCAGGCGGACGATCCGATCGGCTGCGGCGGCGCTTTCAGGGCTGTGAGTCGCCATAAGCACGGCCACGCCAAACCCGCGCACGGCGCGGCGTAAAACATCCAGGACAACTTCGCCGGTTGCGATGTCCAGGTTTCCGGTCGGCTCGTCGGCAACAACCAATCGGGGACCGTGTACCAAGGCCCGGGCGATGGCAACACGCTGCTGCTCGCCCCCGGAAAGTTGATGCGGCAGCCGGTCCGCAAGCTGCTCCATTTCGACCCAGCGCAGGCGGTCGAGCGCAGTCCGCCGTGCGTTCTTACGGCGGCTGAGCAGAAGGGGAAGTTCCACATTTTCTACCGCGGTTAAGGTGTGCAGCAATTGGAACGACTGGAAGATGAAGCCGACATTTTCACGACGCAAGCGCGTGAGCTCGGCATCGGGAAGGCGCGATGTGACCTGCCCGCCGATTGCGACCTCGCCGGACGTGGGGAAGTCCATGGCGCCGCAGAGATTCAGAAGCGTCGACTTGCCGCAGCCGCTCCTGCCGGCTAGCGCAACGAAATCGCCGGTGTCGAGTTCGAGCGAAACATTCTGCAATGCCAGTACGGGCGCGCCGTCGGTTTGGTAGAGCTTGGTAACGTTGCGCACCTCGAGAAAGGCCATACTCTTAGGATCGTATGAGGACAACGCAGCCACATTTTTTCCGCAAGCGCTGCTCTCCGATACACTCAGAGCGTGGCGAAGATTCTCGTGACCGGGGGAGCCGGATACATCGGCTCGCATACCCGGTACTTCTTGCAGCAGCGGGGCCACTCGGTAGTGGTCGCAGACAACTTATCGCGCGGATATAAGGAAGCGGTTCCGGCGGACATTCTCCGCGTGATCGATATTGCCGAAACCGAAGAGATGGAACGCCTACTGCGGGACGAGCGGGTCCAGGCGGTGATCCATTTCGCGGCGTACACTAGTGTCGGCGAATCCACCAAAGTGCCGGAGATGTACTTCGCCAATAACGTCGCCGGTTCGCTGTCGCTGTTCGAAGCGATGTTGCGTGCGGGCGTGAAGTGTCTGGTCTTTTCGTCGTCGGCTGCTTCGTATGGGATTCCGAAAAGAGTGCCAATCACTGAAGACGAGCCGCCTGCGCCGATCAACCCTTATGGGGAGTCGAAGGTCATGACCGAGACTATGATGCGGTGGCTGGATAAATACCGCGGCCTTCGCGGAATACCGCTACGCTATTTCAACGCCTGTGGCGCGGAGCCCGACGCCGGACTCGGCGAGCGGCACGATCCGGAAACGCACCTCATTCCGCTCATGCTACGCGCGGTTCAGACCGGAAGGCCGAT
The DNA here is from genome assembly GCA_035502635.1 of Bryobacteraceae bacterium. Classification (GTDB taxonomy): domain Bacteria; phylum Acidobacteriota; class Terriglobia; order Bryobacterales; family Bryobacteraceae; genus Bog-105. Next base: position 58,397 of record DATJUG010000087.1, read on the forward strand.
GACGATTTTCGGCGACGACTACCCGACCCCGGATGGCACGTGCATACGCGACTACGTCCACGTCAGCGACTTGGCCGAAGCGCATGTTTTGGCTGTGGAGCGCCTGCTGAACGGCGGCGCCTCAAATGCTTTTAACGTCGGGACGGGCGAAGGCCATTCCGTGCGGGAGGTTTTGACGGCGGTGGGGCGGGTGACAGGACAGCCTGTACCGCATACGGTTGGGCCGCGCCGCGAGGGGGACCCGCCGAGCCTGGTCGCCGATTCCCGGAGGCTGCAGCACGCCCTCGGCTGGAGCGCGAAGCGCGCCGATTTAGAGCAAATCGTTTCGGACGCCTGGGACTTCGCCCAGAAGCATCCGTGACCGGCGGCTCCTAACTGGTCGCCCGGCAACGCCTCAGGCTGCCAGGCTACCGCTGGCGCGCTTGCGGATCAAGCGCGTAAGCCATGGCCTTTTCCCAGGTTGTAAATCGATAAACGCGAATGCCGGGAACCCAGAGAATCCACGTGGGTCCCTTTTTGTAGACCTTCGGTTTCATTTGTACTGTGTGGAGTCAGTGCTAAATTACTGCCGATATTCTCGACTGAAGCAAGCGAAGCTGTGAATTTTTGTTCTACGCGATTTTGTCAGGCTCAGGCTTGCAACAGCCCGCAGCCGCGCCGTCCAGCAAAGCCCGGAAATACATTCGCAATCTCGCGATTTCCCATCTGTTCGGTGACCAGCTCGGCAAGAACACTACGGAAATCCGTGGTGACGTTCAGGTCGCGTCCTTCGTAGAGTTGTTCGCGTTCGAGACCAGGCCAGTCGCCGTAGACGGTGCCGCCTCGCACAGCGCCGCCCAGCACGAACATGACATTCGCGTGGCCGTGGTCGGTGCCGCGGTCGCCGTTTTCCTTCACCGTGCGGCCGAACTCAGACATGGTGACCAGTGTGATATCGGCCATGCGGTCGCCCATATCGAGTGAAAACGCGGCCAGCGAATCGCCGAAATCGCGCAGCAGGTTGGCGAGTTGCCCGGTATGCGGCTGTGCGCCGGCTTCATTGACATGCGTGTCCCAACCGCCGACATCCGCGAAAGCAACTTCCAAACCGACGTCGCCCTTGATCAGACGCGCTATCTGCTGCAGGCTTTGGCCCAGGCGGCCATTCGGGTATTTCGCATTATTCGCCGGCGTGTACGGCGCCTTCTGAATCGACTGCATGGTGCGAACCGCCTCAAACGTTTCGCGCGCAGTGCCGTTCAGAATTTGATCCGCCGTGTTGCCATACATGCTCTGGAATGCCGCCGCGGCTTGCGGATCCTTCATCTGAAAATCATTGATGTTGCCGACAGCGATCACTTCATTGCGGCCGCGCAAGCTGCGAGGCACGTCGGGACTGAGGCTCACGGCGCGCAGCGGTGCCGGGTGCGGCTCGCGCGTGAGGGCCCGATTCAGCCATCCATCGGGGGTCGCCTTGAGGCCTGGCGTTCCCGATTCCATATAGTCCTGCGCATCGAAATGCGAGCGCGTGGGATCGGGCGAGCCCACCGCTTCGACGATGGCCAACTGGCGTTCGTCCCAAAGGCGCTTCAATCCGCTGAGAGCCGGATGCAGACCGAAGCGGCCGTCCAGATCGATAGCGGCGTTCTCGGATCCGTTGGGGCGCGGGATGGCGATGCTGGGCCGGAGAGCATAGTAGGCGGGTTCGGCGTGCGGGATCACCATATTCAAGCCATCCACGGCGCCGCGCTGAAAGATAGCGATCAGAACTTTTCGACGCTGCTGGGGTATCTCTCTTGCGTAGACCGCGCGTGACAGCCAGCCGGGCACGGATCCGACACCGAACATGGCGAGCGCTGAGCTTTTCAAAAATAATCTGCGGGAAGGCATTCTTTCTACTTCCTTTGAAAATCGGGCGAGCCGATCATCTGCCAATCGACGTTTTGGGCGGTTACGCCCGCGATGCGGTTATGCGCAAGCGCGACGGCGAAATTCATGCGACCGAGAAGTCCAGCCGTGCTGGTCCACTCTGCGTTCAAACTGGAATAGCCGGTGGGTTCGACTTTGCGATACAGCGGCTCGCCCAGCTTCTGCAGCTCGGTGCCGAGGACGAAGGCGGATTCCACGTCGGCATTTGAGGCACGGAGGGCGCTGACCACCATCTCAAAAGGCGTCTTGATCTTGGCGCGGTAGGCGCCTTGCGACCAGAACTCAGGCGACACTAGCATCGTTTGCATAACCTGGCGCAGATCACCGCCGGACTCGCCGAATGCCTGGGCCATTCGATTGACCAGCGACGGCGGCGGGTCGTCGGCCACAAACCGCCGGGCGAGTTGAAGCGAGATGAAATGCGCAGTAGAGGGATGCTGCGCCAAAATCTGCAGCACCTCGAGCCCGTCGTTCATGCCGCCGCCGGCCGGAATCACGTGCCCGAGCACAATCTTCTGGCCTTTGTCATGAACCTTGTCATTGTATTCGAAACCACCGCCTTTGCGGGGATTCGCAATAGTCCAGCCGGTGAAACAGCGGGCTACTTCGATGACGTCTTGCTGCGTATAGCCGCCGTCAACGCCCATCGTGTGAAGCTCCAGCAGCTCGCGGCCATAGTTCTCGTTGAGCCCACGCTTGTTCTTTTGATTCGGGCGCGTTGGCGCGGCCGCTGGCCCGACTGATTGCCAGTTATCGAGATAAAAGAGCATAGCCGGGCTTTGTGCAGTCGCGAGTAGAAGGTCATAGAACTTCCCAAACACATGCGGGCGGATGGCTTCGCGCTCATAAGCCGGCACCAGATAACGGTCGCCGCCCTTGTTGAGGAAGACGTTGAAGTGGTTATACCAGAAATCGACCAGCAACTCCTCCAGTTGGTGGTTGCTGTAAATGGCGCGCAGAAGTTTCGCTTCGGTCAGATCGTTTGCAACGACACCCTGCGGGTTCACGGACAACATTAGCTCGCGGCGCAAAGCAACCGGCGCGATGGTAAAGAGCTGTTTGCGTTGTTCGGGTCGAAGAGCCCACACGAAATCAGTCCGTTTCTCGAGTGGCAGGGAAGCCAGCACCTGCTTTTTGTCTTCCGGTTTTCCCGTACGAAGAGTTTCTATCTGCGCGGGCGTCAGAATATTTGCCAGCTTGATCCGCGGCTCCAGGTCTGACTCGTCGTTCGGATTAGCCGCGAACAGCCCGTCGGTCGCGGTTTGGTTCTGCAGGTCTCGTTTTTGCAAATAGCGATCGGCAAGATGAAGGACGACTTGCCGCAGCTCGGGATCGTCCGGCAGCGAACCGCGCCCGCGCGCCACCGCGGCAATCATCTGCGGCGGTGGGTAGTGCAGATAGATCTCACGGGGACTCATCTGCAAGGATGCCAATTCGGCTAATCGCGGCGCTAATGCCGGGTTTTCCGGAACCCTTTCAGGATGAAGTTCGAGATCGAGCCACTTCCGTAAGCCGAGCCGCTGGAGATTGTCCCGATCCCCGGCCCGCGGACCGCACGTCAGCCGGTCCAGCGCATGCTGCAGTCGCTCATCTTTCGGGAGCAGCTTGCTGAACGGGGCATATTGTGGCGGATTGGCTGAAGGCTTGATCGGCTTGATCTTCTTCACGCCCGCCAGCGCGGGAATCAGCAGAAGCGCGAAGACGGCTCCAGCACCCAAAAGCGGCCTGGATTTCGAAAGCAGCCTCACAATCACCTAGAACGCGGTTTGCCGAAAACAGTTGACGCGCTCGTTGTCTTATCGGCCGGGAACCGAAATTACCAAACGAACCGGCGGGGGTGAATGTTACGTGGATTACAGTTACTGGGTGAAGTTGGAGCGGGAGACGGGATTCGAACCCGCGACATCGACCTTGGCAAGGTCGCACTCTACCAGCTGAGTTACTCCCGCGTAGAGGGCCTATCGACATTCTCGGATGACTATGTTGCCGAAGTCAATTCATCTGATTGCAAC
>DATJUG010000088.1:0-12876 GCA_035502635.1 Bryobacteraceae bacterium
GAGTTGGTTGAATACACGCGCACGTAACGACCATGTGTCAGTCCATTCCATGGCTTGCCTGACCGCCTCGTAGTCTGCGGCGCCTAATCCGCCAAACATCTTCAGAAAGGGCGTGCGACCCTGCTCCACAAACTGCCTGACGGTGAACGGAAATGGCACCTCGACGTTCTGCGGCACGAAGGCCACCGATCTTGCAATTTCCCGCTGCCTCAAAGAATCGAGCGGCCTCGATTTCAGAGTCACGCCTCCGCAGGTGGGAGTGAGCGTCCCGGTTGCCAGGCGCAACAGTGTCGTCTTACCCACACCGTTTGGGCCGATCAAAGCGATGCATTCGTTCTCGCAAATAGTGGCATCAAGATCGCTGATGACGTTATTTTCCCCATAGGCAAAGTCAGCGTGCACGAACTCGATCAGAGGCCTCATAACATCACCTCCTGCTTCGTTTTTCGCAACAAGTACAGGAAGAAGGGGCCGCCGATTAAGGCAGTCAACACACCTACCGGTAACTCCGCGGGGGCAATTGCGGTGCGCGCTACCGTGTCCGCAATAAGGAGAAAGAGCGCCCCGGCCAGCGCCGTTGCCGGCAACAGCCGCATATGATCCGGTCCAAGCACCATGCGCAGCATGTGCGGGACGATCAGACCGACGAAGCTGATAAGCCCGCCCAGAGCCACTGCCGCCGCGGTCAGAATCGATCCGATCACGATGACGGCAATGCGTATCTGCTGCACCGATAGACCAAGATGGGCCGCATACTCCTCGCCTAGGGCCAGTGTGTTGAGATTGCGAGCCAAGGGCACCGATCCCGTAAGTCCAATCGCCAGCATTGCAGCTACAATGGCCAACTGTGGCCAGGTCGGTTGGGCGATGGTTCCATGCAGCCACGAAGCCAACACACGCATATCCGTTCCGAAGTCGCGGTCCAACACCTCCACAAAATACGACGAATAGCTCAACATGGTGCTGACCGCGAAGCCCGCCAACAGCAGCGCCACCACCGGCGTACGGCCATCCACGCGCGCCAACCAGTACACAAGAGTGATGGACCCCAGTGCACCCGCAAAGGCCAGAATCGCCGTGGCGCTGAATCCCGCCACGGAAACCGGCGGCAGAAGGAATACGCCAATCGAAGCGCCACACACGGCTCCGCCCGAAGATCCGATAACGTATGGATCGGCAAGAGGATTGCGGAAGAGTCCCTGGAACAGAAGACCGGAAACGGAAAGCGCGCTGCCGACAAGAAGTGCGGCTACGATGCGAGGTAGCCGGATGGCGAAAAGAATTACGCGCTGGTCTGCGGAGAGCGATTTTCCGCCTATCACGCTTCCCATCAAGTGCCATACCGGCACATGAACGGCGCCCACCCCCGCGGCAACCAGTGCCGCAAGGACGAGCAACACACCGAGTATCGCCAGCAGCCAGCGATGGCGATACTCCCGCATCCAGCCGTGAGGGGATTCCACGCAAGCTTCGGTCACTTCCCAAACCACGATTCACCTCCGAGCGAGAACTTCATCCCCAGCCGGAACGTGAACGTAAGCGACGGATAGCCGAATGCTTCGCTGTAGTGCTCGCTCAATAGGTTTTGGAAATTGCCTTCAACGGCAACGTACCGGTTCGCCTGATAGCTGGAGGTCAGATCAAAACGCTGATACGCGCCGTCGAGATTCCGGTTGGGTAACAACAGCGAATTGCCGCCGTTGGAGTCGGTCAGATAATCGCTGTCGTCGCGGCTTCCCACCAGTGTGCCGCGCAAACTTGCGAAAAGACGGCTATGACGGTAACCCGCTTCGAAATAGCCTGTATGTGGAGGTATCCGGAACGGACGTGCGCCGATCAGCGGAGAATAGATCCCAATCGGCACAGTGGGAAAGTTCGGATTGAAGCTAGGCCCAATAGCATCGCTCGTAAATGAGCGTTGAATCCTCGCATCAACGTAGGTATATCCAGCGCGGGCGAAGATATCGCGCGTGACTTGGTATTCGATCTCTGTTTCAATGCCCTGGGCGCGATACGCCTGGGAGTTCACCGTCGCACCATATGCTGTCGCGGCGGCAATCGCGCTGGGCACGCCAAGATCAATAAGGCCCTGCTGCGGGATATATTCGATACCGTTCGTGAACTCGTTGTGAAACAGTGTCAGGCTGAGGCGGCTGCGACCGTCGAGCAGCAGTTGATCCACGCCGCCGTCGTACGCTCTTGAATTCTCGGGACCAATGACAGCAACGTGGTATTGGGAGATGAGCTGGTTTCCACCGGGTAAGCCTGCGAGCAAGGCATAGAGCGAATCGAGCTGATCGAAGACGGCGGGCTCCTTGATTCCTTCACCGAAACTGGCGCGGAGCTTGGTGCCGCTAAAGAGTCTCCCTGCGCTTCCACGCGCCGCCTGCCAGGCGAGCGAGGCGCGCGGAATGCCGGCAAGCCCGAAGAGACCGTTGTCTTCGATCCCGCCGCCTAGCGTATAGAACAAGCGGTTGAATATGTCTCCGTGAAGCTGAAACGTGTGGCTATAGTTACCACGCTCGATCGAACTCGCCGGACCACCCGAGTAGCCGCGTTCATCCTCGTAGCGAAATGCCATCAATCCGAGGAGATGCGGATTGAAGCGGTAATCCGACTGCGCATAGACGAAGTCCTTGTCCGTCGAGCCTGGGTAAGTATACGGATACGGCGGACCATCGTTTGATTCGAGTGCCTGGCCGCTGACCGTGTATCCGTTCGCTCCGCTAACGGTGACCGGCGCTCCGAGCGTGTAGCCGGATTCCGGCGTTCCTGCCGGTGCAAACTGGGTGTACAGCGATCTCAGCCGCAGGCCGCCGTAACGCACCAAGTTGTGCCATTTTGCTGTGGTCCTGTCTTCCCAAGTTACGCCGAAGTAGGCATCTTCATTGGCTTGCTCGGCCTCGGTGGGGATGCCATAGAGCTGAAGCGCGCCCGGCTGTCCCGAAGCAACCTGGTCATGGTGTACGGTGACGCGCAGGCTGGAGGTTGGAGATATATCCAAGCCATAGTTTCCCGTGAATGTGCCGTTGTGATACTCGTCGTCTAGAATCGAATTGCTGCTGTCGAAACGTGAGTAGTCTGAGAAATAATCGACCCTCTTATACTTGCCGCCAGCGGCTCCTTCCTGGTGATAGGTTCCGAAGTTCCCCCCATCGATTAGGTAAGTCAACAAGGGAAGCCGAGTACTTCCTCTCGCTGTGGTGAGACTGATGACACCGGCCAGTGCATCCGATCCGTAGAGGACACTGTTTGGGCCACGAAGGACCTCAACCTGCGCAACTGCAGCGCTCGCAAAATTGGCGAATTCCACCGCACCTCCAATATCGTTCACCGGGATTCCATCGATCAGAACCTTCGTGGCATCGCCAAGACCATTGGCGCCGACACAGCAGCCACGGATGAAAACAGAAGTCGTTCCTCCAGCCTGCCCCGTTTGCGTGACCTCAAGTCCCGGCACAAACCGTAGCCCCTCCTGAATATCGCGTGTGCCCTGATAATCGTCCGGGTTCAAGACCGTCACCGCGGCGCCGAGTTGCGTCTGCGGAGTGGGCGCGCCCGTGGAGGTAACCGTAATCTGCTCGGAAAGAGATGCGACCGGAAGAACAATATCTGTGGTCAGCTCGTGTTCATTGCTTGTTGTATCGATCAATTTTTCCACGGTGCTGAATCCGGAAGCCGATACACGCAGAAGCCAGCCTGGGCTTGGATTACGCGCAATGACAAACTGGCCGTTCGAACCGGTGACCACGGATGCGATGGGAACTCCGTGTTCGAGAAGCTCCACTGTGGCGTTTGGAATGAATGCGCCAGACTGGTCGCATACGGTGCCACGCAAGTTGTTGCTCGGTGCGGCCAGAGCAACGGTGGTGAAGGCAAAGATGAGACCACTGGTCCATCTCAGGAAACGTAGGCGCGAAGATCGGAACATGGTTTTCCCCTCGGAATTTCCAGCAGGACCGGTCTCCTGACTCGCGCCTCAACAGCAAACGGCTGCCTTCCCGGAGTCGTCTCCAGTGGCCAACAAGCCGCGCCTCTTCGCTCACAGTTACGGGGTAGTGGCGGATTCGCACCGCGCTTCCCGATCATCCCGCTGTCATCTGTCAATGGTTTGCGATGGCATTGCCATCGCCCGGATGAAATTGCTTCGCTAGCTCCTCCAATGCATCGAAGGCAACCGGACTCGGAAGATCGACCCGGTCGTCCACGTAATAAACTCGGTTGATCTTGACCGCCGGAAGATTCTCCCATCCGGGCCGCTCTCGAATCTTTTCGATCGACACCCTCGATCCCCGTATCAGCAGCAACGCTTCGGGCGCCCTTGCCAATACAGTTTCGAGACTCACCTGCGGCCACTCTTGTGGCAGGTCACTGGTGATCGAATGTCCGCCCGCGATTTCGAGCAAGTCCGTGATGAAGGCGTGTTTGCCAATGGTGATAATCGGGTTGTACCCCACTAGCATCAGGATGCTTACCACCGGTTTGCCGCTTACCTCGCGTTTCACCGCGGCTACGCGTCTGCGCAAGCTGGCAACCAGCGTTTTCGCAGCATCTTCGCGGCTCAGTGCTTGTCCCAGGCTCGTAATCGACTGATAGATTCCTTCGACGCCGTGCGGCGCGATCACAAACACTGGGATCCCTAATCTCTGCAACTCGTCTACCGTCTCTGGACGGCTCATCTCGGCGCTCTCCAACACGAGGTCGGGATGCAACGAGACGATTGTTTCGATCGAGGGCGACTCAATCGATCCCACGCTTGGCTTCGTCCTCGCCTCCGCCGGATACTTTGTGTAGTCCGTCACCGCGATCACATCCGCTCCGGCGCCAAGCGCATACACATCGTCCACAACGCTGGGCATCAAACACACCAACCTGTGAGGATGCTCCGGAACTACGACACGCCGGCCCAACTCATCTGTGACGGTCCGTGCGCACCATGCGGGCAGGGCGACACAAAAGACAAGCAATGCGCACAATTGCTTCATGCCGGCACCCCTACGCCATGGGCTCGCCGGGCGGCCGTAATCAGCGATCTGGCCAGGATGGGATTCGCTCGAAAATGAAGATGCACATAGCTTGCGAGCACATTTTTGAGTTGATATCCCTCCGGCTCCTCGCGTCCTGAGAGTGAGTACTTGAGGTGATATGCGGTCGAGATTGCGCCGTCCGCTCGAACTCGGGAGCAATGAAAGCTGTGTCCACGCACCTTTGTCCCTTTCTCTCCAAGTAAGCAGTCCTCGACGAATTCCACCTCTACATAGCCGAAGTGCACCAACCGCGGGGTCATTTCGAACTCCATCGGTAGCAGCCCGGTCATGGTGTAGTTGTGTCTAGCAAGCGTGGTCAGCGACTTTCCGAGGTAGATCATGCCCCCGCATTCTGCATACAACGGTTTGCCGGCTTTCGCGAACGCGCGAATGTCGGCGCACATCGATGCATTTCGGCTCAACCCATCCGCATGCAACTCGGGGTAGCCGCCCCCCAGATAAAGGCCGTCGAGATTTGGTGGTAGCTCCGCATCCGCCAGTGGGCTGAATGGAACGATCTCCGCGCCGTTCTCTCGAAGCAGATCGAAATTATCCTCGTAATAAAACGAGAACGCCTTGTCTCGCGCAACACCGATTCGCACCCGCGTCTGTCCGAAAAACAACACCGGAATGGCTTCGCGTTCTGCCTTAGCACTCGGGCAAACGAGATTGAGCAATGGCGCCAGATCCAGCGACTGCTGTCCCGCTTGCGCAAATGCAGCACGCCGATTCTCGACCGAAGTTGTCTCTTCCGTCGTTTGCAGCCCCAGGTGTCTCTCGGGAATCGCAAGCGCCGGGTCGGTTGGCAATCGCCCTAACAATGGAGTCGCCGTAACAGAACCGATCGCCGTCTCAAGCAAGCTATAGTGACGGTCGCTCCCTACGCGGTTCAGCACAATGCCTGCGAATTGCAGCTCCGGATCGAAGCTCTCGAAGCCCTTAACCACTGCCGCAATGCTGCGTGCACTCTTGCCGGCGTCGAGTACCAGCACCACAGGCAGACCGAGGAGTTTGGCGATCTGCGCAGCGCTGCCATCTTCGCCACCGCCGGCCACTCCGTCGTACAACCCCATCATGCCTTCCGCAATCGCGGCGTCTGCATCGCGGCTCGCTGACGTGAAAATTGTGCGATTCGCTGAGTCATTGAGCATCCATGTGTCCAGATTGCGCGACGCCCGCCCGCAGATCGTGCTGTGGTGGCCCGCATCCAGGAAGTCGGGGCCGCACTTGAACGGCTGTACGCAATAGCCACGCTCTCGCAATGCCGCCATCAGTGCCAGCGCAACCGTGGTCTTGCCCACGCCGCTCGCGGTTCCCGCAACTATGAAGGCGATCATCGCCGCGTTCCGATCGTTCCCTTGAGCGCCAGGGGAAGTCCGGCCACCAGCAGCACCACATTGTCGGCGATCGCCGCCACCCTTTGGTTCAGTTCGCCCAGCGCATCTCGAAACTTGCGCCCTGCCGGGTAAGGCGGCACTACTCCGCTGCCAACCTCGTTGGAAACGAGCACCGCCGAAGCAGGCAGGGCACGCAATGCTTCCAGAAAATCCTTGATGCGTCTAGCCGTGCAAAAAGGATCGGACTCCGCTGTTCCCTGAAGGTTCGCGACAAAAACCGTCAGGCAATCGACCAGCATCACGTCGAACGCCGCCGCGTGCTCGACAATCACTCGTCCGAGTTCTAATGGTTCTTCAAATGTCTGCCAATGATTCGGACGCTCCTCGCGATGACGGCGGATCTTCTCCACCATCTCCGCATCGAGAGGTTGCGCTGTCGCTACGTACGCCACGCGCGCAGCCTTTGCTGCGAGCTCCTGGGCCCAGCGACTTTTGCCGCTGCGAACACCACCGAGCACGAGCGTGACCGTTTTGCGGTCCGTCTCCTGCATGCAATACCTCTGCCTGCGGAGCATGGCTCCACAGAGACAGCGGGAACAAATAATAGGCAGCTTTCTCATGGCCGGTGCATTGTTTTGCCCGGCAGGGGAATGCTCTCCAGCTCTCCCATCGAAACTGGATCAAGCCCAGATTGGCATCTGGCCGGTCTCCTGACTCACGCATCTTCGAATTCGAGATACCTTCCCGGGCGATTCGCAAAACCCAGCCCTTGCGGGCGTCAACCCAGTGGTGTTACTTCTCGAATTCTCCGCGTTTACAGTTGCGGGGCAGTGCCGGATTTTTACCGGCTTCCCGAACACCAGATGGAGCAATTGTATATCTGTCCGTCCTTTTTAAGTCAAGTGCCAATGAATGAGGAAGGTCAGACGGTCTACCCCCATTTGGTTCAGCGCTCCCACGACGCACTAGAACCAGTAACCAGCCTGATAAACACCTGGCACCGAAAGTCGTGCGATCCCCGGTGCCGCAATGTCGCTCATTCTCCCTGTGAAAAGCGGGATTCCACCGTCTCTCGTCGTTCCAAGAGCAACCGCAACCACTGCAGCATCATCGGCCAACCCCGATAGGCCGATGAAATCTCCGGATGCGCCGCGAAACCACTGTGACATATTTTGACCTGAGTGCCTCTGTTTGCGACGACAAGTTCCCAACTGACCGTCGTTTCTGCATCGCCCGTCCAACTCGCTCTCCATGTCGTGACCAGAAGGTTGGGCCTGTCCACGATACGGTATTCGCCGGAAACTTCAAACTTGCTTCCGTTGCCATCGATCCCGATACAACGCCAGCTCCCGCCCACCCTCACATCACTTTCGAATTTTGTGCAGCGGTAACTTTGCCCAGCACCACGCCCTCCCCACCACTGCGGCACCTGATTGGGGTTGACGAGTGCCTCAAAGATGCGTTCGGGTGGCGCCGTAACGAAGATTTCGAATTCGATTGAGTCTTGAACTGACGCGAGTGTCATATTAAATTTCTCCTTTTTCGTTGCTTGACTTTCCGCCTGGCGGTAGGCGTGCCTTGCGCAGTTTCGTTTTCGACGAATTCCTTCAGTCCGATTAGGCTTTCGTTCCAGAAGACCCGGTAGCGATTAAGCCAGGAATCGATGACCTTCAAGGGCTCAGCGTTGAGCTCATAGAAGCGATGACGGCCCTCTCGATGCACACGAATCAGGTTGGCACGAACCAGGAATGTCAGATGTTTCGAGACCGCAGGGCGTGACATATTGAAGCCATCAGCAATACGCCCGGCCGCTCGTCGACCCGAACACAATAGGTCCAGAATCGAACGGCGCGTAGGGTCAGCGAGTGAAGAGAAGACGAGCTTCGAGGAATATGTAGCCTCTCGGTTACGCATTACGTGTAACCATATCGTTACGGATAGCGTTTGTCAAACTGTGATAATGCTGCATCTGATGCTTCAACTCGCATCTTGAGTTCAGAAATCTCTTGATTCGAATAGAGGCGAAATCTGTGCGATCCTGCGGCTGCTCCGGGATCTGGGAACGCGTTCATGACGAGGCGCTGAGAACTGACCAATACACGATGGGCGGTGGTGAGGCCAGCGCTGCGGCCACAGCGACGTATGGACGACGCGGTCGTCAGTGCCACGAAATCAGGGCCGTTCTCGCTAGAATCCTTTGGGTGCTGGGCATCGGCGCGCAGTGGGGCGGACTGCCGGTGAGCTATTCTCCACTCCAGACTCGTACCGTCGGCGACATGGGTTACGCTCGGACCCGCTCGACACCAGGTTCACAGAGGAATACGCGATCAAACTGATTATGCGCAACGGGCGCTGGCCGGAACGTCCAATAGCGGAGCGGCTTTGCGCCTGGGTGGACAACTTCCGTTGCGCCGCGACCCGATGGGAATACCACATCAAGAACTTCCTCGGCTTCGTCCATCTGGCCTGCCTTCATCTCCTGTCCAGACATCTGTGAGACCAGTTTTAGAGGCCGCGCTCATCCAATAAGTGAGAATCCGAAAAGTTTCCTTTACAGCCATCCCGTCGGGTGGGAAGAGATTGCCGCTCCTGCCAAACGGCAGGAGCATCGCATGAGGGTGGGAAGACGGGCAGCAAGCAAGAAAATGCGCGGGGCCTGTGGTTGCAGACCCCGCGTCAGTATTGCGGTTGGGTTGATGGTTATGCGGCTGCGGGCTTTTTCGCCGCCTTCGCCTGTTTGGCCGGAGATTTCGGCGCGGGCTTCTTTTCAGCCTTCGCCTTGTCCTTCGCCGCGAATTCCTGCCTGACCTTGGCGGCGATGGCGTCGGTATCGACTTTGTAGGCCGTGGCCGCGTCGCGGAGTGCTTGTGTGGCGTTGCCGCGCGAAGCGGCGAGCAGGACTGCCGACTCGACCACAGCGCGGCCCAATGCGTTTTCTTCGGCGCGGCGGAGGAAGGCAGCGAACGTCTTTGCCACGCCTCCATCATCCCGCTTCTGCCGGATGCCGTGCTGCCGCGCCAGTATCGCAAGGCGGTTTTCGTCCAGCAGGGTCGCCAGACGCTCGGCCACAAACAAGAGGTCGCGTTTCATCAGCCGCACCGGGACCGCCTCGCCGATGGCGGCGAGAACGCGCAGTCCGGTGGCCTGAGCCGTCGCCTCTTCGCGGCGGCGCTTCTCCTCTGCGGCCTTCGTCGCAGCATCTGCTTCGACCTGCCGCCGCTGCTTTTTGGGGTGATGCACCGGGCAATCGGGATTGGCGCATACCTTGCGGATTTCGCCTTTCTCGCTGCCGTCGGCAACAATCGCCTCGGTGGTGTACTTGCAGGTCTTGTACTCGGGCGCGTCCTGCTGGTACTTGTTCTTTGGCTTCTCCTGCCGGACTTCGACATACTGGTTGCGGGGGACAACAGGACTGCCTTCGGCTGGTTTGCCATAGGTGGTGCTGATCTGTACCAGCTTCGGTTTCGCGGCGACGGTCTGCTTCACATGCGCGTCCACCTTGCCCGAATAGCAGGCAGGATCGGTACAGGAATCATGCTGCGCTCCCATGCCTTCAAAGAGCGGCGTGTTGTGCCCGGTGCGCTTGGGGCATTCGAGACAGGAACCTGCTTCCGGCACGAGCATTGCGTCCTCTTTCGAGAACGGCGCGGTGGCAAGCTCCAGGAGAATGTTGTGCTCGATCCATTCCCGAAGATGGCGCACAGGGAGTAAAATGCGTTTCGCCTTGCTGCCGTTGGCGTAGCTCTCCTGCCAGCAGGCGGGCAGGGCTTCTTGCTGCGCGGCGGGTTGCAATTTCGCCAGCAAGAGCGCGTGGCCCAAGCCGATCTCGTCTTTCGAGAAGGCTTCGACCACGGCGGGAGCAAGCTCGGTCAAGCGCAGGCGAGACGCCACGTATCCGGCGCTCTTGCCGCACTTGGCCGCAATGAGTTCGATGGAATACTTCGGCTCGTCGAGCGCCAGTAACCGGGCGTAGCCGTGGGCCTCGTCCAGCGGATGCACGTCGCGGCGCTGGAGGTTTTCGACTAACTGCGCCTCCAACACCTGCGCGTCGGTCATCTCCCGGATGCAGACCGGCACGGTTTCCTGCTCGGCCATTGCCGCGCCGCGATAGCGCCGCGCTCCGAAGACGATCTCGAAGCGGCGCTCGGCGCGGGGCCGGACAAGCAACGGCTGCAAGACGCCGTTGGCGCGAATGCTGGCGGCGAGTTCCTGCAAGCCGTCGTCGTCGAATATCTGGCGCGGGTTAGTGGGCGATTCAACCAGCCAATCAATCGGAAGGTCGCGGTATTCGGACTGGACTTCAACTGTGTTCGTCATTTGGGATTCTCCTATTTGGGTTGTCGAGCGTGAATGCGTAGGCGGACCGTTGCCGAAAGCCCGCCCGTGAGGTTGGCAGGGCTTACCGGCTGCAGCTGCGCAAAAACGCTTCCAAATAGCCCTGGGCGCGCAGGTTCCTGTCCCAAAGGCGCGCAAACTCTTCGTGCTGGCGTTTGAGCGCAGGGAGCGTGAAAAGATGCTGTTCGTCGTCGCGGAAGCTCGAATACCGCTCGATGCCGACGTAATCGTTGCGCCAGTAGTAGGGAGACAGAACGATCTCGCCTCCCTCGCGGCGCACTTCAAACAGCATCTCGGGATCGCGCATTGCGTCGCCGTTCTGCTGGCCGTAATGCGCAACGGAGAGAGTTGGCAAACCGTTGGGGCCGCTGGTCAGGATGTCCTCGATGTCGAGCGGCATCCACGGCGGATTGTCGATGTGGAGATGAAAGCCGGGTTCGGGTTCCCCGGCCTCCATCAAAATCAGGGCCACGGTGTGCATCACGCCACCTCCCGAACGGCCTCGCTTGCGAAGGCGGTATCCTCCACGCGGAGGGCATGGAGGATGGTGGAGGCGGTGCGCTGGACAACCTCAAGGCTTTCGGCCAGCAATGCCGCGTTGCCCTTGTAAAGCTGGATGTAGTCGCTGGATGCTGCGCCCATGTCCAAGCCCACGGCCTGACCCACGATGAAAGCCACGGCCTCGGCTTCCGTCTCCCGCACCGTGGCGGTGGTGAAGGTGCGGCGCTCAGCCTTATGCAAAAGCTCGTGCGCCGTCTCGTGCACCAGCGTGGTGAACTCCTCGGCCTTTGACTGGCCGGGCAGCAAGGCAATCTTGCCGCCGTAGGAGACGCCCAACGCCGGGGCGATCCGCTCGTTGAACTCAAGCGCGATATTCTGCGCGGCAAGAAATTCCATGAGCCGGTCGTGATTGCCGCCCACGTCGCCCGTGATGGTGTGGTTCAACTCCGGCAGGTCCGCGCCGTCGGTCTGCTCGTAGTCCCACACGTACACGGCGCGGAAGCCGATGAGAACCCGCTGCGGCTTGCCCTCCGTTTCCTGTTCCGCTTCGTCATTCCTGCGGCGATAGCCGACTACAGGTGCGAGAATCTGGATGCCCTTCTCGCCCCGCTTCACGAAACGGCCCAGTTCCTTCCAAGTGCCGAATCCCGCAACGCGGGTAGCGGTGGGGCGCTGTCTGGCAATTTGCAGGATGTTCCCGAAGCTGTAATTGTGGAACCGGGCCATCGCTCCGAGATAGTTGGCAAGGGTTTCGCTGTGTCCCGCCTCAAGCTGCTGGATGAGGTATTCCACGGCCTGCTTGATGAGCAGTTGGGTGGGGTTGTCCTTCTGCGCGGTGCGCTGCTGATAAGGCGAATCGCTGCGGTTGGTCCGCTGCGCTGCATTTTTCCTGTGCGGCGTGGCGTTGCTGCTTTTGCTGGTTGCGTAAGGCATGATGTTCGCTCTCCTGTGCTGCCCGCTGAGGGGCGGATTCTGAAGGAGGGCGTCTTAACTCAAACCCAATTTCTTTGTTTGAGTGCCCCCGCTTCATGTCTTCACGCGGCGGGCAGAGGCGAGGCGGGTTCGGTCAAGGCCGGGCGTTCTCAAGCCCGTTCATCGCAGCGAACGCGGAGAGCCTTGACGGGTTCCGACCGGCTCTGCCATAAAGCCGCATGAAGCAGGGGCACCTGAACGAAGAAGAAATTAGGTTCCCTTCCTTATTGCTTTTGCCCTTGCGCGCAGGGAGGGCGTTGCGGGAGGGAACTTCCCGCTGTGGAGGGTGACTGAAGATGCGAGGCGACTGGAGACAGGGAGGAGCCCAGCTTCTCCCTCCCGATTGGAGGAAAAATTTTGAACGGCTACGGTACTCTGTCAGCAGAGAAACATGGCAATGGCGACTATTCTCAACGGGACATTGGTCAACACGCTGATTCCGGCAGTCTCCGGCCTTGTGGGTGTGGCTATCGGCGGATGGCTTACGGCTCTCAATCAAAAGCGAGAGCTCCGCGAAGCCCATATCAAATGCCAACTTAGCGAGTTCTACTCTCCGCTGCTCGGCATCCGCTCCCAAATCAAAGCGAAGAGCGAGCTGCGTCTGAAACTATCGAGTGCAGCTGGTGCCGCCTGGCCCGCAAAATTCGCTGGCATTGAAGATCCTATGCTCAAAAAGCAAATCAGCGAGCGCGACAGCCCGGCCT
>DATJUG010000089.1:0-5527 GCA_035502635.1 Bryobacteraceae bacterium
CGCTGTCGCCCGAGTCCTTCTCTACGCTTCGCAGAAAGCTGGGCTGGGGCGCGTGACGCCGCATATGATCCGGCATTCTTTCGCGACGCATTTGTTGGATCGTGGCGCGGATATCCGGCACATACAAGAACTCCTCGGACACACATCCTTATTGACCACACAGATATACACGCTCGTAGCTCCAACCCATCTACAACCAACCCACCACCGATTTCACCCTAGGAGATAATTCGTGCCAAAACATCTTGCGAAAAAGGGAAACCGCGAGGACGAGGACGTATCCTTGCAGCCGTGGTTCTTGCCGAAAGACATTTCGCTCCAAATCCGTATGCTCCTGCCTCACATTCATCTCACGAAGATGCGCTACTACTTCGACGATCACGGCTGCTTGCGATGCGAGCGACGGGACGTTCTATACGGGAGTTGCGGATTATGCGAATCATGCTCCGTGACGATTCGCCGCCGACTCCAAACCTGCTTGAAGAAACGGCTCAAGGCGGTTGGCGTCAGTAGCACGCGGCCTGCGGCCTACAACCTGGCTGATCCGGTCCTGGCAGCGCGAGACATCATTGGGTCGAATCCGTCGAAGTAGCGCTTGTTGGGAGCAACTGCAATATCGTGGGAACGAGTTCACTATAGAGGTTCATTTTGTCCAGCAATCTAACAGCCCCAAGATCTTCGGCTAACGCCTTGGCTTCTTCATCATTGGAAAAAGAAACGGCTAATAACTGCGCGCCGCAGTCCAGGCATGACTTGAGTTGACCATAGCCGCGCAGACGTCCCCAGGGTATCAGGTGTAAGTCCACCACCATGATCTGCGGCTTCAATTCGCGAGCCATGTGCACGAGTTGACCAAAACTCGCAGCTTCGCCCACCAGTTTGATTGTTGGGAGTTGGGTAAGGAGCCATCTAAGCTCTCGACGCATAACTTCCGCGTCATCGGCCACGAGGACTGTGATGGGCATAGCGGCCTTCCCAGGCTAATAGCTCGGGCCTGGTCCTCGAAATCCCCCGATGCCGGGATCGCTGGCTCCCTGAAAGACAGCGACCCCGGCTAACAGTCATCGGAGCGCAGGTCGGTCGTTTCGGGGGAACGTCAACTCCCCGGCCGGAATTGCGCTCCCGTTTGAGCCCCCAATAGCACGCGGCAAGTCTCTTGGCAATCCGCAATGGCCACATCAGTATCTTTCCGCATGGCGCTTCGGCACAAATACGTAAAGCCGTAAACGCGCTGTAGTATTACCCGGTTTCCGGCACGGTTGCGATGCAGAGAAAACATCTGCCTTTACAATGACCGAATGACGTGAACTCCAAAGTTCCAAAACGTTCGCGTTCGTGCGTCTTGCATGCCTCTTCTCTCCACATCCAAAAGCGACATTGTTTCTGGACTGGCGCGCGCTGATCGCTTTAGGCTCCGCCCACCCTCGCTTCCCAGAACCCCTCCAATGCGTGGGGCAGCCAGTGGATGAACGGCTGTGATATCCTCCCTAGATCGCCAAGCGGCTGCTGTGAATGCCCAATGTTGGAGGGCGATTTTGCTCTGCCTGATCGCACATACAGAGCTGCTTTTCCCAGTGTCACTCATCGGTTTGATACTTGCGGTGGACTTGGCTTCGGCTCAGGCTCGCATCGTCTGGCATCGACGAAGAGCGCCAGCGCCTGATCCAATCGGCGCGTGATGGTCTAACCGTACTCCTGAGTTTCCTGCTTGGGTTCGCTCTTCCGAGGACTCCTCCACATTATGAGTAGCGCAGGAACCTCGTGGTCGAGGAAGCCAATGCAATCGAGACGGTCGACCAGCGCGCGCAGATGTTACCCGACCCCTTCCGCACAAGAATCCTCGGATTGCTGCGGGAGTATGTGGATGCTCGCATCGAATTGCGAGCGAACGGGATGAGCAGGGAGTGCAGGCACCCACCGCACGCGCCAAACAGTTGCAGAGCCAGATGTGGCAGGAAGACGTTGCGCTAGTTGGACAATACCCTAATCTGGGAATCAGTCCAATATCCGCTCAATCCCTCGGTATTCTGGCCGATTTGAGCGAGGAAAGATTGACCGCGTATGAAGGCGCATACCCGGTACGATCTGGTTTGTGTTGATTTTGATCTCTGTGCTGACCTGCTTCGTGGTCGGATACAGCATGGGGCGCCGATTGTTCCTGGCGATGTTCGTTTTGCCGTTGACGGTGGCTATCGTGTTTTCGTTGGTTTTGGAGCTTGACAACCCCCGGACGGGCTTTATACGCATTGAGCAGCAGAGCATGCAAAGGCTTCAGCTCGATCTAAGAACAAATGCCGTTCCGAATTCGAACCAGTAGTAGGCTTCTGGTTCGCCGCACTCTGGGATTACTCCATCGTCGAAATCACCCATCGGTCAGTCCAATAGGTCCACCAAATTCAGAATCGCAAAGGTGATTGGATCGTAGACCACGCAATAGCCATCAAAATATCCTATCGCATATCCCGGAGGGGGTGGAGGAAGATATCCGAGTAGCGGCGCCGGAACGGGCCGGAAATAGCCGCGGTATCCAACTGGAATGTACGTTCCGATCACGAAGCGTGGCCGACGCGCCCGATTGATATAGCCAAGATTTCGGGCGTAATAGCGCCGAATCCGGTCCCGGTCCTGCGGGCGAAAAGCATACGCGGGCCGGCCTCGATTCGGCGCACCTAGGGAAGGTCGGTTCGGCCCTGCGGATGGACCTGGACGTTTTGGAGGATTCGCTTGCGCCGGCCGCCCCGGGCGGTTCGGCCGACTGGGAGATCGTTTCGATGGCTGTGACGGCTGCCTCGGATTGCTGCCCTGATTCGGCGAGTTTCGCTGGGAGGAACCCTGCGCTTGGTCGCGACTCGAATTCTGCGAATGCGCAAGACCCCGTCGCGGAAGAACCGAGATGAGAACCTCCAGAGTGCATGCGAAAAGGAGGATTTGAGCGATTCTCTGACGGAACTTCAACTTCTATCTCCCCACTACATACTCTTATACATCCACGGTGTCTGGAAGTGGACGAGGAATTTCCATCGCATGGCTTTTGCCAATCCTGCGAAAACAAGGACGCGCCCTTCTGGAGAGCAGCCCGACAGAGTGGACTTGAAAGCCGTTCTTGGACTATGACGAAAGAGCTAACAATGATATAAAGAACAAGCTAGTCGTAAGACGCGCCCACTGGAGTTTGTCGGATGCGGCGCTCCTCGTCAACTCTTCATTAAATGGCAGCCCTCGAATCTGGTCCTGTCGGATCAGCGGTACAACATCAAGGAGGACGAAATGCCCACGCGCGGTTTTCGATTTCAGCTATTTCTGATTCTCATCATCGTGTCCACAACTATTGCTCCTTTGTGGGGGCAAGAGAAACCGTCTACGGCTCCCGTGAAAATGACCGTTACGGTAAGCGTGCCGGCCGACAAGCGCATGCCGGAAATCACGCGGGCCGATGTCATCGTCAAGCAGGGTAACGCGCGCCTACCTGTAACCGAGTGGGTTCCTGCCCGGGGAGACCGCGCTGGTCTTGAGTTGTTCATTCTGATCGACGACGCGTGCGAGAGTAGCCTCGGCTCGCAACTCGATGACCTGCGTTCCTTCATTAGCACACAGCCTTCGACCACTTCAGTCGGCGTCGGATACATGAGGAATGCCACGGTTCAAATGGTCCAGAATTTCACGACAGATCACGCACAGGCAGCAAAGGCGATCCGATTGCCCGTCGGATCCGTGGGTGCCTACGGAAGTCCGTACCTTTCGCTGATTGATCTTATGAAACGGTGGCCTGAACATCCGAATCGCCGCGAGGTGATCATGGTGAGCGACGGAATTGATCGTGCCCGACGCGGAAGGAACGCTCTGCTCAACCCTGATGTGGATACTGCGAACAACGTGGCGGAGCGAACAGGAACAATTATCCACACGATCTATTTCCCAGGGATCGGTCACTGGCGTCGCAACTTCTGGGAGGCAAACAACGGAGCGAACGGCCTAGCCAAGCTCTCCGACGTGACCGGCGGTGAGTCGTTCTTCCTCGGGTTGCAAAGCCCGGTGAGTTTCAAGCCTTACCTGGACGCGCTGCAAAAAATACTCGGTAACCAGTATTTGCTCGGTTTTTCTGCCAACCCGGGCAGCAAGGCCGGTTTGCAATATGTAACGGTCAGCACTGAGATAGCGGGTGTGGACTTCGCTTACGCAGACGCCGTATGGGTGCCTGTCGCAAAATAACTAACCGCCTCGAAAATACCGAGACTATGCCGGGCAGACGACCGAGCCCGGAATGAGCAGCCCTTTAACAATCAACATTTAGCATCTGGTTCGATAGTTCGCTTGGTATAGCCTTGAAGTCAGCATAGTGGCTGAGCTTCCTTAATCAGGTCAAATGGCTTGCGTGACCTGTCTCGCTGGCGAGAGCCTCGGCTCTCGGTTCGATTGTTGAAAACTGCCCTTGCTGCGTAGCTTGCGGCTTTGCGGGGCACGCGCCACTCCAGAAAGCAATCGTTGGAGGTGCCGAGCGAGATGAGACTGCCGAAAATCACGGGACCGATCACGATGCGATCCGGACTTAGAACTCTAGCCATGAAACGTCAGATTGGCGCGATTTTCTGTCGCGTTTGGTGTGACTGGGCACCGAACGACACCAGAATCGAAGTGCCGAAATCCTTGCCAACGCTAGCCATGCAACGAGACACTGGCGAAAGGAAGTTCCGGCGAGCCCCGATGGCGGAAACCGCGAAATCCCGAGAAGGCATCGTAGGTGTGAAGAGCCCGCAGCACCGGCGAGTCATGAGAGTTTCAACTGCCGAGACTTCGTAGCTCACCTGGCTATGCCGGCAAGCTAGTCATGAAGCCCGAATGTCTACTCCTATCTGCGCGAAAGCCGAATATACGAGCGCTCACCTCCGTCACTTCCCCCACAACCCCGTTTAAAGCTAACTTGCACTTGGCGCTCGATAGCCAGCCATCGTGGGCCCAGCGTACGCCTTTGATGAAGTTTGTGCGTTATACCGTATTGGTTTGACAAGATTGATGGTTGACAGCCTGGCGGTCGACCAGGATCGGTTGTTGTCTGCAACTGGAGCAGACCATGAGGTGGCTCGACTTCGCCAAGGCCGCCTGAATAGCGGCCCTCGTACTGATCATCGACCGGTTCGCCGTGTTTGTCGTCGTGGGCGCGTGGGCCACCTTCATCGCTGGGCAGACGAGACATCGGGCATACATGGCGACACTTTGGTGGAGATTAGACAACTAACGTGTCGGTTGACTGTGCAAATTCGGAATTGTCGCGGACGAACTCGTCTAGGAATTGGGGCTGGAATCTCGCGTAGACACGGGTTCCGAAGGCGAACAGGTCGGACGCAATATCGCGGAAACGAACGACGCCCTTTTGTTCCCACCGTCGCACGAGACCGAGACCCTCATCGGCCGCATCTGTTGCATCATGGACATCGTCAGGCGTGACTTCACCGTTCATGATTGCGTGCGATAGAACTGGTGCAAGTGTTTGACAGAGTACGTGACGTGCTTTGAGCCCGACTTCCGCCGC
>DATJUG010000090.1:0-34344 GCA_035502635.1 Bryobacteraceae bacterium
CCAGAATTCATTTCGACTGGACCACCTCCTTCCTCAGTGATGCTTCCATTGTAAGAAATACACTTCGAACGTGTCAACGAAGAGCACTGAGAAAACGAACCAGGACGCACGCGCATGGAGCGCGGGATTTCTCCTGGTGGGTATGCTCCTTGGGCTCACAGGATCGCTGCTAATCGCGTGGCATTATCACATTGATGTAGATCCGCGGCTCATCGCTCTTCACTTCCTTGGATTGAATGCGGGATATGTGATCGCCGCGGCAGGTGCGCAGCGGCTGATTGGGCGCTTCGGCGTCCGGCCATTAGCAGTAACTTCGTGTGCCCTCGCTGCCGCGAGCCTTCTGGCGTTGTCCTTTGTGGCGCCGCCGGTCCCCGCCGCATGGCGCATCCTGGGGCTCGCATGTGTGGGCGCGGCCGCCGGCGGTCTTATGGCGGCTCTGTTGCACGTCCTGCAGCCGGAGTTCGAGAGAACGCCCGCGGCCACCGTCAATCTCGCAGGCGTCCTGTTCGGATGCGGCTGCCTGCTCTCGACGCTGATGGTGGCGCTGACATATTTCGCGAGCTCGGTGGAAATTCAAACTGGCTTGCTGGCGATTGTGCCGCTGCTCTTCGGTGGAGTCTACATTGCGAGCAAGCGCCGCGCCGTGTTGGGCCATCCGATACAAAATGACTCTCTGCGTGATTTGCGGAGCGTTGCGGCCGTCCTGTTCAGTCTCTTGCTATTTGTTCAATTCGGTAATGAATGGGCCATTGCCGGATGGTTGCCCCTGTACTTGATTCACCGTCTGGGAAGTAATCCGGCATGGGCCATCTTTGCCCTGGCTGGATACTTTCTCGCCCTCATGCTCGGGCGTCTCGGGGTGCGCGCCCTGTTACCGCGCATCAACCACGCCAAGCTTCTAATGGCCAGCACGGCTGTCGCGATGATTGGATACTTGCTACTGAGCTTTACGACCGCCTTGCCTGGCGCATGGATCGCGGTCATCGTCATCGGCGCCGGCTTCGCGCCCATCTTCCCGCTGATCGCTGAAACCCTCGACGAGCGTTTCTCCTATCATCCCGGTTTCTATAACAGCCTCTTCTCGATTGCGATCACAGGAGCTATGTGTATCCCTTGGCTGTTGGGATATGTGGATTCATATCTCGGCGTTCAGTACGTCATGCTCATTCCGGCGCTCGGGTCCATTGCCGTGCTCGTGCTTGCGTTGCTGATCATGCTGGAAGCGCACCTCATGGGCGGAACAAAGGGCAATCAAATCGCGCAAACGAACGCCGCCGCGGCAGGCAAACGGTAGGATGCGGATGCGGCGCGTCTTAGCTGGGGTGCTACTGGCGGCTGGCATAGCGGCTGCGAGTGGACGATTCGATAAGCGCATCGAAGAACTGACGGCTCGCTGTCCGGCGGTTCAACGCGGCCAAATCGGCTACAAGTTCATTGATGTCGAAACGGGCGAAGTGCTGGCTGAGCAAGATTCGGCGGCGTTCTTCACTCCCGCTTCGAACACCAAGCTGTACACCACCGCATTGGCCTTGGTTCGCCTTGGACCGAACTACAAGTTTCAGACTGAGCTTCGAACCAGCGGACGTTGGACCGCTGGACAAACGGTAATCCCGGATCTGCAACTCGTCGGGGGCGGAGATCCGAATCTGTCCGGCCGTGTGCTGCCCTATCGCATGCACGCAGTCGATCGAGATCCGCTCACTCCACTCGCCTCCTTAGCGGACAAGCTCGTGAACGCCGGTATTCACGAAGTAGATGGCGATGTCACCGGAGTTGCAACCCGCTATCCGGGCGATCTCTATCCACGCGGATGGACCATCGACGATAGCCTGTACGAATATGGGGCGCCAGTGAGCTCGCTGGCTCTGAACGACAATACCGTTACCGTTACGTTGCGCCCCACCGAACCGGGCGATTTGGCCGAGGTAGAGCTACGGCCCGCAGTCAATCATTTTGTCGTGCTGAACCAGGTCGTGACAGATACGTCGCGAGTGGCGAATGTCCACCTTAATCGAGCTCCTGGTACATCCGAGGTGTTGCTCTGGGGCAGCATCGGGAAAGCGTGCCGCGAATGGGAAGAGGATCTGGCTGTGGAAGACCCGGCGCTGTTTGCGGCCGAGGCGCTTATCGACATTCTGCGCGATCGCGGCGTTGTGGTGCGTGGCGAAGCACGATCGGAATATCAGAATCTGAATAACAGCTCCGCCTCCGCCCCGACGGGCACGGCCTTGGCTGTGCACGACTCGGCACCGTTATGGCAGGAGATCCAGCTCATCAACAAAGTCAGCCAGAACCTGCACGCGGAGATGCTGCTGCGGGAAGTGGCTCGCGTCACGCGCGGCGAAGGAACGCTCCAGGCCGGGGTTGCGGAACGGGAAGCGTTCCTGGGTGCGGCCGGAGTAACTCGTGAGGGCTCGGGATTCGATTTATATGACGCATCCGGCCTCGCGCGGCAGAACCTCACCACGCCGGATTCGACCGTTCTGCTGCTGCGCTATATGTGGCAACGGCCCGATCGCGATCTCTGGGTTCGCTCCCTGCCGATAGGCGGAGTCGACGGCACAATCCATGATCGTTTCAAGCACATCCCGGGCGCGGACCGGGTGCATGCCAAAACCGGCGAGATGTCTCATGTCAATGCGCTCAGTGGATACATCGATTCCGGCCATCATCGCTGGCTGGCGTTCTCGATCCTGGTCAACGGCACTACCGCGCCCGATACCGAGGTTCACGCCTTCATGGACCAGCTTTGCGCAGTGTTCCTCGGCGATTGAAGCATGAACCGGCAATTCCTGGCGTTGGATCTCGGCGCGGAGAGTGGACGCGCGATGCTCGCGCAATTGGCAGGCGGCCGGCTCGAGCTGAATGAACTGCATCGCTTTGCGAATACGCCCGTGCAGCTTCCCAACGGGCTTTATTGGGACACTCTTCGGCTCTTCCATGAGATCTGCGAAGGCGTTCGTATAGCGAGCAAGGCAGCAGGCGAATTGCATGGCATTGCAGTCGATACCTGGGGAGTGGATTTCGCGTTGCTTGGGGAGCGCGGCGAGTTGCTCGACAACCCACGGCATTATCGAGACCCGCGCACCGCCGGCCTTCCCTCGCACGTGTTTGAGACCGTTCCCCGGAGCGAGATCTTCCGCCAGACCGGCATTCAGTTTATGGAGATCAACTCGCTGTATCAGCTTGGTGCAATGCAGCGGGATTCGCCGAAGC
Organism: Bryobacteraceae bacterium; assembly: GCA_035502635.1. GTDB lineage: Bacteria > Acidobacteriota > Terriglobia > Bryobacterales > Bryobacteraceae > Bog-105. The sequence continues at coordinate 3,217 of DATJUG010000090.1, forward strand.
TGCTCGACGCCGCGTCGAAGCTGTTGTTCATGCCGGACCTGTTCAACTATTTCCTGACCGGGATTTGCGCTTCCGAGAGAACCATTGCGAGCACATCGCAGTTCTACGATCCGGTCGGAAGATGCTTTGCATCAGACATGCTGCGGAAGCTTGGGATGGGCCCGGGCTTCCTGTGCGAACTGGTTGATGCGGGTACCAAGCTGGGAACATTGTTGCCTTCCATCGTGGACCGCGATGTACCCGTGTACGCAACCGCTTCGCACGACACAGCCTCTGCAGTGGCGGCGGTTCCGGTCCAGGACCGGACTAATTGGTGTTACATCAGCTCGGGTACGTGGTCGCTGATGGGCGTTGAGTTGAATGACCCGGTGATTAACGATGCCGCACTCGAAGCGAACTTCACAAATGAAGTTGGGGTCGAGCGCACGATCCGGTTTCTGAAAAACATTCCGGGCTTGTGGATGGTGCAGGAATGCAGGCGCGCGTGGGCGCGCGACGGACAGGAATTCACTTACTCCGAGCTGATGGCGCGCGCGGCTGCTGCGAAGCCTTCGGCAACGGTCGTGGATCTCGATGAGTTCACTTCCCCAGGCAGCCATCCAAAACGCATCCGCGAATATTGCCGGAAGACAAACCAAGAGGTTCCGGAAGATGCCGGATCGATGGTTCGCGTCGTGTTGCAGAGCCTCGCGGCGCGATACCGGCAGGTGCTTGAATCACTCGAATCACTCACCGGCCGGCCGATTGATCTGATCCACATTGTGGGCGGCGGATCGCGCAACAAGTTGCTCAATCAACTGACAGCGAATGCGACCGGCAGACGCGTGATCGCCGGGCCGGCTGAGGCAACCGCCGCGGGCAATGCATTGACCCAGGCGCTGGGCACGCGCGACATCGGATCGCTCAGTGAACTGCGAGACGTGACGCGGCGCTCGTTCGAGCTGGAAGAGTTCTGGCCCGAATAAAGAACTGCTGCTTGTCAATCGACGGATCGACGGCGACATCGAAGAAGCCCACCATCATCTCCGACCAGGTCTGCTCGCCCCAAGTGACGGCGGAATCGGGATCGGGATTATGCGGATTGTTCTTCGAATTGTCGAAGGTTGCCACAGCTTGCAAAACCGTGCCGGCCTTCAGCGGAATCGGATCGGCGAGCCGATAGCTGAGCTGCCAATAGAAGTCGTAATGCGATATGCGCAGAAGCGTGCGGACACGGCCGTGCGGCTCCAGAATGTTGTACTCGAACGTCTTGCCGCGCAGATGCATGTGTGGGAAAAAGCTCAGCAGCAGAGCATCGTTCGGAATGCTCCCATGCACTTCGACCCGATGATCGGGGTCGCCCGGAGGAATGATGAAACGGTCATTCGTCAACTGCAGCGTCAAAACCCGTTTGCGCGGGGGTTCTTTTGAGAAGACCAGGCCCACGCTGGTGTGGTCTTCAGTCACATGGCCGTGTGTGGTGTAATGCATCTGCAAAATAATGTCCGACCCGGCCGGAACAAGCTTGGCGAACCCCTCCGGCCATTGATCCGGCAGGCTGCCCGGTGCGTAGACTAGCAGGATGTCGCTGGTGGTCCACATGGCGTCCCGGCGTAGCGCCGGCGTGGGCAAATCGTCCGCGCTGAACGGAACGTCCACCGGCGCGCCGCGCAGCCACGACGAAGCGGGATCGCGAATATACGCGACGGCGTGATGCACAACCATGCGATTGCTGGGGCGAATCTCAGACATGCTCACCCAGCGGTCTTCCTTGAAATGAGTGGGAATGATGATGTATTGATACGGGATGTCGCCCGAGGCCGGAATCGATTTCACCTTCGGCATTTGAAACACCACATCCGGCTTGTCGATGTTCCAACCTTCTGTCCAATGCACGGGCGGAGGTGTATCGCGCGAATCGCCTGCAGATGCGTGTGCATCGGCCCAGGCGCAGAGGGTTGCAATCTGCTCCAGCGTCAGAGATGGATCGTTCGAGAAGTGGCCGCAGCACGGATCTGCAAACCAGGGCGGCATTTTCCTACTCTGCGTGACATTCCGAATCGCGGCGGCGAAGGGGCGAACCTGCTGATAGGTTTCGAGCGGCATGGGCGCCATTTCGCCTGCGCGATGGCACGACTGGCAGCGCTGCTGAAGAATGGGCAGGACGTCCTTATAAAAGGTCGGGACGAGCAGAGCGAGGAACAGAAATATCACGGCTTCCCATAGAACTCTTGCTGCATGCTGGGCCAGTGCGGCTCGCGTTTCTCTTTGAACGCGGCGCAACCCTCCTGGAAATCGCCGCATTCCATTAAGTGCGTACGCAGCTTAGCTGCGATTTCGCCTGCTTCCCTAGGGGACTTCCCGCGCGAATCGCGAAAGTATTGCATCCCTGCGGCAATTGCGCTGGGGCTGGCTTTGGCCAGATCGCGTGCGAGTGCATTGGCCCGTTCGCAGACCTCGCTAGGCGGGCAGAGCTGGTGGACCAAGCCCCACTCTAGCGCGTCGGGTGCGTGGAAGACACGGCCCACCAGGCTGAGTTCGAGCGTGCGGCGCGCGCCCAACGCCGCTTCCACCGAGCGATAAACCAGGAACGGCCATAAGCCGATTCGAATCTCGGGCAGGCCGAAAACAACTGCTTCCCCGGCCAGCACAACGTGCCCCTGCGCAACCAAGCCCAGACCGCCTCCCAGAGCAGGGCCGTTGACGCACATCACAATGGGCTTCAACGAATTGGCGCCCATGGTGAACAGGTCTTCGTGAGCCGCTGCCAGATTGTGATGCGGAAGGACGGCCTCATCCAGATCCATGCCCGCGCAGAAGACCTGGCCGGCGGCCGCGATGAAAATGACTCCGATATCTTCGCGGTTCTGTGCCGAGGCGACCGCCTCTGCAATGCCCGAACACATGTCGCACGTCAACGCGTTGCGCTTTTCGGGACGGTTCAGCGTTATGTACAGAATCCGATGCTTCTGGTGGATCGATAATTCCTTCACAAGACCTCCGCCGCGCTCTCGTTGGTGTGATTCTCTGGCGCAAGCAGCTCGAGCGGAAGATGCTCGGGCTTCTCATTTGCGCACGCTACTTCGAAAGCGAAAGCGAGCACCCCATTCGTATCAACCGGATCGATAATAGCGTCGCAATGGCCTCGCGCGGCGGCATGCTTCGCATCGAGCCAGTCCTCATAATCGGCGCGCGTCTGCGCGATTTTGGCCTCCAGCTCTTTGGGCACAGGCTGGCCCGACGTCTTGAGTTTGTCCAGTTCCGGACCATAAATGGCCTGGATGGCGGAGTCGCCTTCCATGACGCCGATACGCGCGGTGGGCCAACTGAAGGTAAAGTTCGGATCGAAGCCTTGCGCAGCCATCGCATAATAACCGGCGCCGCTTGCGTGATTCACCGTCAGAATGATCTTCGGAACAGTGGCGCAGGCCATGCTTTCCACCATTTCGGCGCCCGCTCGAATGATGCCGGCCGTCTCTGCTTCCACGCCCACCATGAAGCCGGAGACATCCTGGATATAAAGCAGCGGTAGCCGGTGGCGTTCTGCGTTTTCCACGAAGTAAGCAACTTTGCGCGCCGATTCGGTATATACAATGCCGCCAATGCGCGAACCCGATGGGGTCTTTAAGAAGCCGCGGCGGTTCGCGATGACGCCGATGTTGCGGCCATTCAAGCGCGCGGTAGCGCAGACGAATTCAGGCGCGTAGTCGGGCTGAAACTCGAGGAAAGCATCGGAATCGATAATACGATCGAGCAAATCTTCAATTCGATAGGCAAGACGATGGTCCGGCGGTAGCACATCGTATAGCCCGTCAGGATCGAGCCGCGGCGGTGCGCCCTTTGAGCTTGCGGAAGGCGCCGGCAGTTGACGAAATTGCTGACGGATCATATCGAGACAGGCCGCGTCGTCGGCCGCGCGATAATGCGCCACGCCGCTGATCGTAGTGTGCATCTGCGCACCGCCCAGCGTCTCGGAGTCGATCACTTGTCCCACTGCGCCCTTGACCAGATTCGGCCCGCCAAGCCCCATGAAGCTGACCTTTTCGACCATGATGATCACGTCGCTCAGCGCGGGCAGATACGCGCCGCCCGCGATGCACGGCCCCATGACCGCCGCAATCTGCGGAATACGAAGGCGGCGGCGCATGAGTGAGTTGTAGTAAAAGATGCGAGCCGCGCCATATTGGCCTGGGAAGATGCCGTCCTGCAGCGGAAGGTTGACGCCGGCGGAATCGACCAGGTAGACGATCGGCACGCGATTGCGCATAGCGATTTCCTGCGCGCGGAGAATCTTCGTAATTGTTTCCGGCCACCATGCGCCGGCTTTGACGGTGGCGTCGTTGGCGACAATAACGGCGGGACGGCCTTCGATTTTCGCGAGTCCGGTGACAACACCGGCTGCGGGGGCCTGGTGCTCGTATTTGTCATAGGCGATCAGCAGGCCGATCTCTAGGAACGAGGTTCCGGGATCGATCAGACGATCGATACGCTCGCGAGCAGTCAGTTTGCCATCGCGGTGCTGCTTCTCAATCTTCTTGGCTCCGCCGCCGGATCGAAGCCCCTGCTCGAGCTGGTGCAGCTCCGCGGCAAGCTGCCGCATGCTCATTCTTTCACCGCGCACAACGGCCACCAAACGGCCTGTGCGCTCCGACACGCGCCCAACACTGCCGCCAAGGCATAGACTCCTGCTAGTCTAACAATCATGTTGGGGATCGACGAGCGGGCGCTCCGGATCGTTTGGACGGTCTTCCTGTTCGCGCTGCTGCTGGCGCTCATCTATTTTCTTCGCGAGACGCTAGTGATTTTTGCGGTTTCGATCTTCTTCGCTTACATGTTGTCGCCCATTGTGGGTCTGGTGGAACGGTTCGTGGCCAAGCGGCGCACGCTGGCTCTCACCGTCGTATACATTCTGCTGATCGGTGGGCTGGTGGGCATCGGGTTCGCAGTGATACCGACGATTGCGGAAGAAGCGACAAGCCTGGTGGCGAGCTTGCCGGCGCTGGTGAATGGCGGCGAGATCGCGAGATTTCCTATTCCGCATTGGCTCGATCCGGTGCGCACACAAGTGATTGCCGCGGCCAAGCGCGAGGCGAATACGCTAGAGACCAGCCTTCTGCCTTTTCTGCAGCAGGCTGGTACGAAAATTCTGTCGGGACTCGGGTATGTGCTACCCGCGATCCTGGTGCCGATCCTTGCATTTTTCCTGCTGAAAGATGCGAGAGATATTCGAGCGAGCCTGATTGGCGCAGTGGAAAATCGAGCCGACCGGAGAAAGGTAAAGCTGATCATCAATGATGTGCATGCCGCGCTGACCAGTTACATTCGGGCGCTGGTGCTGCTGGCGATCGCCTCCTTTTGCGCGTGGGCGATTTTTCTGAGGTTGATGGGGTATCCCTATGAGCTGCTGCTGGCGGGCCTTGCGGGTATTCTGGAGTTCATTCCGGTATTCGGGCCAGCGGTTGCGCTGGTGATCATATTGATCGTCTCGGCTGTGACCGGCGCGGGCGGGCTGTTGTGGATCGTGCTCTTTTTCGGGTGCTACCGAGTTTTTCAAGACTACATCCTGAATCCCTATTTAATGAGCACGGGCGTGGAGATCCATCCGCTGCTGGTTTTGTTCGCCGTGCTGGCAGGCGAGCGGCTGGCCGGCATTCCAGGCATGTTTTTTTCCATTCCAGTGATTGCGATCTTGAAAGTGGTCTACGGGCATCTGAGCGGTTCGAATGACAAGAAGCAGCTCACTGCGGAGGTCGCAATGAGTAAGTCGCTCCAAGGGTAAATTGGAACGAATTCTTCTTGAACGCAGGAGGTGGGTCGTTCAAAAAGTCGTCCAAGGCCCCTACTGTTAGGCCGAAGTGATGATAGACAGGAAATGTCAAGCCAGCACCTGCGAAGGCAGAATACGCATTTGTATTATTCCAGGACGGGGTTATCCCGCCCTGCTCGTTCAGGAGAATTCCGTGCGCGAACTTTCTAACATAGGTCTCGCCGAAATTTGAGCCGACTAACTTCTTATTCAAGTCGGCCATCGTAAACTGTTGGTCAATATAGTCAGCGCTGGCTTTGAAATCGAATTCCTGTTTAGCCGTCTTGACTACCACCAGGCCGATACCGCCGCCATAGGTTTGCTGCAAATCCAGGCCTTGGGAAACGTTGTGATCAAACATGGCCTGGCCAAAGACGAAAACCCTGGATGACAGATACCAGTCCTGCTCGATGTCTGTGTGAAACAGCGATGTCTTGACCGCGGGTGACCCCGGCTGCGTTAGTTTACTGTAAGCTTCGTTGTAATCGAAAATCGTCCGGCTGCGCGCGTCCAGCCAATTCTCGCTCGGGACCGCGCGTACCAAGTTGACTGCCGCGGTAAATGTCTGGTCGGTCTGCGTAGCTTCGGTGAGCGAAATTCCCGCCGTAGCGCCCCCTGCCCACCCCTCTGTTAAGCTGGCGCGTTGAAAGGCTTTCTCGAAATCGGGCAGCGGCACTAACTCCGCCAAATTCTCCGCGGCCACGGTTTGTGGCGCCGCCTCCGGACTTCGAGTTACTTCCACTTGCTTGGCGCTTGCCGATATCGTCCCCTCAGGCACGCTGGAAGTATCTTCCTTCCGGCGCAATTTCACGTTCTTGGGAATCACGGCGAATTTTTCGGGCGAGCGCAGTTCCTGGATCTTGCTCCATTCGACGGTTACTTCTCCAGCCATGTCGCTCTTAAAGACGACCGACGCAGCAGTGGCGCGTTCCAGGTGCCCAATGAGTTTCTCACCGTCCACAAAGATAAGCACGTCGGTTCCCGGTTTTGGGGCGCTCTTCGGCGCTTGCGCGTGAAGGATGGTGCTGAAACCAAGACAGCATGTGAAGAGAGATACAGTCCAGCTCCGGTATTGTATGGAAAGCACGCGGCGATTATACCGGTTTCGGTCCGCGGAAAGCGATCTAATCCCCTCGCTTGTGCAGCATTCGGGTGACAAGGGAGCTGATGTCCGGCCGGAATTCCTGATATAAGGCCTTGCCAAAGTAGCTGCTGTAAGTGATGCCCGCACCTCGAAGAGCATATTCTGCGCCCGTATGCTCGCGATAACATGCCGCTCCGGCGAAGGCGGATCCGAGCGACCCGGCTATGGGCCCAAGAGCGGGACGGCTGCCTGCATCATCGCGCGTGATCAAAACGCTCGCAAGAGCACTGTGAATCCGCTTCTTGAAAGCCGTTTCACCGGATGGGTGTGAGCGGGGATCCTCATGGTTGAAATATCCAGCGATCAATTCACCCGTTTCACGCGCGTTGCGCTTTACATAGTAAACAGCGAACCGATGCGCATAGTCGTCGGCGTCCTCTCGCTTCATGTATGGATCGTTCCACCACTGGCCCAGACCACTGCTGAATCCTGCGCGCACTGCAGCCCACGGAGAGGCCAGTTCAGACCCGTACCAGCAAGCCCTCTGTCGAAAGGTGAGCTGCTTGGCGGCCACGAGTTGTAGCGAACTGCAAAGCGAAAGTTTATCCGGCGAAGCGCTCACCGGAGTGAAAGGTATCTGAGCCGCGGCAAGGCTCGCAACTGCGAGCACCGCCAGTGTCAATCGGACCACGCGGTGACTTACCGCTGTCAGGCCTAAGAACGCGCATAGGAGGGCTTTAGACCTGGTGGCGAAAAGGAACGATTCCAGAGTTGGCCACCTTTAGCTTGACTGTGCTTTTTCGGGTACTGGCTTAGAGTAGTCTACTTTACCCGCTTTGTCGAGCAAAATCGGCGTTTCCCTTGCTTACCGAGGGAACCTGCGATATATCCTATCCTCGGTAACCGAGAGAGCACCGTGAGTAGACTACCCGATCTTGTGCAAGGCACACTCGATCTCCTGCTTTTGAAAATTCTTGCGCTCGAGCCCCAGCATGGTTGGGCCATAAGCATCCGGCTGAAACAGGTCTCGGGCGAAGTGCTGTCCGGCCGTAAACAACTAGAGACGGAATCGGCAAATTGGGACCGCCTTTCTTCTGCAATCGCGCGGGTCGTGCGGCTCCCCGCCATCTGTGATTGAAGGAGGCGTAAGACATGATCTGGCGGCGTTGGCGTTGCGTGTTGCCGCTTCGCGGCGTAGATGAACGGGAAGCCTATTCGTGCTCTCTGCACTGAGATATGAGTAAGTTATTTTTGTAAGTTGCGCTGCAACGCGCGCTTCCTTCTAATTACTTTCGTATTCTTCTCTTTCCGTACTTGCCAAGCCGCTCGCAGAGCGCCGGTGAGCACATCCTCATTTGCCTCCGAGAGCCGGATATGGGTCGCTCCCATCCGTCCCCATCCGCCTGCAATGGGCAGAAAAATTTCGGGCTGCTCTTCGACAAACGCGGACTGCTGCTCCGGCGTCAGCATCAGGTTGCCGTAGCCCTGCTTTTGCGACGCAAGTGTCGCAAAGATTCTGCCGCCTACCCGAAAGTCGGGCGACCCCATGTGCGAGCTCTCTTCGGCTCCTTCGAGACTGAGAGCGATGCGGCGAAAATCGGCAATGGTCATAAAGTAAGAACCTATTCCAGCGCCATACAAGCCAGGCGCCTTCAACGCGCTTCAGACCCGACTGGAAAAGATCTTTAAAGTCGTCCAACCGGTGGTTGTTGTTGAAAATTCCGATCAGCACCACGAGCATCGTTGGTCCCGTAGCCACCGCGATCGATAAGACGGTGTGAAGGTCCATGAACTCTTGTTTTTTAGTATCCCAAGTTTCTCGCCCTGAGGTTACAATGATGGCCGTTCCCCAACTATGCCCAACCCCTTTCGTCTCGACGGCAAAATCGCGCTGATCACCGGAGCTGCCAGCGGCATCGGCGAGGCAACCGCGCGAACATTTGCAGAAGCCGGGGCCAGAGTTCTGATCGTCGATCTGAATGCCGAGCACGCCCGCCAAGTGGCGAGTTCGATCGCGGGTAGCGAGCCGTATTCTTGCGATGTGACGGACGAGACGCAGGTAGCGCGGCTGTTTGCATCGATCACCGAACTGGATATCGTGGTGAACTGTGCGGGAATTGGGATGGTCGGCAGCATTGAAGAGACCGGGTTGGCCGAATTCCAGCGGCTCTTTCGCGTAAACGTGGAGGGCACGTTCCTGGTGACCAGGGCCGCTATCCCGCTTCTGAGCAAAGTTCGCGGATCAGTGGTAAACATCGGCTCAGTAGCGGGGCTGGTCGGCATCAAGCGCCGCTTCGCCTATTGCGCCACCAAGGGAGCCATCGTTGCCATGACCCGGCAACTCGCAGTGGACTACCCGATTCAGATTAGAGTCAACTGCATCGCGCCGGGAACTGTGGACACACCCTTTGTTGAAGCGTACTTGGAGAAGTACCACCGGCACGAGAAAGAAAAGGTACGCCTGGAACTAAATGAGAGACAGCCGCTAGGGCGGCTCGGGACTCCTGAGGAAATCGCACATTTGGCTCTATATATTTGTTCGCCTGCAGCCGATTTTATGAGTGGATCGGTTGTTACGATCGACGGCGGCTGGACTGCGGCCTAAATCTTAAAGAATGTTTAACTCGTGAAGAATGTTTTAGTTGACGGGCGTGAAGGAACTACTTAGGATATAAGTAACCTTCCTTCCGATCACGTTTTGGGAAACGACGAATGAATCTCGTGCCTTTACATAGGGTCACATTATCGCTGGTGCTGGCATTCGGAGTGGGCCTCTCTGCGCAAGCGGCGAGCCAGCAAACCCCTCCTACCGCCGCCAAGAAGCACACTCGCAAAAAGCATCGGGCGGCCGTCGTTGCCGCGAATTCCGGTTCGGCTCATTCGACCACGCAGGCGGCCGTGATTCACACCAGTGCGAGCTCCAATCTGCAGGCGGTTACGCTTCGGCGGCGCGCGCGGCATCGCGTGTTCTACAATCCTTGGACCGAGCCCACCTTTGCGGACTCGACTTCGGGGGATAGCCTCGAGGGCGAGAATCCGGTAATTCGCAAAGCGGCGGTAGACGCGCTCGGACCATATAACGGCGCGGTGGTGGTTGCCGATCCCCAGAACGGGCGCATCCTGAGCATTGTGAATCAAAAGCTCGCGTTGAAGGGCGCCTATCAGCCCTGCTCGACCGTGAAGGTCGTGGTCTCGCTGGCGTCGCTCAGTGAGGGCATTGTCAACCCAGCGAATCCGTTGCATATTACGCGACGGTTCTCCCTGGACATGACGCAGGCGCTCGCGCATTCGAACAATCTGTACTTCGCAAAATTGGGCCAGCAGCTTGGCTTTGAGCGTGTTCAGAAATATGGGAAGCTGTTCGGGCTCGGGGAAAAGGCAGGTCTGGATATTCCAGGTGAAGAAGCGGGGTCATTGACATCCGAGCCGCCCGAGACCGGAGTTGGCATGATGACCAGTTTCGGCGATGGCATCCGCCTAACTCCGCTTGAACTGACGAGCATTGTGTCGGCCGTGGCAAATGGCGGCACTATCTATTATTTGCAATATCCTCGCAGCGAGGAGGAAGCGCAGAACTTTGTTCCGCGTATAAAACGCACCTTGGATATCAGCACCTTCGTCCCGCAAATCATGCCCGGAATGATGGGGGCAGTGGAATACGGTACTGCACGGCGCGCGAATTTCGATGCCAACGAACCCATCTTCGGCAAGACCGGCACGTGTACGGACACCACGCAGCCTGGTGTGCATCTGGGGTGGTTCGGATCGTTCAACCAGGTCGGGACCCGCAAGCTTGTCGTCGTTGTTCTGCTAACTGGTGGGCGTGGAGTTGGCGGAGCCATGGCAGCGGAAATTGCCGGGAACGTCTACCACAATCTCTCGCAGGAGCACTATTTCGCTCCGACAGATCAGCCGACAGTGCCGGCCGCGATGATTTCCCTGCAGAGCCTTTTCGCAGTTCCAGTACATAACTGATAAATTGGTTCTCCCAACAACCTACGTTTCAGCGCTTCTGCTTCTAGTGCTGGCGTTTCTCTGCCTCGGCTTCTGGCCGAATACTTTCAAGCGCACCGGTGCACAATGGCGCTTTGAACTCTTCTATTTCGATTTTGCAATAGGCGCCATTCTGTTGGCCCTCGTCGCGGCATTTACGTTCGGAACCTTTGGCTCGGAAATGGCGTTCGATGACCGCATGTTGGTGGCGGGAAGGTCCGCCCAGGTGTGGGTGGTGGCAGCGGGTTTCCTCTTCAATCTCGGCAATATGCTTTTGGTCGCCGCCATGTCGCTGCTCGGCGTATCGGCGGCTTTGCCGCTCAGTGCCGGGCTCGCGCTCATCATTGCATCGCTATTGAATTTTCGGGCCGGAAACATCGTTTTTCTGATTTCGGGAATCGTGCTCCTCCTGGTTACTCTGGTGCTGGACGGAGCGGCATGCCACCTTCGCGACCTGGGACTTCCTGCCGCTATCAAAGGAGCGCCTAAACCAATTGCAAAAGCTGCTCCAAAAACAAAGACTCGCAGAACGACAAAGGGCATTGTAATCGCCCTGCTGAGCGGAATTCCGTTCGGGCTCTTTTATCCGCTGTTCGCAAAAGGCGAGGCCGGGGACTTCGGACTAGGACCGTACGCCGGCATACTGCTTTTCTGCGTGGGCGTCATCATCTCCACCATCATCTTCAATTTCTACTTCATGAACATCGCCATTGAGGGCGGCCCGATCCCTTTCAATGCCTATTTCCGAGGCCGCGCGAGCCAGCACTTCCTCGGCTTTGCAGGGGGAGCAATCTGGGCGGCTGGGGTCCTTGCGGCCGCCATTGGCTCGGCGGCGCCTTCCAGAGTGGAATTGTCTGCGCCGCTGCGTTTGATTGTGCCCCTGGCATCCGTGCTGCTCGCCCTGCTTTGCGGGCTCTGGATCTGGAAGGAGTTTCCCGCGAAATCAAAGAACGCGCGTGTCTGCATTGGCGTGACAGCCGTCATCTTCGGGTGCGGATTGGCGCTGGCGGGTACCGGTCTGGCGCGCTAGGCGCGGCCGCGGCTACCTGGGATATTCCGTACTTCATAACGCTGGTACGTACAGTCGGCGCTTCATCTCCTGAGATCGCGTCCCAGGTCCTCGACTAAGCATCAACTTAGGAGACAATAGGACGATGTCGCTGCGCGACCACATCCAGGCTATCAAGCGCGAAGATCCGGCGGCGAAAAGCTCGCTCGAGATCGTTCTCTGCTATCCCGGCCTGCACGCCGTCTTGATCCATCGCTTGGCGCATTGGTTTTACCGCCACAGCCAGTTTGTTCTGGCTCGCTGCATCTCGCAGACAGCCCGGTTTCTAACCGGTATCGAGATCCATCCCGGCGCCAAGATCGGGCAGCGTTTGTTTATCGATCATGGCCTGGGCGTTGTTATCGGGGAGACGGCGGAAGTCGGCGATGACGTTCTCCTCTATCAGGGAGTCACCTTGGGCGGGACCGGAAACGTACGCGGAAAGCGGCATCCGACGCTCGGCAATCGCGTGGTGGTCGGAACCGGCGCGTCCGTGCTGGGAAACATCCGCCTTGGCGATGACGTTAAGGTCGGCGCGGGCTCCGTGGTCGTGCACTCGGTTCCGGATGACTCCACCGTGGTGGGCATCCCTGCGAAGGTTGTACGCACACGCGGAGAAGCGCTCGGCGTGCTCGAGCATGGCCGCGTCGCTGCCTGCGCCGAAGGCGAAGTGATCGATCTCGAGCAGGTGGGTGACCGCATTCGCGAACTGGAAGCGCTGATACGTCTCTTGCTGGAAGATCGCGTCGGGCAATCCAGAGGCTAACACTCTCTAGAGAAGCAGCTTCAATCTAGAGAAGCTGCTTCAACGCATCGCCGCTCGCGCGGATAAAATTCACCCCGCTTAGGCGGCCGCGGCCTTCTTCGGCTTCGCGCTCCCGGCTCGCCCTGGCTGCTTCTTCGCCGTCTGCCGATGTTCTTTTTCCTCTTCCTTCATGCTGTCCGGCTGCTGCTGCCAGGCATCCCACAGCTCTTGAATATCCTGCACAAAGCGGCGTGGCTTGCGCTCATAAATCCGCTCGCCCAATGAGATAGATTTCTCCCGCAGCTCCTTCTGCTCCCGGTTCACGAGCGCGAGAAACAGAGCCACGGTTTTGTCGTCGCCGTAGTTTTCCGGCTCCTCCTCGATCTTGGCACGTAGGACGACCAGGTTGTGATCGTCGCCAAGCCAGGTTTCGAGATCGTGCAGGCTGTGCTCGTGCGCCTGCATCACCTCCGTCCACAAACTCTCCAGCAGCCGTACGTGGTACCAGTGGTCCTTCACACGCTTGCGCCACTCGTGGTAGTTCTCCGCCGTGCCATCCTTCTGTGCAACCGCCATGGCTCTCCTGCCGCGGCGGTAACGCTCCTTCAACCCGGGAGCCAGCGCCCGGAACCCCTCCTGCCTCAGCGGCCACGCATTCACCCTCTTCTGAAGGGACCGCAAGGCTGCCGTTGCGCGCTTCACTGCTTCACGCATTCCTGATTGCTGCTCCATTCGGCGCTTGCTGGCTTCCAGACCTTTGCGAATCGGCATGAGGGTTTCCTTTTGGAGCCCGTTCTGGTGCTTGGCAACGAGGCCGTCGAACACCTCGATGATCGCCGTTGCGTCACGAATCTCGGACAACTTGCGCCCCACATCTCCCAGCCGCGTGTTCTCGGTGCGATAGACACGGCCCAGCTCCGGACGCACGAGCCGCAGCAAGCCGCGGATCTTCTTGATGCTTTTGCGGGCTTCGTGAATCCCTTCGTCGCGCCGCTTACCGGCGCTATGGGCCAGTTCGCTTAACGCCGAAGCGGTCTCTTCGTGAACAATGCGCCTGATTCCTTCTGGAATCGATTCGCCCCGTTTTAGTCGATACCCCATTTAGGTAAGACGCTACCTCCGGCCTTTTCAGAAAATTCCATTGTCCATGATGACGGGCATAGAAGTGAGGGCGAGCGGGATAGACACCGGTGCCGGCCTATTTGCCGGAGGCGGGCGTTGTCACAGGGGCGGCTGCCACCGAAGTGTTCGCGGCGAGCTTATGTTGGCGCTCGTATTCGCGTAAGACCTTCAGCACATATTGCCGCGTCTCCGCATAGGGAGGCACGCCGCGATACTTGTCCACCGCGCCTGGCCCTGCATTATAGGCCGCCAGCGCTAAGGCCGAGTCGTAGTGATATCGCAGCAGTAGTTCGCGCAGGTATTTCGCGCCCCCACGCGCATTCTCTTCGGCGCGCGCGGGCTGGACTCCCAACAGAGCCGCGGTTTCGGGCATGAGCTGCATCAGTCCGATAGCGCCCTTTGGAGACACCACGTCTTGCCTGAAACCGGATTCGATCTTGGCCACGCTTCGGATCAACTCCGGTGGCAGTCCCTGATCCACCGCAGCCTTGGCGAGCAATTCGTCCTCGCCGGGCGCAATGCTCTTCGGGGTTGCGGGCGAGCTGGGGACGGGCGCCTCCGGCATTACTTCGATGCGCACAACATCGCGCAATAGGAACTCAAGCGTCCCGGTCGATGTCTTGCAAATGATTGTTTGATTTTCCTGGCTATGTGATTCCACCTCCAGCGTGAATCCGCTGTTGAGGTATACCATTTCCCGGCCGAAGCAGGGGCTTAAGACCGCGAGGATTAGCGCGGCATGGTAGGAACGCATTAAAACCGCTCGAATGCTCTGTCCGGATTTTCGGCGAGGGTACTCTGGTCTACCGATCGGATATCACCTTCGAGTAGCATCAACTCATGCTCCAGCAAAGTCGATGATACCAGGGTTTTCACCGCAATTTCTGCAATACTGCTGCTCTTTCCGTAGCGCGCCGTAAAGAGATCCGAGACCTCCTGCAACTGTTTCCGGATACCGGACAGGTACCGGGCCATGGCAGCGTGTTCGTCCCGGCTAAGCGGATACTGCACGGCACTGGACTCCTTGTTTTATTGGCTTACCCGTATTTTGCCATAACTCAGAGTTGTCTCGCCATCCCGAAAAGTCCCAATAACCTGATTTTTTTCGCAAAGTATGGGGCGCTACGATGCAAGGGATGGGCCGAGCATCTCATTTGACCTGCGGCCGTTGCGCGAAAACGTTTACCTCCTCCGAAGCCGTCAATCGCTGCGATTGTGGCGAGCCGCTATTAGTAAATTACGACTTACCGGCCATTCATAATCACTGGCGCAAAGACGACCTAAGAACCTCAGTCAACAGCATGTGGCGCTATGCGCCTGTATTACCCGCCGACTTGGCGGAGGCCGTAACACTAGCGGAAGGCTGGACTCCTCTCTTGCACGCAAGCAGGCTCGGGCGGGAATGTGGCGCGCGCAATCTCTTGATCAAAGATGAGAGCCGCAATCCGAGCTCCTCCTTCCAAGCGCGCGGCCTTTCTTGCGCTGTGACGATGGCGAAAAAACTTGGAATCGGCAAACTGGCTGTATCATCGGCGGGCAACGCTGCGAGCGCCCTTGCTGCCTACGCCGCGGTCGCCGGTCTGGAGGCTCACATCTTTCCGCCGCGCGAAATGCCCGAACCGAACTTCGTCGAATGTAAGGCGCTGGGAGCCAATGTGAGGGCGGTCGATGTTTCCGGCCGCAAACAGCGGGAAGGCGGGTTTGAGCTTGCCGCACCCCAAGAGCCCTACCGCATCGAAGGTCTGAAGACCATCGGCTACGAGATCGCTGAGCAGCTCGATTGGGAGCTTCCTGATGCGATTCTTCACCCTTGCGGGGCTGCGGGGCAGACAGGGATATGGAAGGCTTTCTCGGAACTCGAACAACTCGGCTGGATCGGCAACAAGCGCCCAAAGATGGTCCTGGTTCAGGCGGCCGGCGGCCAGTCTATTGTTCCAGCTTTTGAGAAAACAGCGACGCTGATGGAAATTCCGAAGGACGAGATGATGGACGCGGCTCTTCTGCTCGCACGGAGTGAAGGGATTTTTCCAGCGCCCCAAGCTGGTGCCTGTGTC
Source organism: Bryobacteraceae bacterium (assembly GCA_035502635.1). Classification (GTDB taxonomy): domain Bacteria; phylum Acidobacteriota; class Terriglobia; order Bryobacterales; family Bryobacteraceae; genus Bog-105. The sequence goes on from DATJUG010000090.1 coordinate 19,048, forward strand.
GCTGCCACAAAGCGCCTGCTCGACTCCGGATATCTGTCCCCAGACGACCGAATCGTCCTCGTCAATACCGGCTCAGGCCTGAAATACCTGAATGCGTATGCAACGCGCTTTCCGCGCCAGGGCGCGAGCGAGCAGGACAAGCTTGGCGGTCTAATTACCCCCAGATAATCGCCGGGCCGCGTACATCTACCGGTCCGGCTTTGCTCTTTTCTCCCAGCCGCTTTCTGTGGCACGATAGAAGCGTCGGTTTGGATGCTCGGTTTGGTTTTCCGCTTGGTGTGACTCCCCGTCGATTTCTCGCGAGATACCCTCGTGTTTCCGAACAACAGTCAGGAGAGTGAAGTGACGAAGCTGTTCGTAGGGAATTTGCCCTACAAGGCTACTGAAGCCGATTTACAGGCCTTTTTCGAAGAAGCAGGAATTCACGTTGACAGCGTGAACATCCTGCGAGACCGTTTCAGTGGGGAAGCCAGAGGGTTTGGGTTCGTCGAAATTAACGACGACGCAATCGCAAACCAGGCTGTTCAGGCCTGCAATGGCCGCGCACTGATGGGCCGCGCTCTCGTGGTGAATGAGGCTCGCCCGCCGGAGCGGCGCGAGCGTGGGCCGGGCGGCGGGCCCGGCGGCGGTGGTGGCCGTCAACGGGATTTCGGCGGCAGCAAAAACCGCTGGTAGCTTCATCAAGAGTCGCCTACAACGGCTTCGGCCGGCGCGCTTTACGCGCGGATATCCTGGGTGCGGCCCTTCCACTCGCCGCCACGGCGGCGCCAGTACTGAACTGCGGAATGCAGCGTCGCACCCATGTAGAAGAGCGCGATAAGCGGTAGCGCCAAACTCCAGAGTGGCGAGCGATTGTAGAAGCGGACCATCGGCAAGTAGACACCGCTCATGAGCAGCCAAGCGACCGCCCCGAGGATCATTGGTAATCGTTTCCCGCTGAGCAGCAGAAGCGGCGGCAGCAGGTATGTAACAAACAGTCCGGCGATTGCGGCTACGAGCAGCAGCGTCGAATGACGCAGCTGACTAAAGGCTGTCCGGGAGATCATGCGGCCGATCTCGCCGAAGCCGCCATAGGCGCGAATGCTGCGAGTCTGGCAAGTGAGACCAAGCCACACCTTTCCGGCGTTGCACTTGACCGCCCGTGCGAGCGCGCAATCATCGATTACTTCGTTGCGAATCGCTGCGATGCCTCCGATTCGCGCCAGCGCTTCGGGGCGAATTAGGATGCACCCGCCAGCGGCGCCCGACGTCCTGAACTTCTCTGAGGCGATCCATTTCGGTGGATACAGCTTGAGAAAGAAGAACACAAAGGCGGGGATCAGCGCCTTTTCAGCTCGGGTAACACACGCCAGCTTGACCATGTAGGACGCCAGATCGAGGCCGCGCTGTTCCGCGATGAGGGTCAAGTCCGTCATGCTGCCGGCATCATGCTCAATATCGGCGTCGGTCAACAACAGATAGTCCGGATCTAGCGAGAGCGCATGCTCGATGCCCTGCGCCAAAGCCCAGAGCTTGCCAGTCCAACCCGGAGGCAGCGGTTTGCCTTCCAGCACGGTGACGTTATCGCCGGCTGATCGGGCGATATCCGCCGTACCGTCGGCACTCGCGTCGTCCACTACTACGATTTGCGAGACGGACCCTGAAAGCGAACGAAGCGCTCGACCGATTACGGCAGCTTCATTCCGTGCCGGTATCACAGCAACAAGGCAGGTGGTCACCGGCCTCGGTTCCGGGTGTTCTATGCAAATGCGCCAAAAACCTCCGCGGCAGAACAGTAGATAAAGCCAGATCAGCACCGGCACCACAGCAAGAGCGACGAGCATCTTACGCGGGTTGCTGCTGCGTCATGCAGTGCAAAGTGCCGAGGCCCAGAACTAAGTCGGTGGATGCGATGCCGACAACCTCGCGATTTGGAAATAGCTCGGCGAGTTTGTTCAGCGCCAGGCGGTCGTTTGTGTCGTTGAACGTCGGCACAAGGACCAGCCGATTCGCAATATAGAAGTTTGCATAACTCGCGGGAAGACGTTGCCCGTTGAAATAAACCGGCTCGGGCATCGGAAGGGTCTCGACGCGCACGCCCGTGTCCCGTAGCGGCGACGGGTCTCCTTCGGATGCGATGACGATTGTGCGTTCATCCGTGAAACGCGCTACGTCATCCACATGGCCGTGCGTGTCGTCACCCTCGATCCCGTTGTGCAGCCAAATAGTGCGCCCCGCGTTGAGGTAATCGCGAAAGATCTGTTCCATATCTTCGCGGCCGAGACCGGGATTGCGCGCCTGCACGTCGCTCAACAGGCATTCTTCGGTCGTCAGAATCGACCCCGCGCCATTCACATCAATTGCGCCGCCTTCGAGCACCACGCGCTGGCCCTTATATTGCGGCGTCCACATGCGAATCCCGAGCTGCCGCGCCAACTGCTCCGTGACCGCGTCGTCGTGCGCATAATTGTCGTATTTCGCCCAGGCATTGAAACGCCAATTCAGGATCGCGCGCTCGCCTGCGGCGTTGCGGACGAAGATCGGGCAATAGTCGCGCGTCCAACTGCGGTCGGTCGGGATTTGGAAGAATTCCACCGCTTCCATTTGCGCGCCTGATTTTTTGAGGACGCTGCGCGCCCGGTGCTCGGCATCGGCGTCTTCAACCAGGATGCGCACGCGCTCCACCCGTGATAGATGCCGGACAATTTCGCCGTAAACCCAGGGAATCGGCGCGAATTTGCCGGGCCAATCGGATCGTTCGTGAGGCCACGCGAGCCACGTTGCTTCGTGCGGCTCCCACTCGGCGGGCATGCGAAAACCCAGCGCGGCTGGTGGCTGATTCACCTTAACCCAGCCAGCGATTTGTAATCGGTGAGTACGCATCGATCCGGCGGTCGCGCAGGAACGGCCAGTTGCGGCGCACTTCATCCATTTGCTTCGGATCGCATTCGGCGACCAGAACTTGCTCCTCGTTCGCCGGAGCTTGCGCGCTCACGCGTCCAAAAGGATCCGCCACAAAGGAGTTGCCCCAAAACTCCAGCCCGTTATCGCGGGGGCCTTCGAAGCCGGTGCGATTCACCGCCGCGACAAAGATGCCGTTTGAGATCGCGTGCGCACGTTGCACAGTTCGCCAGGCATCGAGCTGCGCTTCCCCATATTGCTCCTTTTCCGATGGATGCCAGCCGATCGCCGTTGGATAAAACAGAACGTTTGCGCCTTGTAGGCTCGTGATGCGCGCACCTTCGGGGTACCACTGATCCCAGCACACCAACACCCCGATTCGCGAATATCGCGTGTCGAAGTTCCGAAACCCGAGATCTCCAGGCGTGAAGTAGAATTTTTCAAAATATAACGGATCGTCGGGAATGTGCATCTTGCGGTACGTGCCGATCAGCGAGCCATCGGCATCGAGAATCGCCGCCGTATTGTGATAGAGGCCCTGCGCGCGCTTTTCGAACAGCGGAGCGACGATAGAAACCTGCAGTTCTTTCGCAACCGCGCCGAGCGCCTCCGTAGATGGCCCGGGAATGGTTTCGGCCAGGTCAAACAGCTCGGCGTTCTCTTCGCGGCAAAAATATTGCGAGCGGAACAACTCCTGAAGGCAAACGATCTCGGCGCCTTTGTCGGCGGCGTCGCGAACACCCTGTATCGCTTTGCCGAGATTCGCTTCCGGGTCTGGCGAGCAGGCCATCTGCACTAAGCCGATTTTGAACTTGCTGTCACGGTTCACGAGCATGGCTACATGTAAATTCCGCCGTTGACGTCGAGTACGTGTCCGGTGATAAAGCTTGCGTCATCACTCACCAGGAACTTCACGGCCGCTGCAACATCTTCCGGGCTGCCCATGCGTCCGAGCGGCGTCTGATCAATCATTTTCTGCTTTAGCTCAGCAGTGAGGCCGTGCGTCATATCCGTTTCGATGAAACCGGGCGCCACCGCATTCACGGTAATGTTGCGGCTTCCCACTTCCCGGGCAAGCGACTTAGTCAACCCGATCAAGCCGGCTTTCGACGCGACATAGTTCGCCTGTCCCGGATTGCCCATTTCGCCGACCACCGATGAGATGTTCACGATGCGTCCCCAGCGTTCCCGCATCATGCCAGGGAGCACCTGTTGAATCGCATAGAACGCGCCGCTGAGATTTGTCTGTAGCACGATCTCCCAATCGGCCGGCTTCATGCGAACCGCAAGACCATCCTTCGTCATTCCGGCATTGTTCACGAGAATGTCGATTCGCCCGAATTCTTTCGATGCTTTCGAGATCCCAGTAGATATGGAATCTCGATTCGCAAGATCCATCTCGATGACGAATGCTTCCGAGCCGTCGCCGCTAATCCTATGGGCGATTTCGTCCAGATTGTGGACGGATCGCGCGGCAAGCACCACGCGATGACCGGCTGCGGCGAGCGCAAGCGCACATATCTTCCCAATCCCGCGGCTCGCTCCCGTAATTAGCGCAGTTCGATTACTCACAACCAATCTCATGATAATGGGGAGCGCACAGGCCGTTCGGTGGCCGTTGTGCGCGGTTCAATAATGGGGAGCGCACAGGCCGTTCGGTGGCCGTTGTGCGCGGTTCAATAATGGGTGTACGGCAAATTCATGGCTATCGACGATCTGCGCGATTTCATTGGTGCGTTAGACAGGCACGGCGAGCTGAAACGCGTCTCCCTTCAGGTGGATCCGTATCTCGAAATTACGGAGTTCGCCGACCGGTCCGTAAAGAACGGCGGCCCTGCGCTGCTGTTTGAAAATCCGAAAGGATCGAACACTCCGGTTCTGATCAATGCGTTTGCAAGCACGCGGCGCATGGAGATCGCGCTCGGTGTCGACAGTGTTCAGGAGATTGCCGACCGAATCGTCAGCTTCCTCGAAATGCAAAAGCCGGAGAGTCTGCTGGATAAACTCAAGATGCTGCCCAAGCTAGCCGAGATCGGCAGCGCTTTCCCGAAGGTCGTGTCGAGCGGCCCCTGCAAGGAGAGAATCCGGCGCGAGAATTTCAAGCTCGACTATTTTCCGATCCTGCATTGCTGGCCGGGTGATGCAGGCCGCTTTATCACGCTGCCTCTGGTCTTCTCGCGAGATCCCGAAACTGGCAGACGCAATTGCGGCATGTACCGGTTGCAGGTCTTCGACGGCCAGACCACCGGCATGCATTGGCAAAAGCACAAGCAAGGCGCAGAGCATTACCGCCGCGTGGTCGCCGAAGGAAAGCAGACGCGGATGCCGGTCGCTGTTGCCATCGGAGCAGATCCAGTGACCATGTATTCGGCGATTCTGCCGTTACCGCCGAGCATTGATGAGATGCTGTTCGCCGGATTTATGCGCGGCAAGCCGGTGGAGATGGTGAAGTGTGAGACGAGCGATCTCGAAGTGCCGGCGAATTCCGAGATCGTGCTCGAAGGCTACGTGGTTCCGGGCGAGCTGCGGCGTGAAGGGCCCTTTGGCGATCACACCGGCTTCTATTCGCTCGACGACGACTACCCGGTGTTTCACATCGAGTGCATCACGCATCGCAAGAACCCCATTTACGCGACCACCATCGTCGGGCCGCCGCCCATGGAAGACTTCTATATGGGGAAGGCGATCGAGCGGATTTTTCTACCGCTGATGCGTATGCAGCTTCCCGAAGTCCGCGATATCTGCATGCCCGCCGAAGGCATTTTTCACAACCTGATTCTGGTTTCCATCCGCAAGTCGTATCCAGGGCAGGCCCGCAAAGTCATGCATTCCATCTGGGGCACCGGCCAGGCGATGTTCAGCAAGTGCATCGTTGTGGTAGACGAAGACGTGGATGTACAGAACGTTCGCGAAGTGGCCTGGAAAGCGCTGAACAACATCGACCCGCAGCGCGACATAGAGTTTTCCCTCGGCCCCATCGATTCGCTCGATCACGCCAGCCGCATGCCGAATTACGGCTCAAAAATGGGTGTGGACGCAACGACAAAATGGCCGTCTGAAGGCCACTCCCGGCGCTGGCCCAACGTGATCAAAATGTCGCCCGAAGTGGTTCAGCGAGTGGAAGATTTGTGGAAGCGCGCGGGACTAGATCGCAAATAGACGCCTTCTTTAATTAATCGGACGCCACTCATGATTGTCGCGCTTGAGCAGTTCGTCCGCTTTCGCAGGCCCCTGGCTACCCGCCGCGTAGTTCGGGAAATTCGCCGCGGGATTCTGAGCCCAGTGATCCAGAACCGGCTGCACCACACGCCATCCGGCTTCGATGTTGTCGGCACGCTGAAATAGTGTCGCGTCCCCCTGCATCACGTCGTAGATCAGCGTCTCGTAACCCGTGGCCGGAGCAGTACCGAAGTAATCCTGATATTTGAAATCCATGCGCACATCGCCGAGGCGCATGGTGGGACCCGGAATCTTGGCGCCGAATTCGAGCGCGATGCCTTCGTCGGGCTGAATGCGAATCAACAGCCAGTTGGGAGCGGGCTCGCGAACCGGCGTATTGCGGAAAAGTGGACACGGCGCCTCTTTGAACTTGATCGCAATCTGGCTCTTGCGTCTCGCAAGTCGCTTGCCGGTGCGAATATAGAACGGCACACCGGCCCAGCGCCAATTTTCAATTTGAAGCTTGAGCGCCACGTAAGTCTCCACTTCAGATTGCGGCGAAACGTCGGGCTCCCCCCGATAACCTGGAACGGCCTTGCCGTCGATCTCGCCTGGACCGTATTGCCCGCGCACCGCCATGCAATCCACCTGCTCTGGATTGCAGACCTTGATCGCATCGATGGCTTTGGCCTTCTCGGCGCGAACGGCATTTGCCGCGAACGAATTCGGCGCCTCCATGGCGGTCATCGCGACCAACTGAAAAACATGATTCGGCACCATGTCTCGCAAGGCGCCCGTGTGCTCATAAAAACGGCCTCGCCCTTCAACACCCACCGTCTCGGCAACTGTGATCTGAACATGCTCGATCCGATCCCGGCTCCACAGCGGCTCGAATAAGCCGTTGGCAAAGCGAAACAACATGATGTTCTGAACCGTTTCTTTGCCCAGAAAATGGTCGATGCGATAGATCTGACTCTCGTTCAGAACCTTCAGGATGGTGCGGTTCAACTCTTGAGCCGACCGAAGGTCATGTCCGAACGGTTTCTCAATCACGACGCGGCGCCAGTGCCCGTCCTTTTCGCACCCGAGCTCACTCTCTCCCAGGTGCTCCACAACGGTGCCGAAGAAGCGGTCGGCGATCGCAAGGTAGAACAAATAGTTTCCGCCGGTGCCCCGCGTTGAATCGATCCCGGCCAACTTTGATTTCAACGCTTGGTAGGTTGCCGGATCATTGAGATCTCCCCTCTGATAGCTCATGCGCTGGGTGAGCCAGTGCCATACATCTTGATTGACCGTCTCGTGCTCGCCGCCATGTTTCACGAATTCTGCGGTCATCGTTTCAAGCGATTGCGTCCAGTCCTCATTTGTGTGCTCTGCGAGATCTACGCCCACCACGGCGAATTCCACCGGCAGCAGCTTCGCGCAGGCCAAGTTGTACAGCGCCGGAACCACCAGCCTTTTGGTCAGGTCTCCGGCAGCTCCGAAAATCACCATGCAGCATGGCCCGGCTGGTTTGGCGCCGCTTGCTCGATCGTGTGGCATTGCTTCCTATTCTGACTCGGTGGTTTTTTCTTGTGCGCGCTCCTCAGGCAGTGCGAGCGGTGTGCGCAGATCAATCGCAGTCAACACGGATAGACATGCTATCGCGATCAGCAGCGATCTAAAATGCCAATTGTAATCGCCAAGCGCGCCGCAGACCGCGCCGGCAACATACGACGGCCAGATTGTACTCAGTCCGATCATCAGCCGAAACGGCTTCTCATGAAAAGAACGGAAGAGCGCCTTACTTGCCGATCCGCCGGGCCGGCGCGCCGAATCATAGACGGAGGTCAAATAAGCTGTCAACTGCTTTCCGAACTTGACTAACGAGCCAGTCACAAAGCCCGTATTCAGGGTCACTCCGCTGAAGTGAGTGAGCGTGGCGTTCTGAATGCCCATGGCGAACGCAAGCAGTCCGACAAATAAAAACCAGAGACTCGACTGAGGCCCGGGTTCAATCGGAGAGACGCAGACCGGCGTCAAGCACGCAATTTCTGCAATCCACGCCAATGACCCAATGGACCGGATCCGCTCGCGGGCGCCGAATTCGATCAAAATCCGGCAGAAAAGAAGGCCCAGGACATACGTAACAACCGGCCAGAATCGGTGAATCACCGCCGGCCAGTTCTGAGAAGCAAGCTGAATCCCAACCGCCACGCTGTTTCCACTCATGTTCGCCGTGTAAATGTCGCTGAGCGATATGAATCCGATCGCGTCGACGAAACCAGCCAGCCAAGTGATAAAGGCTGCAAGAAAGAATCGTGTTTTAACCTGCATCTCACCTCAGGGACGCTTATTTGCCCTGAAGTGAAACTCGGTAGAAACGGGAGTGCAGGCCCACAATAGGAAAAAAGCATGACTCTTGGCGAACAGATCATATATTTATTCATTCTCGGGCTCCCCATCGCGAGCATTGCCTGGACCGTGACCCACGAGGAGGTGTTCCGCGAGCCGCGGGACTGGTGCAAGGATCGCAGCCAGAACTGTCACCGTCTATTCGAGAAAAAGTTCTTCTACCTGTTCACCTGCGAATACTGCTTCAGCCACTACGTCGTGATTCTGTTCCTGTTCATCACCCGCTATAAGCTCCTATATGGCGATTGGCGCGGTTATCTGGTCGCGTTCTTCGGCCTCGTGTGGGTGGCCAATTTTTACATCAACGTCTTCGCGCGCGTGCGGCTGGATATCAAGAAGGATCGCGTCGAGATCGCCACTCAGGAGAAGAACCTGGCTGACACCGAGTCGCAGCGGCAAATCGAGGTTCCGGCCGGCCGCTAACCGTCTATTGGGCCATCAGCTTTTTTTGATCCGCAGGCGTCAGTTCGTCGTACAGCTCATCGAAGACTGCGTTTGTCCATCCGAAACCGTCTTGGTTAGCGCTGTAGCCGAAATGAATGTTCGCGCTGACGTTCGAGCCGCCGCTGACCACGTCGTATTTTTCGACGATGAATCCCTGACGCAGAAACTCGCGGCGTACCAGAGATAGCCATTTCATCGCGATTCGTTCGGCATCGTCACGGTACCCATACCGTCGCAATCCGTCCACCGCGATCATCTGCAGCGGCGCCCAGCCGAACGGCGAATCCCATTGATTGCCGCTCACATAGGTGCTGGTTTGCAAGCCGCCGGCGCGTTCGAACATCGGCAGGTTCTTTTCCACCCGCGCCGCTTCTTCCTGGCTGGCAAAGCCGGCCCACAGCGGATAAAACGTTGTCAGGAACGGGTAGTGCCGGACCTGCTTGGTCTGAAAATCATAGTCGAAATAAAGCCCGTCTTTGTCGTCCCACATCAGCCGATTAACTCGCTCCGCGCGCTGCTGGGCGCGTTTACGCCAGGTGCTGGCATCGGCCTGGCGCTCGAGCTTATCGAGTATGTCGGCGGTTTGCATCTCCATCAGATAGAGCAGCGAATTCAGGCAAACGGGATCGTAATGAATAATATCGATATTAAATGCGCCGAATCGGTTCGATGGATCGAAACCCGATTCGCGCATCGAGCGGTCCCCTTTATAGAAAAGCGGGGTAAGTTGATTCGTGGCGCGGTCATAGTACTGACTTACGTCATAATCCTTAATTTCATGGGTACGAAAGAAATCCTTGACTAAGTCATAGTGCGTCAGCCCCTGCGCGTTTCGCTCAGCAGACACCACTTCCGGCGCGGGGCCTTCCCCCATATCCCAGTAGCGTGACAGCCCTGTTTCCGGCGTCAAATGCGGCTCAGTGGCCCAGATCTGGTAGTACTTTTCGACCATCGGCTCAGCCTCTTCCAGCCACTTGCGATCATGCGTCTTCGCATAAACGCCAAGAACCATTTGTGTCAGAAATGGTGGCTGAGAACGCGTTAGATAGTAAGTACGGTTCGCGTTCAGCACCTTGCCATAGTTCTTCGTTTCGTAGATAAAGTTATCGGCCATGTCTTTGGCCAGCTTGAGCTCGTTGTCACGGAGCAAACCGACCTGAATGAAGTAACTATCCCAGCCATACATTTCGTTAAAGCGTCCGCCTGGGACGACATAGGGATCGGGCAGATAGAGCAGCCCCTGTTCCTTCAGCGAATCCAGATCTTCCGGAAGCGCCTCGATATCGATGGTCTTGAAGCCCGCAGCCGGCACTTCGCGGCGCAAACCCTCTTCGATGAGCTGCATATCGTCGCTGCGCGGCACATAAACCGGCCAGCGGCCGTCTGGTTCTGGCTTAAACTTAGGGTCGACCGCCGCCGTCGCCAGGTTCTTATTCGATCGTGTGAGGGTCGTCCATGTCTGCTTGATGTAATCGAGAATATTCGTTGTTTGCGCGGGTGGGGATGGATTCTGCGCGCAAAGCGAGATGGCAAATAAAGCGATAGCCGCAAGGGTTCGTTTCATTGGTTTACCAGGTAAAAGTGACAGTCTTGGATTGATATCCCGAGCCGTCCGGGAATTGGAGATGAAGTTTTCCGCCGCGCAGTTCCCCGCCCTGCGCTGTCACGCCCGGACGGTTCAAATGCAGTGATAGATCGTAACTCGAACCGCCGAGGGCAGCCAGCCTAAAGACCACCTGGTGTTCCGACGCGTGTTCGTCGAGCACTTTCAATTGCGAAGTGAGCGAGCCCTCGAGCGGCAAGCGCGCCGGAATCGTTAGCTCCACGGCCGGAAGCGGAAACCGGACGGTGCCAATCGGCGCGGGTCCGCGAACGCTCAGGCGATCGCCGTCGCGATGATATTCAAGATGGATCATGGACGAGCCCAGCGGTACGTTGTGCAGCGTCGCATGGTCCCAATCCGCCGGCAGATGCGGCGCCACGTGCAGCGTGTTGTGCTGCGCGTCCCACGTGATGCCGAAAAGCCCGCGAATTAGCGGCACGATTACCATAGCGGAGGACCACATCTGGTGCGAGCTGCTCCGTCCCAAAGGCTGGAAGAATTCGCCGGAAAGCAACTCCGTCACCGAGCCGAGATCTTGCGCCCACGTCAGATCGGCGTTCTGCATCAAGTGGGCATAGCCGGAGAGCGGCCGGCCCGCCCGATATTCAGCCAGCGAAACCCAACCGGTGAACAACGGCCAAATCGAGCCCTGGTGATAGCTGATGGGATCGTAGAACGGCGTGCGGTCGCTGATGTCGCGCGTGCCCCAATCAGTCGAGAATTCATTTGACGCCCAGCGCGTCAGCATCGGCCCGGCGCTCTTCAAGCCGAATGTTCCGTCCCACCAGGCAACTGATGGATAGATACTCGCGGTGTGGTCGAGCGAACCGTCCTTATTGCGGCTGAAAGCATAGAACTGCGCAGATTGCTCGTAATATTCGGATTCAATCTTTCTCCCGATCTCTTGCGCCTTCTTTTGTGCGGCGCCTGCGAGTTCCTGGTCGCCCATCAGCAATGCAAGATAAGCAATAGCCTGCGCCGACTGCTGATCCATCGCCGCTAAATAGATTTCTTCGTGCGGCATACCGGTCGGCCAAGATTCGACCCAGCCAGTGCCTTCGGTGTTCGCATAGATGCCGTCGTTGGTCTCGTGGGCGCGTGTGAATTCGTACGCCTTGCGGACGGCTTCCCAATTGCGCTTCAAGTATTCGGCATCACCGCTCGCTTTGACGAAATCGCACATCGCCATGACGAACAGCGGCGTCGAATCCGCCGCCGCGTAAAAATACGGCGTTGATTTCCAATCCAGCGCATCGGCGGATTGCGAATACTCGTGCATGATCTTGCCGTCCTCGCGCTGGCGCCGTATCAGAAAATCGAGCGCGCGGCGGGTGAGCGCAAAATCGCCATAGCTGTTAATCGCATAAGTGGTAAATAGCGTATCGCGTCCAAAGAACCAGGCGTAGCCGGGGCGGGCGGAATCGGCCGATTCATAATAGCCGGCCACCATGCCGACTTCGTCGTGATACTTCACCTGCATCTGATCAATCGAGATCTCAGCCCATTTCAGAGCTTCGTCCAGCCGCCGATCGGGGGTTTCTGCGGTCAATCGATGATCGAAAAAGTGCGCGTAGTAATCCTGGGTTTGCGAATAGAGCTGCGAAAGAGCGGAGGCGACCTGCGCAACCTGTTCGGCGGGCGACGATTTGCCCGCCACCCCAAGAATTAGGGGGTAGATAGAACCGTGATCGCGCTTGGGGTCGTAAGAGAGCTTCAGCTCCACCGGATATGTTTGCGGGTGTTCCTGATACGGCACCATGATGCCGGGCCGCGTGCGCGGCATCGCGACAATAGCTGAGAAATGTGGATCGTCGGTGTGCAGCACATAGAAACCGCCTGGCGCGATCCATTCGGCATTCGGGCGCCCGAAGTTCGGCGCGGGCCACATGTGCAACATCTCGGGCGTGAAGGAAAACGTCACCTCAAGCGGCCGTGCGGATTCGAATTCGAAATACACGACCGCGCCCGTCGCCGGCGTATTCTCGCCCCGAGGCGCAAACATGTGCTGGCGAATCGTAAACGCCGCGTGCGAATACGTGATGGTCGTTTCAGCGGGCGTGACTTCAATCTCAGCCGCCAACGCGTTGACGTCAATAGGCACCGCGTAATCGGCAAGCTCTGCGCGGATGCGGAAGTTGCTGAGGATCTTGTTCGGCCAAAGCCACGCTTCGAAAACCCCGTTTTGCCGGCCAAACAGCGCCCCGTGTTCACCGGCCACCGTCCAGGGCGTACGCGGAACGCAAGGAGCAACGATCCGCAAAGAGGACTCGTGCTTCGGAAATGACCCCAGTGGAGCGAGCTCTGCGGCACCCGCACTCGTGGCGAGCAGCACGATCAAAAGTCTCCGGTTCAGCATATTCACTGACTGATATCCAATCACACTCGCTCGTTGGTATGCTCAGGAACCATGGCCAGCATCTTTCGCGAGCGGCTGCTCGAAGGCAAGACGGCGTTCGTCACCGGAGGCGGAAGCGGAATCGGATTGCGCATCGCGGAGCGCTTCGCGGAGCATGGTGCGAAGGTGATGCTGGTGGGACGTCGCGCAGAAAAGTTGCTGGAAGCGCAGCAGGGTATCGCTTCGCGAGGTGGCGCTGCAACCACGGCAGCGCTTGATGTCCGTGAATATAGCGCTCTGGAGGCGGCACTGCATCGGGCTCACGACGAGCTCGGGCCAATCGATATTGTGCTGGCGGCCGCTGCGGGTAATTTTCCCGCTCCGGTGTTAGGCATGTCGTCGAATGGATTCAAGTCGGCGATTGATATCGACCTGATCGGCACCTTCAACACCTGCCGTGCGGCGTACAAATATCTCCGAACACCGGGCGCTTCGATCATCGCAATTTCCGCGTCCCACGCAACCGTGCCCATACCTTATCAGGCGCATGTGTGCGCTGCAAAGGCCGGCGTAGAGCTGTTCATCAAGACGCTCGCGCTCGAGTGGGGTCCGCAAGGGATACGATGCAATTGCATTACTCCCGGCCCTACCGCGGACACCGAAGGCATGCGCCGCCTCGCTCCGACCGCTGAAATTCAAGAGCGCGTGAGAGCCGGCGTGCCGTTGCGCCGTTTGGGAACGAAGGACGAGTTAGCAGACCTGGCTCTGTTCCTATGTTCGGATGCGGCGAGTTACATCACGGGCGCGACATTTGTTTGCGATGGAGGTCAGTCGCTGGCGAGAGCAGGACTAAGTATAGAGGCGGTCGGTGGATTCTAGCCTAATATGCCCACCTCCACAAATTCACGCCCGCGGTATATCCCGCCCCCACAGCCGCAAACAGCACTAAGTCGCCCTTCTTCAAACGGCCTTGTTCCAGCGCATCGTGCGTCGCCAGCGGAATGGTTGCCGCCGTCGTATTCCCATACTTGTCCAGATTCACGACCACGCTCTCCTCCGGCAACCCGAGGCGCTCTGCCGTCGCGGCGATAATGCGCTTGTTGGCCTGGTGTGGAATCATCATCTTCACATCGCTCGGACTGAGCCCATACTTGCGCAGCGCCGCCTCGCTCAATTCATACATTTTGCGGACCGCATATTTGAACACTTGCGGCCCGGACTGCTTCACATAGTGTTGGCGTCGCGCGACCGTTTCAGCGCTCGCCGGGAGGCGGCTCCCGCCCGCGGGCATGTTCAGAAACTCTGCGCCGGAGCCGTCAATTTCGTTCAGGTGTCCGATAAAACCTTCATCCGCCGAGTCCGATGGCTCTATCAGGAAGGCGCCCGCGCCATCGCCAAACAGAATGCAAGTGGCGCGATCAGTGTAATCGATGATGCGCGACATAGTGTCGGCTCCGATGACCAGCACCTTGCGATGGGTGCCCGCGCCGACCAGGTGCGCGGCCACCGTGATGCCGTAAAGGAAACCCGAGCAGGCGGCGATCAGGTCGAAACCCCACGCGCCAGTCGCGCCAAGCCGATCCTGCACCAGACAAGCGGTGGATGGGAAAAGCATGTCCGGCGTGACGGTGCATAAGATTATGGCGTCCAGCTCCGTCGCCGGAATGCCAGCCTGGCTCAGCACTTTCTCAGCCGCCCGGACCGCCATGTCGGAGGTAGCCATCTCCGGGCTAACAATATGCCGCTCACGGATGCCAGTGCGAGAGACAATCCACTCGTCGTTGGTCTCTACTATTTTCGATAGATCGTGATTGGTAAGTACGCCTGGAGGTACAAAGCAGCCGACAGCAGTAATCTTGGCATTTGGCACGCGGACGATGTCCCTTTTTCTAGGTCTGAAGTATTGGAACCGAATGCTCGAGAGCACCGGCAACTCCAATGGTACAGTCGCAGCCTATTTCGTGATGCGCCGTTCGATCTCGCTGATGCGTTCTTCGACCGCCGTAAGCCGGTCACTGAAGCTGTGCACCAGGATCTCATTCACCTTCACGCGGGTCTCTGACCCGGTGGCCCAGTTGCGGAACGCGCGGAGCAGATTCGTTTCGATCTTCTCCATACGTCAAGCAGGCGTTCCTCTAGAGCTTCGATCTCGGTTCTTAGAGCTCCGATCTCGTTTTTCAAAACCGCTTTGGTGACCGGAGCATCATCAGGTGAAGTCCGCATGGCCGTGAATACCAGTTTCATCATCGCCAATTTCGGCGATGCGGGCAAGCCGCCCCCATGAGCTCGGGTGTTTTATAGTTGTGAAGAATGCAAGTCGAGACTGCCCTGTTTTTCGAGACAGTCGAGCAGATCTACGAGCGCGTCTTTCGCACCCTAAAGCCGCGGACGCCTGTTCCGCGGATCACCATTCAATTCCGCAAATACGCCAACGCCAACAGCCGCATCCGGCTTCAGGATGGCCATCTGCATGCCGATATCA
>DATJUG010000091.1:0-14788 GCA_035502635.1 Bryobacteraceae bacterium
ACATCTCTCCAGCCGGGCTCGGAACCTGATATAATCGACCGCAAAACCAGTTAACCTTGGCCCCACGTTGCTGGCCACGAGTGTGCGTGAAACCGACTGACGTCCAGAATCCTGATTACTTCCACAAGGTCGTGGATTGCCAGTGGGCTTGCCCCGCGCATACCAACGTACCTGAATACATCCGCCTGATCGCGCAAGGCCGCTACACGGATGCCTACATGTTGAATCGGGAATCGAATGTCTTCCCGGCGATTCTGGGCCGAACGTGCGATCGCCCTTGCGAGCCTGCCTGCAGGCGCGGCCGCCTGGACGGCAAGCCCGTAGCCATCTGCCGCCTGAAGCGCGTGGCTGCCGACCTGCGCGGTGAAATCTCGCATCTGCTGCCGCGCATCCCTGAAGCGAAGAACGGCAGGCGTATCGCTTGCGTCGGCGCGGGACCCGCTTCCCTTACGGTCGCGAATGACCTGTTGCCGCTGGGCTATGAGATTACAATCTTCGAAAAACTGGACAAGCCCGGTGGCCTGATGCGCTCGAACATTCCCGCGTTCCGGCTTCCTGAGCGCGTGCTGACCGAAGAGATCGACCTTATCCTCAACATGGGAGTCGACATTCGCTACAGTTCGCCGATCGCCAGCATGCAGGCTCTCCTGAACGAAGGTTATGATGCGATCTTCGTTGGCAGCGGCGCGCCGCGAGGCAAGGATCTTGATATTCCCGGCCGGCACGATACCGATCGCATTCACATCGGCATCGATTGGCTGGAATCCATTGCTTTCGGCCACATCGATTCCATCGGCGAGCGCGTGTTGATCATCGGTGTCGGCAACACCGCAATGGACTGCTGCCGGTCCTCGCGCAGATTGGGCGGGAAAGACATTAAGGTGATGGCGCGCCGCCCGCGCCGCTTCTTCAAGGCCTCGCCGTGGGAGCTGGAGGATTCCGAAGAAGAAGGCGTCGAGATTGTCATCAACTACGCGCCGAAAAGTTTTGTTGTTGAAGACGGTGTGCTGAAAGGCATGCTGTTCGAGCGGCTGGAGTGGGATGCGGATGCCAAGCGCTCACGCACTCTCGACGAAGTTTTTCTTCCGGCTGATGACGTGATCCTCGCGATTGGCCAGGAGAACGCCTTTCCGTGGATTGAGCGCGATATCGGAATCGAGTTTGACAAGTGGGATGTTCCGGTGGTGGACGAAGCGACCATGCAATCCACGCGGCCGGGTGTCTTCTTCGGTGGCGATGCGGCATTTGGGCCGAAAAATATTATCTGGGCTGTCGAACATGGGCATCAAGCCGCGATTTCCATCCACAATTATTGCCAAAACGTCCTTATCAGCGAACGCCCGCCGCAGAACATGAACCTGATCAGCCAGAAGATGGGCCTGAGCGAGTGGAGTTATCACAACGACTACAATCCCGCGCCGCGGCAGAAGATGCAGCACGTGGATCTGGTGGAACGCTTTGAAAAGCTGAACATCGAAGTCGAACTCGGCTTCACCGCCGAGCAGACCGCGCGCGAAGTAGAGCGATGTCTCAACTGCGATATCGAAACAGCGTTCACGCCCAAGCTCTGCATCGAGTGCGACGCCTGCATCGACATCTGCCCGGTGCAGTGCCTCACCATCGCGCGCAATGGTGAAGAGTTAGATCTGCGCACACGCCTCTCCGCACCCGCCGCGAACCTGGACCAAGCGCTCTACGTTTCATCGCCGCTGCCGCAGACCGGAAGAATTATGGCCAAGGACGAAGACGTGTGCGTCCATTGCGGCCTGTGCGCCGAGCGTTGCCCGACCGCGGCCTGGGACATGCAAAAGTTCGAGCTTCTCATTTCCTACGCAGGCGCAGCTTCTATGCAGGTCCAAGGAGCTTAGGCAAACACGCGTGCATCCACAGCGTAGCGGCATAAACGATTTCGCTTTCAAGCTGGCGAACGTCAACGGAACCGGGTCTGCAAGCGCGAACGGGCTCATCATGCAGGCCATTTTCCGCATGGGCATTCCGGTGTCGGGCAAGAATCTGTTTCCATCGAATATTCAAGGCCTGCCCACCTGGTATGAAATTCGCATCAATCGGGACGGATACACGGCTCGCGCGCTGGATTACGACCTGATGATTGCAATGAACGCGCAGACCTATGCGCGCGACATCCAGGAAGTGCGGGCGGGCGGTTATGTGCTGTACGATTCCACGTGGCCGCTCGATAGCTCGCTTCAGCGCGAGGATATTCACTTTCTACCCGTCCCGCTCGCGCGCATGTGCAACGAGGCGTTTGCCGATTCCCGCGCTCGCATACTGATGAAGAACATCGCTTATGCGGGCTCGTTGGTGGCGCTGTTGAATATCGACATGCAGATTGTCGAAGACCTGCTTGATGAGCGCTTCGCCGGCAAGAAAGCGCTACGCGAATCGAATCGCCGCGCTCTGCAGCTCGGCTACGATCACGCCAAACAGCATTTCGAGTGCCCGCTGCCGTTCCATCTCGAAAAGATGGATGAAAATCACGACAAGATTCTGATCGACGGCAACACCGCCGCGGCGCTTGGTTGCATTTACGCGGGCGCAACCGTCGCCGCCTGGTATCCCATCACGCCCGCAACGTCCGTCATGGATGCGTTCCGGCAGTTCTGCGAGAAGTACCGCCGCGATCCTGAGACTGGACGCAATAATTACGTGATCCTGCAGGCCGAAGACGAGCTGGCCGCCATCGGCATGGTTATTGGGGCGTCCTGGAACGGCGCGCGTGCGTTCACCTCTACGGCAGGACCCGGCATTTCGCTGATGAATGAGCTGCTCGGTCTCGCCTACTATTCGGAAATTCCTGCCGTCGTGATCGACGTGCAGCGTGTCGGACCCTCCACCGGCATGCCCACTCGCACCCAACAAGCCGATCTGATGGAGTGCGCCTACGCTTCCCACGGCGATACGAAACATATTCTGCTGTTTCCCAGCAATCCGTCGGAGTGCTTTGAGTTCGCGGCGCAATCATTCGATCTGGCTGAGCGTTTTCAAACACCGGTCATCATGCTTTCCGATCTCGACATCGGTATGAACGATTGGGTGGTGCCGCGCCTCACCTGGGACGATTCGTACCGGCCAGATCGCGGCCGCGTGCTGTCAGAACAGGAACTTGAGCACATGCCCAAGTTCTACCGGTACTTCGGCGAAGACGAAAATCACGTCGCGGCGCGCACCGTTCCAGGCGTTCACGCCCGTGGCGCCTACGTGACACGCGGGTCCGGGCACAACAAATTCGGCGGGTATACCGAGACCCCGGCCGAATACCAGGAAGTGGTGGATCGTCTCGCGCGCAAGCAAAAGGCAGCGGCGAATTTTGTTCCCTTACCCGAAGTCGACCGCCGTGATGACGCTCGTTTCGGCGTGATTTCTTTGGGCGGCTGTGATCCAGCGGTACGCGAAGCGCTTGATCTGCTGGCCGGCCGCGACATTCGCGCCAACTACATGCGCGTGCGCGGTTTCCCGTTTCATTCAAGTGTCGAAGCGTTCCTTTATGAGCACGATATCTGCTTTATCGTCGAGCAGAATCGCGATGCGCAGCTCCGGTCTTTGCTTACGCTCGAGACTTGCGTGCCCAAGAACCGGCTTCGATCCGTACTCGTTTATGGCGGATTCCCACTGAGTGCGCGTCACGTGGTGGACGGAATCATGAGTGAGCTGAATGATTGTGAGCGCACAGGGCGTCTTCGCTTTAGCGCATTGGTGCCCGTTGTGCGCGGTGAAATATAAGATGCCTTCCATCGTCAAGCCAGTCGCCACTCATCCGAGCCTGCAGCGCAACCAGCTCGGCCTCACCATTCGCGATTACGAAGGCTCGATGTCGACGCTCTGCGCGGGCTGCGGTCACGATTCCATAACGGCCGCCATCGTGCGCGCGCTTTGGGAGATCTCGATGCCGCCGCATTTGCTTGCCAAGATGAGCGGCATCGGCTGCTCATCGAAGACTCCCGCGTATTTCGTGAACGGCGCGCACGGATTCAACTCCGCGCATGGGCGCATGCCCGCCGTCACGACCGGCGCGGTTGCCGCCAACCGCGACATCACCTATATCGGCATCTCGGGCGATGGCGACTCGCTCTCGATCGGGATCGGGCACATGTGCCACGCCATTCGCCGCAACGTCCGCATGGTTTACGTGATTGAGAACAACGGCGTCTACGGTCTCACCAAAGGACAGTTTTCCGCCTCCGCCGATGTCGGTTCGAAGAGCAAGCGCGGCGAACCGAACGAAATGGCGCCCATCGATCCCGTGCTGCTGGCGCTCTCGATCGGCGCAACGTTCGTCGCTCGTGGGTTCTCAGGCGACAAAGAACAGCTTGTGCCCATTCTCAAAGCCGCGCTGGCGCACAAAGGCCTCGCGCTGATCGACGTCATCTCGCCCTGCGTCACCTTCAACGACCATTCCGGCTCGACCAAAAGCTATCTCTACACTCGCAATCACGAGTTGAAGGCGACCGAAACCGATTTTGTCCCGCCCGCGCAAGAAATTCTCGCTACCATCGGCCAGAACGGTGCCACTCACGTCACCATGCATGACGGCAGCGTGCTGCAATTCAAGTCCGTTCCTGAAGGCTACGACCCGACGAATCGGCAAAAGGTCATCTCTTATTTGATGGAGCAGCAGAAGAGCGGCGAAATCATCACCGGCTTGCTCTTCATCGATGCCACAGCGGCCGATCTGCACGAATTGAACCGCACCTCTGATACCCCGCTCTCGCGCTTGCCGTTCGAAAAGCTATGCCCGGGCGCCGCCGCGCTGGAGAAATTGCAGGAAGAGTTCCGGTAGCTACTACTTCGCCTGAAACCGCAGCACCGCATTCCCGAGATGAATCTCATCTCCCGGTTTCAGCACTGTGCCGCGCACTCCGCGATGTACCGGCTGGCTAAGGCTGTCGCGCACGATCCAGATGCCGCAGCTCTTTTCGCCCTTGTACCAGCGGTCGTTGATGATGCGATATTCGCCGGTTTTTGAAGAGTGAACGATGTGCGCATGCTCGCGCGAGACGGTGCGGTTGATCTCGTTGTCTTCGGTGAACACAAGGTCGTTGCGGCGCGACGGTCCAGCCTCTCGAAACACCTCCGCCGTTCGCCCGATATTGGTTCTCACCTTCGACAGCAACAGCTCCTGGTGGTTAGCGCTTCCGTGGATGACAATCAACTTGGCCGGGCGCCGCGTGCGCGGTGATGGTTCCTCGATCTTGTGGTCTTCGAGCTCGGTTTCGACGGCCAGCCAATTCTCGTTTGGCATCGGCAATTTCGGCGTGGTGCGAATCTCGACCCGCAGCTCAGCCGGAAAGCGATAGCTCGATCTCTTCAGCCCTGTCTTCAATTCATCCGCCAGATAGCTGCTGAGGAAATCGCTCTGAAAAACAGCCGCTTCTTGCTGGGGGACGCCCAGCAGTTCGACCCGCACGACGTTATACGGAAACACGTGCTTCCCGCTCGCGCGATGGCTTTTCGCTTTCACGGCGTCCAGAACCGCCAGTCGAATCTCGGCGAGTTCCGGCGCATCTTTCGAAATGCGGCCGCCGCTGAAGGGCGCTTCGAAAATTGCCCGTCCCAGTTTCTCAATCACGTTGGAAATAGCCACCGGTTCATCTCCCCGATTCCGACGCCACAATCCCCAGGTGTTGCGCCGCCTCAATGACCTCGCGCGCAACAGGCGCAGCGAACTTGGCGCCGTATCCACCATGCTCCACCACCACCGCGAACGCAATCCTCTTCTCCACTGGCGCATCGTACGGCGCGAATCCCGCAAACCACGAGTGCGGCTCGCCCGCATCCAACTGCGCTGTTCCGGTCTTCCCGGCGACACTGACGTCGATGCCGTTCATCGCCGTTCTCGCCGTCCCACTGGTGACGACAGATCGCATTGCATTCGCGAGAAAAATTGCCGAATCCGGCGCGACGAGCGAAACCGGCGCCGCCGTCCGCGAGTTGCTTGCGTCCAACACCCATCGGCCTTGCGGCATGAACCCGCCCGCCGCAATGGTCGCTGCAACACGCGCCATTTTGAACGGAGTGATCACTACCGGACCCTGACCGTAAGCGGCGAACGGCAGCATCTGTTTCACATCGGCGATGTCGCCTGCCGGTATACCAAACGATTCCGCTGTGTCGTGCAGCGCCTTAGCACCCACGTTGTAGACACCGAGCTGCGCGAAATACGCGTTGCACGAAACCGTAATCGCGCTGGCCATATTGAGCGTTCCGTGGGCATGGTCTTCGATGTCGTCGCGAACCGGACGCCGCCATCCGGGTATCACGGTGCCCACGCGCCCATCGCCCAAGCGCTTGCACGAATAAGTGTGCTGCATCGCCTTAGGATCCAGGCGTAGCGCCGCAATGGCGGTTACCAGCTTGAATGTCGAGCCGGGTGGATACTCGCCGTATCGCGCGCGATCCAGCAGCTCATCGGGATTGGCTGGGTCGCGCGACACCGGCGCGGGCCAACTCACCAGCGCAAGCACATCGCCAGCCGTATTCATCACCACCAGCGCACCTTTCTTGTTTCCTGCCTGCAAACGATTCCGCAGAATCTCCGAGGCCGCCAGTTGCAGGCGGATGTCGATCGTCGTATTTACGTCGCGGTCGCGCGCGAGCAGCGCTTGCAGCATTGGATTCGCGCGTTGATGGCGGTATCGCACTACCGGCGCAAGATCCCGGTAGTCCGAATAGCCTTGCAGCCGCGCATTCGAATCATGTTCCACCAGCGACGCGTTCGTGGCATGGAACTTCTCGCCCGTGCGCCAATCGCCCAGCAGATGCAGGGTCGTGCCACCGAATGGATATTGGCGCGAATCGAGCGGCGAACAGCACTGATCGATATTGACGCCGAGTTTTTGATAATCTGCTCGCCGTTTGTCCAGCTCCGCCCAATTGCTGGTCGCCAGCAGCACGCCGTTGCGATCATAAATATTGCCGCGCGGAATCGAAGCCGCCAGCAGGTTCAATCTCGGATTGTGCTGCGGCCGCTTTACGCCGTCCTGCGCGAATACGAATGCATCCTTGATCAGCAGTTCGCGGTCATGCAGCGCCTGAATCGAAACCGCTCTTGCAACAAGCGCGATTGCGCATACGCCCAACGCGATCGAAGCCACACGCACCGGCATGCGGAAGATCGGCGAGAGATCTTCAGACGATTCGGTTTCGGCGACTACAGCCTCCGCCCGCGCAGTCTGATTCGAGATACCGAGCAGCACCGCGAAAATGAAGAAGTTCGCGAGCATCGCCGTGTTGCCAGAGCTCAGAAACGGCGACACCACGCCGGACAAGGGAATCGCGCCCAGCGCGCCGCCGGATATCAGCAGCATCTCGAGCGCAATCAGCGTCCCGAGCCCGACGCCCAGAAACATCCCGTATTCGTCCGGCGCCCGCAATGCGATTCGAAACGCGCGATGCACCAGCAGCACGAACAACAGGCATACCGCCACCACACCGGGCACACCCCACTCTTCGCCGATGGATGGCAGCACCAGGTCTGTATGTCCGGCCGGAATCAGGCTGGGATCACCCCAACCCGGCCCTGAACCCCATGGGCCTCCGGTTGCAAAAGCCCAGAGTGAATGGGCCAGTTGTTCGCCGCCGCGCACATCGTTGTTCCACGGCGAAAGCCACATGTCCACCCGCTCCACCACGGTGTGTGGCGCGCCGTAGTGATAGCCGATCACCACGCCCGCAATCAACAGCACGACTCCCAGCAGCGCCAATCCCGCGCGGCCTCTCGCAACCGCGAACATGGTCAAGAAGACAAAGCCCATCACCAACGCTGGTCCCATGTCCTTCAACACAAAGAACAGGACCAGCGCGCAACTGACCGCGCACATCACGGGCAACGCGTGGCTGACTCTCGGAAGCTCCAGCCAGCGCAGCCAGCGCGGAACGAGCACTTTCTCGCGCAGATCTCGCAGGCGTTCCCAATTGCTCGCAAAGTAACCCGCCATGAAGAACACGATCAGAACCTTGATCGCCTCCACCGGCTGAAACGGCCCCAGGTTCACCTTGGCGTCGCTGCCTGTCGGCCCTGACCCGAGCCTCAACAGCGCGACGAACAACGCAAATGCGCCCAGCAACGGCGTATAGACCCAGCGCGAAAAATTCCGGTAATCGAACAATCGCAGCAGCGGCAGCAGAAGGACCGCGCAACCCGCGATTACGCCCCACGCAAACTTCTGGAACTCGAGCGTGTCACGAAGCGGATCGCGCAAGCTGACCATGAGGATCAACCCGATGCCCGTCAGCATGTGCAACGCCGGAAGAATGGCCGGGTCGCCCCGGAATCGGCGCCAGCGCCACGCGAGATGCACCAGCCAGAACGCCGCCAGGTAAAGCAAAGTCCATTCGAGATAGGCGCGCAAGAAATCACCCGGCGTGCGGACCACAACCAGCGGCTTCACCCTGCCGAGCGGAAACCAGAATTTCGCAGGCGCCCCGGCGACGCCGCTCAGCCGAATCCGCGCCAGCACGCCGGCGTTCGCTGCCGGCCGGTGCTCCTGAAGATAGCTGGAGAAGCGCTCGGCAATGGCTTCCCGCTCGCTCGCGTCCGCAATCACTTGAAGCACCGGCAACAACTGCTCCGGCTGCGTCACCTGGTTCAGGTTGAGCAACTCGCCACGATCCAACCGGCTACGCAAGTCCGGGAAATCCTGTGTCTTCGCGATCAGCACCAGCGCCAAGCCGCACGCCACTACGGCTGAAGCGCCGGCCAGCCACCAAGTCTCGCGACGCCGTTCCGCCGGTTTGAATTCTTCCGCGACGCGAACGCTCGCCGCAGTCCTCGCCTCCCAGGTCTTGGTTACCGCCATCGCCGTGAACTCGTGCTGCGCTTGGTAGAGCGCGTCTTGTGCGCTACCGGGTGAAGCTCGGCTTCGAGCGCCTTCTCTTCGCCGCTCGCGGCATACACTTGCTCCAGATCCGAATCCACATTAGAGAAACCCGACAGCGGCTCATACAACCCACGGGCACGCTCGATATCGCTCCTAGCGGCCTGCAGCCATCTAGCGCGTTCCTGAGTTGCCGTTGCCGACGTTGTCTTTGCACGCGCAAGTTCGGATTGCGCCCGATACAGGTACCCGTCCGCCTGCTGTTCCGCCTCGCGCGGACCGAGTTGGTATCCTAACTCCCCTGCTTGATGAAATTCCGCAAGCGCCTGCCCGATATTGTGAAATCCGTACACCGCCACGCGCGCCAATCCGAGATGCGGATCGGGCGAGCTCGGAAGGTAAGACTCAGCGTCGCGAAAGTCCACCGCGCTCTGGGCGGCGCGTTGAGCATCCGGGGTGTCGCTAAATTCGATATAGCCGTTGCACAGCGCCAACTCGCCTTTCGACTTTGCATCTGATGGATCGATCTCGAGCGCATGCCGCAGACACAGACGCGCCTGCGCCCAATTGAAATCGCTGAGCCGGCCATCTGCGCTGTGACGAAAACTATCGAGGATGTTATCGGCGCCCGCGATCAGGCTTGCATGCAGCGGTCCCTCCACGGAATGCACGGGTGTGTATTCGCCGAGAAAGCTGAATTGCTGCTTCAATGTTTGATACAAGTTCCAATCGGAAGCGAGATTCTGACGCCCCGCGTGGGCGTAATCTCTCGGGCCGAGAAGCGGAGCACTGGCGGCAGCGAAGCGGCGATAGTAACTGATGGGAATGAAAATCAGCAGCCCGACCAGCACACCCGTTAACAGTGCGATCGCCATGCTGATGATGTGCCTGCGCGGTTTCGCCGCAGGCAGCGCGGGCTTTTTGGAAACGACCCTAGTGGCGCCATTCTCCCGAGCCGCGCCACCGGCTGCCGGATGTTTGTCAATTGTCGCGTTGGCGTTCCAAGACCGGATCGGCCCCAGCTCGGCTGAGGTGGGACGGCCTTCCTCAAAGGCGCGCAGATCGCTCTCGAACGCCTCGGCCGATGTGTACCGCTGTTGAATGTCCGCTGCCAACGCCTTCGAAATGATCGCTTTCAAGGGCGCTGGGCAATTCTCCGGCAGCGCGCGCGGCGGCCGCTTCGATTGAATCAGGTTCTCCAGCTTTCGCGTGCTTTGGGCCTGATATGGCGGCATGCCCGAAACCATCTCATACAGCGTGACGCCGACCGCCCACAGATCCGCGTGTAAGTCCACCTGCGCCCGGCTGATGCGCTCCGGAGAGCAGTAGCTCGGGCTGCCCAGATTGTGATGCGTCAGATTGTGCGTGTAGGTGATGACCTTCGCGATGCCGAAATCCAGCAGCCGCAACTCATCTTTCGCCCCGATCTGCACGTTCGACGGCTTGATGTCTCCATGCACCACCGCGGTTCTGCGCCCATCTACATCGGAAACGAAAGCGTGCAGAGTTTTGAGTTGGCTGCAAATCTCCGCCGCATAGCGCGCCGCTCGCTTCGAATCCATTCTGCGTTCAGCCCGCAGAATCTCGGCCAGGGTTCTCCCTTCGAAATACTCCATGGCGACGAACGAGAAGCCGTTGTGTTCGCCGTATTCGTAAATTTCGAGAATACGTGGATCGATCTCATGCAATTGCTTCTGCAGTTGCGCGCCGCGCCGCTCGGCTTCAATCACCAATTGGGTGAAATCATCGCGGGAATGCTCGATGAGCTTCAAAACCACGAGGCGATCCGCCTCGGTATCGTTCGCCAGGTACACGTCGGTCATGCTGCGGCTGAGCTTGCGGATGATTTCGTACTTGCCCAAGGTTTGGGTCTGGATCGTCGCGCTGCTCTCTGCCGGCATCATTTAGGCGCTGGCCTCCAGCCCTTCACGCCGCCGTCTTTCTGCGTATGACCGGCGCCAGGCGCCGCCGTGGATGCATGCCCGGTGAAACGCTCGAGCGCAGTCCACAACAGGATGCCCAGAATCATTCCCACAATCAGCAGCAAAGCGTTGCGAGCGATGCCGCGCCAGCGACCTTTGGGCTCCCGCATGCGAGTCGCGGCGTGGCGCGGACGAACCTCTACCAGGGTGTTCGAATCGCTTCCGAGGAAATCCGCGCCCGCCACGAACACCACGCTGATATTGTCCTTGCCGCCCGCGAAGTTGGCCGCTTCCACCAACTGCCGCGCCGTGCTATTCGGGTCGCCGTCATAGCGCTCGACGATCCCGCTGATCTCGCCCGAAGTCAACACATCGCTCAGCCCGTCACTGCAAAGCAGCAGCGCCGCATCCTGCCGGAACCGGAAGCTTCTGGTCTCAATGAACTGCTGGTCGTGGGGCTCATGGGGCTGCGATCCCACATCCCGAAACACCTCGTTGCGGCGCGGGTGTTGCATCGCCTCCTGTTCGGTCAACTCGCCATGCTCCTCCTGCTCGCCGACCGGCGAATGATCCGAAGTAAGTTTTCGAAGATTGCCGTTCCAGACCAGGTAAAGGCGTGAATCTCCCACGTGCCCAACCGTGACGCGATCTTCGTCGGCCACCGCCAGCGTCAGCACGCAGGCCATGCCGCGCCAGTCTTCATTCTGCTGCGCCAACAAATAAATCTGGTTGTTCGCTTCGGTAATGGCGCGACGAATATTCTCTTCTACGTCCGGCCGGCCCTCGAGCGCCGCGGATTCCAAGTGTCCCGTAATGGCGCGCACAGCAGTTTCGGCTGCCATCTCACCGGCAGCATGGCCACCCAAGCCGTCCACCACCAAGAACAACCCAAGCGTGTCGTCCACCAATGCACGGTCTTCATTGACGGTTCGCAGCAGGCCGGGATCCGTTGCCACCCCGGCGCGCCAAGCCGCGGCGGTTTTCATCTTCGCTTCCGCCCTCGCCAGTTGGCGCATACGAACACCGCCGCGAACCCTGCGAACAGCAGCACGAACGGGATGTGCGCAATGTATAGGAATTTCATCGCCGCGCTTCGAACGCCAACGTGAGCACTTCGCCCACGCCGATTTCCGCCCGGTTGGGCAATAGTTCCTCGACTCCTTTGCGCAGCCGCTTGCCGTCCACCCACGTGCCGTTAGTGCTCATGTCAGTTACGAAGAAAACGCCGGTGGCCGCATCGCGCCGAATCGTCAGATGCTCTCGGGACACTTCGTCGCTCGTGTAGAGCGCCAAGTCCATCGGCTGGTCGTCTCCGCCGCGCCCAACCCGCACCTGGTTCTGCGTCACCAGATACAATTGCGGACCCGAGTCGTCTTCATAGCGTATCTCGGCATAGAGCGCGTCGACCGGCCTTCGCGTCTCATTCCGTGCGCCGGTTGTGCGATGTACGGCAGCCGAAGGCTCGCGATCCGTGAGCGTCGTCTTCATCCCGCGAAATCCCGGCTGCGCTGTTTCGTTCAACTCGGAATGAATCTCGACGTCTCCGAGCGGAACTTCCGCATCCGGCAGGAATTCGATCATCCAATCGCGGCATGCGATCTTATGTTCTTTCCCAGGTTTGTTGCGCCGTTTAAAGCCCAGCACGGAGCGCGACGCATTCAACTCCGCTACGCGCGCGCACAGCGCTCGCCGCGCATCTTCGACCACCAGTTCGAATACCCCACTCAGCATCGCGTGGTCTTCGGGGTTTAAGTAGACGGTGAAGGCGCAGGGCATCAGCACGGTAAACGCCAGTTCGAAGCGGCCAAGCTCCATGTTGCGAATCAGCTCACCGATGACGACACTACCGCTTAGCTTTGTCTCCCTTAGCTTCGACTCGCTCAGGTGTTCGGCGGCGCGCAGCAATCCCCGCTGTCCCCTCTTCCCTTCACTGACGTTCGGCAATTCTTCCGGTTTCATGCGAGCAGTTTGTTTAGCTTGAATGACCTCGAAGATCAAAACTTCTTAATGAGACACCAAGCGCCGCTAACACGGCCCTTCGCGTGTTCCCACGTTATCGCAATTAAGACGAGGGCGCTTTTCTGGCGTAGAGGCGACACAAACGTGATAACTTCGCCTCAGTTTCAGGCGATCATTCGCGGCGGACAGTTCGCGCTCGGCGTTAATGTAGAGGCGCAGGGCGCAGAATGCCTTCGAATTAAACTGGATCTGATATCCCTAAAATGCGAGCTCGCACTCTGCCCGGTCTCTGTTTGCCGGTGCTCTTCACCGTCCTCGCCGGTTTTGCCCGTCCCGCGGCTCCAGACGCCGGTGCGCCCGCCGCCTACGAATATCAGACCTGGCGAACGGAAAACGGCTTGCCCCAGAACTCGGTTCATTCAATCGTGCAGACCAGCGATGGCTACATCTGGCTTGCGACGGAAGGCGGCCTGGCCAGGTTCGACGGCCTCAAGTTTGTGGTCTTCGATTCGGAGAACACGGCGGAACTGAGGAACAACAACATTCGCTGTCTGCTGGAAGGAAACGATAAGTCGCTTTGGATCGCGACCGCGGATGGATTGGCTCGGCTGCAGAACGGAAAATTCAGCGCCTTCACAACCGAACAGGGATTGCCCAGCAACAATGTACTTTCCCTGTTTCAGGATGCGGCGGGCGCTCTGCGGGTGATCACTGCGGAAGGCGCTGCGCTTTTTCAAGACGGCCGATTCAGGAACGCCCCTAACGGCAATGTTTCAACGATCGCCGTGACGGACCGGCTGGGCCGCTTGTGGACCAGCGCTAGTGGGGGTCTGACGGTTCATGAAAATGGACGCACGAAGATGATAAAACTCCCGGCGGGGTTGGCGAGCGGCAATGTGACCGCGCTCAGTGAAGACCGCACGGGAACCATATGGGTCGGAACCGAAACGGGTGCGGCCCGGATCATCGGCGGCAAAGTTTTTCCTATCGGGTCTCCCGATCCGGTCTCACACGGCTCGATTCTTTCGTTCCTGGAGGATCGTGAAGGCAATATGTGGGTGGGAACCGACGCTGGAGGAGTTACCGTGTTTCGCGACCGGAGATTTAGAAACTTCGGCCGGGACGAGGGTCTGCCCGATGATCTGATTCGATGCGTATATGAAGACGCGCAAGAAATCTTGTGGGCGGGTACCAACGGCCACGGTCTGCGGCGATTCAATGGCCAAACGTTCTCCAGCTTCACAACGGCGAATGGCCTTTCGAGCGATGTCATCTTATCCATTGCCGGTGATTCTCATGGCGACTTACTAGCCGGGACGCCGGATGGCTTGAATATAATCCACCAAGGCCATGTGCAGTCGCTAACTTCCGCCGATGGACTCCCGGATGATTTCATTCGATCTATTTACACCGACACGGACGGTTCCCTTTGGATGGGAACGCGTCGCGGCATGGCGCATTATATAGGTGGGCGGGTGACCAACTACACGACCGCCGATGGCTTGCCGAGCGATCTGGTGGGCGCCATCTTACGTAGTAAGGATGGATGTTTGTGGGTAGGAACGTTAAAAGGACTTATTTGTTTCAGGGGCGGCAGAGTTACTCGTCCGGCATCGCTTGAGAGCAGGCGCGAGGATGCGATTACGTCGCTCTTTGAAGATGCCCGCGGCGTACTCTGGATCGGCGCCGAGACTGGAGGACTCACGCGTCTTACAGGTCAACATGCGTTTCAGTTTCCGCCGACACTCGGATTGCCGAAAACGGTAACTGGCATTGTAGAAGATTCGAATGGCCAGTTGTGGATCGCCTCCCCGCGCGGACTTTTTCGCGCATCCAGGAGTGAGCTGGACGCTTACGCCGAGGGCAAGAGGGACGCGGTTTCGATCAGTTCCTATGGCACAGGCGATGGCCTGCCCGTAAATGAATTCAGCACCGGCGGCCATCCTACGGTCTGGAAAGACCACCGCAACACCATCTGGCTTGCAACCGCGAAAGGCGTGGTATCCATTGACGCCGGGCACACCGCGCCGAACCGCATCCCGCCTTCGGTGGTTCTTGAACGTGTCAATGCCG
>DATJUG010000092.1:0-54139 GCA_035502635.1 Bryobacteraceae bacterium
AGCGGTTTGAATCTGACGTGGCGCGGCAAGGAGTATTACGCCAAAGGAGCCGAAGAAGCGGGACTGCTCGCCGGCGGAGACCTGGCAGCGTTACAGCAATTGGCCGGCGCCGACGATTTTGCCGAGAAGCTTGGGTAGATGCAACCGGCGGTTTTGATCCGGCTGCGGCCCACGGGTCCGTGGCGTTTTGGTCCGGGAGATGGCGGGCACGATCGCATCGATGCTCTGTTTCGCAGCGACCGCGTCTATTCGGCCGTCACGCAGGCGATGCGGCAGTTGGGGTGGCTCGAAGCCTGGCTCGACGCGACGGCGCGCGCCACCAAATCGGCGGTCGTATTCAGCTCGCTGTTCCCGTATCAGGGCGAGAGTCTGTTTGCGCCGCCGCCTGCGACGTTGTGGCCTCCGCCGGCAACGCTGGTGACCACATCGAGCCCGGTTTTTCTGAGCAAGATTCGCTGGAATGCGGCGCGCTTCGTTCCCCTGAGCGTCATCGAATCAATTCTGACCGGCCAAAATATCCTGGCGGATCAGTGGCTACCGGATGCGGAAAGCGGGTGCTTGCTGCGGCGGGACCGGCCGAGTTCGAGTCCATTTCGCAAGGTGACCAGGAGCCGCGGCGCTGTGGATCGCGTGACGGGTGCGGCTGTGCACCCGCAGAGTTGCGCGGGGGTCGAGTTCGAAGCCGGCGCGGGGTTGTGGGCGGTGGCGCGCTTCGAAGGCGGCGAGGCATATACGGCGTGGAGCGATCGAGTAATTGCTGCGTTTCGACTGCTGGCGGATAGCGGTTTTGGAGGTCATCGAAGCAGCGGGTGGGGGCATGCCGCGACGCCGGAATTTCAGCACGGAGCGTGGCCGGCGTTGTTGATGCCGAAGCTGGGGCGAAGCAGGAATGGAAATCACGGGGCGAACGGCGAGGCTGAGAATTCATTGTATTGGCTGCTTTCGATCTATTCGCGATCGGGTACCGATGAGGTCGATTGGAAGCGCGGCGATTACCGGGTCACGACGCGCGGAGGGCGCGTCGAGAGCGAGGCTGCAGTGGGCTCGCAGAAGAAAACCGTGCGGATGATTGTCGAAGGGTCCGTAATCGCGGCGCAGGGCGAACCTTCAGGCGCAGCGATAGACGTTGCTCCGGAGGGGTTTCCGCATCCTGTCTATCGGTCAGGATTTGCGTTGGCGTTGAAACTGCCGGAAGCGCGGTCGCTTGCCGAGGGGCCGGTAGAAACCCCCAGCGACGAAGAAGCCCTGGAAGAAAAGCCATGTGCGGAGCCGCAGGCGGCGAGTGCGACGAGCGAGGAAGTCGAGGCGGTTCCGGGCGCGGAGGAGCGGCCTGAAGATGAGGTATAAAGTGACGGCGCTCACGCCGCTGCTGGTAGGCGACGGACGGGAGCTTGCGCCGATCGATTACATGGTGTGGAAAGATCAGGTGAACGTTCTCGACCAGCCGCGCATTTTCAAGCTGCTGTCGAGCGGGCCGCGTCTGGACGGCTACCTGGCGCAATTGCGCAAAGCTACCAAGTTGGATTTCGCATCCTGGGGCGGGTTCGCGCAGAATTTTTCGCAACGTCGCATTCCGTTCGAGAGCCCGGAATCGACAGCTATATGGAACGCGGCGCAGTCGGAATCCTTGTTCATCCCTACCTTTGCGGCCGGCTATCACGGAGCTTATCTGCCTGGCTCTGCTATCAAAGGAGCACTGCGTACGGGACTGGTGTTTACACGCTGGTCGGCCGGCACAATGGATCGGATCGCCGGTTCGTTAGAGGGCGATCGGCTGCCGCGGCGAGTGGCGGAGGGAGCTGAGACCAGCGCGGGCGCCTCACAGGTGAAGATTGTTGCGGCTGCCGACAGTAGCCCCGTGCCTGCGACCGCTTTCAAGGTGTTCCTGACACGAGTCGCGTCGCTTGACACGCGGCAACCCGAGCGGCCGCAACTGGTCTGGAAAGTGGCGGGGCGGGGCAGTGTTCCCGCGCAGCGAGTTTCAGAAGCAACGCCGTTGTTTGCCGAAATGGCCACGCCAGGGACAGTGTTCGAAGGCAAGTGGGACGAGCGAACGTTTTTCGAGAATCAGGAACTGGTCCGGGCGCTGGGTTGGCGATCCGTTCCCGACCTGAAGTTGATTGTCGATGCGGCGAATCAGCACGCGGGAGCGCAACTCGATTTGCACGGAACCTATGCGGAGGCGGCGGGTCTCGCGGGGCTGCAGAAGGCGGTTCAGGGGTTGAAAGCTGAGTTGGCGTCAGCGCAAAATGCGCCCTACACCTGCGTATCCTCCATGGGTTGGGGAGGCGGATTCCTCTCTAAAGCCGGTTTTCTGGATACCGGACAAGAAGGATACCGCAAGATTCTGCGCTCGGTCCCGGCCTTTGGCAAGGCGCTACGCGAAGGAGTGCCATTTCCCAAGACGCGGCGGATTGTGTTCCTGGGCGGGCAACCTGCGACGGTTCCCGGTTGGGTTCGCTTTCAATTTGAGAAGTAAGGTCCGGTCTAGGGACCTTTTCTCTGACGACGTTCCAGTACACTGCCGCGAAAGATTGGCATTGGAATTGCCGATGATCCAGGTATGATGGAAGAGTTAGTGTCGTTCCGGTTTCGGGATTCAGACTTGCGCTCGTGGTGTCGACGGCAGGAAGCGAAGCATGCATAACGCGATCTATAACGCGTATTTCGGGTTGGCGGAGAACCCGTTCAATATCAGTCCGGACCCGGAGTTTCTGTATCGCAGCCCTCAGCACGAAGAGGCGCTCGCCAACTTAATTTACGGCGTACGAAGCCGTAAAGGGTTTATTGTCCTCACCGGAGAGGTGGGGACAGGCAAGACTACGATGCTCGAGTGTTTGCGGGACTATCTGGACTCGCAGCGTGTAGAATTTGCATTCATCTTCAATTCGCGGCTGACGCCTGAGCAGTTTTTCGAAATGATGGCGTTCGATTTCGACCTGCAGTGTAACCGGAAGTCGAAGACCGACGTGTTGTTCGCGCTGAATTCGCTGTTGCTGCAGCAGACCGACCGTGGCCGCACGTGCGTTCTGATCGTGGATGAAGCGCACAACCTCGAATGGGATGTACTCGAAGAGATCCGGCTGCTGGGCAATCTCGAAAACCGGCAGGGCAAGCTGTTGCAGATCATTTTGGCCGGACAGCCTGAGCTGGACCGCAAGCTGGATGCGCCGAATTTGAGGCAACTGAAGCAGCGGATTGTGCTGCGCTGCTCGTTGGATCCCTTGACTCCGGAAGAATGCGCGGCATACGTGGCGGCCCGGCTGGCACGGGCGGGAATGCCGAACCAGAAGATTTTTTCGCCGGAGCTGCTGGAAGAGGTCTATAAACGATCGCGCGGCATTCCGCGATTGATCAACCTGCTTTGCGACAACCTGCTGGTAACGGCGTTCGCGATGGAGCAACGCACCGCGACGATGACGATGCTCGACGAGGTGTGCAGCGATTTGCGGCTGGAATGGCCGGGGTCGATGCGAGACCGGCGCAGCCGCGCGCGCTATGCCCATAACGAGGAGCACCAGCCGGAGACGCCCGTTTCGATCACCGGCGACTGACGGTTCGGTGTACCCGTTGCGACAACTCTAGTCAGCGTGAAGTGAAATTTCTACCCTCCGGTTTTTTGTGCGAGCTACTATAGTGAACGATAATGGCTGAGAGGTTATAGATCTGACGCATGCTCGTACAGAAATTCCAAGGCGCTAAGGTAACCGAGCAAGGTGTCACATTTGGAATCGTCTCGGTAAAGCCGCACGTTCTGCAGGACAAGAATGAGGCGGAACGATTGATCGCGAACTTCCAGGTTAGGGTGTTTCCAGGTACCCCAGTCGTATTGATGGCCCAGGATGCCGGTGGAGTTCCGACCTACTTTGGGCGGCGCGACATCGCGCAGTTTCTGTCTCGTGTCCCTGTTCAAGCGATTCCGTGGCGCGAATTCACGGTTGCTGTCGGATAATCCGTTAAAATCTGGGGCCCGCTGCCA
Organism: Bryobacteraceae bacterium; assembly: GCA_035502635.1. GTDB lineage: Bacteria > Acidobacteriota > Terriglobia > Bryobacterales > Bryobacteraceae > Bog-105. The sequence goes on from DATJUG010000092.1 coordinate 3,980, forward strand.
CTACCGCGATGCGGCGGCGTTTCGTGCAGCATGTTTGGCTGTTGTTACCGTTCGTCGGGATTCTCAAACAGTGAACGCCATCGCCTAATCAGCCCGCTATCATCCTGCAGATTTGCGCCAACCGTTGTCCTTAAATCGTCCATTTTGGCGCTGAACGTTTCCATAGCTGCGGCGAAACCAGCGCTAGAGTCTGCTAGGGAGAATAGAAGGGCTTTCGTTGTAGCTTCGTATTCCTTGAGCGCCCTCTCCACCGGCTCTGTTATGTGCCACGAAACGTCGCCGATCCTGCCATCGGACTTCAGCACCATGAAATTTGTGTGACCACCGCATCCTTCCACATATTCTTTCGCCTTCGCTATCGCATAAGTCGCCGGGAGAGCTATGTCTCGTAAGGACATTCCAGTCTGATACATCGGCCGTAACAAATAATGACCCAGGTAAAGGCCTGCCCCTAAGCAGACGTATTCTGTGCACGGCTTTACAGATGTTTCCCTGGTCGAATACAAGGCGGCGCCATCACGCGGAGACCACACAGCAAATAACAACTGGAAATGATAGCTTGGATGGCGATCTGGTCGTCTAAAAACAAGGCGTCTATACTCTAAATCCAGAGCATGTGAAATGACCCTAGCCAGATCCGCCTGTCCTCCGATGGAGGACGGGTCTGCGGATCTGATTGCCTCTGCACACTTGTAAATTGTGGCTTGTGCAAACTCTGCATCCCCCGCTGCTGAAAAGATGGCCTTGCCGCAGCCCGCTTTGACGGGAAATAATTTGCTTTCGTGTAAATTCACGCCGGTCCCAGTATGGAGAGTGTCGGCCCCGATTAGAATGCCGTCAGAAGCACAAAAACCCGCTGCTATAGTCATTGACAATACTAGAAGAGAGACTTCCTTAGGATATCGTCGTCACGAGTCAGGTTCTACGTTCACGCACTCTGTGCCAAGCTAGAACTATGGCACGCGGCTGGGAAAGTAAGGCTGTCGAATCCCAGATTGAAGCAGCCGAAACGCGTGCGGCGCACTCCCATCAGCCGCAGCTCAGCGGAGACGAATTACGCCGCCAGCGGGAACGCGAAAGTCTGGAGCTTTCAAGAACCCGGGTGATGCAGGACCTGGCGGCAGCGAGAAATTCGAAGTATCGGGAGATATTGGAGCTGTCTCTGCGCTATCTCGACGACAAGATCGCTGCCTTAATCGGCAGTTGAGTGCCCGCGCCGGACGCGCCGGCACCGAAGGACGAGAAGGGCGGCTCCAGCCGATAAAAGCAACGCAGTTTCTGGTTCGGGAACAGGCGTACCCGGAATCGGGCCACCGCTACCCGGACCCGAACCACCTGGAGTGGGGCCGGACGTGGGGCCGGTTGAGCCGCCGCCAGGTGTCTTGGCTGGAGCGCCTAAGGCGCCAAAGGGCAGGCTGGCGACCGCGATGATGGGCGAGTTCAAAGCAGAAGCCGGGAACGCTCCCCCGAGGGGACTCGCACCCGTCTCGCCTCCGGGAAATGCAAAAGACCGCTCGCGCGCGTCTACCATCGGCAGCGACGGGGCATCGTATAGCGGTGCAAACAGCGGAGCTTGCGGCAGTTCGATACCCGCTGGTATCTCCGGGGCGTTCAAAGCTGTCTCGGTGGGTTGCGGACCAGCCGCAATGGGGAGCTGCGGCGTCTCCGAAAGCCGGTTTCCGCATCGCGTGCGCGCCATATTCTTGCCATCGCTCAGCACTCTCTCGCCCTTCGGAATCCGGCGCTTGTTGGCCGTCCAGTAAACGCGGTCGGATTTTCGATAGGAGACGTACAGGTAGGTGTCCTGTGGGAGCGTGCGAACCGTGATCGCGCCGGTTTCAAAGTCAGAGTAGTGCGCGGCGACAACGCGGTCGACGCGGCGCGCTAAGGCGAGCTCTTCGCCGGAATACGCCCCTCCTGGAATCACGGAGTACGGATAGATCTTGCGCGGAAGTCGGCCGGGATCCGGGGGACTCAGTCGAGGCGCGAGACGCGCAGAGTTAAGATTTTGTTGACGAGGACGGGCAGCAAACCGCAGCGCGGTCGCGACAGCCAAGCTCACCCACAAAATTGCGACGAATCTTCGTAAGCTCAGGGCTGCCCTACCTCCATTGGTTACTATCACAATAGGGTGGGATGTAGATGTAATTCTCGCAGGATTTTTCTGAAAAATCCAGGAGAATCTTTCGGATCGGTCTAAGAGAACTCTGGGGTCGCCGATGAGAGCAAGTGGAGACAGTTCCGGTGCGACTCACTCCCACGCTAATAGCTCTATTAGCTTTCTCGGGCTCCGCATTTTCGGCGGAGCGTTGGATCAAAGTCACGGCTCCGCATTTCGAGTTGGACACGCAGCTCGACCGGCAGCAGGCGCTCGAAGCGCTGCGGATTTTCGAGCAGGCTCGAACGTTTTTCCTTCAGGTAGGCTTTAGCCAAGCAACCCTGGGCGAATCGGTCAGGATCGTGGACCTGGGCTCGGACAGCGAGTACAGATCGTACCTGGTGAAGCCCGGCGCCTACGCCATGTATCAACGCGGGCGGCGTGGCAATTACATCGTGATGCGGAGCTTGAATAACGGCCACTACGAGGTTGCGGTACATGAGTACACGCACTTTGTGATGGACCATGCGGGACTGAAACTGCCGATTTGGCTGAATGAAGGTTTGGCCGAGCTCTACTCGACGCTCAATCCGCAGGGCGAGCAATGCCTGATCGGACTGCCACAACCGGGGCGGCTGGCCACGCTGGCGGCGCAGCGCCGTTTGGACTTGGCAACCCTGTTTGCGGTGGATGCCGCTTCGCCGTACTACAACAATCCCGATAGGATGCCGATCTTTTACGCCGAAAGCTGGGCTTTGACGCACATGCTGGCGATATCGGAAGACTATTCGAGGCGTTTCAATGCGTTTGTGTCGATGGTATCGTCGGGCCGGCCGGTGCCTGAGGTGCTGCGGGTGGTATATGGTAAAGAGCTTTCGAACGTAGAGAGAGATCTGAACGAGTACCTGCAGCGCAGAACACTGCCGGCTCTGCTATACGACATCCGAGTGGAAAGCACGTTAGCGCAAGCAACCGTTACGCCGTTGCCTAAGGCGGAACTGGATCTATCGGTTGCGGACCTGCTGTCGTCGAACGCGTCGGCGGGCCCGGAAGCAGAGGCCAAAGTGCTCGAGCTAGCCAGCGCGCATCCAGGTGACGCTGGATTCGAGGAGTCGCTGGGGTACCTGGCGCTGCGGAAGAATCAGACAGACGAGGCGCGGGTACACTTCGGCAATGCCGTGGAACGGCAGTCGAACGATCCGGTGACGATTTACAATTCCGCGCGCTTGCAGCAGGACGCGGGGGCGCCGGCAAGCCAGGTGATCCCCATGCTGGAGCGAGCGCTGGCATTGAATCCCGACTATGAACCGGCGCGCCTTGATCTTGGCTTTACGGCAGCGAACGCGAAGCAGTTCGATTTGGCGGTTTCGACATTCTCACAGTTGAAATCGATTGAGCCAAAGCTGGCGTTCGAGGTGTATTTTTCGATGGCTTATTGCGACCTGGAGCTGCGCCGGTTGCAGGACGCAAGGACCTATGCGGGCGAGGCGCAGCAGCGTGCCCGCACGGCCGAACAGCAGAACCGCGTGAGTAACTTGGTAAGGTTCATCGACAGACAGGAATAGTAATTACCTTTAAAGACAGGTAGGCGATCGCGCGCCAAGGGTCTTCGAATCCCGGCGCCGGTTGCATCACGCAGCGAACTCGACTAAGATCAAGCCCTATGAGTATTTCGGGGAAACTATCGCGGCGCGGGGCCGTGCAGTGGTTATTATTGGCGGCTCCAGCCATCGCGGCGGCGATCGAGCGCGGGGATCCAGCACCCCACTTCACAGCCAAGACGCTGGATGGCGAGAAGTACACCAGCGATTCGCTCAAGGGCAAAGTCGTGCTCATACAGTTTTGGGCGACGTGGTGCCCTTACTGCAAGAAAGACGAAGCGGCGCTCGAGAGCGTCACTAAAGAGTTCGAGAAAGCCGGTCTGGTGGTGCTCGCGGTGGATATGGGCGAGCCACGGCGCAAGGTGAAGAAATATGTTGAGGCGTCGCCCCGCCCGTGGAAGATTGTCTTAGCGGAAGACACCACGTTGGCCGCTATTTGCGAGGCCAAGGGTTATCCGCTGTACGTGCTCATCGATCGCGAAGGAACGGTCGCCGGGACGCAGCATGGAGCGGCGGGCGAGGGCGCGCTGCGGAGACTATTGGCGCGCGCGGGGCTGGAATCGGAAAACTAAGCTGCCCTTTACGCGCTGCCGTTTGCGGCAACCTAGAATCGCATTTGCATGAACCGTTTGGCCGTCATTATTCTTCTTGCGGTCCGCGCCTTGTGCGGAGCTCCTGCCGGACCAGAGCTCTGGTATTGGCACCACAGCTATTTGACGAACGAAAAAGCGGTCCAATCGAGCGAGGCGCTTATTGATCGCGCTGTTGCCGCCGGGTATACGGGCGTGGCGTTTTGGGACAGCAGCTTCAGCTTCATGTCGGATTCGTTTTGGCCTCCGGAAAACGTCGCGCGGCTCAGAAAGGCGATCGCCTACGCGGCGTCGAAAGGCTTGAAAATCATGGCTCCGGTGGCGCCGTTCGGCTTTGCCAACGACGCGCTGCAGGCTGATCCGAATTTGGCTGAGGCGCAACGAATCGTCGGCGCACGGTTTCAGGTGGATCCGTCGGGCAAGCGCCTGCGATTCATCAACAGCTTCAGCGGCCTTGTAAACTCCGGGTTTGAATCGGGCGAGAAAGATTGGTTCAGTACAGGTGACGCCGGCATCGCAGTCGACACCGCCATCGCGCACAGCGGACATGCCTCCGGTGTGATACGCAGTGCGCGCGGCAACGCTCGCTTTCGCCAGCAGATGGCAGTAACGCCCTGGCGCCAATATCATCTCCGGTTGTTCTTCAAATCCGAGAACTTTCGCGGCTTAGCCCAGCTCGGCGTTCTGGATGAGGCTTTGGCCGCGAAAGAACGCTTGAATGCGCCGATTCCGGCGAACGGCTCGCACGATTGGACGCAGCTCGATTTTACTTTCAATAGCCAAGACAGCACTCGCGCGTGGCTCTATCTTGGGGTCTGGGGAGGCAACTCCGGAACGCTGTGGCTTGACGATATTCAGATCGAGGAGACTGCGCTGGTCTACGTGGTGCGGCGCGATGGGGCTCCGGTGAAGCTATACGATCCGGCTGACCCGAAAACGGTCTTTCGCGAAGGCGCCGATTATGAGCGCGTTACTGATCCGCGCATGACTTCCACGCGAACGCCGTTCACGGACCTTTATCACGAGCCTGCTCCCGTGACGCTGCCGCAGGGAACTCGTCTCCGGGCCGGCCAGACCGTCGCGATGGACTTCTACGCGGTCTTTCCGATTCCCGGTTTGGTGCAAGTGGCCATGTGCCTGACGGACCGCGGGGTCCTCGAGTGGCAGCAGCGCAATGCGCGAGCGATTCGGGAAGTGCTGCCGCGCGGGGCCGGCATTCTTATGCAGTACGACGAGATTCGGCAAATGAACTCCTGCGCCAGTTGCCGCGCAAAGAATCTGACGGCTGGGGAGCTACTCGACTGGAGCGTGGGCGAATCGACTCGAATCTATGATTCGGCTTTTCCAGGCGCAAGGCTCTTCGTCTGGAGCGACATGTTCGACCCGTATCACAATGCGCGGGATCATTACTACTACGTCGAAGGCAATCTCGCGGGTTCCTGGAAAGGCGTTCCGGCGAACATAACGATCTTGAACTGGAATCTGGAACATCTGAGCCAGTCGCTCGCCTGGTTCGCGGGAGAAGATCGACGTCAGCCTTTGGCACATCAGCAAATAATCGCAGGATATTACGACAAGGGCGATGGCGCGGCGGCTGCACGGACGGAACTGGCTCAGGCTGCCGGCATCCGCGGCATCACCGGTTTGATGTACACCACCTGGGGCGACGATTACTCGCAACTGGAACCGTTCGCGGCGGCAGCCAAGGAGGGATGGGGCGCATATCTGACAAGCCTGTCCCACCCGAAGCTTGTCAGTTCCGGCGCATTTCCGGCTGCTGTGCTGACGGCGCTCGGAGTCGCAATCGCTGCCCTGGTGTGGGTGCGGCGCACTCGCAACGGATCATTTTCTTAGAGCCGCACAACGGACAGTAAACGCCCTGTGCGCGCCAGGTCCCGCTCACGATTTATACACTGCTATGCAGCGAGCAGTCCGGGTGCCCGCAGTTGCACTGAATTTCCGTAGTGCCGCCCGCCGCCTCACAATAAGGACTGCAGTAGTCGCTGCCTTCCCTTGCCTGGCAATTACAGGCTGGATGAGAACACTTCTTATCTTTTGCCATAACGCCTCCGCCCGTTTGACTCGCTGGAGCGGCGGGAGCGATCAGGATTCTTGCTTGATCTGGCGGAGAGGGGGATTCGACCCCGGCATCCGTTCGTCTCTTCCATAACTCGTAGAAAACACGCTGCCCCATCGCGTCTGTGCGATGTTATAAGCTGTTTCAGTCTCCTCTAAATGACGACAAAGAACATATCTCGCCGGGATGTGCTGCGTGGCGCTACTGCCTCAGCCGCTTTCTCTATCGTGCCGCGGCACGTTCTGGGCCGCGGGTTCGTCCCGCCGAGCGACAAAGTGACGATCGCCTCCATCGGCCTCGGGCGGCAAGGCCAGGTGATTACGATGGAGCTACTCGCGCGCCCCGATACGCAGATCATCGCGGTTTGCGATTGCAACGAAAGCGCCATGAATTATGTGGAGTACGACAACAACGCGCTGCTCAAGGCCGCGCGTCAATTGCTAGGCCCCGGCTATGAGAACTGGGGTGCGGACCTTAGTTCGCCTGGGCAGGTCCAACTCACTCATGAATTCCGCACCAGCCTTGGCATGGGAGGCCGCGAGCCCGCGCGCCGTCTTGTCGAAGCCTACTACGGCGCCCGTAACAACTCTGCTTCGGGTGCATACAAAGGGTGCAACGCTTACAACGATTTCCGTGAGCTACTGGCGAAAGAAAAAGATCTCGACGCCGTCTATATCGCCACCCCCGATCATTGGCACGCGGCGATCAGTATGGCCGCCATGCGCCGGCGCAAACACGTCTTGTGCCAGAAACCGATGACGCACAACATTGCCGATGCCCGCCGCGTTGCCTCGCTTGCTAAAGAGATGAAAGTCGCCACATCGCTTACCGTGAACAACCCCTCCTCTCAGAGCACCAAGCTGATCTCCGACTGGATCGCGGACGGAGCCATCGGACCTGTTCGCGAAGTTCACAACTGGTCGAGCCGGCCGTTCTGGCCGCAAGGTATCGATCGGCCAGCGGCTGTCGATCCCGTTCCCGCAGGTCTTGATTGGGATCTTTGGCTCGGGCCGGCCCCGGAACGTCCTTTCAGCAAGGCCTATTTGCCCTTTGTCTGGCGCGGTTGGTACGACTTCGGCGACGGTTCATTCGGGGATATGGGTTGCTACAGCTTCGCCGGTGTCTTCAAGATCCTGAACCTGACGCCGCCAGTTTCGGTCGAAGCAAGCACCTCTGAGCGTTACGACGAAACCTTTCCGAAAGCCTCTATCGTGTATTTGAACTTTCCCGCCGCAAACGGACGGCCTGCCGTGCGCATGTCATGGTACGACGGCGGTCTTCGGCCGCCGCGACCGAACAATTTGCGCGCAGAAGACCAGCACTTCTTTGAAGGAGGCGAGGACAACGAAGGCATTCTCTACGTTGGGGACAAGGGTTTCCTACTCGCCGGATTCAACGGACAGCGTCCGCGCGTATACCCCGAATCGCCCAAATACGTGCTTCCGCCGGCCAGCCCCGAGCATCACGGCAACGACATTGCCATTGATCAGTGGATTGCGGCGTGTAAGGGCGGCCCCGCTCCGCTCGCCAATTTCGAAACTCAGGCCCCGGTAACGGAAGCGTTTCTGCTCGGCTGCATTGCGCAGCGTCGCCCCGGCGACTTGCTCGTATGGGACACGGCGCAAATGCGCATCACCAGCTCAGAGGGAGCCAACGAGTACGTTGATCCTCCGGTCCGCAGCCCATACCGCATTACATAACCACGCATCCACGCGCTTCACACTTGGAGCGCTCTTAAATAGGGCACACTCTCGCGCATCAGCTCCAGATCCATCTCCACGAAATAATTCTGAATCCCCCCGATCTTCGCTGCCGTAAAGATGCGCTTCCAATTCAGCGTTCCTTGGCCGATTGGCACGATCTTCCGGGTTTTCGCCGACCATCCCTGCGCGTGCATGGAGATGAACCGGCCCGGATACTTCATGAAGTAATCGGCGGCGTCATATCCCCGGCTTATGGTCGAAACCTGGAATTGAAACTTCACCAGCTTCGGATCGAGCAGGTCAAAGAGCAAATCATACGTGCGCTTGCCGTCAACCGTGGTCATTTCGAAATCCTCATTGTGGAGACCTTGCTGGATTCCGGCCTGATGCGATGCCTCCGCCATTCGGTTGTATTCATCGGCCGCTCGCTTGACATCGTCCATCGTCGGGTGCTTTGGTCCATCAAGGCTTGGAACCATCATCTGAGTAAGCCCGATCTCCTTCGCCCATGCGATTCTACCCGGTAAGTCTTTTCTCAGCTCATCAATGCTGAAATGAGAACTCTGGCATGCCAGATTCAAATCGCCCAGCATTTTTTTCAGCTCGGCGCCGTTGTATTTTCCGACGACCGCGAACCCCGAATCGGCGTAGCCGACCGGCGAACACAGCTCGATCGTTTGAAAACCCGCATCGGCTAACTGCTTGAGCGTGCCCGGAAAGTCCTGTGCAATCATTTTGCGGACAGGGTAAGTCTGGCACCCGATCGGCAGTTGCAACGGATTACCCCTCAACGGGCTCGCTCCGGCCAGTGCCCCAATCGCGCAGCCTGCCCCAATCCGCTCCAAGAAGTCTCTTCTTCGAAGTTCGTGCATAATTCTCCTTTTTCACCGCTTCGCCATGCATTGTAGCTAGCTACCGCAATATGCTTTTCGGGCCAAGCGCCGAGGTATCGGCCGATGATAATGTGCTGAACGATCGTACCGCCGGCTAATCGCGACAGATCACATCCGGAACAATATCGCATCTGGTCGATCTCGACGGCGTGGTGCGCAACGATGAGCCAGTTTGATTCTGGCGGAGAGGGGGGGATTCGAACCCCCGGTAGACTTTAAAGGCCTACGACGGTTTAGCAAACCGCTGCTTTCGACCACTCAGCCACCTCTCCGTTTTCTAACTGCCTTTGATTCACCCGTTTGCAGGCCATGCAGTGGTCGCTCTACGCAGCTTCGGATGGATCTGTCACTACTTTGTCACTAAGCAAGTTTACCGCACGGCGCTTCGCTTGGCGGCTGCATCGCACGTGCAGTCGCCCTAGGCATGTGAGCGCGGCCCTCGCGAGGCTTGCTTCAACTTAACGCTTGCGCGATTTCCACCTCTAACCCGGGGCTAAGAGTATAAGTCCTCGAAAGCTTGTTCAGAGCCGCGGTCGCCCAAGAGCGAAGATAAGCGTCGCCTGTAATCTTAGTAAGTCGAGCGATTTCCATCAATGGGGATTTCCCGAGCGGATAACTGGCCAAGGAGCGCAGATGGCTTCGAACCGCCTCTTCGACATCGCCGAGATCTTCATAGCAGCAGGCGGCCCGGTACCATCCGATATCGCTCGTGGGGGGCCCTAACCGCGCCGCCCTGACGAAGGCGCCCGCAGCATCGGTATACCGGCCGAGTTTCTGCTTAAGGTCTCCTATGTTGAGCCAGACCTTCCCGTCCCAGGGATCTACCGCGGTGGCGAGTTCCTGCAGGTAGTCCAAGGCGCTCTGCAGATCGCCCATCCACTCGGCGATGCGCGCCCGTGTTTCGAGGGCCGCGTATAAGTTTTCGAAACCGTAAACGCCTCCGGCGGCGGCTTCGCGCGCTTTCATAAGGTATAGATCGCCTTCTTGCTTTAACGCGTCACTTTCTCCTCGCAGGAAGGGAACAAAGGCCGCAAATCGCCAGAAACGGCTCTCCAGTAGAAGATGTTCCGCGCTCGAGAAGCTGGCGCAATGCAAGATGCTATTCAACAGGAGAAGTCCTCGAGATCGCCACAGGGAGGCTCCAGAGATATCGCGGGCTTGGCCGCAATACGCCCCGCACTGAATGCAAACATTAAGACGAGTGCGCAGACTCTCCTCCGTCTCCGGCATACGCCGATAGGCCTCTTCGCAGTCGCTCAGGTAACCGTCGCCGCCGCGGTTCAGATAGCGCAAGAGCAAATGCGTGTAGGCTGCATAGGCATCTTCGTCATTCCAGCGCGGCGTGGCTGGCAGCATCGCGAGTCCCGCGGCTTCCGTCGCGAAGCCGAGATAGAAAAGGATGCGGGCGAGACGGGTACGCTCCAAGGGGGCGCCGATGGATGCGCCGCATCGCCATCGCGCGATCACCTCTGAGATCTCCGGGGATTCGCCGTCGAGCGACTCCAGAGTTTCACCGAACACAACCGACTCCGTCGACAATCGACGTGTTCCAGCGGCGCTCCAGAGAAGACGATCCCTGAATTCGGGCCGCTGCGTACTTTGGAAATACAAGGTTTGGAACCAGGGCTCTGGCGCTCGTTGAAGAATGTCCCATGCATTACGAGGCTGCCGCGCCCAAAAGGGCAACGGAGCCGCCGAACCGGTTTCGTCCAAGCGCCAGAAAACCGCGAACCGGCTGTATGCTTCGCTCCGTTTGACCAACTCGCGGAGATCCCCGGAGTCTGCCGCGGCAGCAGCTACGGATCGCTCAAAGTGTTCTACCCTTACCGGAGTCGAAAAGATGGACTCGGCATCACCTCCGCCTATCCGCTCGAGCCAATCTTCCGTAGCGCGCAAACTGCGGGGATCGCCGCCGGACGTCTGGAGGAGCCACCGTCCGGCACTCGCCGTTTCAGGCAATCGAAGCGGATCGCTCGAGACGAATTCAATCACACTTGTCTCGGTTGGCTCTTCAAGTCTGGCCAATCGCGCCAACGCATACGGGCGCTCGAGGACGCCGGTCAACGCGGCTCGGCGGAAATAAGACCGCGCGTCCTTGCTGTCGCCCTGAGCTTCCGCCAATTCCCCCAGCAGCATGGCCGCGCTGCCGCAAGTCGGATCAAGCGCGAATGCCTCTGCCGCGTGCCGTCCTGCAAGCTCTAGCGCGCCTTGTTCCCGCGCAGTGTGAGCCGCGAAGCTGTGAATGCGTCTGGCAGCCTCCCGTTCGATGAAACTGCCGCCCGGCACGTGGGCGAGCGCGTCATCGATGCAGTTTCGATATCGTACGAGTTCTTGCCGGCGTAACCAGCAGACTGCCCGGTGTCTCTGAAAGCGGGCATAGGCTACCGAGTGGGCGGTTTCGTCGGGCCATGCCGAGCGATCCTTCAGACAGGCGCCTATGATTTCCGAGTAAGTTCTTTCAAGGTCCGGCCGTGAATCAGAGTCACAATAGTAACTGAACAACTGGAGAGCGGCTAGAAACAACAACGGAGATGGCGCGGTCGCAACCTCGTGGACGGCGCCGTCGAGAGAATCGGGAAGCCAAGCCAGCGGCGCTTGTAAGCGCCGCGCGAGTTCACCCAGATAGATCGCCCACAGCCGTTCGGTGGGGTCGGCGGCGTGCACGCGGCAAAAATCGGACTCACGTTCGGCATCGGGATAGAACGCAAGGTAAAGCAAGAGGCGGACGAAATACAGGCGCTCGGATGTTGAAAGAGCGCCCGATTGCCAGCCCTGCTGCAAAGAGCCCCACTTTTCATTGTCCGTTTTCAAACGAGTGAACGATCGCCAATCCGGGATCAAACCGGCGCGATAGAACAGCCAGCGGCTCGACCCATGCAAATACATGGACGCGCCCCAATCCCAGTGAGATGTACGGCCTAGCCAATAGCTGACAGCTTCCGCCGCGAGATTGGCCTCAGCAGCGGGCGAGAGATCGATTAGAGGCTGGTGCGCCAGCGAAGCAGGAACCGAGATCCAAGGCAGCATCGAGTTTTTGACCGTTTAGGATAAAGCGTGGAGAAAAGCCTTCGCAACGAAATGAGGGTCGAGAAAGAGCACGTAGGTCGATATCGTAGCCAAGGAGAAATGAGCAAGGGTCAGCGGGAGCAGCAACGTTACGCAGCAGTGGAACAGAATCCCGAGTATGGCCCCGAACAGGCTTACCGGCGTTGCCAGCAGTAGTAGCGGCAATGCGAGTTCGATGGCGATGGTGGCGAGTGCAAATGGACGCCAGCGCCGCCGTGCTCTCTCGTCGTCCATACAATCGAAGTATCGCGCCACAGGCGATGGATACCAGCCGTCAGCATGGTGTTTATGGAGGCGCTCGTTCTGTAGCGAGCGAAAAGATGCGGCAAGAGTTCCTCCGCTCGTGAATTCGACACTTCGCGCCTTGCGCAAGGCTGTAACAAGGTACAGGAAGACGGTGGTGGCGATGATCAGGAATGGGCCAAATCCATCGCCGGTCCGCGCAGCCGCGGATGGGCCAGGATTCAAACTGAACTGCGCTCCCAATCCAGGCGAGAGCACCAACGCCCCCGACAACAAGGCGAAGTACGAAACATGGAACTTGAAATAGACGGCGCTCTCAACCAGGAACCAAGTCAACAGGATCCCCGCGGCGAGCTGTGGCACAATGCCCAGCAGCAAAGATAGAGCGGCGAAAAATTTCACGACATAAAGACTCTTATAGAGGGCGGGGCTTACTCTCAAAATTCCCGGCGCAAATTGCCGCTGGACGTATAAGAACGTATGGGGCTCGTAATAGGAGTAATAGCCCCGCTTTGTTTCGACGAAAAACTTTTGGAGACACGCGCACGCAAACAAGATGCGGAATATGCAAAGCGGCGCTAACGGAAACTGCGCCGGGAAGTTTGCGCGGAAAGCATCAAGCCACCACATGGGAGTTTTCTACGATGAACCGGCGCGATTCCAAGCCTTCAATGATCACCACCGAGCCGGAGACGCTGCAGTTTCTGAAATGCCGCAGATAGAAGAGAAAGAAGTCCAATCCCTTGCGATTCATCGCCAGGGCGCTGTGCGGCAGATAGTCCCACGCGTTGAGAGGCCCGCTGGGCGTATGCAGGTCGAAGACGCAACGATCCGCTCTGACGAACATGTGCCACGAGGCGAATCTCTCTTTCGAGGACACGCCGCGCGAAATTAGAAACGCTATGTAGGCCAGAGCGGCGAGCGTCTTCATCGAACGCGCCTAACGCGTAATGCCAACCGCGAGTTGAGTCCGAAGGCGGGCCGGCGAATTCAGCTAGTCGAGCTGGACCATCACGTGTGAATGAGGCGCGGAAGTGACCCGGCCGCCGTCCTGCGCAAAAGCTTCGAATCGGCGGGAAGAGAAACGGACGACCACGTGATTTCCTTCTTCTCCCAGCAGCTCAATGCGCTGGGCGCCTTTCGCGGCGGTGGTGAGGTCAGCAAGGCCGGCTGAATCCACCTTGAGGCGACCACCTTCAAGCTGTGAAGCGCGATTTGAGTGGATGAGAGATTGAACTACGTCCTCAAAGCTGCGCGGCGCTGATACTTCAGTCATAGTGTTTCGGTCTCCTTGTTCTCTTGCGCTGAATCGGCGCAGAGGGCTAGTATGTTATCACTGCATTCAGCCCGTTGCAATCCGGTGAAGCTGATGCTTTGGAGCTGACTTTTCAGGAATGCGACTCATTATACCAGGGCTTCGAAATGCAGTGCGCCGGAGCGAATTGCTGCTGTGGCGCGCCACGGCGATGCCCGCGTGGCTTCATCGGAGTGGTTTAGACGATCTCGACGGGGTGAAGCGCCGCATTGAATTTGGGGAATCGAGGGTGCGCGCGGTTGGAATGCGCGATGAGCGGCCATGGTCCATGCTGCTGGCGGACAAAAGCTCTGCGCCGGACTTGCTTCGGTCGGGCCTGACGATCATGGTCGACGATTTGCCGGCCACGATTCCAGCTCTCCGGGAGCTTAAGCATGCTGCCGCCACGGATCTGGGTATTCCCGCGCGCTCAGTGGATGTGAAGCTCAGCATATCGCCGGAGCGTGCCGGCTTTCCAATGCATTTCGATCGCCACGACAGCATCCAATTTCAGATCTCAGGGTCTAAGAAGTGGACGCTGGCGCCCAATCGCGCCGTCCGTTTCCCCCTGCACGGCTGCACTTTAGGGTTGTCTGTCCCGGAAGAATTGCTGGATTACTACCCGGCCGGCCAGCCGCAGCCCCCGCGCGAGCGCGAGTGCATCCAGCTGAGTCCCGGCATGATTCTGTTTGTGCCTCGCGGATATTGGCATTCGACCGCAGCGGGTGAAGCGTCCGTGTCGCTTGTGATTCGACTTGCCCCGCCGGCCTGGGTCCAGCTTCTCCCGGCGCGCTACGAACGGCGTCTGAGCCGCGATTGGCGTTGGAGAGAACCGTCATTCTGGGCATGGGGCCCGGGCACCAAAACGGCGGCAGCGCGGCGCAGGATGGCGGATTTGTTGCGCTGTGAGAGTTTGCCCTTCTCTGTGCCGAACCTCTTAAGGGAATACTCTGTGACGAAGCAGGTTTAGCGCACCATCGTCGTGACGGCGCCGCGGCGATCAAAACAGTGCCGCGGCAAATAATAACATGGAAAACAAGTGAAGAATTTGTGGAGCCTGGGAGGGCTCTCGTGGCGCGAGTTGGTGATGCGCACCTGGCACGAGACCTGGGAAGACGAAGTCTTCGGACAGGCGGGCCGACTCGCGTTCTATCATTTCCTCGCGATATTTCCTTGCCTGCTGCTGCTGTTCTTTCTGCTCTCCCACTTCCCCACAGCCGAGACCCGATTGCGCAGCACTTTGGTAGAAAGCCTCGACCGGCTACTGCCGCAACAATCCTCGGCTTTGTTGGAATCGATGATCGGCCAATTGCGCGACACGGCTCATACGGGAGCAGTACGGTGGTGGTCGGCGGGCGCCGGCGCGGTTTGGGCTGCGGTCAACGGAACATGGGCCGTGATGGCAGGACTGAATATCGCATACGAGGTGAAGGAGGAGCGGCCCCTCTGGAAGGTGCTCGCGATTGCCATTGCGCTGACGGTGTCGCTTGCCATCTTATTTCTCATTGCGCTTACCCTAGTTGTCTATGTGAGCCAATGGCTGCCCGCTCTGGGCGTGCGGCTCGTGCAGTGGCCCATACTCGCCGCACTGTTGCTCGTGGCCTTTGCATTGTTCTATCGCTTCGGACCGAATCTGAAAGACCGAAGATGGCAGTGGAGCACGCCGGGCGCAGCAGCCGCGCTGGTTCTCTGGCTGAGCGCGGCCGGCCTCATGCGGCTCTACTCGGCGCATTTCCACTCGTATGGTGTGATCTATAAGCAGTTGAATGGCGCGGCCACACTGCTGCTATGGTTCTATTTCACCTCAGCCGGAGTGCTGATCGGCGGTGAGATGAATTCGGAAATTGAAAAGGCCGTGAAGGAGAAAAGCGGGCAGGCACAGCCGCATTCACGCGAGGGAAGCTAAAGATGTACGTTCACTTAGCAAGGTACTTGTCAAACCATTCGAGCGCGCGATGGAGCACATCGAGGCGGTCTTTGGGGTCGTGGAAGGCATGACCCTCGCCGGCGTAAACGACCAATTGCGTTGGAACGTTAAGGTCTTTCAGAGCGTGCCAGAACTCGAATGACTGCGGGGCCGGGCATTCGCCGTCCAGTTGGCCGACGACCACCAGGGTGGGCGTCTTCACCTGCTTAATATAGGTGATGGGCGAACTCTTGGCATACACCGCTGGATTGTCGTACACGGATGTGCCGAAGAAGGGCGTCATCCACTGATCGATTGAATTCTCGCCATAGTAGCTCAGCCAGTCGGCAATTCCCGCGCCCGCAACCGCAGCGCGAAATCGATTGGTCTGCGTGACCGCCCACATGGTCATGTAACCGCCGTAGCTCCAGCCTGTGACACCGATGCGATCGTTGTCGACTGGCACTTGCTTCAGCACAGCGTCGACGCCCGTCAGGATATCGCGAAGATCTCCGCCCCCGAAGTCCTTGACGTTGGCTTGCGTGAAGGTCTCGCCCTCGCCATAGCTCCCTCGCGGGTTGGGAAAGAAAACGAAGTAGCCGAGGCCGGCCATGATCGACATGTCGAAACGCGGCGACGGCCAGGAAGGCGTCTTCAGGTTTGAGGGGCCGCCGTGGATCTCGACCACCATCGGATAATGTTTGCCTGGATCGAAGTTCTCCGGATACAGAAGCCAGCCCTGTGCGTGGAAATCTCTATCCTTCCAGGCGACGCTCTCGGCTTTCCCCCAGTGCGGCTGCTGGTTGGAATTGGCGTGGGTGATCTGATGCCAATCGCCGATGGGGCCGCCCCAGACTTCAGGCGGCTGCTGCCAGGAGGAACGAATCAGGGCGCTGGTCCAGCCATCGGCGGCGAGAGAGAAATCCGGGAAGTTGCCATCCTCATGGATGCCTTCGTTGCCCTTCCACAGGGTTTCGGCGGTGGCGCTGGCGATCGACAAAGTTGAGATGGCGCTGGCGCCGTCAACGTATTCAGTAAATGCGATCTTGCCGGGATCTTGCCAAGAGAGGCCGCTCGGCGAGGATTTGCGATTGGGGGTGAGATTGCGCGGCGCGCCGCCGTCACTGCTCATCAGAAAAATGTCGCCGCCGTTGAAGCCCTGATCGCTCATCAGGCCGCCGATAAACGCAATGTGCACGCCATCGGGAGACCAGCGCGGAACCGCAAGCTGCCGCTCTTTGGGCGGCGCATAGAGCACGTTCATCCGGCCTGACGCGGCGTCGATTGTATAGAGCTTGGCGATCCACCAGTTGTTGTCAGCGGGCCCGGGCGCGGCGAGCGCAGCAAACCGTTTGTCATCGGGAGACCAGTCGTATTCATAAATGTTCAGGTCTCCGGGAGTGAGCTGCTGCAGGCCGCTGGCGTCCGCATTCATGATGGTGAGGCGCTGATTGTGAATTTCGCTTTCGACGGGACCAGTCTGGGCGGGCACAGCTTCGAGCGGACCGCCTCCGCCTCCGTTTTCGGCATAAAGAAATGCCAGGCGCTTGCCATCGCGCGACCAGCGAATATCGGTCGCGTAGCCATTGAGATTTGTGAGACGACGGGCCTTGGCGTCGGGTGTGGAAGCGGACGACACCGGGAAAGCGAAGATCTGATTCTGTGTAGATTTGGACGCAAAGAACGCAAATTGCTTGCTGTCGGGAGACCATGCGACCCCGCTCGGGTGGGCCGCGTCATTGGCTGGCGTGACGCGCTGCGCATGCGCTGTGGCATTCTTCCAATCGAGCAGATAGAGCTCGCTCTTTTCGGATAGGCGCGCGGCGGGTTCGATGTAGGTGATCCATCTGCCGTCCGGCGAGATGGTGACATCGGAAAATGTATGGACCTGTTCGAGCTGGTGCAGGACCTGATCGATTTGGGAGTTTTGGGCGGAAAGGCTGATCGCCGCGCAAATGAATAAGATTGCGGTTTTGATATATGCGTTCGGCATGGAATCGAAGTTTTTATGGTCGCACGGAGCGATCAGGCAGCTTCGACCATGAGCGGCGGAGGCGCGTTTTGCGAAACGAAGCCGGCTCCTGGTGCGTTTGAGAGCCGATTTTGCGAAACGAACCCAAGTTCGAGGTTCGGCGAGTCGCTGTGCTGCGAAACGAAGCCACGGTTTTCTTTGCGGCGGTCTTTTTGGAGCCTGATAAGGATGTTGAGCGCTTTGTGAAAGGCGCGTTCGTGGGTGGTGTGATAGCGCAAAAACAAAGCCAACCGTTTTTCGTCAATGCCGCTCTCTGTGAAGCAGTCATTTTGAAGTTTAAGGGCGCGCTGCATGAGCCAGTGTGACTGGGCCATTTCGCGGACGAGGAGTCCTTCGGTGGTGTTGGCGGGCTGGTGGTCTTCAAGAAGGTCTTGGAGCAGCGATTCGAAGGCGGCAGGGTCTTCGCCGGGGATGATGAGCTGGCCGGAGGCGAGTCCATGTTTGAGCGAATTACGAGACGAAGCCAATTTGCCCTCGGGTGACTGCGGGCCGGTGGAGTGGGCGGCGTTGGCGCGGTTGATTTCGGCACGTGTGGGAGCGGCAGGTTGGTGCGTGGACTGGAGTTTCTCGGCTTTGCGGGCTTCTTTTCTGGCTTTGCGCTCGGCGGCGCGGCGGATGGATCGTGGAGACATAAATTTGGTTGTTGCGGGTTGAGGGTAGCAAGGGGTGGATTCTGCGACGGACGCGGAGTTTGGGTAAGTCGGTGAGGCGTGAAGGATTAGAGAGTTTGCGGGTGCAAGTGACTGGCATTTTTTGTAACACTTGGTGTTGTAATTATTTTTGGGAGCAGTGTTCACGTGTTGGCTAAAACGACAAGATGGGTGCGTGAGTCATTGCGGCGGTGATCGATGACAAGAAGACAGTGTCTTAAGCCCGTTGATGGCGTCGATTCACGAGACCGCCGAAGGTCTGCATGCGGCCGGAGTGATGGAGAAGCGCACCATGCGGGAATTCGATGAACTGTGCCTTACTCCGGTGCGTCGGCTGAAGCCGAAGGAAATCCGAACGCTACGCCTCAGGGAAGGCGCGAGCCAAGCGGTTTTTGCCCGCTATCTCAACGTGACTACGGACTTGATAAGCCAGAGGGAGCGCGGTGAAAAGCAGCCGCAGGGAGCTTCTCTGAAACTGCTCGCGTTGGTGGCCAAGAATGGGCTCCAAGCTGTAGCGTGATTTGATGAGAGCCGGCTATTTCGTTCCGTCGCTGGCGTGCTCTGTTTCGGAAGGGTTGAAATCCCGCTTTTCTTCTATATCCGCAG
Source organism: Bryobacteraceae bacterium (assembly GCA_035502635.1). Taxonomy (GTDB): domain Bacteria; phylum Acidobacteriota; class Terriglobia; order Bryobacterales; family Bryobacteraceae; genus Bog-105. The sequence goes on from DATJUG010000092.1 coordinate 22,739, forward strand.
AGTCTTTGTGATAGGTGCCGCGTATTCCGGCTGCGAATGTTCGCCGTGAATAAGCCGAGGAAACGCTTGTTGCTTCTCATTCGGATAAGCATGGTGGAGAACCTCGGGCAGAGCCATCAGCGAACGGAGTTCTTCAAGGTGATTAAGTCGATTCACAACTCCGTCGGAGGAAGTGGGCCGCCCTGGGGGATGCGATCAGTCCGTGAGCTATCGTTGCAAGACTAAAGTATAGGAAAACGGGGGCAGGGAGGCGACCGGAAGAAAAAGCTATTTCGATCGGCAAGCACTTGATCTAATTTTGTGATATGCCAGTACCATTCCGGACGTCGGTGCGAGAAGGGACACCTAGCGCTTGGCAATAGATTCCGCGACCGCGTTTATCAGCTACTGCCGCGAAGATCTGCAATTTGTGCGGCGCCTTGCTACCGATCTAAAGGGTGCGGGAGCCAAGGTTTGGATGGATAAGCTGGATCTGCGCCCCGGTCAACACTGGGGGCGCGCTATTGAAGACGCCGTCGATAGCTGCTCCCGCTTGCTGGTCATCCTGTCGCCGGCTTCCGTCGTTTCGCAGAACGTAGACCGCGAAGTCCTGTTTGCTCTCGATGAACGGAAGGAAGTCATACCGGTTCTTTATCGGGAGTGTCGAATTCCATTCAATTTGCGCCCGATACACTATGTCGATTTTCGGGAGGGAGAGGATTATGCATCCGCTCTCGAAGAACTGCGACTAGCTCTCAGTTTGAAGCTACAGAGCAGCACGCGGCCGGCAGCCGCAGGGCCTAAGACGCGTTCGAAAGCAGAAGCTACGCGGCGCGCTAAAGCAGAGGCACTGCAACTCGCGAAAGCACAGGCGGCGCAGCGGGCCAGAGCGCAAGCCAAGCGGCGCGCAAGAACAGAACCCGAGCGGCGCGCGAAAGCGGCAGCTACGCGGCGTGCGAAAGCAGAGGCGTTGCAGCTCGCAAAAGCAGAAGCGGCGCAGCGGGCCAGGGCGGAAGCCAAGCGGCGCGCAAAAATAGAATCCGAGCGGCGTGCAAAAGCAGAAGCTACGCGGCGTGCAAAAGCAGAGGCATTGCAACTCGCGAAAGCAGAAGCGGCGCAGCGGGCCAGGGCGGAAGCCAAACGGGCCGCAAGAGCGGGACCGGCGCGGCGTGCCTGATGGCGGAACGGTAGATGACGAAAAAACCAAAGAGAATCCAGTTCTTGATTGCCTTTTGGGCAGCGGTTTTGCTGGCCGTGCCGCTGGCCGCGCAGAGCGGCTCGGACTCGAACTGGAAGACGATTCTCGCTGATCGCGTCCAGCTTTTCGGCCACCGCAATTGGATCGTGGTCGCGGATTCGGCGTATCCGGCGCAGTCGGCGAACGGGATCGAAACGATCGTCTCCCGAGCAGATCAATTCGAGGTCTTGCGAACTGTGCTGGCGGCGCTGGATCGGTCGAAGCACGTGCGGCCGATCGTTCATCTTGACCAGGAATTGCAGTCTGTTGACGAGAGCGACGCATCGGGCATTTCGGCTTATCGCGAACAGCTCTCGGCGTATCTGGGAGGTAGAACTGTTCAACGGGAGCCGCACGGGCAGCTCATCTCGAAGCTCGGCGAGGTTAGCCAGAGCTTTCGCGTACTGATCATCAAAACGAATTCGACGCTGCCTTATACTTCCGTTTTCCTGGAATTGGGTCCCGCCTACTGGAGTGACGAAGCCGAGCGGCGGCTCCGGCAGAGTATCGGAGAGCATCCGCCCAAGTGAACACGGCACTCACTGGGCGTGGGGCCGGAAGATCAGATCAAACCAAGGCTGCCAGGTCTTGCCGCCGTCGATTGAGATCACCGCAGTCTCGCGAACGCCTCCGCTGACGGGCTTCCAGGTGCCACGCACGAGCCGCTGTTTTCCATCCGCCTGCCGGTCGGCGCCGCTCAGAACCATGGCGCCCGCTTCAACGCCGCCCTCGATGACGAGCAGTTTGCCGCGATTTGTGACCCAGCTCTGATGCCAGACCTTTCGCGATGCATCGTAGATGCTGAAGCTCTCGCCGTGCGAGCCGTTCGCGCCCTGGTAGTCCTCGAGTAAGACACAGCCGTCGAGTATGCGGTCGACTCGCGTCCGTGCGACAACCGTTCGTGGATTGTCGATGTCGAAAGCGTCCCAATCGCCGATCCAGAAATCGAACTGGCGGTACTCCGGGGCTGCACACGCGGGAGGTTTGGCGGGCGCTGCGGAGGAGCCTGCAACGCCCGCGAGCACGGCAAACGCAGAGAGGACGCGGGCCATCATGGGCCACTATTTTACAGGTTGAGGCGCAAGGTGGCCGAAAGCCATACGGTGCATGATCTGCTGCCGGATGTCGTCTGAAACAGTGGCGCTTTGTCCTTCAGTGAAAGCGGCATTGTGCGCGTCCCAATCACAATCGGGAATAGCAAGAAAGGCGGGCAGGTCGCTGGTGCAGGCGCCATCTGAGAGGACACACGCTTGGCCTGTGATTTCGCCGCGATTATTGATGTCGCCGGTGGAGATAAGCGCCAGCGGTGAGTCGGATGGGATGAGCTTGTTGAGGTCGGTCATGACGCCGTCCTGCCAAATGAACGCATGGGAGGAGGGAAACGATACACCCACGATCTGGCCTTTATCGTTAATGCCGGTGGCTTCGCTCACGCTGTCGCCGGGAAGCGTTCCGAGGTCATGGATCACGTGCTCTTTGGTCCAAAGCACGGCGTGAAAATTCGGTGTCAGGATACCGCCGCTTACATCGCCGGGGAGATCCGAGAAGCCGGCAATTTCGCCTCGATTGTTGATTGCGGCAGGCGTGTTCCAGCCAGCGCCGCCGAGCGTGGGTAGGTTAATGACATGCCCATCTTCCCAGAGCAGGGCATGCTTGGCGCTAAAGGCGCCCACGGCCACGTCGCACGTGCCGGAGATGCCGACGATCTGGCCGCGCTCATTGATCGCGGTGGCAGCTCCGTCCTGGTCGCCGTGCAACGGCGGGAGTTCCTGGATGTGATGCGTGCCCGGCTCCCACAGGACTGCTTCAAACTGCAGAACCTGGTTGCCTGCTGGAGGCGGGGCGCACGTCGAATCGTGAACCTTATTTTCGGCCCAGCCGACGATTTCACCGCGATTGTTTACGGCGGCGGCGAAGCCGTTGTAGCCGCCCAGAGTGGGCAGCGCGGTCATCTCACCCCACTGCCACACGAAGCCGAGGCAGATGTGCCCAGTGACGGTGGGGAAGAACGCAGAGCAGCTCCAAGCTTCGCCGAGCGGATTGACGGCTCCGGTTTCGGAGATGCCGACGATCTCGCCGAAATCATTGCGATTGGGAAACACTACATTGCTGTTCGGTCCGCCGAGTGTGCCGAGGTTGGATTTTAGTCCGAAGAACCATGCGGTGGCGTGCTCGGTCGTGTTGTCCGGGAGGTTGGCAGCACCCAGCGCCAAGCCGCGGTTGTTGATGGTGTTGCCGGTGCTGGCTGTTCCGCCGAGTGTGCCGAGGTTGAATACACGATAATGTGCCGGCTGACTGTGTTCAGTCGCATCTTGTGCGGAGAGCCGAACCGCGACGGCCAACCAACCAAAGAGGATTGCCGAGGTAACGCAGGTCAAAATTTTGGAGCGCATGGTGCCACGATAGGTCCGTTGCGCGATCAACATTGGACGTTTGCGGACCTTGAACAAGTTGGCCGATGAACTTTCACCATGGAGGAGGCCTATTTTTAGCGGTTTGGATTGAGGTCCGAAAACGTCCAGCGGCGTTTTCGAGATCAACTATGATTCGGATTGGATCCCGATTGGCAAGTTTGTGCGCGTGCCAGGCTGGCGCGCGACCCGCGCTTCGACGGCAAGTTCTTTATCGGCGTGCTGACCACCCGAATTTATTGCCGGTCCATTTGTCCCGCGCGGGCTTCGAAAGAGGAAAACGTCTGCTATTTCCCAACCGCGGCCGCGGCCGCGGAAGCGGGATTTCGACCCTGTTTGCGGTGTCGGCCGGAATGTTCACCGGGAACGCCCGCCTGGGCGGGAACTTCGAACACGGTGTCGCGCGCTTTGCGGTTGATCGGTGAAAGCGGCCTGGAAGAAGGCGGCGTGGAAGCACTGGCAGACCATTTGGGAGTTGGGTCGCGCCATCTTCGCCGGCTGTTCCTTAAACACCTAGGCGCGACGCCTACTGCGGTGGCGCAAACCCGGCGGCTGCACTTTGCGAAGAAGCTCATCGATGAGACGAGTTTGCCGATGACTCAAGTAGCCGTGGCCGCGGGATTCGGATGCGTGCGAAGATTCAATGCCGCCATTCAAACGACCTATCATCGAACGCCCACACAAATTCGCGGGCTTGCGCGCCAGAAGGTGGTTCAGCCGGAAAACCAGTATTTGTTTCGCCTTCGCTATCGACCTCCCTTTGACTGGAATGGCATGCTAGCGTTCTTGGCGCCGCGCGCGACGCCGGGCGTTGAAGCCCTGGAGGCGGGTCGGTATCGGCGGACTATTTCTTTGAACGGCAGCAATGGATCTTTTGAAGTCTCGCTGGACGAGGCGAGCTATTCACTCGTCTTGCGGGTTCATTTTGGGGACCCGAGTGCGCTCTTTTTCATCATCGAGCGAATACGCTCCATGTTCGATTTGAATGCGGATTGGCCAGTCATTGTGCGAGGGCTGCGGACCGATCCGATCTTGCGCGACCGAATCGACTCCGGTCCCGGGCTGCGGGTAGCTGGCTGCTGGAACGGTTTCGAGCTCGCGACGCGAGCCATACTTGGCCAGCAGATCACAGTCAAGGGGGCGACAGAGCTGGCGGGCCGGATGGTGAGAGCGTTCGGGCAGCCGATCCTTTCAGGAAACGGTCTCACCCATCTGTTCCCTTCCCCTGAAATCCTAGCGGGGGCCAATGTGGCGAGCATCGGGCTGCCCAAAGCGCGCGGCGAAAGCATCCGGGCGTTGGCGCGTGCGGTTTGCGATGGGAAGATCAGCTTCGAACGGATTGCGGACACGGGCGCGTTTCTGGACCGGCTATGCGAAATCCCGGGGATCGGCAAGTGGACCGCGCAATACGTGGCCATGCGGGCGCTCGGCGAACCCGACGCTTTTCCCTCGGGCGACATCGGGCTTCTTCGCGCTCTTGGCCTGAAGAATGCGCGTGAGCTCGAGCCGCGCGCCGATGCGTGGCGGCCCTGGCGCGCTTATGCGGCGATGTATCTCTGGAGCGCGACCTAGGTTCAGGGGAACGGCGAAAAGCGAGCCGGCGTCAAACTAGTGAACGTGCGGCCTGCTCACCTGATCTTTTTGTCGACTGTTGCACTCGGAATCAGCGCGGCCTTCGCATTCGCTGATCTGCACAACAGCGACCCATCGCAATGGACCGGTCCCGAAGTTTACCAGATCCTCAACAACTCTCCTTGGTCGAAGACGCTGAAGGTAAATGTGTCGAGCGGGGGCTCGGATAATTTTCAGAATCAGAATACGGGCAACACGAATAGCAACGCCGGAACGCTGCCTCCGGCGGCTGGCGGCATGGGCCGCCGCGGAATGGGCGGCGGAGGCCGATCGCAAAGAACCTATAGCTCCGGCTCAGGAGGAAACGGCAACGCGAACGCCTCGAGATCCGGGCCGACGGAAGTGACCATTCAGTGGCAAAGTGCGCTGGTGGTACGAATGGCGGCCGCGAAGAGAGCGGGAGACAGCGTGGATCCGGCATCGTTCAAGCCGCTGAACGAATATGTGATCGCGGTGATCGGGTTGCCGATCACGGCTGTCGGCGGACCTGCCGCGTCGGCCGATGCGAACAACACGCTTACTGCCGAAGAAGAGCAACGCGTGGAAGAACACGTGAAGAGTTCCGCGTCGATACTCCGCTCCGGACATGAGCCTCTCACACCGATCAAGATTGAACTGGACCAAGGCAAGGACGGGCGGATGCTGATTCACTTCCCGAAATCGGATCCGATCAAGGCCAGCGACAAGAGCGTGGAATTCCGTCTTGCAATAGAGCATGCGGAGCTTCGGAAGAAGTTTCCGCTGAAGGAGATGGAGTACCGGGGCAAGTTAGAACTTTAGCCGAGCCTTTCCCGCCGAGAGATCATCTAAGAAGAACTCGTATAGGGGAGAGCTGTGGATAAGCCAAGCCAGTCGGAGCGCCTGAAAACGCTGCTGCCGGAGATTTGGGCGCTCATGAAGCCGCGCCGAGGGTTGCTGCTCGCTGGCGCCGCACTCATGATAGTGAATCGCGTTTGCGGACTCGCGCTGCCGGTCAGCACGAAATTCCTGATCGACAATGTGATGCGGAAGGGCCAGATGCGGCTGCTCCTGCCCATTGTGCTGAGCGTCATTCTCGCCACCGTCATTCAGGGAATCACGTCGTTCTCGCTTACCCAGCTTCTGTCCAAAGCCGGGCAGCGGCTCATTTACGAGATGCGGGTTCGCATACAGGAGCACATCGGCCGGCTGCCGGTTGCTTTCTACGATTCCAACAAGATCGGGATGCTGGTTTCGCGGATCATGAGCGACGTCGAGGGTGTTCGTAATCTTATCGGAACCGGATTAGTGGAGCTGGTTGGAGGGCTGTTGACTGCGATTATCTCCACCTGCCTGCTGTTTCGTACCAGCGCCACGATGACGTCCTTCGTATTGATCGTTCTACTCGCGTTCGGGGTTGTACTGCAGCGCGCGTTCAAAACCGTGCGGCCCATTTTCCGCGAGCGCAATAAGATCAACGCCGAAGTGACCGGGCGCCTCACCGAGACGCTCGGGGGTGTTCGGGTGATCAAGGGCTATCACGCGGAAAAACGCGAATCCGAAGTCTTCGCGGGTGGGGCGAAGCGCCTGTTGAATAACGTGTTCCAATCGCTGACTACGATTTCATTGATGACGCTGGCTTCGACAGTGCTGCTCGGGTTGGTGGGAGCGCTCATCATGTTCCTGGGCGCGCGCCAAGTGGCCGCTCACCGCATGGATATCGGAGACTTCGTGATGTACACTTCGCTGCTTGCCTTCATGGTTGCGCCCGTGGTTCAGATCGTCAACATCGGCACGCAAATTTCTGAGGCATTGGCCGGGCTGGAACGTACGCGGCAGATCCTGCGCGAGCGGCCGGAAGACGAAGATCCGCTGCGTTCCACGGTGTTGCCGCCAATCGATGGACAGGTGCAGTTCGAGCATGTTTCGTTCTCCTATGAAGCGGGAAAACCGGTGCTGCACGATATCTCTTTCGACGCGCGGCCAGGAACAGTCACGGCGCTGGTTGGCTCGTCGGGTTCGGGCAAGTCCACTATGATCGGCCTGATCACGGCCTTCCACTCGCCGAGCGAAGGCAAGGTGCTGGTAGATGGCTTCGATCTTTCCACGGTGGCTCTCGCGAGCTATCGCCTGCAGCTTGGCGTGGTGCTGCAGGATTCGTTTCTGTTCGACGGAACTATCCGCGAAAATGTCGCCTTCTCGCGTCCGGCAGCTACGGAAGAGCAAATTATGGAGGCCTGCCGAATTGCGCGGGTCGATGAATTCACGGAGAAGTTTCCGGAGCGGTATGAGACTGTCGTGGGAGAGCGCGGCGTGAAGCTGAGCGGGGGACAGAAGCAGCGGGTTTCGATTGCGCGTGCGATTCTGGCGGATCCGCGCATTCTTATCCTGGACGAAGCCACTTCGAGTCTCGATTCCGAATCGGAGGCGTTGATCCAAACCGGGCTTTCGTACCTGATGCAAGGCAGGACGACGTTTGTGATCGCGCACCGGCTATCGACTATTCGGCGGGCGGACCAGATACTGGTGGTCGAGGACGGCCGCATCATCGAGCGCGGAAATCATGCGCAACTGTATGCGGCGGGCGGCCGCTATTACGATCTCTACACGCGCCAGCACGGGTTAGAAGCAAATTTGTTTCTTGCGCCGGGCGAAGGCGACAAGATAGAAGCATCGGTTGGATAACTTCATCAGGTTGAGCTTGCAATGAAAGTCGTTGTCTCGATGCTGCGCGGGGTCAATCTTGGGCCTCACAAGAGAGTCAAGATGGAAGCGCTACGCTCGCTCTATGAATCTCTCGGCCTGCGCGATCCGCAGACGTATGTGCAGAGCGGGAACGTTCTTTTCAGGACGTCGGAAAAGAATCTGAACGCAGTTGCGAAGCGGATCGAGAAGGCGATCGAAAGCAGCTTTGGCTTTCATGCGGACGTCATTCTGCGCACGACGTCCGAGCTGAGAGAGGCGCTCGCGAAGAATCCGTTCGCGGCACGCAGCGGCATTGATCCGGCCAAACTTCTGGTGACGTTTCTCGCCAGCGATCCCGGCGAGGAAGCTCGCGAAAAACTCCGGCAGATCAAAGCCGAGCCCGAGGAGTTGTGGATTGACGGGCGCGAACTGTTCATCTATTTTCCCAACGGGCTGGCGCGGCCGAAGCTATCGATACCGCTGATTGAGCGGACGCTCAAGACATCCGGAACGGGCAGAAATTGGAACAGCGTGCGGAAGCTGCTGGAGATGGCGGAAGAGATGGAAAGATAACGGCGGCGCTTGTGCCTACGAGCGGGGTGTGCAAACCTAGCACTCGTTGGATGAGGTGACGAGATGCCGTGCAACCCGGAAGATTTGAGACACGTTCCGCTCTTCTCATTGTTAGATGAAGAAGAGACTGCCGTTCTGGCGGCGCAAGTGGAGTTGAAGCGATACGCCACGCGCCAGCGCATTTACAAGATGGGCGAGCCTGGAGGGCGCGCGTATGTCCTGATTAGTGGAAAGGTGCGGCTGGCCACCATCGATGAGGACGGACAGGAAGTGATTGTCGATGAACCGGGTCCGGGCGAGTTTTTCGGCCTTGCATCCATGCTGGACGAAACGCCGCATCAGACGAGCGCGACGGCACTGGAGGAGACGGTTTGCGTAGAAGTTGACCGGAACGACCTTGCCGTGCTGCTGCAGCGCAAGCCGCTCGCGGGGATGGATATGTTGACAGTGTTGGGCCGCCATTTCCATACCGCACACAGGCTGGTGCGCGTCCGGTCATTACGAAACCCGAACGAGGTGATCGAGGAGAAGGCGACCCACGGCGAGCGGATCGCCGATTCGGTGGCCAAGTTTGGCGGCTCCTGGGCGTTCATCATCACGTTCGTGGTGGTTCTGATCGTGTACACGTGCGTGCAGGTGGCGCTTGGGAAGCTGGCGTGGGATCCGTATCCGTTCATTTTGCTAAATCTGTTTCTTTCCATGCTGGCCGCGATTCAGGCGCCGGTGATCATGATGAGCCAGAACCGGCAGGATAAGAAGGACCGGCTGCGGGGCGAACTGGATTTCGACGTAAACCGGCGTGCGGAATCGGAAATTCAAGGGTTGGCGCGGAAGCTCAATCTAATTGGCGACAAGATCGACGACGTGGAAGAGTTGCTGCGCGAGAGATTGGCGAAGGTATAGCGGATTGCGTCAATCGTGTTTGCGAAGCTCGGTGGTGAAAAATTCATCGAGTTCCGCAAACGGAGTCAGGCCCGCGAAGCCTCCAAAGGTCCCTTGCTGGGCGATCTCGCGAGCGGCGCGTATGAATCCGGACCAGGCGGTACGCGCCAAGCCGGAACCCACGCTAATCCGCCGCACGCCGATCTCTGCCAGGTCCTGCACACGCAGTCCCAGGTTGGAACTGATGAGCATGTTGACCGGCTTGGGTGCAACCGCAGAGACAATTGCCTGCATTTCTTCGCGCTTCATGACGCCGGGCGCGTATAGAACATCGGCGCCTGCCTCTGCATAGGCCTGAAGGCGGCGGATCGATTCCGCGAATGGCTCGGGATGGCCGGTCAGGTAGCACTCCGCTCGTGCGGTGAGAAGAACGCCGCTTCCCGATTCGTCAATAGCGGCACGCGTAGCCGCGATGCGATCGACTGCGAAAGAAAATTCGTATAACGGCCTGGATTTGTCACCGGTTGCATCCTCGATTGAGAGACCGGCAACTCCGGTCTTCAGGCAAGCCTTCACGTTGCGGACTAATTGCTCCGGCTCGCCGGCAAAACCCTGCGCGAAATCGGCATTCACCGGCAAGGGGGTCGCGCTGACTATTTCCCAGATATGAGCCAGCATGTCCTCTAGGCTGACGGCTCCATCGGGTAACCCGTGCGCAAACGCAAATCCGGCGCTGGTGGTTGCCAACGCCTGGAATCCGAGATGGCGCAGGTATTTGGCCGAGCCAATGTCCCAGGGGTTCGGAATTACGAAGCAGCCGCTTGCGTGCAGTTCGCGGAATGCCGCACATCGGGCGTCAAGGTCTGGCATGAACCAGAGTATACGCGAAAACGGAGGCTTTTAAGGCAAGCTTCCGCCGTCGTGTCTCGGGAACAGTTTGTGTGAAATATCCGGCCAGAATTCGATAAAAACGGCTCCGAGGGCGCCTTCGGCGGTGACAGTTGCCGCCCGTTCAAAGGTGAGACCCGCGCCGCGATCCGCCGGCGGGTAGTACAGGTTTGAGATCCCACCCGCAGCGATGTTCCCAAGCACATTCGAATAATTCGGAGCCCATTTCCCGTCGTCGTCTTTGCATTTAACTGTCGACGCCATGGCATAGAAAAGGCGGCTCATGAAGCTTCCGGTGCCCTTTCTGAAATATCGCGGATCTTGTTTGAGGAGCACGGGAAACAGAGCGTTGCCAATCATGGTGCTGTCGAAGCTGTCGGCATACGATGCCCCGAAGCGTTTCGCATACCCGAGTGCGCCTTGCCGATATTCCGGGAAACTGTTTTCAGCCTGGCTCAACCCAGCGTCCAGGCCGGCCACCGCGAACGTAAATGGATCGAACGCTCCCTTGGCCGCCAAGTCGAACTTTTGTCCCGGGGTGAGCGGTTCGGCGTCCTGAACGTTGGACGTATTGAAGTTCGGCATCACGCCCAGGATGCGCTGGTGTTCTTGCGCGCGCACTTCCGCTGCGCCCTTCAATTTCCGCTGCAGCGCATCGTTCGCGGGAGGTGACTGTGGGGCTGGCGAGCTAGCGGGCGGCGTGGAATCGGGTGCATTTTGGGCACATCCCGGTATCGAGCTTAGCGGAATCCCGAGGATCAAGACGAGAGACAGCCGGATACGGTTTGCGGTCAACCTGTGAAACAATTGAGGTCCTAATTTTTACGGTCGGCCGCCAGCCCGTCTTCTCTCACTACTGTTATCTTAACCGGCTGGATTCATGGCAGAACTTCAGCGGCTGCCGGCGTCCATATCGACCAGAATCTTTGTAAATTTTTGGGGCGATTCGCTCCATTCGCGAAGCGCGTCGCCGGCGGACGCGAGCGGAACGGTTGCAGAAATCGCAGCTTCCACGGGGAAATCGCCTCTTGCAAGTACCTCGATGACTGCCGGAAATTCATTCAGGTAGTTGCGCGAGCCCAGAACGTCCAGTTCTTTATGCACGAAGAGGCTGGTTTCGAAGCTGACCGGGTCCTTGACCCAGCCGATATAGACGACGCGGCCCGTGTGCGCGACTTCCTCCACCGCCATACGGTACGTAGCGGCAGTTCCGACTGCTTCGATGACGACATCGGGTCCGAGGCCGTCGGTGATGGCACTGAGGTCGTCGTGCAAAGAGGTGTCGCGCGAGTGGACGAGATAGCGCGCGCCGGCTTGTTTTGCGAGCGCGAGCTTGTTCTCATCGAGGTCGATTGCGATGGTGGTTGCATTGCGCGAAGCCGCGGCGGCGAGAGCGCCGAGGCCGACCGTGCCGCAGCCGATGACGGCCACTGTGTCTACGCCAGTGACTCGACCGCGTTCGACGGCATGAAAGCCGACCGCGAGCGGCTCGACCAATACCAATTCGCGTAGTGACAGACGCGGCGCTTCCACGACTTTTTGCCAGGGGATGGTGAAGAGGCCGGCCATGGCGCCATCGCGCTGGACGCCGAGCGTCTGATTGAACTTGCAGGCATTGGTTCGGCCGCGTTTGCAGGATGCGCAGACGCCGCAGGAGGTGTTGGGGTAAAGCGTGACGTTCAGGCCCAGTCGAAATTCAGGTGGGACTTCGCCGCCGGCTTCCACAATGGTGGCGGCGATCTCGTGGCCGGGAATGCGCGGGTAGCTGACCAGCGGATTCTTGCCGCGAAAAGTGCTGAGATCAGTGCCACACAGGCCGATTAAGCGGGGTTGAAGCAGGAGTTCGCCGGGGGAGAGTTTGGGCGGCGAGAGATCTCTCAGTTCGGTGGCGCCGGGCTCCTTTATGTAGAAGGCTTTCATGGCGATAAGCGCACAGGCCGTCAGGTGGCCGTTGTGCGCGGTCTTAGCATAATGATAAGTTCATCCTAATGAATCCGCAGGAGCGCGAGAACCTGGACGAGCTCGGTTACGTGGTGGTCGAGAGATTTCTAGATGCGGAGACGTTGGAGCAGGTTCGCAATCGGGTGGAAGAATTATACGGGGCCGAGGGGGAAAACGCGGGATCGGAGTTTCGCAAAGAAGAAGGCTCGCGGCGGCTGGCAAACCTGGTCGATAAGGGCGAGATTTTTCAGCGGCTGATCGCGATGCCGCGGGTTCTCGAGCTGGTGCGACATGTTTTGGGTGAGCGGTTCAAGTTGAGCAGCTTCAATGCAAGGTCGGCGAACCCGTATTCGAACGAGGCGCAGCCGTTGCATTGCGATGCGGCCGCGCTGCCCGACGAGCAAGGCTATTGGGTGTGCAACACCATCTGGCTGCTGGATGATTTCACACCTGCGAACGGAGCAACGCGCGTAATTCCAGGGTCGCAGAAATGGAAAGAGCTTCCGCAAGATGCGCTGGCTGACCCCGTTGCGCCGCATCCGCAGGAAATCTTGTTGACTGCGCCGGCGGGCAGCGTGGTGGTGATGAATACGCATGCGTGGCATGGCGGCACTGCGAACCGGACGGCGAATCATAGAAGGGCGCTGCACGCCTTCTATTGCCGTTTCGATAAGCCGCAGCAGCAATATCAGAAACGCCTGCTACGGCCTGAGACACAGGCGCAGCTTGCTCCCGAAGTGCGGCGGCTGCTGGCGCTGGACGATCCGTTGAACGATGAACTCAGCGCGGCGGAGCAGAGAGCGAGCGGATTTCTGAAATGAGGCGCGCATGAAGTGGACCAGGCGCGGATTTCTGGCGGCAAGCGCGGTGACGCCGCTGATTGCGATTGAGACGCCCGCCAGCTATACGAAAATGTTCGATGCGCGGGAGCGGGCGGTGTTGGTGGTAGCGATGGATGAGATTGTTCCGGCGTCCGACGCCATGCCCGCCGCAAGCAAAGCCGGAGGACTCGCATATCTTCAGCGCATCGCGTACCAAGACGCATCCGTAGCGGTTGAAATTCGGAATAGCGTGGCGGCGTTGCTGGCTTTGAACGAGCAGCCGTTCGACCGGCTTCCCCACGAGGCGCGGGTCAGCACGCTGCAGAGGCTCGAATCGCAGAAGCCGAATGACCTCGCGCACCTTCGCGATTACGTTTACGAGAGCTACTACACACAGCCGCAAGTATGGAAGCTGATCGGGTACGAGTTCTATCCGACGGACCGCCCGGGGCCGCACATGGAGCCGTTCGATGAATCGATTTTAGAGGACGTGCGCAAGATGCCGAAGCTTTATCGCGAAGCGTAACGATGGCCCAAGAAATTGCGGACATATTGGTGATCGGATCGGGTGCGGCGGGAGCGGCACTGACCAAGCGCTTGACAGACCTGGGCGCGAAGGTGATTTGCCTGGAGCAGGGCGGATGGATCAACCCTTCGGATTATCCATCGGCGCGGCCGGATTGGGAAGTGCAGATCCGGCGGGGAAATTTCCACTTCAGCCCGAACGTGCGCAAACGGTGGGAGGATTATCCGGTCAAGGAAGCCGGAAAAGATCCACCGGCGGTGCTGATGTTCAATGCGGTGGGCGGGAGCACGCATCATTGGGCGACGCATTTTCCGCGCTTTCATCCGTCGGATTTTCGAACACGAACGCTCGATGGAGTAGCGGAAGACTGGCCGGTAAGCTACGCCGATCTAGAACCGTATTACGACATGAACGATCGCGAGATGGGCGTGGCCGGGCTGGCTGGAGATCCGGCGAACCCTCCACGCTCGAAGCGCCCCACGCCGCCTTTGCCCTTGGGGAAGCTTGGTGAGACCATTGGCCGCGGCTTCAACAAACTGGGATGGCACTGGTGGGTGTCCGACAACGCGATTATTTCGACGGACTACGACAACCGCCCGGCGTGCTCGTTGCACGGCAAGTGCATGTTCGGATGTCCGATCGGAGCGAAAGCATCGACGGATATAACTTACTGGCGCAAAGCGATTCGCAAAGGCGCGGTGGTGAAGCCGTGGTCGCGGGTGCGCGAGATCACTGTAGATCAGCAAGGGCGAGCGAGAGGAGCCGTCTATTACGACCGCCAAGGCGTGTTGCATGAGCAACTCGCGAAAATCGTGGTGGTTTCCTGCAATGGGATTGGGACGCCGCGGCTGCTGTTGAATTCGAAATCGAATCTGTTTCCCGATGGATTGGCGAATTCCTCGGGACTGGTTGGGAAGAATTTCATGCTGCATCCGTTCCGGTTCCTGGAGGGCGTGTTCGAGGAACCGATGGACGGTTATAAAGGGCCGTTTGCGATACCGGCCATGAGCCAGCAGTTTTATGAGACGGACTTGAATCGGGGATTCATCCGCGGCTACACGTTCTTGCTGGAGCGATCGTTCGGGCCGCTGCACTATGCGTGGGGCAGCTTCTCGAATCATCCTGTCCCATGGGGAGCGGACCATCATCGCGTCATGCGGCAGCGATTCCCGCATTTGATTCGCGTGACCGTGGTCGGTGAAGACTTGCCGCAGGCAGAGAACCGGGTAGAGATCGATCCGGACTTGAAAGACACGAGCGGGATTCCGGCGCCGCGCGTCGTATACGGCTACAGCGAAAACAGTTTGAAGATGCTGGAGCATGGCGGCACGATGGGGCGCCAGGCGTTGGAGGCCGCGGGGGCGAAAGAGATTCTTGATAGCGGCGTGATTCAGCCGGCGTTCCACTTGATGGGCACGGCACGCATGGGACACGATCCGAAGAAATCGGTTGTCAATGCCTGGCATCGCGCGCACGACGTGAAGAATCTCTATATCGTGGACGGAAGCTCGTTCGTGACGAGCGCCTCCGTAAATCCTACGTCGACCATCGGCGCGCTCGCTTTGCGCGCGGCGGATGGCATCTGGAGAGACCGGAATGGCTAGCGAGGTGAAGGCATCTCACGCGCACGCAGCTCTTTTGCTGATCCGCATCGCCAGCGGGCTGGCGTTTGTATATCACGGCAGCGCGATCCTGTTTGGAGCCTTCGGAGGTCCGGGGCCAGCAAAGTTTGCGGCGTTCATGCATGCGCCGCCAGCGATCGGGTATCTGGTTGGGCTCGTGCAACTGTTTGGAGGACTGGCGATGCTGACCGGCATCCTGGTGCGGCTGGGCGCAGCGTGCATCATCGTCGTCATGCTGGGCGCAATTTTTCTAGTTCACCTGCCGCACGGGTTCGATATCGGTAAAGGTGGCATGGAATACGCCCTGACGCAGTTGTTGATCGCGGTTGCCATATTGATTGCGGGCGGCGGCGCGTGGTCGTTGGATCCGAAGGCACGGAAAGCTCAGTGAATGCCTACGGCGCCACGGACTGACTCGATCAGCTTCGCGGGATCGTAGGCGACGCCCTGTTTGAAGACGTACTTCACTTTTTCGACATCGGCGATGTGAGTGGATGGGTCGCCTTCGACGACGACCAAATCGGCCTGCTTGCCTTGTGCGATCGAACCGATGCGGCCGGCGCGGTTGAGGTAAGCGGCGCCGTTTTGGGAATAGATCTTGATCGCCTCTTCAGGTTTGAAGCCGGCTTCGACCAGAAGCTCGAGGTTGCGCTGATCGCCGAAACCAGGAAGCGCGCCGCCGTTGCCGGTGGGATCGCAACCGCCGATGAGCAGGCCGCCCGCCGCAACGAATTCGCGTTCGAACTCCATTTCCTTTTTGAGCCAGGCGACGGTGCGCGGGTCGGGATTCGCGACCGTGCGGGCTTTAGAGGCGAGATAACTTTCAGCCGCCTGGGGCGACATGGCGTCGAGCATGCGCGATTCAAGCGGCGGACGGCCGGGTAGCAGGGCATCGAAGACGGCGAGAGTGGACGTGACGGCGACCTTGTGATCGACCAAGGTGTGAATCATCTTCTGAGCCGCCGGACCTTTGAGGTCGAGACTCATGATGGAAGCCGTGGTCTCGCGCTCTTCGGGACAGGCGCCTGGCTGCTTGCCGGGAACGAACTCGGTGTCGACGAGCAGGCCGTGCTCGAGGTCGTCGATGCCGAGTTGGGCGGCTTCGGTGAAGCCGACGGTGCAGAGATGGCCGGTGATTTTTATGCCGCGCTCGTGGGCGGCTTTGATGGCTTCGGCGAGCGCGTCATGCGAGATGTTCATGTAGGCTTTGAAGGAAGTGACGCCTTCTTGTGCCCAATACTCGACCAGACGCCGGGCCTGCGCAGGAGAAGCGACTACGGGCATCTGAATGGCGTAGCCGTTCGGGCCTTGAATATACGGCCCAGTGACATCGATGGCGGGGCCGGGAACGCTGCCGTCATCGATGGCTTTCTTGAGATTGAGATCGGTGTAGGGTTCGAGCGAACCAGCCGTGCGGATGGTGGTCACACCCGCGGCTAGGTAGAGGCGCGGCGCGCTGAAAGCCTGCTCGGCATAGAGCGGCATGCCGGGAGTGGACGGGTAGAAAGATGGATAGAAGAGATGCTCGTGCATGCCGACCAGGCCGGGATAGACTGTGTCGCCGGTGAGATCAAGCTGATGCGCTCCGGAGGGAATCTGCACGGATGCTGCATCTCCGGCTGCGGATATGTTGCCATGCTCGATGACGATGGTCTGATTGGCGCGCGCAGGCGTGCCCGTGCCGTCGATGACACGCACGTGCACGAGGGCGATGACAGCGTCGTTGAACGTGACGAGCCGCTGGACGCCGGGTGAGAGCGGCGTCTGCGCGGAAAGAAATGGAGCGACAAGAGCGAGGGCGAGCAAGCGAAATTTGAGGCGCATTGCGCTTGATTGTGCCACAAACGGTCTGGCCCGCTTGTTTACCATTTGGTCATGTCTGACGCTGGCCTGAATTCGCTCTTGGATCAGCTCGGTCCGGTTCGGCACAAGAAGACACGATTTCTGTTCGCGCTGAGCGTCGTGATTTTGGCCCTGGCGTTTGCCGCTGTTTCTCAATTCGTGTTCCGCCCCGGGGCCGCGCTGATTTTTGCGGCTGCGGTGGCCGGCTGCACGGCTCTGTTTGGATTGGCAGCGGGACTGGTGGGTGCTGGGTTGGCGGTTCTGGCCGTGGATTTTTTCTTTATCCAGCCGATTTTCGTGCTCCATTTCGATGCCGTTACTTTCCGCGCCGCGCTTGAGCTGGTTGCAGTCGCGGTTGTCACTCACTTCATTGAACGGCGCATCTCCAGCCGAATTCGAAGCAAGAAGAAGGCGCCATTGGGCATTCGTGGCCATTTGGACGGAATGAAGGATGGCGAAGTTTATGGTTGGGCGATGGACTGCGATAATCCGTCCTTGCCGGTTTTGGTGACTATCTCGGTGGATTCGCGACCGGTGGCGGAGGTGGCCGCGGTGCATTATCGGCCGGATATAGAAACCGAACTGCAGTCGGGGAGTCATGGATTCTATGTCGACTTGGGTGGGAGGATTTCTGCGGAAAAGGAAGCTGTAGTAGAAGTCCGCACGCCAAACGGGATGCAACTGGACAATTCGCCGCAGAGGATGAGGATTCCTTCGCGGATGCGCGAGGATGGGCCGGCGGTCTTATTCATGCACATTCCAAAGACAGCGGGGATCGCTTTCCGGGAAGCGATTACAGCGAATTATCGCGAATCGGAGATTGCTTACTTGTATGGCACCGCGCCGGGATTTCTCACCGGAGATCTGCGCCGGCTGCCGCTTGAACAGCGGCGCAGCCTGAGATTCGTTGCCGGCCATTTTCAATACGGGATTCATCACGAATTGCCGCAGGAAACGCTCTATTTCACGATTGTGCGGGAGCCTGCCGCGCGCATGTTGTCACACTACGCTTTTCTTCAGCACACGCAGCCGGAGCTATTGAAAGAGGGTGGGCGCGTTCTCTCGCTGGAGGAACTGCTGGAAAGAAAGCCGCACGTCCATTTCGACAATGCATTGGTCAGGCATTTCGGCGCGGTGGACGAACGCGACTTCCGAGCCGGATCGATCGACCAACAGTTGTACGACAAAGCTGTTTACTATCTGCGGACGGGATTCACGTTTGTAGGCCACCAGGAGTTTGCCGCCGATGCCTATGCGTGGTTACAGCAGCGATTCGGTTGGAGTGCAAGACCGAAACTGGAGATCGTCAATGCGGGCCGCACGCGTTTCGACGATGCACGCTTGGCGAGCATCCGCGAAATCTTTGACAGCTACAACCGATGGGATTCTCTGCTCTACAAAGAGATTTTGAGATTGTTTCCGTATGCGAGATGAAGATTGGAGAGCTATTTTGCGGTCTTGCTTTCGCGCGCGGCGGCGCGCTTTTGCTCGTCCTCACGTTCGCGCTCTTCCTGCTGGCGGGCGCGTTGCTCCCGTTCGGCGACGAGCTGCTCGTAAGCCGGCACCTGCTGGGGCGTGAGGATCGATTTCACGCGCGCGATCTGCTCATTCTTGATTTTGAGCATGGCGGGACGATAGGCATCGCGAATGGTTTTGTACTCGGCCTTGGTGTCGTCCAGAATGGTTTCGAGCTGGCTGACCTGAGTGGGGCTTAGCTTCAGGCGCGATTCCATCTCCGAAATGTAATGATGGCGGAAATCCTCGGCTGTTTTCGCGCTGACGGTGGTGCTTGCATAATAGCGGTGGCCGAGCGCGCCGACCAAAGCGCCACACCCGAATAGCAGAATCGCAAGCAGAGCGGCTGTCCACTGATTACGCTTCATAGGTCAGCTCCGGATCAATGGCGCGAGAAATCGGAGACCTGGGAGGCGGCGGGTGTGCTGCGAATGGCTTCGGTGTAATAGGTCTCCTCCGCCGTGTGGTCTGCCATGAGAGCGTCGGCGTATGTGGAGGCGGCTAAATGATTTTGCGAACCTACGAACAAGTTGAGGACCAAGAGCACCACAAAGAGCGCGGCGGACGCAGTCATAACCGCGCGGGCTTCCCGCTGAAAGACAAACCAGAAACTGCGCCGCGCTTCGATGCGTTGCCAAATCGCAGGCATAAAACCGGCGCTGGGCTCTACGTCGGGGCAAGCGCGCCCATACGCCTCCAGGAGATTGTCCAGTCCAGATTCCTCGTCCGTCATACTCTCAACCCTTATCGGTTCCTCAACCCAATGAGCTTGCTCATAACTTACCATCGGCCGCGGCGGATTTGTAGGCCTTCAGCACCCGCTGCCGCGCGCGAAACAGGCGAACTTTCAAGGCGTTCTCATTCACGCCATAAATCTGCTCCAACTCTTTCAGCGACAGGCCCTC
This sequence comes from Bryobacteraceae bacterium, assembly GCA_035502635.1. Classification (GTDB taxonomy): domain Bacteria; phylum Acidobacteriota; class Terriglobia; order Bryobacterales; family Bryobacteraceae; genus Bog-105. The sequence continues at coordinate 42,156 of DATJUG010000092.1, forward strand.
CACCTCTTTGAGCGTCAAAAGCAGCCTGTCTTCTTCGGACACGTGGCGAAACAGCGCGTCCACAAACTCGCGAACCTTTGTCTTCTGCTGGTCTTCACTCTGCTGGCGGCCTCCGGCAGCCGAATCGGCCATCAGCACCTGTTGCTCACTCAGGTCCGCCATGCGCGATTCGCCGCGTCGCCTAGCGCGGCGCAGATAATCGTAGCAAGCGTTAACGGTGAGCCGATAAAGCCAGGGCTCAAAGACTTCCGCGGTTCGGAGCTGATCCAGTGAATAGTAAAGCCGGACGAACACCTCCTGAGCGACATCCTCGACGTCCTCCGGACGCCCGATGAGCCGCGAAATCGTGCCCAGGATCCGTTTGCGATAAGCGAGAACAATCTGATTGAACGCAGGGGCGTCACCCGCGCGCGCTCTTTCAACGAGTTCTTGCTCGACAAGCATACCGGCTCGGCTGCCGGACCCTGTCGGCCCCAACGCAAGTTTAGGCGCTCCGGCAACTTGTTAGGTTACAAGGCTTTGAGCAAAACTCCAAGCTGCGGGCGGCAGAGACGGAGTCGGCCGCGGCAATCGCGATGGCGCGTTTCCAGGATTCCAACTCGCGGATGGTCGATTCGAGCGCACAGCGCCGCGCATAGAGGCGCTCCAGTTCCGTCCTGAGGAAAGTAGAGCTTCTATCTCGACAGGAGGAACGACCGTGCGGCATAGCCATGTTGTACCTCCAATCCCCACACTGAGCAACGAACTTGGTACTGAGGCAAGTACTGGTAGTCCGACTACTCGATAAGGAGGTATTGACTGAAATTGCAAATCGTGATAAATAGTTAGCAGATTGCTATATGAAGGTGGCTGAGAAAATCCGGTACTTGCGGCTGGTCGAAGGGCAGCTCCGCGGACTGGGGCGCGAGATGACTCAGAAAGAGGTGGTAGCGGCCATCGGCCGGGAAATGAACGGCTCGATCAGCCAGCCATACCTATCGCAACTCGAGGGCGGGCAGCGGAAGCACCTGACGAATACCACGCGCTTGCTGCTGGCCAAGTTTTTCCGGGTGCATCCCGGGTATCTGGTGGACGATCCGGAAGGCTTCCAGACCGAACTGATTACCGACTTCCAGCAGCAGGAAGACAAGCTGGACCTGTGGCTGATCCAAGGGGCGGAAAAGTTCCGGCGCGACACCGCTTTAGGGGAGGCGTTATTGAAACTGGCGCGGCACCAGGATACCCGCAAATGCTTGCTGCTATTGGGAGCGGTCCTGGAGACGCCGGAACTGGTTGATCGCTTATGGGATGTTTTGGGTTCGAAGGAGGCGTCCCAACATGAACTGGCCTAACATATTTCTACTGTGCTTCGCGGTGGGCAGCCTTTGGGCGGTGGTATCGCTTCTGTTGGGCGGCCTGCATCTAGGGCATTCTGGCTCCGGGCATGCCGTGGGACATGGCCACGGCGGCCACCTGGGACATGGAGGGACATGTCCAGGACAGGGAGGACACCCCGTTGCGCCAGCCAGATTTGCCAAATCGTTTGCCAATGAAGTGAGCTGGTTCGGCAGCATGGCGAACCCGAGCTGCGCGGCGGTGTTTCTGGCGTGGTTTGGAGGAATCGGGTACCTGTTGACCCGGCACTCGGGGCTGGCGTTCTGGATAGATTTGGCGCTGGCGTTGGCGCTTGGCCTAGGGGCGGCCTGGGTGCTGGCGGCTTTCTTGCACTTCCTGCAGTCGCGCGAGCAGCCATTGAATCCGGCGGATTACGAGATGGTTGGGGTGCTGGGGCAGGTCTCAAGCACGATCCGGCCGGAGGGTGTCGGCGAGGTGATCTACGTCCGGGATGGCGCTCGGCGGCCGCTGGCCGCGCGCGGCGAAGATGGCCAAGAAATCAAACGTGGAGAAGAAGTGATTGTGACGCGCTATGAAAAAGGAATCGCGTACGTGCGCACGTGGGAGGCAATGACCCAGGAGGACCGTGCGGCCCGGCCAAGGACGGGCGTATTGCAAAAGGAGACGAAACATGTCGAGTGAAATTGTTTATATCGCGGCGGCGGTGGTGCTGACGTTGTTGGTGCTGATGATGACCATGGCGACGCTGTACCGCAAGGCGGGGCCGCATGAGGCGTTGATCGTTTACGGGCTGCGCGGCACGCGAATTGTGAAGGGAAGAGGAACGGTGATCTTCCCGATGGTTGAAAATTTCCGGCAGCTCTCGCTGCAGTTGATGTCGTTCGACGTGGCGCCGCAGCAGGATCTCTATACCAAACAGGGCGTGGCGGTCACGGTGGAAGCGGTGGCGCAGATCAAGGTGAAGAGCGATCCGGAATCGATTCAAACGGCAGCGGAACAGTTCCTGACCAAGACGGATGTGGCGCGCGAGGCGCTCATCCGGCTGGTGATGGAAGGCCATCTGCGCGGGATCATCGGCCAGCTCTCGGTAGAGCAAATCGTGAAAGAGCCCGAGATGGTAGGCGACCGCATGCGGGGGACGTGCGCCGACGACATGAGCAAGATGGGGCTGGAGGTGGTGTCGTTCACCATCAAGGAGGTTCGCGACAAGAACGAGTACATCACCAACATGGGACGGCCGGACGTTGCGCGGATCAAGCGCGATGCGGATGTGGCGGCGGCGGAGGCGGAACGCGACACGGCCATTCGGCGCGCGGATGCGCTGCGGGCGTCGGCGGTGGCCAAAGCCGAGGCCGATCAAGCGCGGGTGCTGGCGGAGGCGCTTTCGCTTGCCGCGCAGGCGGAGGCGCAGCGCGACCTGGAGATCAAGAAGGCGCAATATGTGGAGACCATCAAGCGGCAGCAAGCGCAGGCGGACAAAGCCTATGACATCCAGTCGAACATGATGCAACAGCAGGTGGTAGCGGAAGCTGTGAAGGTGCGGCAGGTGGAGAAAGAAGGAGAAGTGAAGGTGCAGGAGTTCGAGATCCTGCGGCACGAGAAGGAACTGATTGCGACCGTGCTGAAGAATGCCGAGATTGAGCGGAAGCGGATCGAGATGCTGGCGGAAGCGTCGCGGCAAAAAGTGACGATTGAGGCCGAAGGCGCAGCGGCGGCGACGCGCATGCAGGGCGAGGCGGACGCTGACATCATTCTGAGGAAAGGCGAAGCGGAAGCCAAGGCGATGAACGTGAAGGCCGAGGCGTATCAGGAGTGGAACCAGGCGGCAGTGGTGGACAAGCTGATCACGGGGTTGCCTGAGGTTGTGCGCGCGATGGCTGCGCCGCTGGCCAACGTGGACAAGATCACCATTGTTTCGACAGGCGACGGAGATGGCGCGGGGATGAGCAAGATCACCGGCGATCTGACGAAGATTGCGGCGCAGATACCGGCCTTGTTCGAGACGCTTTCGGGCATGCAGATGTCGGATCTGCTGGGCAAGGTGCGAGGAATCAAGGACCGTTCGAATGGCGATACGAGGCCAAACGGCCCAGGGAAGTAAGTCGAGCGAAGGAGGAATTATGCCTTTATTGGATCGAGTAACAACACTTATCAAAGCAAATTTGAATGACTTAGTGGACAAGGCTGAGGATCCGGAGAAGCTGCTGAAGCAACTGCTGCTGGACATGCAAAACCAATTCATGCAGGTGAAGACGCAGGTGGCTATCGCGATTGCGGACCAGCATCTGCTCGAAAAGAGACAGCAAGAGAATATGGACGCGCAGAAAGAATGGCTGCGCAAGGCCGAACTGGCGGTTCAGAAAAACCAAGAGGACCTGGCGCGCATCGCTTTGGAACGGTCGCTCACTTACGAGAACGCGGCTAAAAACTTTGCCCAGCAGATTGAGGATCAATCGCACCAGGTGCAGAGTTTACGCGACGCGCTACACCGGCTGGAGCAGAAGATCACCGAGACGAAGGCCAAAACGGAGGTTCTGATAGCGCAGCACAGGCGCGCGCGGCTGGCGGTGCGGTCGGGAACTACGGCCATGAATGAGCTGGAGAGCGATGCCGCTTTCGATCGGCTCAGATGGAAGGTTTCCGAGGCGGAGGCATTGGGTAAAGGCCAACTGGCAGCCGGGGAGCCGAATACGGATCAGCGGTTCTCAGCGCTGGAGAAGTCGGACCAGGTGGATCGCCTGCTGGCGGATTTGAAGGCGCGGGTCGGGCCGGCGCAGTGAGCCTCCGGCTGGCTGCTTTAAACTGCTAGCGGATGGCTCTTTTCACACGCCGCAAGAAACCACGCCTGTCAGAAGCGATTCGTCCGGACAAGTATCCGCCTGTGGCGTTGCCGTACGTGGACGGCATGATCACAGATGAAGAGCGGCGGGCCCTTGCGTGCTTCGCGAAGAATACCTGGGAGCACGGCGCGCCGGGTAACGGAGTGATCGTGGACGGCGGATGCTACGTCGGCGCGTCCACGGTGGCACTCGCCGAGGGATTGCGGCAGTCGAGCCTGCCGGAACGAAAACGGCAGGGCCGCATCTGGTCTTACGACCTGTTCCGAACCACGCCGGCGATGAGCGAGCATTACCTGAAGGGCTCCGGGCTCAAACCCGGCGACAGTTTTCAACCTATCTTCGATAAAAATGTATCTTCGTATGCGGGATACATCCAACTACAGGCGGGCGATATCCGCCAGGCTGCGATACCTGCTGAACCGGTTGCCATCCTATTTCTAGATATCTTATGGTCATGGGATTGCACAAATTTCGTCGGCCGTAACTTCTATCCGACACTGGAGCCTGGCCGTTCATTGTTGATTCATCAGGATTTCGTGTATCCGTTTTACCCATGGGTAATCCTTAGCATGGGACAACTTACAGCCTTCTTCGATTTTGCCTATAACGTGCAACACTCGTCCGTAGTATTCGATGTTGTGCGAAAAGTTCCGGAACGAGATGTTGAAGATCCCCGGAACATCCCATTGCCAACGGCTTTGCAAATCTATGATCGGTTTATCAATCAATTAGAGGGATGGGGCCAAGGCGCGGTCGCGCTCGGAAAAGCATTATATCTTGCGTCGTTGAATCGGATCGAGGATGCGAGGAAGTTAGTCGACGAAATTGAGGTCAAGTTTGCAGACCAGCCGCTGGTGACACAATACCTGGATGCGATACGAGGCTATTGCGATCGCGCGGTTGCCGAAGGCAAGCCGGTTCCGCTAGATCAAGCGGTGGGTATTTAGCGGTTTGTAATGTGACCGCGCACAACGGACACCTACCGTCCTGTGCGCTTTGTAACATCGATCATGTTGTCGTCTGAAATACGATCGATTAACTTGTTGTAAGGATCAATGCCTGCGCGGGTGGGCGGCTGGTCGACTACCACGGTAAAGGTCTCGTGTTCGCGAGTTAATTTCTCTTTTTTCAAATAGAGCGGCTGTTCTTCGTCCTTCTTACCTTTGAATACCCCGATGTCGATATAGTCGGCGAGCGGCATGGGGCTTTCCACGCCGTTTCCGTCAGCCTGTACTTTGCGGGCCTGGACTTCGAGCGTCACCTTGTACTTGCCATCAGGGGTCTTTTCCGAGGTTGCCGAGAGCGCCTTATTGTCATAGAGGACGATGCGATTGAACCCGTCGTCTACCAGGTACTGAAGCTCGGGCGGCGTTTGGGCACGGATGGCGTCGACTAGCATGCGCGTGTCGGGATACGGTTTATCCAGATAACTGGCGGCTGGTGCGGCGGAGGCGCCGGCATTCTTGTCAGCATCGACCTGGTTGTTGGCGTTGGCGTAACGATACTGCATCAGGAAGTTGTGCAGCGCGAGATCCAGCTTGTCCTCGCCGATGTAATCGGCAAGTGTATAAAGGATCTGGCCACCCTTCTGGTACCAAACGTAGGATTCCTGTTGGACGAGGGCGAGAGGCGGCTCATGACGTACTTCGCCGCCGCGGCCGCGTAGATAAGTATCCAGCTCGTGGCGAAGATAGCGTTGCATGTTATCGCGCCCGTACTTGTGAGCCATGACCTGGAGGGCGGAGTACTCGGCCAGACTCTCCGACATCATGTTCGATCCTTCGACATCGGCTCCGATCAACTGGTGAGCCCACCATTGATGGCCCAGTTCATGGGCAGTGACGAAATAAGTGAAGTCAATATCGGTTGGCTTAAGAACGCGGCCGATGAAGCCGATGGCTTCCGAGTAAGGAACCGTGTTCGAGAACGACTGCGCGAACGTACGGTAGCGCGGAAACTCCATAATTCGGAACTGGCTGAACTGATATGGGCTGTAAACTCGCTGATAATAGTCGAGGCCGGCGCGGGAACTGGCGAGCATATCATCGAGGTCATAAGTGTGCGCCGGATCGTAATAAATTTCGAGCGCGACGTGGCCCTGGTTGCCGTGATAAGTCTCCTTGCGGACTTGATACCGCGCCGAGATATAAGCAAAGAAGTCGAGAATGTGGGTTGACCCCATGCTGTATTCGAAATAGCGCTGCCCGTTGGACTGCCATTCGCGCTGCAGATAGCCGGGGGCCAACGCAATCTGATCGGGCGAGGTACTAACGACGGTGTGATAAGTGATCCAGTCGGATTCGCGCGGAAAAATGTTGTTCAGCGAGTGGGCCGGATCGCCGCGATGCGCCATCTCTTTCAGTGGCGGCAGGCGCTCTTCGCGGCGGCGGCGCGGATCCGTAAGCTCGAGATCACGGTTGTAGCCGACGTAAGGAGTGTAATCGGAATCGAAGAAGGTGCCGTTGTAAGCGAATTCGGGGAGTTCGTCGCCATCGCGGAAGCCACGAGACTGATGGCCGATGTTGCAGGTGAGTAACAAGGTATCGCCGGGAGCGAGAGGCTGATCGAGAGCGTAAATGGAAAGAATATTGCGGGGCCCGGAGCTAACGAGATGGAACGGGCGATTGAAATGGACATTGGTGACCGACTGATGTTGGTCGGTGAGGTATAGGCGATCAAGCGGTTGGGCGGTTTTGTTCTGGAGGGTGATGCTCATGTTGCCATCGAATGAGCGGCGGCCGGGGTAGATATTGATAGCGGCGTCGACGGCGGTGACCTTAGGCTGCAATGCGTTTTCGTACTGTTTGAAATGGCGCTCGTAATCGGCTTGGATGTCGCGGCGGATGTGAGCGTTGCGGTACTCGTTCAGGACGTGCGCGTTGTAGTAATACCAGCAGCCGGAGCCAACCGCGATCAGAAGAAACAGCAAGCCGAAAGGCGCAAGGCGAGGAGCGCGGGCGAAAGCCAGGCGAGTGCGGGCGCGAAGAGAATCATCGGCGCCACGGCGCGCGTACGCGATAGAGACAACGGCCAGCACAGCCGCAATCGCGAGCCAATAAGTAACGGCCCAGAAGAGTGCTGGAACGAAATGGCCGTAGCCGTTCATGTCGGAGTAAGTGTAGGCGGGCACCTGGCCGACGAGGTAGAGCGTGTTCTCCCAGCCAAAGTTGAAGAGGATGGGCATGAGCACAAACAGTCCGATGACGATGCCGTGGCCCAGGAACTTATTCGAGACTATCGTCTGAACGAAGAAGGCGAGGAGCGTGAAGGTAAGGATCTGCGGGAAAGTAACGATGTAGAGCTCCTTGAAATATTGGAGAAGCTCGTAATGGTAGTAGCCGGCGATGGTCTGCATGAAGATGCCGATCAGCATGGCGGCGGTGAGCAGCATGAGCTCGACCACGATAACGGCAGTGAGGCGGGAAAGCCAGTCGGTTGATTCGCGCATGGGAAGCGCGTCGTGGATGCCGTCGAAATGTGTATCGCGTTCGCGCCAAAGTAACTCGGCAGCGTAGAGAGCGGCGACGATAAAGAGGAATAAAGTTGCGCTGCCTTCGACGGCCTGCAACATGAGATAGGTGACTGGCCAGACGTTGCGGTCGGCCAGTCGGCCTGCGAAATGACCATTGTTGATGCCGAAGGCAATTATCAGCGCGAGCATGGCCCAGAAGGGTATGTCGCGAAGGATATTGCGAATGCGAAGCCGCGAAAGAGACCTGTACTGAGCGAGCGTGCTCGAGGAACTGAACGCCTGATGAACCAAGGGGAGACGGGCGGCCACCAGCGAGCGAACGGGCCGGCTCTCCGCAATGTCCTGTTGCTTGGCTTTGGCCGCGCGACGACCCTGAGTGCGACCGGTGAGCGCCTCAGCCGACATCGGGAACAATACCCAAAGCGTAGCCAGGACAATAAAGCCTACGGATAGCCAGAGCAGACGGTTATACAAAAAGATGCCATTGACCAACGAAGGCGACCAAGTAACGAATAACGAGTTCTTCTCGATGACGGTCCAATACCGGGTCACGTCGTCGAAGAGGATGAAGCCGACCGGATCGAGGATGCCGGACCAGAAGCGCTCGAGTGAGCGGGTCGCGGAGAACACGGTTAGGCCGATGACGTAGAGCATGAAGAGCGCCACGCCCTGCAGGTAGACGACGAAAATTTTGCGCGTCAGTGCGGCGATAGCAAAGAAACCGGAGCCAACAAAAAAGATCTGGATGACAGTGATGCAGAGGAAAGGCTGCAGATAATTCCACAGATGGTTCGGCCCGATGCGCGCGTGATCTGCCCAGGGCGCGAACGTGCCTGCGAAAGCTCCGAACATCAGACCGGAGAAGACGAAGACGGTTGTGATGAACGAGCCGGCCCAGCGGCCGCCGAGATAGGCGAGTTTGGAGATCGGTTTGGTGAAGAGAATCTGATAGGTGTCGCGCTGGAAATCGCGCAGCATCGAGGTGCCGAAGATGGCCGCGACGATAATGATGCCGAAAAGCGATGCGCCCACATCGTTGTAGGTATTGGCGTAGGCCGAATTGAGCAAGACCTTGCCGTTGCCGAAGCCGACCGGTCCGAAATTTTCGGAGGCGACACAGAGGAAGGCGAAGGTGAACCAGATAGCGAAGTAGACCCAGGTGGAAATGCTCTTGGCGCGAAACTTCAGCTCAAATAAGAGGAACTCGACGAATTGCGGCATGATGTTTTCCGGCGGCGGGCGAGTTAGTTGACGGCCTGCGGCTTGCGCTGCTTCGAAAGCTGCAAAAAGTAGACATCCTCGAGACTTGAATCCACCGGATGGAACCCCTGGCCTGGGTCGGTTTCCGAATAAACGCGAACCGCGTGCTGGCCGCCGATGAGGTAGGTGCTGAGGACAAGGAACTGCGATTCGAGCAAGCGCAGATCGTCGTCGGATGCGACCACTTTGCTCCAGATGCGGCCGTTGAGAGCGGCGATGACTTCGAGAGGCGCGCCTTCGAGCAGTAGCTGGCCGGAGGCGATGATGGCCATGCGCGGGCAGAGCTGGCGAACGTCATCGACGATGTGGGTGGAGAGGATGACGGTGCGATCGCGTCCGATGGAGGAAAGCAGATTGAGGAAGCGGTTACGCTCGGCGGGATCGAGGCCGGCGGTGGGCTCATCGACGATGATGAGGCGCGGGTTGGCGAGCAAAGCCTGGGCGATGCCGAAGCGCTGCTTCATGCCGTTCGAGTAGGTGGAGAGAGCTTTCTTGCGCGCGTCCCACAGATTCGTCTGCTGAAGCAAGGCCTCTACAATGCCCTTGCGCTCGGATGAGGAGGCCACCCCTTTCATGACGGCCAGGTGGTCGAGCATGTCGAGCGCCGAGACCTTCGGATACACGCCGAACTCCTGGGGCAGGTAACCGAGAATCTTTCGCACCTCGTTTTTCTGTTTCAGTACGTTGATTCCATCGAGCGAGATGAAGCCCGAATCGGGATCCTGAAGCGTGGCGACGGTGCGCATGAGCGTGCTCTTACCCGCGCCGTTTGGACCCAGCAACCCGAACATGTTGTTGCCGATGGTCAGCGAAAGGTCATTGAGGGCTTTGACGCCATTGGGGTAAGTCTTGGAAAGGCCGGTGATGGTTAGGGCCACACTATCTCCTGGCTCCGCTCAAGATATGCATATAGAGATAACGCAATCTAGCACATTTGCGGAAGAGACTAAGACGTTGAGCGACAGCGCAAAGTTCCGTGGCGCCGACTGGGAGGGTTAGGGATGAATTTTCTCTTTACGCTCGAGCATGGCGATGAACTGTTCGACTTTGCGGGCGCGAGTTTCGGCTTTTTTCACGGTTTGGATACGCCAGAGGACCGCGTACCGGTTCGCCCGGTCGAGACTATCGAAAAATGCCTTCGCTCGCGGATGAGCGTCGAGAGCGGCTTGAAAATCTTCGGGCACAGCAGCTCCGCTCGGTGAATCGTAGGCTGTCTCCCATCGGCCGTTCTGTTTGGCGTTCTCGATGGTCCGCAGGCCGGCGGCTTTCATTCGTCCGCTTGCAACTAGCGCCAGCGCCTTCTCGCGATTGATCTTCGACCAGATGCTTTTGGCCGTGCGCGGGAGAAATTTCTGGAGCCAGGCCCGATCGCTTTCAGGTCTCTTCTGGCCGTCGATCCAGCCGTAGCAGATCGCCGCCTCAAGCGCTTCCTTATAGGAGACCGATTGCAATCCGGAATCTTTTTTCGCGATTCGAAGCCACAGGCCGATACTCTTGCCGTGGTTCTTTTCGAGCCACGCAGCCCAGTCTTGTTCGGACTTGAAGAGCTTGATAGGGGAGCCGTCAGGAGCATTGGTTGGCATGCGGTGCATTGTTATTTTGCCGCCGTGGTTGACTGCGAAACGAAAGCTGGGAAGCTCGGTCCCATATATGGAGGCGATTCCAGTGGCGAAGAAAGACAGATTGATCCTGGTGACCGGAGCGACGGGAAAACAAGGCGGGGCGGCGTTGCGCCATCTGCGACAGAAAGGTTTTGCGGTGCGGGCGATGACGCGCGATCCGGACCAGCCGAAGGGGCGGGCGTTGGAGCAGCCCGGCGTTGAGGTTGTGAAAGGCGACCTGGACGATGTGGATTCCATCAGGCGGGCGCTGGATGACGTGTATGGCGTGTACTCCGTGCAGAATTCGCGCGCCGGGGCGGAAGCGGAGATCCGGCAGGGAATTAATTTAGTAGAGGCGGCGGCACGAGAGGTGGTGGACCACTTTGTGTATAGCTCGGTTGCAAGTGCGGATCAGAACACGGGTATTCCACACTTCGATAGCAAGTTCAGGATTGAAGAACGCGTGCGAGCGGCGGGAGTACCGTACACGATTTTGCGGCCAGTCTTCTTTATGGAGAACTGGCTCGGGATGCGCGAGAGCATCGACCAAGGGACGATTGCGCTGCCGCTGAAGCCGGAAACGCGATTGCAGATGATAGCGGCGGACGATATCGGCGCGTTTGTGGCAATGGCGTTCGAGCATCCAGGGAAGTGGAATGGACGCGTGCTAGAAATCGCGGGCGATGAGCATTCGATGACGGACACGGCGCGTGTGCTGAGCGGAGCGGCAGGGCGCGAGGTCAAGTATCAACAGATTTCGTGGGATGACTTCGAGCGGAACGCGGGACACGAAATTACGGTAATGTTTCGCTGGTTTGAGACCACCGGTTATCACGTAGACATCGCGGCACTGCGGCAGGAGCATCCGAATTTGCTGACGCTCGAAAGATGGTCGCAGACTTATTGGGCGAAGGCGGCCACGGCAGCTCACTAGGGGCGCGTTACTGCACCAGCATCTCGGTCAGCACACGCCCGGAAGATCCACTGGGCGTTTGAATATTCAACATAGTGGCGAGCGTCGGCGCAATATCATTAGGCTCGATGGTTTCGTCATAGCGGCCGGGCTTGATGCCGGGACCCATGAAGAGCACCGGCACGTGCCTGTCATAAGCGTAGGGCGAGAAGTGGGTAGTTCCTGAGTGGCCGGGCACGTAGCCGGGCTCAAGCACAATCGAAAGATCGCCGCTTCGCTTCGGGTTGTAGCCGAACATAGCCGCGCGTGCGACAAAGTCGCCTGTCACGCCATTGTCAAGCTGCTCGCGCGTGTAGACGCGGGCGATGTGAAGCGCGGGATTTAGAAGCAGAGCCTCTTTTGCAACACGGCATACTTCGTCGAGGGTGACGGGCCGGCCGTCACGAGTCTTCATTTTCAGGATGGTTGCGTAGTCGAAGTATATGTTTTCGCCGCCGCCGGGGATGAGCCAATCGGCCGCGCCGAATCGAGCGGTGAGAGCGGCTTCAACCTGCCGGCCGATT
>DATJUG010000093.1:0-13032 GCA_035502635.1 Bryobacteraceae bacterium
AATGAACATCCCCGAACTGGAGCTGCGAAAAGCCGAGAAAAAATGCACCATACTTGCGGAACTCGAAGAAGATTTTCGCCACATTATCGACAACTTGGAGCGAAGATATCGCGTGAAGGTTCGCGTACAAGTTATACGGCCCGTGGTCGGCGGCGGAGCTGGGTCAGAGCGAATTATTATTTCTGTGATAGAGGAAGTTGACGCGCAAGTGAACCACGCCGCAACGAGATAACTCTGATGGAACGACGGAGGTACCTAATTAAAACCGTAACGTTGGAAGCGCAGAATGCGCCGAACAAAAGAGCGAATTTTAATGTCAATCGGCGAGCTGCGGGCGCCTGGACCGGGACTAGAAGGCTTCACAACTTAGGAGGCGTTATGCGCCCAACGGATTCCAGCCAGAGCGAACTTGGGCGATTGTTCCCGGGGACGAGCGAAATGGCTGGCCGAATGCGCGCCTTCGATTGGTCGACTAATCCCCTGGGTCCTCCGCAGGGCTGGCCCCAAAACCTGAAGACGAGCGTGCGGGTTCTGTTGACCTCCAATCATCCGATGTTGGTTTGGTGGGGAGAGCAGCTCATCAATTTGTATAACGACGGTTATGCCGCTTTCCTCTATGCGAGGCATCCGGCGGCGCTCGGTCAGCCGGCTTCGACGGTTTGGCCGGAGATCTGGCATCTGGTTGGGCCCAGAGTTGAGTCTGCAATTCAGCGTGACGAGGGAACCTATGATGAGGCGCTGCCCTTCATCCTGCTTAGGAAAGGCCACCCAGAAGAAGCTTACGTGACCTTCTCCTACAGTCCCATCCCGAACGACGAAGGCGGCTTTGGCGGAATACTCTGCCCGGTCACGGAGGAAACCCGGCGCATCTTCGGCGAACGACAGCTAAGCCTTCTGCGTGAATTGGCCACGAGAACGGCGAACGCACGAACATGCGACGAGGCCTGTAAGTCTGTGGCGAGTACCATTGAGGCCCGTTCTGTAGATGTGCCATTTGCGCTTATCTACCTGATCGACCTAGAGAAGCAATGCGCGTTCCTTACCGCGAGGTCGGGTTTGCCTGTGGGGAGCCCGCTCATTGCGGAAACGGTGCCGCTTGACGCTCCTTGCCTCTGGCCCTTGGCGAAAGTGCTGAAACAACGTAAGGCTTTGCGCATACCTGATTTGACTTCCGCCTCTGAGGGCGTTCCGCTGGTCCGCGGCCAATATCAGATCACAGAAGCGATGGCTATGCCGATTCTGGCGTCTTTCGACACGGAACCGGGGGGCATTCTGATCGTCGGACTGAACCCGCTGCGCACCTTCGATGACATCTATGAGCATTTTTTGGAATTGGTTACGAGTACGATATCGGCGGCTATATCCAACGGTCGGGCGTACGAATCAGAGCGCCGGAGAGCCGAGAGCCTGGCGCAGCTCGATCGGGCAAAGACTGCCTTCTTCAGCAACGTTAGCCATGAGTTCCGGACTCCGCTCACGCTCATGCTGGGCCCTCTTCGGGATATGTTGGCGAATGGCAACGGCACGCTTTCTATACGGCGTGACGAGCTCGATTTGGTTTACCGGAACAGCCTGCGGCTCCAGAAGCTTGTCAACGCATTGCTCGATTTCTCGCGAATCGAAGCGAACCGGGTCAGCGCTTATTACGAGCCGACGGATTTGGCAGTCTTGACGGCGGAACTGGCGAGCTTCTTCCGGTCGGCAATCGAAAACGCGGGTCTGATCCTGTCAGTTGATTGTTCGCCTCTGGGAGAATCGGTGTACGTCGACCGCGGCATGTGGGAGAAGATCGTACTCAACTTGCTCTCCAATGCCTTCAAATTCACGTTTAAAGGCCAGATTCTAGTTTCGCTGCGCAAAGAAGCGGGATTCGCCGAGTTATCTGTCCGTGACACAGGCGTCGGGATACCAGAGCACGAACTGCCGCACGTATTTGAGCGCTTTCACCGTGTCGAGGGCGTTGAGGGACGTACGCATGAGGGGTCGGGTATCGGCCTCGCATTGGTCCAGGAGCTCGTGCGAATACATGGTGGCACAGTTGGCGTAAAGAGTGTCTACCGCCACGGTACGGAGTTTACGGTTTCCATTTCCTTGGGCCGGGCGCATCTTCCGGCGGAGCGCGTTGGAGAGGGGTCAACGCAGGTATCGATTACGGCGGAAGCCGGGACGTACGTCACGGAGGCTGAGCACTGGCTCCCCGACGCGCCTCGGGCCAGCGCCGATGAAGACGGTTCGCTGGCATTGCAGGCATCTGGTGAATCGGAAGCTCTCCTTACGGAAGAGCCGCTCACGGAAACCTCCGGGCGCATTCTGCTTGCCGACGACAACGCAGATATGCGCCGCTATCTTCAGCGGCTTTTGGAAACGCACTACCAGGTGCGAACTGTCGCCGACGGTGAAGCAGCTCTAAACTCTGCGCGGGCAGATCCGCCCGACCTCATTTTGTCCGACATCATGATGCCGCGTATGGACGGATTGCAATTGATTCAGCAGTTGCGAAAGGATCCGCGCACCCGGAGCATTCCGGTGGTTCTTATCTCGGCGCGTGCTGGTGAAGAGTCGCAGGTAGAGGGTCTCGAAATCGGCGCCGATGAATATTTGGTAAAACCATTCAGCGCACGCGAGCTGCTGGCGCGTATCGGATCCCTTGTCGTCTTGAAACGCACCCGGGACGCGCTTCAAAGTGAACTTGCGACGCAAAAGGAGAACCTAACTGAACTGACCCGCGAGCTGATCGCAAGCAGCCGCGCACTGCAGCGCAGTGAAGCATACCTTTCGGAAGGCCAACGAATTAGCCACACAGGAACTTGTACATGGAATCTTGCGACAGGGGAGCTCTTCTGGTCCAAAGAACACTGCCGGATTTTCGGCGTCGACTCGGATGCAAGCAGACAATCGTATGAGTCATTCCTGAGCAGAATTCATCCAGAAGATCGCCATTTCGTTCGGCGCGCAGCGGATGCGGCCATTCAGCAGACTGGCCAGTTCGATATCGAGTATCGAATTGTCCGTCCTGACGGCTCGATCAGGAACATTCACGCGTCGGGCCAGCCTATTACTGATCACTTCATCGAATTCCTCAGTACAGTGATGGACATCACTGATCGCAAGCGCGCAGATGAAGAGCAGCGCAAGCTTGCGTCGGTCGTCGAGAATAGCCCCAACTTGATCGGCTTCGCGTCACTCCAAGGTGAGCTGCAGCTCGTCAACCCGGCGGGCCAGAAACTTCTCGGACTTGCGAGTTCCGAAGAGGTGCAGACAACGACGATAGCGGATTGTGTCGCTGAGCAGGGGCGCCAAGACTTCCGGGGACGCGTGCTAGCGAGTGTGTGGCGTGAGGAACAGTGGGAAGGCGAGACGTTATTAAAGAATTTCAAGACCGGAGCATTGATTCCAACGCTGCAGCACATCTTTCTGGTCAGAGACCCCGCAAGCGGCCGCCCTGTGGCGATGGCCACGATCTGTCGTGACATTACCGAACGAAAGAAGGCTGAAGAGGAGCTACGCCGAAGCGAAGCGTACCTTGCCACAGCGGAGAGGCTGAGCCACATAGGGAGTTGGGCATGGAATGTTTCTACCGGAGAACTCTTCTGGTCAGAGGAACACCTTCGCATTCTCGGGCTCGATCCAAGCAAAAGAATGCCCCAAATTGACGAAGGACTACGATTCATTCACCCGGAGGACCTCCCCGCTGTCGAACAAGCGTTCGCAAAGATTATGCATGAAGGAGGAAATTTTGAGGTCGATTGTCGCGTAGTTCGACCGGACGGAACCATTCGTTATGTTCACAGTCGCGCTGACGCTGTGTTCAACGGGTCCGGCAAGCTGGTTGAGTATGCTGGCACGATCATCGATAATACCGAGCGAAAACAGGCAGAGGAAGCGCTCCAAAGGGCCACAGCCGAGCTGGCCCACATGGCCCGTCTGACCACCATGGGCGAACTTGCCGCGTCTATTGCCCACGAAGTAAATCAGCCGCTCAGTTCGGTAGTCAACGATGCCGGGGCGTGTGTGGCCTGGCTCGGCAGGACACAGCCGAATATCCGCGAGGCAACTGCCGCCGCGAGCCGGATTCTGGAGCAAGGGATTCGAGCGAGCGAGGTGCTCTCCAGAATCCGTTCTCTGTTGAAAAAGAGCCCGCCGGAGATGACGGTTGTCAATATGAATGAAATCATCAACGACGTTTTGGCCTTAACGGAGTACGAAAGTTCGACGCGGAACATTACGGTGGCGACTGATCTGTATCCCGATCTTCTTCTAATGCGCGGTGATGCCGTGCAGTTGAAGCAGCTGCTAGCGAACCTGGTGGTTAACGCAATCGAGGCAATGCGAGGGAACAGCGACCAGCCGCGGCAACTATTCATTACATCGCAAAATTTGGGTACGGACCAAATTCTCGTCACGGTGCGGGATACAGGTGTGGGCATTGACCCCGAAAAAATCGAGGAATTGTTCAAACCCTTCATTACTCACAAACCCGAAGGAATGGGCATGGGGCTTCCGATTAGCCGATCGATTATCGAAGCGCATCACGGCCGTTTGTGGGCCAATGCGAACGAAGACGGGGGGGCGACGTTCCAATTCTCGGCGCCAGCACTTGACGTTGGATAACATGGCGGCAAACGAGGCGATCGTGTACGTGGTGGACGATGATCCTGCCATGCGAGCGTCGTTGGACAGCCTGTTGCGATCTTCTGGTTTCCGGGTACGCACATTCGGTTCGGCCCGGGATTTCCGGAAGCTGCAAATCCCTGATGATCCGGTTTGCCTCTTGCTCGATATCCGTTTGCCGGAAACCAGTGGCCTCGATCTTCAGGATGAACTAGACCAAGCCGATATTCACATTCCAATCATCTTCATGACCGCACACGGAGAAGTACCCGAATCAGTACGAGCTCTCAAGGCCGGTGCGGCTGATTTCTTGATCAAGCCCTTCCATCCTCAAGATCTCCTGAACGCAATCGGGCAAGCAATTGAGCGTGCCCGGTCCGACCACGCAGGACGAGACCGTTTGCGTGATCTGCGCGAGCGCTACGAGACGCTGACAGCTCGTGAGCGTCAGGTCATGCAACTTGTAGTCAGCGGCCTCTTGAACAAGCAGATTGCGGGTGAGCTCGGAACCAGCGAAGTTACAGTGAAAATCCAGCGCGGCCGAGTGATGCGTAAAATGCGAGCTGAGTCGCTGCCTGAACTCGTGAGAATGACTGAAGCGCTCCAGAGATAGATTCTCACGTGCTGTGCGTGGCGGATTACCGTTATCGCAGGCGGTATTTGCATATTTTGGCTCTTCGGCTTTCTCGCCGTGAAGCGTCGATGCATTGACGGAGCCATTCCGCAGACGGACGTGACGTACAGCAGAAGAATGCCGTTTAGGGGCGTTTCGTACTCACAGCAGAAGGGCGAACCCGTTCTGTACCCCATTGCGCAATTCGGCAGAACATTTGCTGAACATGTATTAGGAAGAGCGCCTTGGTGCACGAAGTGCTGAGGTGATTTGGCGACTGCTGTGAGCCCGAGGCAGGTGTAGAACAGGACTGTGCTCAAATTCTGATATGGCGCACGCAAGTAATCAGCCTTCAGCCGTGAAGCTGCTTAGCCCCGGCGCGTGTTCGTCTGCCTACATCATCCGCGACTTCCTTCATCGCAGCGATGTTCCTTTTGATTACGTCGAGCTGAAGAGCGACGAACAAGCACGGCGCTTCGCCGGAGTGGATAACCTCAGGGATCCACGACTGCCCGTGTGCATCTTCCCGGACGGCACGCGCATGGAAAACCCCACTCTCCGGCAGATTACGGAGAAGCTGGGCTGGTTTCGCGACCCTGCTCGGTCCGAATACGATTTGGCGATCTATGGCGCCGGCCCCGCCGGGCTCAGCTCCGCCGTTTATGGGGCTTCAGAGGGACTGAGAACGGTAGTAGTGGAACGCTTCGCGGTCGGAGGTCAGGCGGGAACCAGTTTCCGTATCGAGAATTATCTCGGGTTTCCGAAGGGCATCTGCGGCGCCGAACTAGCGGAAAGGGCTCGTGAACAAGCCGATCGGTTCGGAGCGGAGATTTTGTTGGGGAGAGAGGGAATACGCGGTGAATTTCTCCCGGGTCAACGAGTCGGTTATCTGGCGGATGGTACAAAAATTGTCGCTCGCGCGGCGATCTGCGCCACCGGCGTGGATTACCGGCGTTTAGGCCTGGCTAATGAGGAAAGATTTCTTGGGAAGGGTATTTACTACGGTGCCGGCGCGAGTGAGGCATCCCTGTGCGGAAACGAGCACGTGGTTGTGGTCGGAGGAGGAAATTCGGCCGGCCAGGCAGCCATGCACTTTTGCCGTTATGCGAGAAAAGTCAGCCTCGTAATTCGTGGTGAGTCTCTAAAATACACGTTATCGAACTACCTTGTGGATCGGATCAACGCCGCCCCTACAATCGAGGTACTGACGCACACCGAGGTCACGAGTTTGCACGGAGACGATATGCTCGAGGCGATCACGCTTCGTAATAATGCGAGTGGCGAACAGCGAACCGTGAAGACGCGCTGGGTATTCGTCTGTATTGGCGGTGTGCCGCATACCGAGTGGGCAGACGAAGTAGGCGTCATAAGGGATGAAGCCGGTTATCTGATTACCGGACCGGATCTACTGCGTAACGGGATGCGCCCCGAAAACTGGCCAATGGAACGCGAGCCTTTCTATTTGGAGACAAGTGTGCCAGGGGTGTTCGCGGCCGGAGATGTGCGGCACGGATCGGTAAAACGATGTGCATCGGCCGTCGGTGAAGGTGCCATGGCGGTGACCTTTGTGCACCGATATCTGGCCGGCGGTTGATGAAGTCTACCCATCGACACCATTTTCCAAGGTTAGACGGGCGCATTGCGAGCGAAGACTGGCTGGCCGCGCTCTACCGTTCATAAGAAAAGGAAAGCGGCCGTGTAGAGGCGACCACTCGCTGGCACGGGAGTTGCACTTCCAGAAGCGCCGGTCGAGAGCCGGTTCAAACTAAACACCCAGAGGGTTTAGTAACTCTTGGAAGGAGTAACACAGACAGTGGCAACAGCAGCAACCGCAACAGCCGCGAGAAGCGACACTGCAATTCGCGACGACGTCCAGTTTGAATTGAAATACGACCCCAAAATAACTTCAACCGACATCGGGGTCGCAGTAAAGGACGGCGTCGTGACGCTGACAGGTTACGTTTCAAGCTATTGGGAAAAAGACGAGGCCGAGAAGGCCGCCAAACGTGTCTACGGAGTGCGGGCAGTAGCCAACGATCTCCAAATAAAGCTCGCATATTCCCGAACCGACCCGGAAATCGCAAGAGATGCTGTTCATGAGCTTGAGAGCCATGTCGGCATTCCCAGTGACAGGATCAAGGCCGCGGTGAAGAATGGCTGGGTGACCCTGGAAGGTAGCGTTGATTGGCAGTATCAGAAGAGTCTTGCCGAATCGGCCGTCAAGAAGCTGAAAGGGGTCCTTGGCGTCACTAACAACATACAAGTGAAGCCGAATGTCTCGCCAACAGAAATCAAGAGCAAGATTGAGGAGGCGCTGCGACGAAGCGCCGAACTGGATGCCCGCCGTATCACTGTGGAAGTCGATGGCAGCACGATAACGCTTCGAGGTAGCGTGCGCTCTTGGGCAGAAAAGCAGGACGCTGAGCGGGCGGCTTGGTCGGCTCCTGGAGTTATGAAAGTCGAAAACCACATTTACATCGCTCCGTAGCAAAACAAGAGGGAAATGTTATGGCGAAGGCAGTAGGAATTGATCTGGGCACAACGAATTCCGTGGTCGCGGTGATGGAAGGCGGGAAACCAACCGTCATCATAAATGGCGAGGGAAGCAGGTTGACGCCGTCAGTCGTCGCTTTCACCAAAACAGGTGAGCGACTGGTGGGCCAGATCGCCAAGCGCCAGGCAGTACTCAACGCTGAAAACACGATTTACTCCGCAAAAAGGTTTATCGGCCGCCGCTTTTCCGAGGTCCAGTCAGAAATCAAAAACGTTCCCTACAAAGTCGTGGCCGGCTCGGACGACGCTGTGCGGTTCTCGATCATGGGAAAGCTGTATTCGCCGGAAGAGATATCGGCTGAAGTGCTGCGTAAGCTTGTCGGTGACGCGGCCAAGTATCTAGGGGAAAAGGTGACCGATGCAGTTATAACTGTGCCGGCATACTTCAATGATGCACAGCGGCAAGCCACAAAGGATGCAGGTAAGATAGCCGGCCTAAACGTGCACAGGATCATCAATGAGCCTACCGCTGCATCACTTGCATACGGTCTCGACAAGAAGGCCAACGAGACAATCCTGGTCTTCGACCTTGGCGGGGGAACCTTTGATGTTTCGATACTTGATGTTGGCGACGGCGTCTTTGAAGTCCGTGCCACGTCCGGCGATACGCATTTGGGCGGAGACGATTTCGACAAGCACATAGTGGATTGGATCGCCGAGGAATTTCTGCGCGAGCAAGGAATCGATCTGAGAAGAGATCGTCAGGCTTTGCAGCGACTTACCGAGGCTGCGGAGAAGGCGAAGATTGAACTCTCGAGCGCACTCGAAACGACCATCAGCTTGCCTTTCGTTACTGCTGACGCATCGGGCCCGAAGCACCTCGAAATGAAATTGTCGCGAGCCCGGTTCGATCAATTGACGGCAGATCTTGTAGAACGATGCGTCGGCCCGGTGAAGCAAGCTTTGGCCGATGCGAAAATCACGGAGCGCGATCTCGATGAAGTAATCCTGGTCGGTGGCGCAACGCGTACCCCGGCGGTGCAAGCACTGGTGCGCCGTCTGACTGGCGGCAAAGAACCAAACCAGTCCGTGAATCCGGATGAAGTCGTTGCCGTGGGTGCGGCGATTCAGGCCGGTGTTCTGGCCGGCGAAGTGAAAGGTGTCGTGCTGCTCGACGTCACTCCGCTCTCCCTCGGGCTGGAGACGCTTGGCGGCGTCATGACTAAACTGATCGAACGAAACACAACGATACCCGCTCGCAAATCAGAAACCTTCTCCACCGCTGAAGATAATCAAACAGCCGTCGATATTCACGTGCTGCAGGGCGAACGCGAGCTCGCGCGCGATAACCGCACCTTGGGACATTTCCGCCTGGAAGGCATACGCCCTGCACCCCGAGGAGTGCCTCAAATCGAAGTTACATTTGACATCGACGCGAACGGGATATTGACCGTCACGGCGAAGGACAAAGAAACCGGCAAAGAACAGAAGATTACGATTAGCGGATCGACTCAGCTCTCGAAAGAGGAAATCGATCGGATGATCAAAGACGCGCAGGCGCATGCAGATGAAGATAAGCGGCGAAGTGAAGAAGTTCAGGTGCGAAACACCGCCGATTCCACCGCTTATCAGGTGGAAAGGCAGATCCGCGATCTTGGTGATCGCGTTCCGGCGAACGAGAAGGCACGTGCTGAGCAGTTAATTGGTGAAATCCGAACACAACTGAAAGGCGCTTCGCCGGATCTTGCGAACCTCCGGCAACTCACGAGCGATCTCCAGCAGATTGCACATTCGCTCGCTTCCGCCGCTTATACCCAAACAACAGCAGCGGGCGCCGGTGCCGGTGGAACGAATGGTGGGCGTCCTACGGGCGCGGAGGACGTCATAGACGCCGAATTCAAGGAGACCAGGTAAGTCGGCTTGCGCGACAGCTACGGCCTCCCGATATGGAAGCAACGAAATATGACGGCGGAGCCGCAACGAGTGCTGAGAGCCCCGCGATCGAACAACTCAAAGAGCAGTTGCGTCAGGAGCACGAGATGTATCTGCGTGCTTTGGCGGATTTCGAGAATTATCGCAAGCGTGTAGAAAGTGAACGCACGAGCGTTGCTAAGCGAGGAAAGCGTGAGATCATACTTTCGCTCCTCGAGCTGGCCGATAGCTTTGAACTTGCACTGCAGCATCTCGGCGAAGCACCGTCCTCATTAGCAGAAGGATTGAAAGCAATTTACAGGAGGCTGCAGAATTTGTTTGAGCGGGAGGGTGTCACACCTATTCAAAGCGTGGGGCAGAAGTTCGACCCTCGAATTCACGAAGCGATTGATTCCGTGCGCAGCGACGAATACGAGCCCGGTACGGTGGTCGACGAAGTTCAAAGGGGGTACCGCTGGGGTGACGAGCTACTGAGGGCCTCTCGCGTGCGTGTCGCCTTTTGACATACGCCTCTGCTGAGCCTTCTCGCTGCCTTCTGTGAGTTGCCATGGCTGTGAAGTTCAAGGATTACTACGATGTCCTCGGTACTTCCAAAACAGCAACAGAGGACGACATCCGCAAAGCGTATCGGTCCCTGGCGCGTAAGTATCATCCGGACGTAAATCCGGGCGATAAGTCGGCCGAGGAAAGATTCAAAGAGATAAATGAGGCGTATGAAGTTCTGTCCGATCCCGATAAGCGCAAACGGTACGACCAGCTTGGACCGAACTGGAAGGCAGGTTCGGATTTTACCCCTCCTCCTGGCTGGCAGAACGCCAGCTCGGGATTTGATGGGTTTGGCGACGGTGTTGGCACGGGTCGCGGTTCCGCCGGCTTTAGCGATTTCTTCGAAAATCTTTTTGGTGGCCGGCGCGGAGCGAGAGCGGGAGCGGGATTCCGCATGCGCGGGGAGGATGTCGATGCAGAAATCACGCTCACTCTCGAGGAAGCGCATCGCGGAATCACGCGCAGGATCTCGCTACAGGTAAATGAACCGTGCCCAAACTGCGAGGGTAGCGGCATAAAAGATGGAAAGACTTGTCCCACCTGTCGCGGCCATGGAACCATCCCCCGCGAAAAGTCCTTTGATGTGACGATTCCGGCAGGTGTCCGCACCGGATCCGTGATCCGGTTGGCGGGACAAGGGGAACCGGGAGCTAATGGGGCGCCCGCAGGCGATCTCTTCCTGCATGTCCGGATTGAATCGCATCCGCTGTTCGAAATTATCGGCGACGACGACATTCAAATCGAGCTGCCCATCTCGCCTTGGGAAGCAGCGCTCGGTGCAACAATTGGCGTTCCGACGCTGGAGGGAAATGCGGAAATGAAGATTCCCGCTGGTACACAGGGCGGCAAAAGGCTCAGATTGCGCGGGCAGGGATTGAACAAAAGAGAGGGCGGCCGCGGAGACGAGTACGTGAAATTGCGAATCGTCATCCCGCCTAAGCTAACTGGCAAAGAGAAAAACTTGTTCGAAAAGCTTGCTGCCGAGTCTCACTTTGACGCGCGCGATTTGTTGCCGAGGAGATAACGCGTGACTGTGCAGCAATATCAAATCGTTTTACGCGGCACCGATGACGAGCGATTAACGCTGGAGGAATTGGCGCTGCATGCGGCAATGCATCCCGCTATGGTTGCGCGGCTTGTAGAGTTCGGACTGGTGACACCGATGCGGCAAGAGGGCGCAAACTTATTTGATCCTTCGGCTGTTTCGCGGCTGCGAACCATTGGTCGGTTACGCCGAACGCTAGGCATAAACCTCGACGGCATTTCGGTCATTTTGGATCTGGTCGATAAGGTACGCGCTCTTCAACGGGAGAATGAGAATCTGAGAAACAGGCTTTAGGTGGAGCAGCCCTTGAACCTATAGAATGATAACGAACGTCCAGCTCACGCACCCGGTACCGCGTAAGTAT
Organism: Bryobacteraceae bacterium; assembly: GCA_035502635.1. Lineage (GTDB taxonomy): Bacteria > Acidobacteriota > Terriglobia > Bryobacterales > Bryobacteraceae > Bog-105. The sequence continues at coordinate 11,605 of DATJUG010000093.1, forward strand.
CTCGAGTTAACACAGGATGTCATTATATTCGCCCTAAGTATCGTACTTTTTGCGGCAATGGTAATGAAGCTCTTTCATTTGTGCCGGCTCATGCTCGAGGGCGTAGATTTTTCCTTGGTGGTGGGCGACATTCTATCTATCCTCGTCCTTCTCGAACTCTTCCGCCTGCTGCTCATCTATCTAGAGGAGCATCGCGTTTCCGTAGAAACAATGGTCGAAGTGGGCGTCGTCAGCACTTTGCGCGAGGTCATACTGCGAGGAGCTCTGCACGTGCCGTGGCAACAGTTACTTGTCGTATGTGCGTTTATGCTAACACTCAGCATTGTACTTCGCTATTCAGGAATCAGGCCGGGCCCGCGGCAAAACGGCTTGTGACGAGAGGGCAGCGTGAGTTTTCCTGAGTATGAGCTGCGCGAGGCGGAAACCTTCTGTTCGAGGATTAAGGAGGGTTTCGGCGACCGCGGAGATGTATTTGTCGGGCACGGTCGAGGAGTGGATCTGAAGCCAGCAACCCCGAGCGCACTGCCGAAAATACTGGTGCTCTAGACATCGCCATTTGCATCTGGCCGGCAAGTCGATAGGTAGACAGCGGTCTTCCGCTAATAGACGGAGGCGCTGAACCGGAAAAGACGCAGTCATCCTTGGTCGTTCATAAGAAAAGACGGACCGACGTTGTACACGAGTTTGTCACGTGGCACCTAGGGTGCACGAAATTCCATGGAAAGTGAAGACGCCTGATTAGAAAGGATCCATATGGCAACAGCAACACAAGAGAAGCAAAATGAGCAGTCACAAGGGAAAGAGGGAACACGCGGTTCGCAGCAAGGAAGTTCGGGACAAGGCACTCTGGCGCGGAGTTCGCCGGCGCCAATCGGCTTTATTGCACCCATCGACTTGTTTCGTTTGAACCCGTTTTCTTTGATGAGGAGAATGACGGAAGAAATGGATCGCGTTTTCGGCGATGGACAAGAACGCGAACGTGGTGGCGATGCTTTCTGGGCGCCGGCGGTCGAGGTCTCGCAACGTGAAGGCAACTATGTGGTTCGTGCCGAACTGCCGGGGTTGAAGCCCGAGGACGTGAAACTGGAGATCGAAAACGACGCTTTGGTCCTACAGGGCGAGCGAAAGATTGAGCGCGAGGAAGATAGAGGGGGCGTGCATCGGACAGAGATCCGCTATGGCCGTTTCTACCGCAGCATTCCGTTGCCTGAGGGCGCCAATGTTGAACAGGCCCGCGCCAGGTTCGAGAATGGTGTTCTTGAAGTAACCGTGCCTGTGCCTGAGGAAAGAGTTCAGCGCAAGCAAATCCCTATTCAAAGTGGCTCGAATGCTTCGGCAAGCGGCGCATGATTGCGTGCTGGAATCAATCGTTCGGGAAAGAGCTCTTGAGCTCTAGCAGGACGGAAACGGAGGGGGTCTATGACAATC
>DATJUG010000094.1:0-9751 GCA_035502635.1 Bryobacteraceae bacterium
TGCATCTCCAACCGTGGATGTCGCAGCCGCGGCTTGCCGCTTATAGTCTTCCAGGCGATTGCGCTCGCCGTCGTCTGCAACCGAACGCAAACTCAGTCCGATGCGTTTCTGAGCTTCGTTCATTTTGATGATCTTGAAATCAAGTTCCTGCCCGATCGGCAGCGTGGGCTCGTCTTCCGCTGCATGCTGCTTGGATGGTCGCCGTTTGTGGTCGCGGGCAATCTCGGTGCGATGGCACAGCCCTTCCACTCCAGGCAGCAATTCCACGAACACGCCGAATGCGGCAGCCCGGCACACCTTCCCTCTAACGATGTCGCCAATCTGATGGCTCCGGAAGAAGGTCTCCCAGGCATCGGGCTGAAGCTGTTTAATGCCTAGCGAAAGCCGCCGGTTCGCAGCGTCAATGTGAAGGATAACAGCCTGCACCTGTTGGCCCTTTTTGACTACCTCGGAAGGGTGTTTGACGTGGGCGGTCCACGACATATCGGAGACATGCACCAGGCCGTCAATTCCTTCTTCGATCTCAACGAAGGCGCCAAAATCGGCCAGTTTCCGCACCCGGCCCTCAACCACCGAGCCGACGCTGTAGCGGTCCGCCACGGTTGTCCAAGGATCGGCTTCCAGTTGCTTGATGCCGAGCGAAATGCGCCGCTCTTTGGGCTTGACTTCAAGCACCACCGCTTCCACCGGATCGCCGACCTTGACCACCTTGGCCGGATGTTTCATCCGGCGGCTCCAGGTCATTTCGGAGATATGAATCAAGCCTTCGACGCCCGGCTCCAATTCAATGAAAGCCCCGTAGTCGGTCACGCTCACCACCCGCCCAAGAACCTTGGCGCCACGGCTATAACGCGCGTCAATATCGCCCCACGGATCGGGATGCATTTGCTTGAGGCCGAGAGAAATGCGTTCCTTCTCCCGGTCGAACTTCAGCACTTTTACCGTGACTTGATCGCCAACCCGTACAACAGCCGAGGGATGGGTGATGCTGCCATAACTCAAATCACTGACATGCAACAAACCATCGATTCCGCCGAGATCGACAAAAGCGCCGTATTCGGTGAGATTCTTGATAGTGCCGGTGACTTCGCCGCCCTCCTGGATCTTAGACAAGGCTTCCGCTTTCCGCGCCACCAGATCGTCTTCAAGCAGAACACGATGCGAAACCACGGCATTCCCGCGGCGCCGGTTCAGCTTTAAAATACGAACGCTGATTTCGCGTCCGACGTATCCATCCAGATTGTGAACCGGACGTATCTCCACTTGTGAACTCGGCAGAAATGCTCCTACTCCAATATCGACTGCCAAGCCACCCTTGATCTTGCTGATGACACGCCCGCTGACTGGCGTTCCTTCCGCGGCAGCTTTTTCCAGGTGTTCCCAAACCTGCAAGCGGTGCGCCCGCTCATAGGAAAGGAGAATGTATCCTTCCACCTGCTCGCCGCTGCGGTCGAACATGACCTCAATCACGTCGCCCGCTTTCACCGCAGGCTTTCCTTCAACTGATGGGAATTGGGTGGCGGGAACCAGGCCTTCCGTCTTGCGCCCGATGTCGACAATCACCTCTTTGTCGGAGACGCTCAGCACGTGTCCATGTATGACTTCACCGTTGGCCGGAAAATGGCTGCTGTAATCGTCGAGGAACGCCTCGTAAGCAGCGTTATCGGCGGTTCCAGCAAGGTCAACGTACTCATCAGATGAACCGGCCATGTGTCATTTCAATCCTATGTCGGCAACGCTCCTTTGCCAGGAGACAGTCACCGGAAATTTACTGCGTGCGATACGAACCAGCGGAACTGCGAAAAATAATCCCGAGCAACCCGTCAACTCATTGATAGTTCAGTACTTCAGCACTATAGCGGACGCGTCTGGAGGATGTCAACCCGCAGACTGGGCGAAAGCTGGTCCTATTTAACATTCAGACTCATATATACTGAAGGTGCGGGAACGACCCTCGCTGCCCGCGTGGAGAACCCTCATGATTGAAGGATTGTTGCAGCCGAGTCATCTGCTGATTATCCTCGTGGTTGCGCTGTTTATTTTCGGTCCCAAGAAATTGCCTGAGCTGGGACAAGGGCTCGGCAAAGGCATCCGATCGTTTCGCGACAGCATGAAAGCGGCCACCGAAGAGCCGGAGAAACCGGCCCCCCCAGTTTCGAAGCCCACTGAGCCCGTCGAGAAGTAGCCGCCCTGTTTCGTTACGGCCAGAATTCTAAAGACTTCTGTGTCTGCAATCCCTCCCGGCACGATCAGAGTTGTTGCAAAAGGTTTCGCTCTTTCAATAAGGTAACCAGAAATTTTTGCAGTTAAGCGGAAAGATTTGCGCCGGTAGATCCGCGGGTACATACATTCGTCGCTCTCAACCCGAGTTTGGAAATCTCTGATATCATTGACCATTCGTGAACTTAGGCTGCAAGGGAGCGCGTTTTTGGCGCGTGGTCCCAAAACTGCCTAAGGGAACGCCGTGGGTGGTAAGGCCATCCAAAGTGATCAAGATGATCGAAAGAGGTCATCGCCAACTACGCTCTGCGTAGTTTGAGTGTACTGATAAATAATTTGAGGAGCGGTGGAGCTAAATGACAACTGAAGAGTACGGTAGAGCGTACCAGCGCGGATTCAACCTGACCGTGCGGTTTCTGGTTTCGCGCGGTTTGTCCTACGATGCGGCGCTCGACACGGCACAGGCAGCGTGGGCCAAGGGTTGGGAGCGGAGAGAGCAGTTGCGGGATCCCAACCTCGTATTGACGTGGACCAACAGCATCGCCCTGAACATTCATAGAACTTTTCTAAGACGCGAGCCTCAGACCCAGACCTTGCCGGAATTGCAAGCGCCGCCGCGCATGAATGTGGCTGCGATTGATGTAAAGCGCATTCTCAACGAATGCAAACCGAATGATCGCGTGGTTCTGGAAGGCCACTATATCGAAGGGTATAAAGTGCAGGAAATCGCGCGGCAGCACGGATGGTCCGAAACAGCAGTGCGTATTCGCTTGCTGAGAGCCCGTCGAAGCGTTGAGCGCCGGTTAAGTCGTCCGAAGCATGCGCGGCTGCGTCATCTGGCTGAGAAGACCAAGAAGGCCCTGGCGAGCGCGCTGGACGTTGCTACCTTCGAACCAAAGGTAGCGTAAACGCCGTCGACATCGACGCGCGTGCGCTTATAGCAGCTCAGCCCGGTTAAAGAAGAACGGGATTTCCTGAGCAGCAGTATCCGGCCCATCCGAGCCGTGAACGCAGTTGCGCTCGATATTCTCGGCGAACCGCTTTCGAATAGTGCCTTCCGTGGCATTGGCGGGATTAGTGGCTCCCATGACTTCCCGCCATTTTGCGACTGCGTCCGCGCGCTCCAAAACCATTACTGCGACAGGTCCTTCCGTCATGAACTGGACCAAGCCGGCGAAGAAGGGGCGCTGCTTGTGGACCTCGTAGAAAGCTTCGGCTTCCGGCTTGGTCAGGCGTCTCGTCTTTAAGGCCACTATACGGAAACCGTTCTTCTCGGCAATGGACAGAATGTCTCCGAGATGCCCGTTTGCGACCGCATCGGGCTTGATGATTGCGAAAGTGCGTTCCAAAGCCATAGGTTTTTAACGCGCGGCTGCGGCCAGCGCCTCCTGCATCTTTTCACCCATCAGAGCGGGCGAGGGGCAAACCACGATGCCCGCATCCGCCATCGCCTTGAGCTTGTCTTCCGCTTTTCCTGAGCCGCCCGAGATGATGGCGCCGGCGTGCCCCATGCGACGGCCGGGAGGCGCAGTTTGGCCGGCGATAAAACCGATCACCGGTTTCCTCACGTGGGTCTTTACGTAAGCCGCAGCTGTCTCTTCGGCGGCGCCGCCGATTTCGCCGATCATGATGATGGCGTGGGTATCGGGATCTTCATTGAAGAGCTTGATGGCATCCGTGAAGCTGGTACCGATGATTGGATCGCCGCCAATGCCGATGCAGGTGGATTGGCCGATGCCCAGCGCTGTCAACTGCCCAACCGCCTCATAGGTAAGCGTCCCCGAGCGCGAGACGATACCGACGTTGCCCGGCAGGTGAATGTGCCCGGGCATGATCCCGATCTTGCATTTGCCGGGCGTGATGACGCCAGGACAGTTGGGGCCGACGAGCCGCGTTGCCGGCCGGCTCTTCAAATAGGCCCACACGCGCACCATGTCATTTACAGGAATGCCTTCGGTAATGCAGACCACCAGCGGAAGACCGGCATCCGCCGCTTCCATAATGGCGTCAGCGGCAAAGGGCGGGGGAACGAAAATGACGGATGCATTGGCGCCCGTTGCGCGCACTGCTTCTTCCACGGTGTTGAACACGGGCCGGTCTAAATGTTTTTGGCCGCCCTTGCCCGGGGTCGTGCCGCCGACCACTTGCGTACCGTAATTGATTGCCTGCTCGGCGTGAAAAGACCCTTCGCGGCCAGTGAAACCCTGGAACAAAACGCGGGTGCTTTTGTCGATCAGTACGCTCATCGCGCGAGCCTCACCACTTTCTCGGCTGCATCCTTCATGCCGTTCGCCACCGTAAAATCGAGTCCTGATTCAGTCAACATTTTCTGGCCGAGCTCGACGTTCGTACCCTCCATTCGGACTACCACCGGAACCTTGACATCCAACTCGCGAGCGGCTGAAATCACGCCACTCGCTAAGGTATCGCAGCGCAGGATTCCGCCAAAAATATTGATCAGCACCGCCTTCACGCTCGGGTCCGAAAGCAGGATGCGGAAAGCATTCTTGATCTGCTCGGCATTAGCGCCTCCGCCCACATCGAGGAAATTGGCGGGCCTGCCTCCGGCATATTTGATGATGTCCATGGTCGCCATCGCGAGACCTGCGCCATTCACCATGCAGGCGATATTGCCTTCGAGCTTGATGTAATTCAAACCGAAGCGCGAGGCTTCCACTTCGAGCGGATCTTCTTCATTCAGGTCGCGCAGCTCGAGCAGGTTCTTGTGCCGGTAAAGCGCGTTGTCATCCAGGTTGATCTTGGCGTCCAGCGCGTAGACCTTGCCGTCTTTGGTCAGAATGAACGGATTGATTTCTGCAAGGGACCCGTCGATTGCTTCGTAAGCCTTCGATAGGGCGACCATGGCCGCGGACGCGGAATTCGCGCTGGTGGCCGGAACGCCCATGCCGTAGGCGAGCTTGCGCGCCTGAAACGGCTGCAAAGGCTGACCTGGAATCAAGCGTTCTCTCAAGATGAGCTCCGGCGTATTGGCGGCGACTTCCTCAATCTCCATGCCGCCCGCCTTGGACGCCATAAACACGTTCTCGCCGAGCGCGCGATCCAACACGATTCCGAGATACAGCTCGCGCTCGATGGGCAGCGTTTCTTCAACCAGCAGGCGCTGTACAACGCGCCCTTCGGGGCCGGTCTGATGCGTTACTAGCGTCATACCGAGCATCTTCTTCGCGATTTCGGCGGCCTCGCTTGCATTCTTGGCGATCTTGACGCCGCCGCCTTTGCCCCGCCCGCCGGCGTGGATCTGCGCCTTCACGACGACGCTGCCGCCGATACTCTTGGCCGCTGCTTCCGCTTCCTCGACGGTGTAGGCGACCTCGCCGCGCGGGACCGGGACGTCGTATTTGGCGAGGATCGCCTTCGCCTGATACTCGTGGATTTTCATACGTGGATTCAGCCGTCAATCGCGCATGTTCAGCGTTTGACGGCCAATGTTAGTGTAGCGTGGAGCGGGATTCTTGCACTATGATCGAGTGGTTATGCCCGCGTGGCGTTTGCTCGTATTGCTTGCGCTGTTCGCTCCGCCAGCGCTGTGGGGGCAATGCAACGTTGAGCAGGAGCGCAATTGTGAGCAAACTTGCAGTGAGGCTACAGGGCATTCTTTTGTTGCTTGCATCGCCGGCTGCCGGGCCCAATGCTCAAAATCTAAGACAGCACCGCTAACCACGTTCACTCCCGTTACAATTTCCGGCGGCACCGCGGTGACTGCGGCCGACATTGCTGCGTTCGATACTCAATGGATGCAACCTGCCCAGTTGGCGGACGAACTCGGGGGAGCCCAGTGTACGTTCTTCGACCGTTTTCCGCCGGAGACGTGGACGACGGAGCCCGAGATGACGTCGCTGGCGCGGATGTACGAAATTACACATGATCACAAATACCTCGATGCCGATCAACAGTTCATCGAACTCGCTTTGCAATACCGCGACGACAACTACAATCCCTCGGCCCCGTATCCGTGCAACTTCTCTTCTCCATATGCGCCGCCACATCCGATCGACGCGTTCCGCAATCGGGTTATGCCGGCGTGGGGAGGTTTGAACCCAGACCATGGGTGTTTAAATTTCGTTCCTGAGGCGACCAGCAGTCTCATCGGCTACGCGATTGCTACCTTTGCACGGATTGTCGCCGAAGATCCGACGCTTCAGCCGGCCTACGGCAACAACGCCATCCGCTACGCCAATGCGGCTCTGGAAACCGCATGGGCGTTCATGCCGCAAGTGACCACCAACAAAGTAGGCAGCGTCTCGGAAGCGCATCTCTCGCAACTGGATATCTACCGGACGAAGCCTACACAAACCCAGTGCGACATACCGGCTTCGAAGGTGCCGCCTAATTGTTTCTTCACTAATTTGAGTCAGGAAGAAACGAATTGCAAAAACCAGCGAGTGGTTGCAGGTGCGCCATTGGCTGACAACGAAAGCCTCGATTACGCGATGATGTTGATCGAGCTCTGGCGCGCTCTGGACAGCCCCTTTTACCAACAGTCGAATCAGCAGGCCGCCAATGCGGCTGCATCCAGAACGTTGTTCCCGGTGTTGGTTTCGCGTTTCTATCGTTATTTCGTAAATCGTACACACGTTGTCTCCGACTCGCTAGGAGACCGGTTCACTTGGCATTATCAGGACGACCAACCCAGCAGCATTAAGCTCTACCCGGAGGACGTTAGCCATGGAGCCTCTGACATCCGTTTGGTTGAAGTACTGCGGGCTAGCTTCGACCGTATCAATGCCGCAGCCACCAGCGGTGGTGAGCCAATCCCCATGGACCTGACGCAGTTGGATCACTTCGCCAATACGTTTTTGGAAGAGATAGCTCCGGGCACAAATTTCAACGCTGATGTAAATGGAGCAGCAGCCAAGCCGGACCCCAAAACCGGCCAGTACGATGACGACGGAGATTGCGATGGGTGGGTGGATTTATCTGTTGCCGATCCGAGAGTCTGGGGCATTTGCCATGACATCACTCTTCGAGTACTAAACGAGAGTCAGCCCTACTTGACTATGGGCAATCATTCGGCGCTGCTTGCGACCAAGGCGTTTTCCGCGAGCTTGCTTTCGGCGACCGGGAAAATCACATTTCTGCGCGTGAACGATGTGGGCACTGGCTTTGGCACACCGATTGATTTCCTGGATGCAGAAGTGATCGTGCAACTGGATTCGCAACCGGGAAAGAGCTTCGGTCTTCAGCTTCGCACGGGTGCTTCAGTAGCCGACCATCGCGGAATGCTGGAGGTATTGCGCTCGGCGTTTCGAACGAATCGAACAGTTTCTATCGATTACACGCGCAACGGCGCGGATAACGGCATCATTATCCGAGTCGCCAAGGTGAATTGACAAAGAGGGAGTTTAATGCGACGTTTCTTCTCGATTGCTGTTTCGGCGACGTTTTTGGCCCTTGGTTTTTCGCAGAGCGCCAGCGCAGACTTGATAGAAAGCAAAGGCCACATTACCTTTCTGCGCGTGAACGATGTTGGCACCGGCTATGGGCCGCCCACCGACTATATCGACGTTGAGGTAGTCATCCAGCTCGATTCTCAATCCGGAAAGGCCTTCGGCTTTCAACTGCGCAATGACAGCAACATGCCCGCGCGGCAGGGCATGCTCGACCTTCTCCGCGATGCCTTCAGCAACAACTTCCCGGTTCTGATTGACTACAACATCACCCCGCCCAAGAACAATGGCGTGATCATTCGGGTGGCCGTTGTGAAGCAATAGGGAGATCGAAGTGCTCCGGTTTTACATTGCACAGTTAGCGCATCGCTCCAATTTCTGCCATTGTGCGATGGAGTGGCTGCTCCGTTCCGCTGTGGTTGGCCAGGGCTTTGGCCGCGAGGCGGATGTCGTTGGCGTCTGATCGTCAATGCACCGCCACGGCACGGGCGGGGTCCCTTGATTAGCGCTGCGGACTGCCTGTTGTAATGGCTCGTGCGTTCACGTAACGTGAAGGCATGACAGCGGAACAGAAGCTTCGGCTTCTCGAGATCGTCTGGGTCGACCCGGCCCGCTTGAGCGGTCAACCCTGCTTCAAGGGGACACGCGTGCCTATTCAGGCATTGATCGATCACATTGAGGGGAATTCGACGCTTGATGATTTCTTGGTAGGCTTTCCATCGGTGAGCCGGGAGCAGGCCGTCCAGTTCATCGAGTTGGCGAAGGATAATCTGCTGGCGTGCGTTTGAGCCTCAGTGCACCGCCACGGCTGCTTTGCGGCGAGATGCCAGGAGCTCTGCCACCGCCCGGCACTCGTCGGCCATTTCGGCGAACTCTGTGGGATCGAGCGATTGGAAGCCGTCCGACAAGGCGCGCTCGGGATCGGGATGGACTTCGACGATCAGGCCCGACGCGCCGGCCGCGATGGAGGCGAGCGCCATGGGCAGTACCTTGTCGCGCTTGCCGGTGCCGTGGCTCGGGTCGACGATGATGGGCAAATGACTGAGGCTTTGCACGGCGGGCACCACGCTGAGATCAAGCGTGTTGCGCGTGTGATCGGCAAAGGTTCGAACGCCGCGCTCGCACAGGACGACGTTGTAGTTGCCCTCCGCCAATATGTATTCGGCGGCCATCAGGAATTCTTCGAGGGTGGAGCTCATGCCGCGCTTCAGCAGAATCGGTTTGCGCGAGCGCCCGGCGCGCCGCAGCAAGGAGAAATTCTGCATGTTGCGGGCGCCGATCTGAACGCAATCTGCATAGTGCTCGACCAGGTCGAAGGTTTCGACGTCAATGGCTTCCGTGACAACGCCAAGGCCGGTTTCTTCGCGGGCGTCCGCCAGATAGCGGAGGCCCTCTTCACCCATGCCCTGAAAACTGTAGGGCGAAGTTCGTGGTTTATAGGCGCCGCCGCGCAGTAAGTCGCCACCAGCCGCTTTCACCGCGCGCGCTGATTCGAGAATCTGGCCGCGGCTCTCCACCGAACAGGGTCCGCCGCAAAGCACAATCTGCTCGCCGCCAACGGGCACGCCATTGACAGTCACCACTGTGTTTTCTGGTTTGGTTTCACGGCTGACCAGTTTGTAAGGTTTGGAGACGCGGATGGCTTCGGCAACAGCCGGCAAGTGCTCGAATTCCGCTGGATCGACCGGGCCACGGTTCCCGGTGATGCCGATGGCGGTCCGTTGCTCACCCGGAATGATATGCGCCTGCAGCCCGAGCATTTCGATTCGTTCACAGACACGGGCAATGTCCGCAGGGCCGGCGTGGGCCTTCATGACAACGAGCACAGACGGGATCCTTTCCCTCCCAGCGTAGCCGACAGCCGCGCCGACGCCCCGTGCGCGGAGGAAAATCTTGAGTAGTTCACAATAGAGGGTTTACTGCGCGAGAAGCGCTGTTTCCACAAGGCGTATGGTCGAATAAGTAGCCGAGGCATGTCTCAACTCCCGTATCGGAATTACGTTCATCTCACCCAGGCCGAGGCATACGATTTGATGCGCAAGATGCTCTCAGGCGAGATGGGCACTGAGGGCATTGCCGACGTACTTAGTTTTTTGCGCCGCAAGGGCGAGACAGTCGCCGAG
>DATJUG010000095.1:0-194379 GCA_035502635.1 Bryobacteraceae bacterium
GGATGGATATCGATCCTCCCTGAAGATTCCGAATAACATATCGCCGGGGAAGCACACACTGACCGTCATGGCCCAGAAGAACGTGCCCGGCGCTCGTCCGGTGTTCACAATGCCGGTGACAATCGATATCGAGCGATTCGACCGACTGCTCAGTCTGTCGATAACACCCGAGACGATCAATATGCAAGTAGGAGACCAAAGCGCACTGACCGTCGACGGCGTCTACGCCGATGGCTCTATGATAAATCTCAGCAACTCTACGCAGACGTCGTTTGTGTCAGAGTCCCCGAATATCGCTACAGTAACGCACGATGGTCTTGTCACGGCTATTGCGGCCGGTTCGACGCGCATACGGATCAGGACCAAGTTCCTGGTGCCAGTGACCGTTAAGCCTCGCGATAGCAGATAACATTTCCTCGTTTCGATACCCGTCGGCCTCGGCGCGCCTGCCAAGGCCCAGAAAATTCCTAACTCGAAACCTGAAATATCTGAATATCATCGGCCACGGTAGCGTGATTTACTCATAAGGCCCCACAACTTATGGCCGACTACCTTACTGCTCTTAGCAAGCGCACAATATGCGCTCGTGGCGTTTGCTCTTTACGCGGAATCCTCTTGATTCTCGTGCTGTGCGCTCCTGTTTGGGGCCAGTGCATATGGGACGAGGCGGACGGATCATTACCCCAACCCGTTGTGAATCCGCCGAATTCGAACGTTTTACTCAGTCTGCAGCTCGGGCAAAATCGCGGCCTCGAACCGCAGCCGGGAATTGTTGAGAGTTGTGACGTCGGCTTTACGATCCACCGTGGCACTCACTGGCTAAACGTTACCATTACGGGCGACTGGTACGAAACTTTCAAGTTTTACGGCAGCGATTCCGCTGATGTCTACATCTGGTTTGAACAACCTTCTTACATGGTGATGAACGGCGTCGAACTGGACGCGAACGCATTTCCGTTGCCGAATTGGACAGCAAACCTTAGCAGTATGACGCAGTCGGGCATGACGATCCAGTATTTGAAGCAGTTCTCATTGAACGTGAGTAGCTTTACCGCCGCTGGAGATTTCTTCGCCACGATGCACGCCGGCATCATTACCGAGGATCTGCCTTTGGCGGAGTTTTTCCTTAACGTCGTAGCTACAGATGATCCCTCCTTCATCACGGCGGTAGATCCCGTTCCCGACTTGGTGAACGCGGCAGGTACCGGCGTCGTAACCGATACAGAAACGCTGTCAGAGTATGGCACCCCCATCGAGGGAGTAGCGGCTGACAGTGCCTCCCTAGTCGTTCTTCGTATTCCGGCACAGTCGGCTGGAGAGCAATTTACCGTGCAGTTGATCAACGACCAAGGCGTTCCAAGCAGTTCGCCACAGGCCGACGGTCAATTGATGTCGATCGGTGGTTCTATCCCGGGATCACAAATACAGGTGACATCCGTAAACACGAACTACGCCGGGCCGCTGCACGGATGATCTTGATGCCCTCCGGTCGTTCCATCGGCGGACCGTAATTCGCGCTCAGGCCCATGCAGCCGAAGCCTAGCGCCGACACTTCCAAACCAGCATTCCGGAGCGTGCGTTTTTGCATGACTTCTCGCATATCCTCTTTTTCAGGCTAAGGAGAAACGCGTCGGAACCGGTATCCCGATCCTCCCGAATCGTTGCCTAATCCTGCCGAATCGTTTTGCCGGCCTTACCTGCGTACCGCGATTCCTGGTCGGATTGAAGAACCGGCACAAGTGGCTGGCATGGCAGTCTCCACTAATCGTGAGAAAGTCATAGAAGTGTCTTCAACCAAAACATTCTTCTCTGGTGAGGCGATCACCGCCTATATCCGTGCCCTGGGCGTGAATGAGCCCGATGTCCTCCGGCGGCTCAGGGAGGAAACCGCCAGCTATCCAAACGCCCAAATGCAGATCTCGCCCGACCAGGGCCAATTTTTCCGCGTGCTGGTCGCGGCGATTGGCGCGCGTAAGGCATTGGAGATCGGCGTCTTTACCGGTTACAGCTCCACCGCCACGGCACTGGCCTTACCTCCGGACGGCAAACTGGTCGCCTGCGACGCGAGCGAAGAGTATACGCGAGTGGCGCGGCGTTATTGGAAGGAAGCGGGCCTCGACGAAAAAATTGAATTGCGGCGTGGACCCGCGGCGGACAGCTTGCGCGCGCTGCTGAACGAAGGCGCCGCCGGAACATTCGATTTCGCCTTCATCGATGCGGATAAGACCGGCTACGACGTGTACTACGAGCTCGCCTTAGAGCTGGTCCGGCATCACGGCTTGATAGCGTTCGATAACATGCTGCGCCATGGCGACGTGCTGGATCACCACGTGCAAGATGCTGATGTCATCGCCATACGCGCACTCAACGAAAAGCTGCACAACGACCCCAGAATTCTTTCGGTCCTGTTGCCACTCGCCGATGGCATCACGCTGGCAGTAAAGCTTTGATGGCCGCCGAACTTCTCGACCCGTCGATAGACTCTACGCCGGCGCCCCGGCCGGAACGCACGACCCTGCGCGGCCGCCACATCACCGTTGCTCCTCTCGACGCGGCTCGTGACGCGCTGCCGCTCTGGCAAGGCGCGAGCGGCGTGACCAATGCTCATCTCTGGACCTACCTCTCTGACGGTCCGTTTCAAGATCGCGAAACCTTCGACGCTCACCTGCGTACCAAGGCTGCAAGCGAAGATCCTCTATTCTTTGCCCTCTTAGACGCCCATTCGGGCCGTGCTCTCGGCCATGCGGCCTACATGCGAATCGCGCCCGAGCACCGCTGCATTGAAATCGGCAACATTCTTTATACGCCAGCCCTTCAGCAGACCATTGCCGCGACCGAAGCGATGTACCTGATGGCGCGCCATGCATTCGAAGATCTCGGCTACCGCCGCTACGAATGGAAGTGCAATGCACTGAACGAGCCGTCGCGCCGGGCTGCACTGCGGCTCGGCTTCCACTTTGAAGGAATTTCCCGCCAGCACATGATTGTGAAAGGCCGCAACCGCGACACCGCCTGGTTCTCCATGCTCGATCGCGAATGGCCGGCGCGCAAGGCTAATTTCGAGCGCTGGCTTGATCCGTCGAATTTCTATGCCAATGGCAAGCAGCGTCTCTCGCTTTCCGAACTGATGGCAGTTGAGGTCTAGCGCGTCAACACGGCGGCGTAGAAGCCGTCGCCTTCTTCCCGGCCGGGCAAGCGCCACATCTCGCGTTCTACCCGCAATCCCGGCTCCCTCGCCAATGTTCCCCGAATCACCTCTTCGTTCTCTTCCTCTTCTAGCGAACACGTCGCATAAAGCAGCTTGCCGCCGGGCGCTAGCAGCTTCAATCCTTGCGCAATAATCTGCAATTGCTTCTCGCGAAACCTGGCAAAGTCCTGCTCGCGAACGCGCCATTTGATCTCCGGGTTCCTCGCGAGCGTTCCTGTCCCCGAACAGGGCGCATCGATGAAGATCCGGTCGAACGGGCGCGAAAAGGGAAGCTCCCGCGTCGCATCCAGCACCACGCGCGGGCAAACCGGCGGCACATCGCGAAGCCGCCTTTCGCTCACGTCGCACGCGACTGCCAAGGAGAGCGGCGTCTCCAGCGCCTGCAACGTCTTATTTCCGGGCGCCGAGCAGAGATCCAGGTACGTCTGGCCGGCGCGCAGGTCGAGCAATGGCAGAATCGCCTGCGAACCGATATCGTGCAGCCGCATGCCCGCGGGCAGGGGTGCCAGCAGCCGCCAGGCGCCCTCAATTTGGGTTCGTTCCGCAATAACTTGGGTTCGTTCGGCAAAATCTCCGCTGCGTTCGGCTAAATCGCTAGTTCGTTCGGCAAAAACGCCCTCCGGGGGATCGTCTCCCGACCGCACTCGGATGTAAGCCGCTGGTTCCACCAGGGCGGCTTTCGCGATCCCACGCGCCGCATCCGCTCCGAAATGGGCCCGCCACCGCGCCAGCAGCCACTCCGGACAGGACAGCTCTGTCGCCTCATCCGGCCAGCTCACGGCCTTCCGGTTAACTTTCCGGAGCACAGCATTCACAAATCCCGTCGCGGCCCGCTTGTGTTGTTTCACCAACTCGACCGATTCATGCACCGCGGCGTGCGCCGGAATCCGTTCCAGATAGCGCAATTGATAAATTGCCATCCGAAGCGCGAGTACCACCGGCGCATCCAGATCGTCGATTTTGCGGCGGGAATACACATGGATCAGGTAATCCAGTTGAGCTTGGAACCGCAGGCATCCGAAAACAATTTGCGAAGCCAACCCGGCATCCCGCGCATCCAGAGTCCGGCTTCGATCTCGCAACGCGTCCGATGCATACGCCCCTGCGGCAACGTCTCGCAGCACCTCGAACGCGACCGTCCTCGCTGGTGAAATTTTGCCCATCAAAACTCCGGTCACTTGCATCTAAAAATTGTTCTACCCTTTGCGTACCAACGAATTGAACCCGGTTTTGGTATTTACCCGATTGCGACCCTGTGATAGGATGCTAATAGCCTGCGGGGATCAATTCCCGCGAGGTGCGCCTCGTACTTCCCCACGGAGCATACAAAACTAACTAATGAGCTTTACCGTTTTTCTCGGAAATCTCCCTGTCTGGGTGACGGCCGACGATATCAAATCGTGGCTTGCCTCAGAAAACTTGGTCGCCGACGCGGTCAAGGTTATCCGCAACCCCGAGACTCAAGAGTCAAAGGGCTTCGCCTTCATTGAATCACCAAACCAGGAGGAGATGAACGCCATTATCCGACGGTTTGATCGCGCGCCTCTCGAAGACCGGCTTCTGCGAGCCAATCCCGCTCAACCGCCAAAATCCGGCAAAACGATCGGCAGGAGCGCTGCGCCGCCTCCCGACCGCAACCGCCGCCCCGCTTCTGGCGCTCCTACTCAGCAAGCGAGAAGGGGACCGAACAATAGCCGGCGCTCTTCCAACTCACCCACCAAGCAAAGCGCCTTTGCCGAAGAACTCGCCAAGGCACTTTAACCTGCCCAGCCCATTCCAGGGCGTCGGCGCTTTAGCGCATTGGTGCCCGTTCTCGTAGAAGCTCCTGCCTTAGTACGACCCAATTCCCAAAACGCTTCCTATAGATGCTATACTCCGCAGCATTGTTTGCGAGGGTGTGTGCAAACTAGCTGCCTGACCGGCAGTCCTCCATCCGGGAGACTTGTCATTGCCTCGTTCGGGTTTCGAAATTACTATCTTCCGTATCGCGTTTACAGCCCTAATGGGCGTACTTGCGGCTGCCTATCGGCCATTCGGCCTGGGTATTGCGGCCTCTGCCCTAGTGGGCTTGGCCGTGGGGCTCGGAATCAATCTACTGGAGTTGCGCGTACGGCGCGCCAGTCTCTCATCCCTGGTCAGCGGGTGCGCCGGTGCCCTTATCGGAACACTTATCGGAGTACTACTGGTTTCAGTACTAAGTCCTGGTGTTTTTGTAAGTAGCACGGCCGTGCAATTCTTCCGTCTGACGGTACCCTTGCTCTGCGCCTTCGTGGGACTCTTGGCCGGCGCCGCCAAGGCCCACCTGATTAATCTGCAGAACATCGGCTTCCTCAAGGCCGATGTGGCGTTCACGCCGCCTGCCAAAATCCTGGATACCAGCGTAATCATCGACGGGCGCATCTGCGAAATCGCCGAATCCGGCTTCCTCGAAGGCGAGGTCCTGGTCCCCCAATTCGTTCTTCACGAACTGCAACAGGTGGCCGATTCTTCCGATTCCGCGAAACGCAACCGTGGGCGCCGAGGGCTGGACGTCGTCCAGCGCCTGCAAAAGACTCCCCGGGTTCGTTTGGAAATTTCAGGTCAGGATTTCCCGGCGGTTCGCGAAGTAGATCTCAAATTGATTGAGCTGGCGAAATCGCGCGGTGCCAAAATCGTCACCAACGATTTCAATCTCAACAAGCTGGCCCAGGTGCAAGGCGTGGAAGTTCTCAACATCAATGAGCTCGCAAACGCCCTCAAGCCCGTGGTGCTGCCCGGCGAAGCCATGCGCGTCTTTATCCTGAAAGAGGGCAAGGAGTACAACCAGGGCGTCGCTTACCTCGACGACGGCACCATGGTCGTGGTCGACAATGCCAAGCGGCTCATCTCGAAAACCATCGATATCACAGTGACTAGCGTGCTCCAGACTACAGCCGGCAAAATGATCTTCGGCAAGTATGACGAACGGACACAAGCCGAACACCGCCCGCCGGCCGGTCATTTGTCCGCCACAGCTTCCGCGGGCTCGTCTTCCTCGACGACCTAACTCAGCGCCAATTTGGGTTCGTTTCGAAATCACTGGGCCGCATGGCCATGTATTGAACGAAGCGTGGCCGCGCGGTGCGATTCGGCCGGCTGCCATGCGGCAGCGCCTGGTGCCAGATGATCAGGTCACCAGCTTTACCCGCGATGGGAACTTCTCCCAGCGCCGCTAAATTCTGCGCGCGCGGGTTCGCCCCTTCGGGCAAGCTCTTCAACCAGTTCTCGATTCGCAGCTGGAACCCTGGCACGCAGGTGAAGGCGCCCTGCTCTGCAACCGTATCGGTCAGATAGAGCAGTCCCTGCACGCCGAAAGGAATCGGCAATTCCAGGCTCGTGTCCCAGTGCATATGCGGTCCTGGAAACTGCCAGCCGGGCCTCTCGGGTGGGTTCATGCCGCACTGGTCTACCGTCATCCAGAGATCCGCGCGGCCCCAAATCTGCTCGAAGGCCCGCCGGATGCGGGGCGAATTGCGATTCGCCTCAATCGCCGGATGCCTCAACAGCGGCACCCAGATGCTGTGCCCTTGCGGCCCGTTGTACCAAGTGTTGGGATCATTCAAGTCCATTCGCAGGAATTCGCAGATGGCCTCGACTGCCGCCGCACAGCCCGCCGCCGATGCCGCATCGTGCAGCACCACATAACCGTTCGCCTGCCAAAATGCGAGGTCTTCCGGACTCAATGCATCCGCCGGCGCAGCCTCGCCGGTGCTCGCCTCCCCGGCTCTGCCGCCAAGCGCCGCATTGATCCGTTTGATTCTTTCGGGATCGATTGACCCGCCGTTTCGTTCCAGAATCCACCGCTCGAACCCCTCGAACGATGGCGCTGCGCCGTACAGGTAGTGCATTGTCTCATGCAAATTGAGCCCGAGTCCGCAGATCACGGTGTTGTCCGCGGCCCATTCATTGTTGCCGTCCGGCGGCGCCGCCGCGAAGCGGTTCGCCATATAGCGCGACCACAAGCGCTTCAAATGCGCCACTCCGAGCGAGCCCAATTCCTCATCGCTCGCGATTTCTATCTGCTCTCCTATCTTGGACATTCGCGTTCGATCATAACGCAGAGGCGCAAAGGGCGCGGATGCGCGCCGCTAGATGGCAAAAGGAACTCGCTAAGCCTTGCGGCGGGGCGCTTGGTGCCGCGCCCGTTTTGCGCGGGTTCCTCATAAAACCCTATGCCGGTATGATGTAGGTTCGAACTCCCGCCAAACATGAAAGTTTCCGTCATCATTCCCGCGGCCGGGTTGGGTACGCGCATGGGTCGTAGCGCGCCCGAAAAGGAAGGCACCAGCCGAAAGCAGTTCATGCTGCTGAACGGCTCGCCCATCCTCGTCCATACCATCCGGAAATTCGTCAGCTCGGAGCTGGTCAGCGAAATCGTGGTGGCCCTCCGCGCCGAAGATCTCGACTGGGCCCAGGAGCTTTTTTCGAGCCAGCAATTCGGCAAAACCGTGCGAACCGTGTCCGGCGGCGAAAGCCGCCAGCAGTCGGTTGAAAATGCCTTGGCTTCGATCGCTGATGACACCACTCTGGTGGCCGTTCATGACGCTGTTCGCCCGTTCGTCGAAAAAGAAATGATCGAGAAAGTGATCCAGGAAGCTGCCGAAACGGGCGCCGCGATTATCGGCATCGTGCCCATCGATACCGTCAAGCAAGTGCACCGCAACAAGGTGCGGGCGACCCTACCGCGGGAACGGCTGATCCTCACCCAAACACCGCAAGTGTTTCGTCTCGACCTGTTGCGCCAAGCCTTTCAGAAAGCGCGCGAGGATCTATTCATCGGCACCGACGAATCCTCGCTGGTCGAACGCCTGGAACAAGTAGAAGTCTCCGTGGTGCTGGGTACCGATCGCAACATCAAGATCACCAAGCCAAGCGACATGCAACTGGCTCAGTTGTACCTCACGCTTGAAACCTCGGGCCTCAATCTTCGAGAGCATGCCTGAGCTGGTTCCGCCGCCTCTTCGAATCGGGCAGGGCTGGGATACGCATCGCATTGAGCCCGGCCGCGCCTTGATCCTCGGCGGCATTCGCATACCGTGTGAATTCGGCCTGGCGGGACATTCCGATGCCGACGTGCTTTTTCACGCCGTGACCGATGCCGTATTAGGCGCGCTGTCGCTCGGCGACATCGGCATGCATTTCCCTGACAGCGCACCGGAATGGAAAGGAGCTGCAAGCGCTTCGTTCCTGGAGCATGCGCTTGCATTGGCTGCTAAAGAGGGTTACCGGCTCGTCAATATCGATTCCACCATCATCTTGGAACGCCCCAAGCTGAAGGATTTCCGCGATCAGATCCGCGAAAGCCTGGCGCGCGTGGCTGGCCTCCCGGCTAGCTCCGTGAGCGTCAAGTTCAAGACCGCCGAAAAAGTGGGCCCAGTGGGCGAAGGGCGGTCTTGCGAGGCGCAAGCTGTCATATTGCTGGCGCGTTTATCCCGTTAGTCCTGGCGTTCATTCGAACAGGCAATCGTGCAGGCAGCCCGTTTATGTGCGTGCGAGATCCTGGCGGCGCTTCGCTGCCGATGCAGGAATTCCACCGTTATTCGTGGCGTAGTGCCGCCAGCGGATCCACACGGCTGGCACGGCGAGCTGGGACGTAGCAAGCCGCCAGCGCCACCAACATCAGCAGCAGACTCACCCCGATCAACGTAACCGGATCGCCCGGCTTCACCTCGAAAAGCATGCTGCCCAGCAGGTGCGTCACCGCCAGCGATCCCGCCGCGCCGATCGCCAGCCCGACTGCGGCCAGCACGAAGCCCTGGCGCACTACCCGTCCGAGCACCTGCCCGGTGGCCGCGCCTAGCGCCACGCGAATGCCGATTTCGCGCGTGCTGCGCGTCACTTCGTGCGCAAGCAAGCCGTACAGCCCGATGGCCGCCAGCAATAGCGCCAAGAGCCCAAACAGGCTCGCGAGGCGCGCAACCAGCCGCTCCTGGAAAAGCTGCTGTTCGATCGTTTCCGTCTGCGTCCGTAAATTCAGCACCGGTATCTCGCTGCCCGCCTTCCGCACGATATCGCGCACATCCGGCGCCACCGCCATCGGATCCCGCGAGGTTCGCAACTCGAACGACCCGCCCTGCGAGGCCGGCACATACATCGTCGGCACGATCGAAGTCCGCAGGCTCTCGTATTTGACGTCGCGCACCACGCCTACAATCTGCCACCCGGCGCTCGCCGTCTCATCCGGCGATGGATCGCCATTCACGCCCGGCACATAAGCGCCGAACGGCTGCCCGATCGGGTTCACATTCGGGAAATAGGCCTGTACAAAAGCTTCGTTCACTATCACCGGCTCTGTTACGCTCGCTCGCGCCTTCTTATCGGCCTCCAACCGAGCTGTCAGCGCGTATTCCTCCGGTTTGAATCTGCGGCCTCGCAGCACAGGAATTTCCATCGTTTCGAAAAACTGCGGACCCACCGGCATATAGTCGGCAGTCTTCATCGCTCTCGGCGGCGTTCCTGGTAAGTGAAAGTCAGTGCTCCACAGGCTGCCGCTCAGCAGAATCGAGCTGGAGTAGCTCACCGCGGTCACGCCCGGAATAGCGGCGAACCGGTCCCGCAGATCGCGATAGAAAGCGGCCATGCGCTCGTCCTTGTATCCCGTGAGCGTGGCGTCCACATCGAATGTCAGCAGATTATTGGTGGCGAACCCGGGATCGAGACTCCTCAAGTTTTGCAGTGTATGTACCACCAGCCCTGCGCCCACCATCACAACAACGGTCAGCGCCACTTGCATAACCACCAAAAAATTTCCGAGGCGGAATCGACCCTGGCGGCCGCCTAGCCCGCCCGCGGTATCTTTTAAAGCTGGCGTCAGGTCGATGCGCATCGACCGCAGCGTAGGCGCAATTCCGAACAGCAGGCCGGTGAGAAGAGTAGCCGCCAATGTGAAGCCCAGCACGCGCAGATCGATGTCAGCGGAAAATCGAAACCACGAATCTCCATGATTGAGGGCGAAATCGACTAGCGCGCGCGCGCCCCAATAAGCCAGCACAATTCCCAGCGCTCCCCCCATCAGCGAGAGCGTAATACTTTCCGTGAGCAACTGCCGTGCCAGCCGTCCACGTGCTGCGCCCACAGCCAGCCGTACCGCCATCTCCTTCTGCCGGGCTGCCGCTCGCGCCAGCAGCAGTCCCGCGATGTTGGCGCAGCCGATCAGCAGCACGATTGCCACCGCGATCATGAGCACGTACAGCATCGTAGAGACGCCGCTGCGGATCCCCGTCAAACCGGTCTGTGCTGGCAGCAGTTTGATGGCCGGTTGATCCTCGGTCTTGGCGATGGGCCTTTCCGCATGCAGCAGGTTATGCGCGAACATGCTGGTGAGCTGGCTTTCCGCGGCAGCCACGGAGATTCCCGGCTTCAACCTCCCCACGCTCACAATCCACCACGAACCGGCATCCTCCTGGCTGGGCGTCCACTTCCAGCCAACCTGCAGATTGCGCCGCTGCCACAGCGCCACCGAAAAATCGTGCACATTGCCGGGCGAGAGATAAGAAAACCCCGCGTCGGCAACGCCTACCACGGTGAACGGTACTCCGTTCAGATCCAGTGTCTTTCCAACGACTGAAGGGTCGGCGCCGAACTGCCGCTGCCAGTAGCCATATGTTAGGACCACCACGGCCGGCGCGCCTGGCTTATCATCCGCGGGGATGAGCACGCGCCCTAGCGCCGCGCCCACGCCTAGCGCCCGAAAATAGTCGCCTGAAACGTACTGCGGGTTGGCGCTATGAACCCCGCCGATGCCACTCACCGTCATCGATCCGCCACCCGCGAACTCCGCTAGACTGGCGAACGGGCCGTGCTCGCGCACTTCATCGAGAAACGGCTTCGATAACGAGCAGCCGTGTTCGACGGCGCCGTGTCTCTGGTTGTCGCAATCGCCGTAGGAGCTACTGCTATGGAGTTTCGGGTCTGACCGCATCGTCCACTCGAGCAACATCAGATGGTTCGGCTCGCGCACGGGCAGCGCCTTGAAGATAACGGTGTTGATGACGCTGAAAATCGCGGTATTGGCGCCGATACATAGCGCCAGCGTGAGCACGGCGACGGCGGCGAATCCGCGATTCTTCGCCAGCAGGCGCAAGCCGTAGAGAACATCCCGCCGCCAGCCGGTGAACCACGATAGTTTTCCGCGAGTATGAAATTCGCGATCTTCGGTCTGCTGCTGCCACGCTGCCATAATCGGTTCCTTTCCGTGATGCGCGTCCGCCAGTGCATTTGCCAATGCCTGCCAATCGCTGATGTGCCGCTGGGCAATCTCGCCCGCCTGCGCGTCATTCGCGCCCATGCGCAGCGCTTCGCAGTGGGCATCCTCCATCTGGCGCGCCAATTCTTCGATGATTTCGGCTTCGCGCTCTGGACGGAAGCCGCTGAGGCGCAGGTGCTGGCGCACGTACTCGGGCCAATCAGGCATGGCTCGGCCGCACGATCTGGTTGATGGTGGCCACAAACTCGTCCCAGGCGCTGCGCTGGTCCTTCAAGAATTTGCGTCCCGCGGGCGTCAGCCGGTACAGGCGCCGCCGCCGCTCGCCCGGCTTTTCCAACCAGCGGCCGGCAATCAGGCCGCGATCCTCAAGCCGAAACAGGATAGGGTAGAGCGAACCGATGCGAAAGCGGATCTGCCCCTTGGTACGCTCTTCAATCAGCTTGCCAAGGTCGTATCCATGGCGCGGACGCGCTTCGAGAAGGGTGAGAACGAGGAGCTCGGAGCTGCCCTTGCTGAGATCGCGATTGAACATTGTACTTTACCGAAGTATACTTCAGCGACGAATAGATTGGGCAGCTAGACGGAATGTTTGTGCGCCACATGACGGGAAGCGGCTTTCTGGGACCTACGACCGGCGTGTGGCTTCTTACTTCTTGAACACCGTTTCTGAACGGCCATTTGAGCGGAGCGAATCCGTAGACACTTGGGGCTGGAGCTAAGTTCCCAGGTCCTGTTCGATCTGTTCGAGTGTGCGCCCTTTGGTCTCCGGAACCCGCCGCCAGACGAAGGCGAAGCCGCAAAAACAGACGCTTGCGTAAAGCCAGAATGCGCCCGCGGAACCGATTGCACCAAGTATCACCGGGAAGCTGAACGTGAGAACGAAAGACGCAATCCAAAGCGCCGAAACGGCAATAGATACTGCTGCGCCACGTATTCGATTCGGAAAAATTTCGGAGATGAGCACCCAGGTGATGGGCGCGAGCGACATCGAGTAGCACCCGATTGCGCACAAAGTGAGCACCAAGACGGGCCACCCGCCAATTTTTGCGCGATAAACAAAGCCGATCAGCAAATGAGAGAGTCCGATTCCAGCGCAGCCAAACAGCATGAGCGGACGCCGCCCAACACGGTCGACAAATCCCAAAGCGACAAACGTGAAAACGAGATTGACGGCGCCCGTGAAGACGATATTGAACAATACGTCGCTGATTCCATAGCCTGCGTT
This sequence comes from Bryobacteraceae bacterium, assembly GCA_035502635.1. Taxonomy (GTDB): domain Bacteria; phylum Acidobacteriota; class Terriglobia; order Bryobacterales; family Bryobacteraceae; genus Bog-105. The sequence continues at coordinate 12,658 of DATJUG010000095.1, forward strand.
GCGGTACACCTCTTCGGCGTAGTTGAAGATAATATTGATACCGCTCCACTGCTGAAGCACGGCGAGAAGTATGCCAATCGTCAGAATCCGCAGCACGGGCGCAGAAAATAATTCCGTTCGCTGGAGGTTGTGGTCGGACTCAGCCGCCATCGCCGCCTCTATTTCAACGAGAGCGCTTTCTGCATACTGCCGGCCTCCAATCCTGGTCAATATCGCCCGTGCTCGGGATTGACTGCCATCCTTCATAAGCCAACGCGGGCTTTCAGGTACAGCAAGCGAACTGAGGAGAAAAATGAGCGAGGGGACCGCGACCGCAATAAACATCCATCTCCAGCCAAATTGTCCGTTCCACGAGATTCGGACCTGGTCGGCTGTTTGGCCGGCGGGTACCGGCTGCGCAATGGCCCAGTTGGTTATCTGAGCCATTAAGATGCCGATCACGATGGTCAATTGATTGAGCGCCACCAAGCGCCCCCGCCAAACGGCAGGGCTGATCTCGGCGATATAGGTCGGCGACACGTTCGAGGCGATGCCGATAGCGACTCCGCCGATCATGCGCCACGTGATGAAACTTGAAAACGACGACGCTGTTCCAGTAAACACGGACGATATCGCAAACAGCAAGGCGGACGCAATCAACAATCTTTTTCGTCCGAAGCGATCGCTGATAGCCCCTGAAAGCACGGAGCCCAAAAGCGCGCCGATCAGCGCGCAGCTATTTGCCCATCCAATCTGCTGCGCGGAGTGAAGCCGGAAAAATGCTTCATAAAACGGCTTTGCGCCTCCGATGACCACCCAATCGTAGCCGAACAGCAGTCCGCCTAGCGCGGCTGCGGCTGAGATCAAAATCACGTACTTTGTATTCAGGCTTTGGCTTGCGGTAAGCGCGCCGCTGCCCGCTCCGTGAATGTCGGGGCGCATGATCAGGAGGTTTGCACGGTGGTGCGGACGCTGAGGTTCGCGCCTTCGCGCAAAGGCAGGCGATTGCGCTGATGTTGGCGCGTCAGTGTCCCGCAAAAATACCGCCGACTGGCGAACGAGGCGAGATGGACATGGACGTGTCGCGCGGGGTTGCGCGGTCGATATTCGCGGCGCTCCATGATTTTGCGCGGCAGAGCGGTCATGACGAGATTTCCAACGCGAAGCTCATCTTAATGGGATTCTCGGGAACTGGCGCGATGTTCGGGCACTTTGTTCAATATGCGCCAGACCGCGTCATTGCGGCGATTCTCGCGAATCCCGGACAAACCGAACCTTACGGCCTGAAGGAGATGAACTTCGAGCCGGCCGCGCTGGCAGTTCCGCAATTCATTATTACTGGAGGAATTGATGACCGTGGAGGAACCCAACGGCCCTACGACTACTTCAGCCGCCATCGTTCGCGCGGCGCGCCTTGGGTGTTTCTCGTCCAAAACGGCATCCCCCACTGCTGCGTGATTAACGTAAAAGCACTCCTGCTCGAGTGGCTGGATGACATAGTAAAGCTCCGCCAACCTGCTTCGCAAAATCCGCTGCGTGCAATCGATGTTTCTGGAGGTTGGAATGGCTTTATCCGACCCTGTGAAAACGGCAAGCGGGACACTTGGGGCGGCCCTGACTGGAACGTGTGCGATGCCTCAATTCGACCAAGCCACCTGCCAGCGCCGAAAGGCCAAGTCGCTGGCGCGTGGCTGCCCACTCGCCGGCTCGCATCAGACTGGCTGGCGTTCATTCGAGAACAGAAACATCCCGCCGACTCGTTCCCAGATGGAAAGGACGCTTTGCACTCATCGTTCGCGAGTCCTATGAGACAAGCTCCCTGATCGGGGCCCGCGCAATTGCGGCCTACTCTGATTTCTGCCGTAGCCGAAGCTTCAACACTCCGGTGGCCCGGGCCACCAGCGACAATTGAGGCATGCACGTCACCGGGTCGAAGGCTTGGCTTATTACCGGTAGTTCGCGAAGATCACCCGGAATACGAGGCCACCGTCGGCGCTACAGTGCGTTCCAGCGAGATTATGACTACGCTTCGGGCGATTTTTCCACCCCCTGACGTCCCTTGCCGGCGCAGTGCAGTGCTAGTCGGCACTCCCCAAGAGCGTGTCAGGTGACCACGCGGCTGCTCGTACAACGCGCATCCCGTCACTTTGATGGCCTTGCGGCGGGCGGAGAAGTCACCGGGAACCATAGCCGACTTCCCGTCAACTTGGGTGAGCGGATGCCAGCGCGTTCCCAGCATCAATCTGCCGTTGTTAAAGGTGTCAATAGATTTTTATGCGGTCGGCTCCTCCGTGCGTCTATTTTTCGATCCGCCCCACAAAGTCACCGAGCAATTTCGTAACTGTTCAACTAGATAGACTTCGCGGAAGTTTTTATGCAAGTTCTTCTTTTCAACCATCTCGACCGTTGCCTTCCACTCCTCGTCACACATGATGCCGAATGTTGTGCAATTGATAACTAGCACGGTTTCGAGAGGATAGTTTTTGGCGCTCTTTTTCTCCAACATTCTAATGATGAAACCAGCGAGTTCAGAGCTGTTTTCGAGGTAGCCGAGCGCAACCGCCTTCGTTGTTGCCTTACCTGTTTTGGGGTCTTTCTCGACACTTCGCGGCCCCCACGACAATCCGTCTTCGTGCCCCACTCTTCGGGATACATGATCATTCGGATGAAGCGCTGATGTAGCCTCGATCATTATCCTCTCAGGCTTACCAGCCTTTTCGACCATCGATTGCGGCGAGAAAAGTATTGCATCATATGGCTGCGAGCCGTTGGACCATTGAATTTGAAAGCGATTTCCCGCTCTATATTGGTGCTGAACGTAATGAGCAATTGGAAGAAGCTCCTCGACCAATTTCTTTTCAACCACGTCTTTTCTAATTCGGATTCGCTCCAGCGCATCCGGTTGGGCCATAACTAAATCGAAAAGATCATAAGCTTTCAAGCAAAACTCAAGCCCATCCAAGAGCTTGTCATCGAGAGCAGATAGGTCGGGTTGCATCGTCATAAGAACATTATTGATGCCAACTCGATGACAATGCATTCACGCTCAGGTATTGATACTCTTCTGCCTTTGGAGGGATCGAATGCCTAAGCCAGTAAAGATGCTGCTTCTGTCGATTGTCCTCGCCCGATTTTAGTCGCGCCCGTAAGCAGCAGTCAGCCCGAACTTGTCATCTCAACATCTCCCGGTTGAGAACCAGGGGATTCGTAGCATTATGGGAAGCTATTGGCAACGTGCTAGAAAGAGTCAGTGCAGGTGATGATTATCTCACCGACGCTCAAAAAGGTACATCGACCTCCGAAACGTCCCAGGACCCTCCCAAACATTTCCGCCTAAATTGTCAGTCACACTGCACATCTTCAATCCCTTCAGCAACTTACGTATGAACGCTTCGGGATTATCCCTTTGACAAACCCACGCAGCAGGCCGACGACGGGCATTGAGTTTTCCGCAGGAATGTCTTTGGTAACCATAATGGGATGCTTAATTAAGCGACCCAAGTGAGCGAACTAGAAAAACACAACCGGCCTTACGTTGATGAGTCCCTCGTCATCAATAGTCGCCTTAGCGAAATAGAAAGGCAGCAACGAGAGGACAAAGCGGAACAGCGAAAGCACGAACGCAGTCAGCGCAATACGAACCGATGGATGGTCATTTTTACTGGCCTATTGTTTATAACAAGCGTTGCTTCCGACATCGTTCTTGAACGCCAGACTGATCTCAACAAGCAAAACACCGCCCTACTTGAGCGGCAATTGGAGGAGGCCAACAGCGCTTCGATCTATATACGGCCGCTGCATCTCGTGTCTTTGGGGAATGTCAGCGTCACCATCTACAATTTAGGCCACTATGCCGCCACTAACATACAGCTAACTTTAACCGTTTCCCTCCGGGAATTTCCGTCTAACAGGCTCATTGTGGTTTTTCCAGAGATGCACAAAACGGTGCCTAGGATCGGACCGCCAGTAGGGTGGGATGCCGACCCGTTGGCAGTGAATCGCGGCAATATGTTCGAGTGGCCAGCATCTTATCCGCTCAGCGTGAACAATAAAGCTGGGTTACAAGCGGGGACAATGGCGGTGACCGCTGCCCTTTTTTACTCTTTCAACAATGGCTTTCGCAATATGCCGATTGCTGACGCTGGATGTTTTGGATATTTCAAACGGCTTCCGCTCTGGACTCAAAAGCTGCCGGATGGTCACATTACCGGAAGCGGCAACTTCGAGGGTACATATCCATGTGAGGGCTTAAGTAGAGGGATGGACGAAGCCTTAGACTGGGAGCGGCAGCATCGCGTTCCGCACACGTAGGTTCGCCATTGCGATCTCGACACTTCCCGCACTGTTAAAAATTAGTCACGGCTTCGAAGTCGTTCGCGTCGGTTTACGGGCCTTCTCCGGTTTCGCTTTCAGAATATCCGTCACCGCCTCATCGAAGCTGAGTGGGTGAAGGGAAAGACGCTTTAATGGGTGGGGTTGTTGTCTCGCTGGCGCTTTCTTCTTGACTTTCATTGGTAACTGTCGTTTACCGACTGATCGGCCTTGTATGGTCGTTGGTCATTTTTCTGTTCCTGTAGATCAAGTGGTGGGCTGTCTGGCTTCGGTTCAAGAAACTTCATCGAAGTGATACCTAACCGCTTCTGTCGGTCCTGATATCCTTTGTCCGAGCAATAGAAGGCCGTGCAGCCAAACGCCAATGCGGTCGCGACATGAAATAGATCCCAGCGTCGTCGCTTGTTCTCCTTCGCTCTCTCCTGGTCCTCAAGAGTGTGCATGCTATCAAGCAATGTCGCCTCAAGTTTCGCAGCCGTCAACGCGATTTGCTGTGTGATGCTTTCGACGTGGGCAAACTTGTGAACTTTGGAGTAGTTTTCGGTCGCAAGTTTACCCTTTCTGAAATGCTCTACCGATACTTCCTCAACCGTGATTATGGAGGTATATATCCGGTCCTTATTTCGCTTACATTCCTGGAGCAGTTGCAATATCAAGCCGTTCTCATCCCGCCCTTCAAAGATGTCGAGAAAGACACTGGATTCAAAATAAACCTTACGGCTCACGGTTCCCTTGCTTCTGGCGCAATGTCGCGATCGCTCCCATATAACTCCGCATACGCAGCCTCAAGATCGCGCTCAGGATCGCGCTCTATGTAATCAGCCTCAAGCTTGGGGCTGGCGTTTGGATAGTATACAGCCTTTCCGGTTACTAACACTTGCTGAGTGAAGAGAGGAGTTACGGTCGGGAGGTCATGAATTTTGAATCTAATCCGCCAGCGTTCGCCGTTGTCCCTATGCAGTTCTCCCCAAAACATGGCCTCTTGTTCATCATCGGAAGGACTATCCTTTAACCTGAAGAGTTTTCCGTATAATCGGACGTTGTTCTCTTCAAAGCTGGGGCTGCGCAGCGTACGTAGATTCTCTTCTGCGATATCGCCGAAAGTGGCACGCCGGGACATCGGGCCGTTCATATTGGCCGCCGTAATCATTTTCTTAGGTGCTTTTACTTCTAGCTGAGTTTTAGTACGCGCAATCTGATTGATGAATGCAATACGATCCAATCCCTGAACAACTCTGGCACTTAGCGGCTCAGGGATGGTATTTGCGACCGCCGGACCCCGCCTTTGCATAGAGAGCGTCTCGACGGTCTTAATTACTTCGCCAGCGGCTAGCAATCCCACATCCAGATAGCGTGTAATCGCGATTGTCGCCTTCACACTGCCCTTCTTAAATGCAATGCCGCCCTCTGCCACCAGTTCGATTCCAAAATCCGGCTTGGGATCGTCAACGCCGCGTTCTTTAAGCAGCCTGAATCCTACATCGTTGATCATAGATTCGATTTCACGTAATGTTTTGATTACGTAGGAGAGCGGCAGCCTATTTCTGGCCGCTAGACCTTCCGTGAGTCTTATCACGAGAAGCGGGTCCGTAGTTTTTGTGCTCGCCATCACGCCCTTCCTTGTGGGACAATTTTGATGGATGGCACACTTGTAACGATCTGCTTCTCTGTAGTGTTCGCGGCACCGCGTGAAGCTGCAATGGTTCGGCCCGAGATTTCAGGAAAGCCGTGATTCGCAGTCACGGCTTTCGGTTCTTTAAAATGCCTCGTTTCCTTTCCCGCATGAGTCCCGGTAGGTGAGCCGTTTCCCATCGACACCCTTAAGAGCGAGCGTTGCCCGTTCCACATCCGAGACATCCCGAGAATTGTATCGAAAATCAAATTCGTTCAAATAGCGATTCAGGTGTTGCCTACCAACGTGGTGGTAAACGCCATCGATGCCTCTCTTGAGAGTGGCGAAGTACCCCTCAACCGTATTCGTCGAGATGCACACGCCGTTTTCGTAGCGGACGTACTCTTTGGCCGTGTGATTCACCCGATCATGTTTGACGGTGGGATCATCGACGCTTAAGACACACGCGCTATCCGTCATTACATGCGCACCTTCAGCAAGGTATTCGTTCAGAACGGGCCGTAAGTTATCCTGCGTTACGCGCTCCATGTGCAAGGAGCGAACTTTCCCGCCGCGCTGCACCAGCGAAAGAACAACCTCTTTGTCGGCGTGGGGATGAATGCCTCTCGTGGCCGCTCCGGGCTCCCGTTTCTGCCGGAAGACCCGCTTTCCAATTTGCGTTTCTTGCTCTCCAAACTGCCGACCGCCGCCCGGATTGTTTAGGCGTCTACGCTTGCCGCCGATGTAAGCTTCATCGATCTCAACCACACCATCGAGTTTTGATGATAAAGGCTCCTGCGTCATAGCGTGCCGAATCCGATGCGCCATGAACCAAGCGCTCTTATAAGTCACTCCTAACATTCTGTGAAGCTGATGCGCGCTCATGCCCTTCTTACTGGCGCACAACAGATGGAAGGCCAGTAGCCACTTGTTCAGCGGAATGTGCGAATCTTCCATGACCGTTCCGACCGTAACCGAGAACTGCTCTCGGCATCCGTTGCACTTCCACACGCCCTTACGAACGTGGGTTTTGCCTTCGTCCTTTGCCTGTAACCGGAACGACTCGCCGATAACACCACAATGCGGACAGATCGTGCCATCGGGCCAGCGTTTTGCTTCTAGGAACTCGCGGGCTTTATCTTCATCCTGAAAGTGCGGGGCGAGAATATCGGCTTCCATGCCTCAATTCTAACCCAGAAGGCTAGGGTTTGTCAAAGGGATAATCCCGGAACGCTTGCAACGCCCATGCTATACTGCTAATTGATAACGCCGGATGCCCGCTGTGGCTCATCCGGCTTTTTTCATTTCCCCAATAAGGAGCAACCATGTCGACCCAAGCCCAAATCGCGGCCAATCAAGCGAATTCCCAACTCAGCACTGGACCCACAACCGAGGCCGGAAAGGCCGCATCCTGCCTGAACAATTTCAAAAACGGCCTTGCGGGCGGCTCATTCTCTGTCCTGCCTTGGGAAAACGAGGAAGACTACGACACGTTGCTCGCCTCAATGCGCGCCAGCCTGCATCCTTCCGGTCCCTTCGAACAACTCCTGGTTGAAAAAATGGCCCAGCACCAGTGGCTCTCGCAACGTGCTCTGGTTCTTCAGGATATGTGCTTCCAGCGAGATGTTCCGTCATGCGACGACGACCGCAAACTCGCGCTATATCTCCGCTACCAGACCACGCACGAGCGCGCATTTCACAAATATCTTGACCAGTTCATGAAACTTCGCGCCGAAGGTAGAAAGCAGGAAATTGGCTTCGAATCGCAAAAGGCCCACCAAGCCGCTGAGACTCGCAAGCAGGAAGCTCACGAAGCCCGCGTCCGCCTCGCGAACGCCAAAGCTGCAGACCTCGAACTCGATACGTCTATCCGTTCCACCATCGAAGCGCGTCTCCCAGGTCATATTGAGATCCCCTTCGATCGCCTGAAAACGGTCCTGACGCTCGCTCTCGAAGACGTCGGCCGCCACATGGCCACAGAAAAAGCCGCGGCTTAGCGACTCTTAACTGAGAGCGAGGATATCCCGCCGCTTCCCACTACTACTGCGGAGGGAATTTGCCGAAAACAGCCTTGATCACCGGGATCACGGGTCAGGATGGATCTTATCTGAGTGAGCTCTTGCTGTCCATGGGCTATACAGTGCACGGTATCGTCCGCAGAAGCTCCAGTTTCAACACCTCCCGGATCAACCACATCTATGAGGACCCGCACGAGAGCGGCCGCCGTCTGATCCTCCATTACGCCGACCTCACAGATTCCACCGGCCTGCGCCGCGTGATTGAAGCCTCGCTGCCCGACGAAATCTACAACCTGGGCGCCCAGTCGCACGTGAAGGTATCGTTTGAGAACCCGGAATACACGGCCGACGCCGACGCAATGGGCGCCATTCGCCTGCTCGATTGCATGCGCGATCACGTGCAGCACACCGGACGCCACGTGCGTTTCTATCAAGCTGGATCGTCGGAGATGTTTGGCGCGGCGAAGCCGCCACAGAACGAGAGCACGCCCTTCTATCCCCGGAGTCCGTATGCGGTCTCGAAGGTTGCAGCGCACTGGTATGCGGTGAACTACCGTGAAGCCTACGGCCTGTTTGTCACGAACGGCATTCTCTTCAATCACGAGTCGCCCCGCCGGGGAGAGACGTTTGTCACGCGAAAGATAACCCGCGCGGTCGGCCGGATTCGAGCTGGCTTGCAGGACAAGCTATACCTCGGCAACCTCGACGCCCGGCGCGATTGGGGTTTTGCGGGCGATTATGTGCATGCGATGTGGCTGATGCTGCAGCAATCCGAGCCCTCCGATTTCGTAATCGCGACCGGCGAGGCGCATTCGGTGCGCGAGTTTTTAGAGGAAGCCTTCTCGTATGCCGGCCTGCGATGGGAGCGGCATGTTGAAATCGATCCTGCTTATTTCCGCCCCACCGAGGTCGATTACTTACTCGGCGACGCGGGCAAAGCTTACAGCGCGCTGGGATGGAAGCCACGGGCGACATTCCGCCAATTGGTTCACATGATGGTCGATGCCGATGTTCGCCTCGCAGGAGATGAGCGGCTCGTGCATGAAAAGAAGTTCGGACCCGTGCTCACCGTGGCTTGAGATGGACAAGACGAGTTGCATTTACGTGGCTGGCCATCGCGGGCTGGTGGGCTCCGCGCTGGTCCGCTGCCTTCGCGCACAGGGTTTCGAAAATCTGGTTCTGCGATCGCGCCGGGAACTCGATCTCATCTCCAAGCAAGAGGTCGACGCTTTCTTTGCCGGTGCGCGCCCGCAGTATGTGTTTCTGGCGGCGGCGAAAGTGGGGGGCATCCTCGCCAATTCCAGGTATCCGGCCGATTTTATCCACAACAACCTGATGGTTCAGCTCAACCTAATAGACGCTGCGTGGCGCTTCGGCGTGCGCAAGCTGCTATTTCTCGGCTCTTCCTGTATCTATCCGAAATACGCGCTCCAGCCAATTAAAGAAGAGTATCTGTTGGCCGGCCCGCTGGAGCCCACCAATGAGTGGTATGCAATTGCCAAGATCGCCGGCATCAAGTTGTGCCAGGCTTATTGGGCTCAACATGGGTTGCGCGCCATTTCGCTTATGCCCACCAATCTCTATGGCCCTGGCGATAACTACAATCTGGAGACCTCGCATGTGCTCCCGGCTTTGATTCGAAAAATTCACGAGGCGCGAGAGGAAGGCCGCCCGGAAGTGGTCATTTGGGGCACCGGCAAAGCCCGGCGCGAGTTTCTGCACGTGGATGACCTGGCAGCGGCTGCCGTATTCCTGATGCAGCAGTACGAAGAACCGGAAATTGTAAACGTGGGCACCGGCGAGGATGTTACGATCGCCGAATTGGCCCAACTGATCGCGCGAATCGCCGGCTACAAAGGCCGGTTCGTTTTCGACACCTCAAAGCCCGATGGAACGCCGCGCAAGCTGCTCGACGTCAGCCGATTGCATGGGCTTGGGTGGCGGCATTCTATATCGCTCGAAGCCGGCATTCAAGCCACCTATGACTGGTTCCTGGAGAACATCGCTGCGGTTCAACATACCGGCGCATTAGTGTCCTGACGCTCGATCTTGTATGCTAATCGCTAATCGCAGTCCCCGTGACAAATGCATAGCGGACCCTTTCGCCGCACGGTAGGTCGACCGCCGTGTTAACCTGCCCAAGTTGTGAAAGCGAGAGCGTGCGGCGCTCTCGAAGACGATCCATTCTGGGGGTTGTACAGCGCTGGCGCGGACTGCGGCGGTATCGCTGCCGCGAATGCCGCCGGACTTTCTATAGCCAGTTAGCGCCAGGAGAGCAGCCGAGCAGCATGGCGCGCTCTATGCGCAGGCGCGAACGCCGGACACCAAGCCCTGAACAGGAGAAGCGCGGAAAATTCCGCCGTCACGCCACCGAGCTGGCCCTGTTCTTGTGCCTGGTTGTGATCTTTTACGCGGCTTTGAAGTATTTGGCGCACGTGCCCTGAGCCTGCATCAACCCGTGCGCATCACCTCACTTCGCTGCGGCCGTCGAATACTCTTCGTAGGAGCCGAGAAAATCCTCAATCTGGCCGTCTTCAAAGCGCCAGACGCGTGTCGCGACTTCGTCTACCAGATCCTCATCGTGGGTGACCAATAGAACGGTTCCTTCGAACTTCTGCAACGCAATGTTCAGCGCGTTGATGGATTCCAGATCGAGGTGATTGGTCGGCTCGTCGAAGACCAGCACGTTCGGCTTCTGGAGCATCAACTTGCAGAAGATGAGCCGCGCCGCTTCGCCGCCCGACAAGGCATCGGTGGGCTTCAGACCTTCCTCGCCGCTGAACAGCATTTGCCCCAGCAAGCCGCGGATCTCTTCTTTCGATGCCTGCGGGTCCCAATCGTGCAGCCAATCGGCAACCGTTGTCCCATTGCGGATGCTGCCGCGATGGTCCTGCGCGAAATATCCCACTTGCACTTCGTGGCCCCAATTGACTACGCCCGAATCCAACCCGACATCCCGATCGTCCACGCCCGGGGCATTCGCAAGCAGCGCTTTCAACAGCGTTGTCTTTCCGGCGCCATTGCGCCCCATGAGCGCAACTTTTTCGCCGCGCTGCACCGCAGCCGTAAAGTTCTTGATTACATCGAGATCGCCATAGCTCTTGTTCACTCCTTTGAACTCGAGCGCATGCCGGCCTGAGGGCCGCTTCATCTCGAACCGGATGTATGGCCGCTGGATATTTGAGCGCGCCAACTCCGTCGTCTGCAATCGCTCCACTTCCTTTTTGCGCGAAGTCACCTGGCTCGCGCGCGTGCCGGCCGAAAACCGAGCGATGAATTCGTTCAATTGAGCGATTTTTTTTTCGCGCTGCGCGTTTTCGGATTCGATGCGCGAACGAATCTGCGTCTTCTGCAACACCATATCGTCGTAACCGCCGGGATACGTGATGATGGTTTGATAGTCGATGTCAGCAATGTGAGTGCAGACGCTGTTTAGAAAATGCCGGTCGTGCGAGATGACGATCAGCGTGCCGCCATAATGCGTGAGAAAATTCTGCAGCCAGTGAATGGATTCAAGATCGAGATAGTTTGTCGGCTCATCCAGCAGCAGCGCCTCAGGGCGGCCAAACAGGGCCTGAGCCAACAACACGCGGACCTTCTGACCACCTTGCAGCTCACCCATTCTGCGGTGGTGCAAAGGCTCGGGAATGTCCAGGCCGTCCAGTAACACAGCGGCGTCGCTCTCGGCTGAGTAACCGTCTTCTTCCGCGACCACCCCTTCCAACTCTCCCAGGCGCATGCCGTCTTCGTCGGTGAGCTCCGCCTTCGAATAGAGCGTTTCGCGTTCTTCAAGGGCTTTCCAAAGTCCGGGGTTGCCCATGATCACCGTATCGACTACCCGGAATTGATCGAACGCGAACTGGTCCTGGCGCAGAATTCCGATCTTTTTCGGACGCACCACGATACCCTTTTGCGCGTCTAGCTCGCCCGAGAGCAAGTTCATGAAGGTAGACTTCCCGGAGCCGTTGGGGCCCGTTAAGCCGTAGCGGCGTCCCGGTAGAAATGTGGTGGTGACATCCTCAAACAGGATCTTGCCGCCATAACGCATGCTGACGTTGCTGACTGAAATCATGGGATAAAACAGGAGGGGAAATTCCAGTTTATCGCAACTTAGCTTTTCGTGCGCGCGCTCCGGCATGAGATCCGTAAGTGTCGGCGTATACGCGTGTGAAACTTGCGCCGAAGAAGAAGATTTGCGCCGAATAATAAACCCAGACCACCAGGACAATAAGAGATCCGGCAGCTCCGTACGCCGATCCGACCGCAGCCGTGCCGATATAAAACGCCAACAGCGCTTTACCGATCTCGAACAGGATAGCGGTCAGCACTGCGCCGGCGATCACATCGCGCCACCGGATGCGAACCGCGGGGACGAATTTGAAAATCAAGGCAAATAGAACCACCAGCGCAAGCAGCGACACGGCATAGCTTCCGATGTCGCTCAAAAGGGCAGTGTGAAACCCCGCAAGGCCTCCAAAAGACTTCTTGATGAGCATGACGGCGGTCGTTAAAATGAGCGACGCAACCAGCAAAATGCTGAAACCGAGGATCATCAGAAACGCGATCAACCTCTGAGCAATCATGGCTCGCCAGGCGGAGGATTTTGGTTTTGGCGCATCCCAGATGAGGTTCAAGGAGTCTCGTAGTTCTACGAATACACCGGAGGCTCCGAACAATAATGTCAGCAGCGCGACCGAGGTGGCGACTGCTCCACTCGCCACGTGGTGAGCGCTATCGAGAAACGCTTTGATAGTCTGCGCTTCTGAGAAGCCCACCAAGTTTCGCACCTCGATAAGCAAATCTCTCTCGGCAGTGGTCTGGTTGAACACTAGCGCGGAACCGGTGACTAGCAGAATTAACAGCGGCGCAAGTGACAAAAGCGTGTAATAAGCGAGCGCAGCTCCCAAACGCGGCGCATTGTAATCGCTCCATTTAGAGCCCGCTGCTTTGAATAAATCAAGCGCCGCCTTCGCCGTCATGATCGCGCCCTGGTTCGCACCTCTGGTTGCCGCCCTTATAGTTGCACAGAATAGTTGCACAGACCGCGCCTTAGATGGCCGAGCGCATGAAACGAGCCACAGTGAGCGGGCGTCCAGGAAGTGCATTGCAACCGCGTGGTTTGAAATGCGGCTTGGTGGAAGGGATTTCTATTGTACATTTCCGGCATTTTTGAGTTGCAACATCGGCGCAAATGAGCATTTCTTTTTCCGCCGTTAGCCATTTAGCCGTCCTTGCGATCTCTTTACTTGCGGCATACGAACCATTGCGCGCACAAGACTTTCAGGGAAAAACCGTCTCGTCGATCACTTACGAACCGGCGGGGCAGCCCATCGACGCACGCGACCTGCGGAGTACGCAGCTAGTGCAGATCGGAGAGCCCCTGGACGCGCACGCGGTTGCCGGTACGATCGATCGCCTGTATGCGAGCGGCTTATACGACGACATTCAAGTGGACGCGGAGCCGGCAGGCAACGGCGTGGCGCTGCGATTTATTACGCGAGCGCGGCGCTTCATTGGACACGTGGGCGCGCGAGGTAAGATCAGCGATCCGCCGAGCCGCGGCGTCATTCTCAGTGATGCGCAATTGAATCTCGGCACGCCATTCGACGAAGAGAGCCTGGAGACGGCGCGCAAAGACATTGAAGAAGAGATGCACCAAAATGGCCTCTACCAGGCGCAGGTAGGGGTAGCGACCATTGAAGATCCCAGTACTCACCAAGTTACAATCCGGTTCCTGGTGAACGCAGGGAAGCGCGCGCGGTATGAGAAGCCTGCTGTCTCCGGCGACACCAAACTTCCGAATGAGACGATCATCCGGGCAACGGGCTGGCGCATTCCGTTGATTCATAGATGGCGGGAGGTTACAGCCGCTATGACGGATAAGGGCGAGGATGGAATCCGGAAAAAGTACGCTAAGAAAGACCGGCTGACCGCCACGGTTGACTTGACCTCGCTCGAATACAACAGCCATACCGGGCGCGCTAAAGCGAGTTTCGACATAAATGCAGGACCGAAGATCACCATCAAGGCCCTCGAAGCAAAAGTCTCAAAGGGAAAATTGCGAGGCTTAGTTCCGGTTTATGTGGAGGGGTCAGTTGATAATGATTTGCTGACAGAGGGCAAGAAGAATCTTCAGGATTACTTCGAATCCAGAGGTTATCCGGATGTGGATGTTACTTTCCGCTCCGAGCCGGTGAAGAACGACCAGGAAACCATTACTTATTACATCGCACTGGGGCCACGCCGCAGACTGGTGCACATAGAAATTTTGGGCAACGATTACTTCACGCTCGAAACCATTCGCGAGCGCATGTTCTTGCAAACTAAATCGATTGTTCTTCGCTACGGGCGCTACAGTGAGACGTTCCGGGAAAAAGACGAAGAAGCGATTGAGAATCTATATCGAGCCAATGGCTTCCGCGATGCGAAAGTTACTTCTTCAGTGGAGACGAATTACAAGGGCAAGCCGGATGATATTGCAGTTACGTTCCATATTAGCGAAGGCAAACAGTGGCGCGTAGCGAACTTGTCAATAGACGGCGCCGCGCGGCTGGATTTAAGCAGCATCCAGGACCAACTTTATTCCGCAGAGGGACAACCCTACGCCGACGTAAATGTTTCTTCCGATCGCAACCGGATACTTGAATACTATTACGATCACGGCTTCGCACAAGCCGCGTTTTCTTACAGTGCAACACCCGGCCCGGATCCGGCAACGATCAATTTGACCTATCACATCAAAGAGGGCCCGCAGGAGTTTGTGCGCAAAGTGATCATCTCCGGCCTGAATCGCACCGAGCCATCCTTGGTGACGCGCAAAATCAAGGTTCGCGAGGGCGAGCCTATTTCGATGACGAAGATCAATGACGATGCCCGTCGGCTGAACGATTTGGGCATCTTCTCGAACGTGAACACAGGATTGCAGGATCCGGATGGAAGCAATCTTTACAAATACGTTCTTTACGATTTCGATGAAGCCGCCCGCTACACGTTCAATGTCGGGTTTGGATTAGAGGTTGGGCAATTCGGCTCGACCACCAATAATCTGTCGGAGGCGGGCGGCGCCAAAGGGATTGCGCCCATCGTCTCCTTCGATGTCAGCCGCCTGAATTTTTTGGGTCGAGGGCAGACGGTATCACTTCAAACGCGCTATTCCACACTGGAGCAGCGTGAATCGCTAAACTACACAGTGCCGCGCTTCCTAGGCTCGCAGAAACGCACGGTCACATTCACGATTTTGTATGACACCACGCAGGACGTGCAGACGTTCTCATCCAGGCGGGCGGAAGCATCCGTTCAAACCTCACAGCGATTCAACCGCGCGTCCACATTGCTGATGCGGTTTTCCTATGCGCGAGTCAGCACGGGCAATGTGAACATTCCGGCGCTCATCATTCCAATATTTCTGCAGCCAGTTCGCATTGGCATGCTCTCTGCCAGCTACATTCAGGACCATCGCGATAATCCGGCGGATGCACACCGCGGTTTTTGGAACACGGTTGACGCCGGAGTGGCCGGCAATTTCTTCGGATCGCAGCGCAACTTCTTCCGGGTTTTGGCGCGTAACGCGACCTACACCTCGATTGGCCGGAACCTGGTGTTTGCGCGGCAGACGCAAATTGGCGAGATCCTTCCCTTCAACATTGCGCCCGGCACGAATGCGAATGATGTGATTCCGCTGCCCGAGCGCTTCTTCGGCGGAGGTGGCGTCTCCATGCGCGGATTTGGTGACAACCAAGCCGGCCCGCGCGACATCGGGACCGCGAACGAACTGCCCGGACCGCTCACCAGCACGCCGACTGGGTTTCCTATTGGAGGAAACGCGCTGTTCTTTAACACCTTTGAGCTTCGGTTTCCACTTCTGGGGCCGAACATCAGCGGCGTCGTTTTCCATGACATGGGAAACATCTACACGAATTTCGGCAATCTTTCTCTCGCCTATCATCAGCCGAGCACTAACCCCTCCTATCAGAACTTTAATTACGCCGTGCAGGCTCCGGGATTCGGCATCCGTTATAAGACGCCGCTGGGACCAGTGCGCGTGGATTTAGCCTATGCGTTGAATCCGCCCTCTTATGAGGGTTTCAGCACCAGCCTTACAACGCAGCAGTTGATCGACTGCCATCCGGGCGCAACCAATAACCCGGGCTATTGCACTCCAACCGGCCAGGGGCTGAGCCATTTCGAGTTCTTTTTCTCTATCGGGCAGGCGTTCTGATGCGCCGCCTGATCATGCTTATGTTAGTTTCTGCTTGCATCGCGTCGCCAGTGATCATAGACCGAATCGCAATCGTGATCGGCAACTCGATCATCAAGGACAGCGATATCGACCGCGACCTGCGCGTCACGGAGTTTCTCAACGGCGATCCGCTGGATCTGAGCAACGCCGCGCGCAAGAAAGCCGCCAGCCGCCTTATCGATCAGGTCTTCATTCGCCGTGAGATCGAAGTGGGAGATTACCCCAACGCAACCCTGAAGCAGACCGATGAGCAGTTGGACAAATTGAAGCGGCAGAAGTTCAAGACTCAAGCTGCGTTTGAGCAAGCTCTTCGCCACTACGGCATCAGCGAAATAGACCTGCGGACCCAGCTTCAGTGGCAGCTTACGATTTTGACTTTCATCGATATCCGGTTTAAGCCGGCGGTGCAGGTGACGGACGAAGAGATTGAAAAATACTACAAAGAGCACGCGGTAGCGCTGCGGCGTGAACATCCCGGCAAATCGACGCTCGACGATCTGCGCGAAGAGATTCGCAATATTATCGCTGGTGGAAAGGAGAATCAACAATTCTTTGGGTGGCTGGATGAGCAGCGGAAGGACGCGAAAATTCAATACCTGGAGCCGAGCCTGCAATGACCAAGAGGAAAAAGAAAATCCTACTCACGATTGCCGCTTCCGTGCTCGGCTTTGTCCTGGTGCTTGTGATCGCATCTATTCTCGTTTTGCGCAGCGCCTGGTTTGCCAATTACGTGCGCGAGAAGATCATCGCAGTTACGGAGGAATCGACAGGCGGGGTGGTGGAGATCGGATCATTCCAATTCGAGTGGACGCATTTGACAGTTCGCATCCGGAACTTCGTTCTGCATGGGACAGAGCCGAAGACCGCGGACCCGCTGGTGCGTGTCCCGCTGCTCGAGTTGCGTCTGAAACTATTTGCAGGGCTGAAGAAAGCGGTCGACCTGCAGTATCTGGGCATTCAAAAGCCGGAAGTGGATGTCATTGTTTTTCCGGACGGCAAGACTAATATTCCGGAGCCCAAAGTACAGAAGAAACCCAGCGACACATCGGGCCTCCAGACCGTGGTGGATCTAGCGGTGGGCCAGTTCAACATACAAAACGGGTTGCTCGAGTTCTCCGAACAGAAGACGCCGTTTAGCGCGCGCGGCGAGAATTTGCGCGTGCTGCTGAATTACAACGCGCTGAATCCCAGCTATCAGGGCAACTTGTGGATTGATCCGCTGCTGCTGGCGACCGGAAATAAGCCGCCGATGAACGTGCATGTGAATTTGCCGGTCGTCATAGAGAAGGATGCGATCAGGCTTGCGGGCGCGAAGCTGACGACAGATCAGTCGCAGATTTCGTTGAGTGCGTCAATGCAGAACATGAATGCGCCGCAGATCTCCGCGCAACTCAATGCGAGCCTATCGCTGCCGGAGATTCAGCGAAGCATAGAGTTGCCGATCGACGCCAACGCTAACGGCGCGCCGAAAACACTCACGGCCCAAGTGAACGTGAGCATGGACGAAAAGAACAGCACAGTTCAGGTTCAGACGGCACACATCGCATTAGGGCAGACCACGTTCCAGGCCGCCGGCGCCATAGATCCGGCTAGAGACAGCGCGGTGCGGTTCAATGCAAATCTCGCATTGGGCGAGTTAACGAAGCTGATGAATGTATCGACGGTGGCGGCGAGCGGCGATTTGCAGGCGAACGGGTCCGCGAAGATGGACGCGCAGAAAAATTATGCGGTGGATGGCACGTTGAATTCGCGCGGCCTTTCTGTTCGCAGCGGAACCACGCGGATTACGGATGTGAGCCTGTACTCGCCGTTTCACGCCGATCCTTATCTGATCAGCATGGATGGACTGAAGCTGAACGCGTTCGGCGGAACGCTGGCCGCGAAAATTTTTGTCGAGAAGATGCAGCAGCTCAGTGTCGAAGCCGGGTTGCACAACTTCGCGCTGCCCGTACTCGCTGCTGCATTCACGGGTAAGCACCTCGGCTATGACGGAACGCTCGATGGCTCGCTAAAAGCGCAAGGCGACCTGAAGGCCAAGGGCACGACCGGCTATGCGGCCCAAGCGAGATTGGCAATCGAGCCAGGCAGGCGTGGCGTTCCGGTGAGCGGCCGGCTGGATGTGAATTACGCGGGCGCGAGTAACACCGTGGAATTGGATCACTCTTACATCGCGCTTCCTAACTCACGCGTGGACCTGTCCGGCGCGCTGAATCGCCGCATCGACGTGAATCTGGTCTCGCATAACTTGAATGATTTCCTCCCGGCTGCAAATTTCGGCGCAGCGAAGCCGCAATCGAGCTTGCCCGTTACCCTGCAGGGCGGGACAGCCACTCTCTCGGCAGAGATTACCGGCGATCTCTCTGCGCCGCACATCACAAGCCACGTAGCGGTAAACCGGTTCGCCGTGGAGCAGCGCAGCTTCGATCGATTCGCATTGGATGTTGCGGCTTCTCCCTCCGGCGCCACCATCCAAAATGGACTGTTGACTCGCCGAGCGCTCGAGGCCAGGTTCGACGCCTCGATTGGCCTGCGTAAATGGAGTCCCGTTCCCAGTTCGCCCCTGGCCGCGAATCTCACGATGCGCAACGGAGACGTGGCGGATCTGTTGAGCCTGGCGGGTGAATCCTCGATTCCGGCGAGCGGAACAGTGAGCGCGGACGTGCACGTGAACGGAACCTACGGCGATCCGTTGGGGAGCGCGACGCTGCAGGTCGTAAACGGCAGCGCGTATGAGCAAGCGTTCAATCGTTTGTATGCAAACGTAAATTTAGCCGACCGACTGATTACGCTGGCTCCGCTTTCGCTCGTTTCGCCCGCCGGGCGAATCGACGTGAACGGAACGTTCCAGCACCCTCGCGATAGTTTCACCACCGGGCACGCGCAATTCCGGGTCGCGACGACAAATATTCAGCTCGCTGATATCAAGATGCTGCAGAAACAGAACGCGGGCGTTGGCGGAGTAATCAATCTATCGGCGAGCGCCGCCGCCGACTTGCGGCAAGTGAACAAACAGGATGAAGTCACTGTTTCCAACATCGCCGCCGATCTCTCCGCGCGCAGCCTTCGCGTTCAGAACCAGGATGCCGGCGACCTGACCGCAACTGCGCGCACTGTGAGCGGCACGGTGAACTATAACGTGACGTCCAATTTTGCCGGATCCAATATCAATGTCACCGGGCACACCGCTCTCACGAAACATTACCCGACTACCGCCGATGCTTCTATTCAGAATCTTTCGGTAGAGAAGAGTCTGAGCATCGCAGGTGAGGGCGCGTTGCCCGCGCGCGGCAATTTGTCCGCAAACGCGCATGTGGCGGGCACGTTGCAGGCACCCAACGCCGATCTTTCGTTTACACTCGCTCGAGCGAATGTTTATCAGGAGCCGATTAATCGACTGCAAGGCTCGGTGCATTATTCAAACACTGTGGTGAATATTCCTTCCATCGTGCTCGATGTTCCGGCGGGCAGCTTGACACTGAGCGGGTCGTTCACTCATGCCGCGAACGATTTCAACTCCGGAGCGTTGAAGCTCAACGTGAACACGACGCCGATCCAAGTTTCGAAGATTGAGCACGTGGAGCAGGAACGGCCGGATCTTGCCGGGACACTGCGGCTGGCCGCCGATCTTTCCGCGACTGTGCGAGAG
The DNA here is from genome assembly GCA_035502635.1 of Bryobacteraceae bacterium. Taxonomy (GTDB): domain Bacteria; phylum Acidobacteriota; class Terriglobia; order Bryobacterales; family Bryobacteraceae; genus Bog-105. Next base: position 32,484 of record DATJUG010000095.1, read on the forward strand.
CGGAATGGCAACCGGACCGTGCTGATCTCAAACCTGACTGCGGACGCTTCAGCGAACGCATTGCGCATGAACAGCCGCAATCTCGGCGAGGCTAACTTTACGGCACGTACGACCGGCTCAAATCTGAATTTCCGGTTCGATTCCGATATTGCACAGAGTCAGATTCATGGATCCGGCCAATCGCAGCTCACGGGCGATTATCCGGTAAACGCGAACTTGACGTTTGCAAACATTCGCTACGCGAACATTGCTCCGTTCATTTCTACGGAGCAGGGCGTGAAGCCCAGTTTCGACGCCTTGGTGGAAGGGCGGTTATCCGTGAATGGCCCGGTGCTGAAGCCCGACGACCTGGCCGGGCGGCTCGAATTGACTCACCTGGAAGCGCAGACCTCGCCCCAGGCGTCTCCGACCGGCGCTCCCCCGGGCAGGAGCATCAACATCCACAATGAGGGGCCGATCCAAATCGCTCTCAGGCACGATGTCGTGCACGTTGAGCAATTCCGCTTACAAGGCCCATCGGGCACGGCCGTGAATGCATCGGGCACGGTCGATATTAAGAACACCGCGGCGCCATACCGGTTGAACGTAGACGCAAATGCGGATCTCGGCATTCTGCAGGATGTGAATCGCGACTTCGCGTCTTCCGGCACAGTCGCGATGGCTGCTACGATTCATGGAACATTCTCGCAGCCGCTGGTAAATGGACGCATCGAGCTCAAAAATGCGGATGTCAATTACACGGATTCGCCTAACGGGCTGGAGAACGGGAATGGCGTGATCCTGCTGAACGGCACGAGCGCTGTCATTCAAACGCTAACCGGCCAAAGCGGCGGCGGGAAGATTTCCATGACCGGATTTGCCGGTTACAGCGGGAAGACATTCGCGTTCAATCTACACGCTACCGCGGATCGGGTGCGCACCCGCTATTCGGGCATCAGCCTTACTTCGAACGCGACGATCGCCTTGACTGGCAACCTGAATCGCTCGCTGCTCGAAGGGAATGTCAGCATTCAACGCATCGCGTATGCGCCTACCAGCGACGCGGGCTCGCTATTATCGAGCTTCGCGTCCACTCCTCCTTCGACCACCACGGCGGCATCGCCTCTCATGACGGGCATGCGGCTCGATATACACATCACGACGGCCCCCAATCTCCAGGTGGTCACTACTTACGCGAACCGGCTGGATATTCTCACGAATCTGACGGTGCGCGGGACGGCGGCTAATCCAGGCGTGCTCGGGAGGGTAGTGGTAACGGATGGTGAGCTGGTATTTTTTGGCAACACTTATACGGTAAACACGGGCACGATTAATTTTTATAACCCAAACTCCATTCAACCGGTGTTGAATTTCTCGCTGGAGACACTTGCCCAAGGGGTCGATGTAACTCTGGAGGTAAGAGGCCCGATGGACAACTTACAGCTCAGTTACCGGTCCGATCCGCCGCTTAGCTTCGAGCAGATTGTTCAGTTGCTGGCGACCAATACGACACCTGCGGACCCGAATATCGCCGCTCAACAACCACCGGCTCCGCAGCAATCGTTTACACAGATGGGCGAATCAGCCATTCTGGGGCAGGCGATCGCGGACCCGCTGGCCAGCCGGGTGCAAAGAGTATTCGGCCTCAGTCAGTTCAAGATCGACCCTTCGATTGCGGGCAGCAATGGCCAACCGAGTGCGCGCGTGACACTGCAGCAAAAGATTGCCAATAACATTACATTCACTTACATTACTGACGTAACAGAGACCAACGATGAGATTATAAAAGTTGAGTGGGATCTGACGCCGAGATTCTCCGCGGTAGGTTTGCGAGATTTCAACGGCAATGTGAGTATTGAATTCTTTTACAAGTTCAAGGTCCAATAACAAGAAGCAGTTCCCGAACGAATGAAAATCGTCATCTTTGGCCTTTCGGTGAGCTCCTCGTGGGGCAACGGCCATGCCACCTTGTGGCGAGGACTGCTTCGCGCTTTGAACGAACAGGGCCACGACATTCATTTTTTTGAACGCGACACGCCATATTACGCGCGCTGGCGCGACGTGACGTCGCTGCCCTATGCGAACCTGCATCTCTACTCGACCTGGGACGAAATCCAGCCGTCTGCGCGACGAGCGCTAACCGGCGCCGATATTGGCGTGGTGACTTCCTATTGCCCGGACGGGGTTGCGGCCTGCAACCTGGTTTTGAATTCGAAGCTGAGCCGAACCGTGTTCTACGACATGGATACGCCGGTGACACTCAGCCGATTGGAGCGCGGCGAGCCCGTAGCCTACATTCCCACGGAGGGTTTGGGCGGCTTTGATCTGGTGCTGAGCTATACGGGCGGCCACACGCTGGATCTGCTTCGCGAGAAACTCGGAGCGCGATCTGTCGCGACGCTCTACGGCTGGGTGGATCCGGCCATTCATCACCGCGTAGAGATCTCGCATTGGTACCAGGCCGATCTCTCCTATCTCGGTACTTATTCCGCCGACCGGCAGGCGGCTTTGGAAGAGCTGTTCTTCAGGCCGGCGCGCCACCTGCCTGCTTGTCAATTTGTCATTGGCGGGGCGATGTATCCGAATCCGGAAAATTGGCCGAATAACATCCGGCACTATCATCACGTGGGACCGCCGGAACATTGCGCGTTCTATTCGTCTTCGCCGCTTACATTGAATGTTACGCGTGCGTCGATGGCCGCCATGGGCTATTGTCCATCGGGAAGATTCTTCGAAGCCGCCGCCACGGGAACGGCCGTGCTGAGCGATTGGTGGGAGGGGCTCGATACATTCTTTGAGCCGGGCGAAGAGATCCTGATCGCCGCGTCAACGGCCGAAGCAATCGCGGCTATTACGACAGACCGCGGCGCTCTGCTGAGGATCGGCGCGCGCGCTAAAGAGCGCACGCTTGATTGCCACACTGCGGAAATTCGAGCGCGGCGGTTCATCGATCTCATCGAGAATCCCGTGCACGAAGCCGGCCAAGTGCAGGCAGATGCCTGCGTCTCGCACATTACGTAGCGATGTGGGGCATCATTCCAGCCGCCGGTATGGGAACCCGTATCCAGCCGCTCGCTTTTTCGAAAGAGCTGTTACCGGTGGGCAGTTATATAAGCGATGGCAGCGAACGCCCCCGCGCCGTGAGCGAGTACTTGATCGAGCGCATGGTCCGGGCGGGAGTAGACAAGATTTGTTTTGTTATTTCACCTGGTAAGTCAGATATCGTTAATTACTTTGGCGGCCATGTCCTTTCCGCAACGGCTTTCTACGCGGTGCAACCTCAACCGGCCGGTTTATGCGACGCTATCTTTCGCGCGCTTCCGCTGATTCCGCCCAGCGAAGAAGTATGCATCGGACTTCCCGACACCATCTGGTTCCCGGAAGATGCGCTGGCCCGAATGCCCGGCGGCATGCTCTCGCTGCTGCTGTTTCCCGTGCGGCATCCTGAACACTTTGATGCCGTCATCACCGGCGAAGAAGACGAAGTTTTGGAGGTGCAGGTCAAAAGTACGAGCGCAAAAACAAACTGGGTTTGGGGTGCGTTGAAAATGCCGGGGTGGGTGTTGGCGGAGTTGCACTCTATCTGGCACGAGCGGCAAGACGAATACCTTGGCACGCTCATCAATGAATACCTGGCTCGCGGCGGGCGCGTGAGCGGATTGAAAATCGGCGAATCCTATGTTGATGTGGGGACGCTGAACGGCTACCGCGAAGCGCTGCGGCTGCTCGATGCCGCAAGGACGTCCCGATAGAGATCGACGTAGCCTTCCACCATGCGCCCGGCGTCGAAACGCCGAAGAGCTTCCTCCCGGCAACGGCCAGGCGCGATCTCGCCCCCCCGTTTCACTGCCTCGGCCATTTGCTCTTCCGAATCGACAATAAATCCGGTCACACCATTTTCAATGATCTCCGGCAACGCACCTGACCGGAATGCAATAACCGGCGTCCCTGAGCTTATCGCTTCCATTGCGACCAGCGAACCGGTCTCGGCTGCAAGACTCGGGATCAGCACGCAACGCGCTTCCGCTAAGAGTTCGATCTTCCGGTCGAGCCCGACGGCGCCTAGCCAGCGGCGCTTCTCATCGAGCATCGTGGCGACCCGGTCAGAAAAATAATCCTGATGATACGCGAACGGATGAACGGGTCCGGCAACGAGCAGCGGCAGATTCAACCGATGTGCGATTCGCAACGCGATATCGGCGCCCTTTTCGGGACAAATGCGGCCGAGCCATAGCAGATAATCCCGGCGCACCGCATCGGCGCGGTATCGGGCCACGTCTACGCCGTTTGGAACCACCGGAAGTTTCACTTCCTCCGGAGCCGTCGCCGCCTGGCTACGTGACACGCAACACAATCTCACATCGCGTTGATGGAAGATAGATTGCGGGTACCAGGCGAGCGGCAAATGCAGAGTTGCGAGCTTAGCTATTCGTCCGCTGGGTATGTAGGTATGAAAGTCGAATCCGTGGAAATGGATCAGATCGGCTGGAATTTCTTTCAGGATGCTTTCAATCGCGCTCAAATGAATTTGCTGTGCCTGTTTACGAACGGCATCCGTAATTTCACCAGTCGCAACGGGAGTTTCTACTAAGTGGCCACTTACTCGTGAGCCCTGCGCTGCCACCACAATCGATTGATGACCGGCCTCCACCAAACCGCGCTGTAACAGAAAGAGTACCTGTTCGGCGCCTCCGGCTGAATCCGCGCTCACGGGAAACAACGGGTACGCAACGCTCAGGACAATCATGCTACAAAGTGATACTCTCAACTGCAGTGCGCGATTTCGGGCAATCACATTCCGACGCGAACGCTACCAGTGTCGAGTTTCTGAACATTGAGGTTGATACGGGGCTCATGTTTGCCGGGATTGCGTCCGAATCAGACGATGACGCAAAAACGCTTCGGAACCGCGAAAATGCACGCAAAGCCTATGACACCATCCTACGGTTCATCGGCCGCGTTTCGCTCACAGCGGCTGAATCCGAGGCCCTGGATATGAAAATGGCCAAGCTGAAGCAAGGCCTCCAGACGCTCGGCGAATCTTTCTGAGCGCCCTAATGACGGCGCATATTCGCAATTCTACGGACAGTAAGGTCTGAGACCATTTGAGCCCTGAGCGCGTCGGACTCAACAGCGAGGGCCTTCAGCGGCTTCGCTCTGCCGATGCGGGGACACAATGTGCGATTAGTCTTGGCCGACGACCATTTCGGGGTTCGTGAGCGCATCCGAGACCTCGTTACTGCCGAGCATGAAGTGCTCGCAGACTTCGAAGATTGCGAATCTGTGCTGGGCTGCATGGACAAACTGCGTCCCGAGCTTGTTCTTCTCGACGTATCCATGCCCGCTATGGGCGGTTTTTCACTCGCCGAGCGGATACATCATATTTGGCCCTCGATCAAAATAATTTTCGTGAGCCAGCACGCAGAACGGGCCTACATAGATAAAGCGTTGCATGTGGGGGCATCGGGCTACGTGCTGAAGCGAAACCTGGTGGCTGATTTATTACCCGCCATTCGCGAGGTAAGTGCAGGCCACACGTTTCTCTCACCGCAACTTGCGTTCCGCTCCTGAAGCGATGGGGGCCATTCATCCGCGCTGTGGCGTATAGTCAAGCAGAGAAGCTGAGGTACGTGTGAGCGATACATCGGCCGGCCGCCAGGACGCGGAGCCTGAACCCAGAAACGCGCAGATTGAGGTTGCGGACATTGCTCCCGATGACCAGCCGTCCAGCGCATTGCCTTTCCCGGTAGTGGGCATCGGCGCCTCCGCGGGAGGCGTGGAAGCGCTGATCGATCTATTTAGCAACCTGGCGCCGGACACAGAAATGGCGTTCGTCGTGGTACCGCATCTCGCCCCGGATCAGAAGAGCCACTTGGCGGAAATTCTATCCAGAAAGACGACCATGCCGGTGGCCGAGATCACCAATCAGATCCGGCCGGAGCCGAATCGGGTCTATGTTTTGCCTCCGAAAACGATCGTCAGGCTGGTTGATGGCGCGCTAGAGCTGCAGCCTCGGCCGGTGGAGAACCGGGTGCCGATGGCGATCGACCATTTCTTCCGGTCTCTGGCAGCGCATCAAAAGGGCCGGGCGATCGGTGTGATCCTATCCGGGACGGATTCGGATGGCGCGATAGGTTTGAAGCTCATCAAGGGCGAAGGGGGCATTGCCATCGTCCAGGCGCCTGAATCGGCACGTTTTCCGGACATGCCGCGGAACAGCATCTCGGCCGATCATGTAGATCTGATCGTCGATCCGCCGGATATCGGCGTCCAGCTTGGGCAATTGGCCGAACGGTTCGCCAACCCTCAGCTAAAGCGGTTGAGAGAGGGCGCTGCCGTCTCGGGCGAAAAGCAATTCGCCCGTATCCTGACTATGCTGCGCGGCGTTTCGAACGTTGATTTCCGCTTGTATAAGGCCGGGACGATCCGGCGCCGTATCGGGCGCCGATTAGTCCTGAGGAAGATCGACACTCTCGAGGAGTATCTGAAGTACCTGCAGACGCACCCCGAAGAACTTCAGCAACTGCACGAGGATGCGCTCATCAATGTCACTCACTTTTTCCGAGACCCCGACGTGTTCCAGGTATTCAAGGGCGAAATCCTACCACGCATTTTCTCCGAACGGTCTCTTGAACAGCAGGTACGAATCTGGGTGCCGGGCTGTTCGACCGGGGAAGAGGTTTATTCGCTCGCAATCTGCCTTCTCGAGTTCCTGAGCGACCAGCCGCTCGAGCCGTCCATCCAGATTTTCGGTACGGATGCGAGCAACGCTTCCACCGAGAAAGCACGCCTGGGCATTTACCCGGAAAGCATCATTGAGGACGTGTCCGCGGACCGCCTGCGGCGGTTTTTCACTCGCGTCGAGAAGGGCTACCAGATTTCGAAGCGCCTGCGCGATCTGTGTATCTTCGCGCGTCAAAACTTGTGCAACGACCCGCCGTTCTCCAAGCTGGATCTCATCAGTTGCCGGAACGTCCTGATCTATTTCGGGCGTGACCTGCAACGGCAGTTGATTCAGACGTTCAACTACGCATTGCGGCCCAATGGGTATCTTCTTTTTGGCACCGCCGAAACGATTCATGAATTCTCGGACCTGTTCACGATGGTGGACCGGAAGGCCAAGTTCTACGCCAAGGCGGCTTCCATCACACCCGCTCAGTTCGACCTGCCTCATCGACTCCCGCCTCCCGATGAATCCACCGGCGATGCCGATGGCCCGGCTCATCTGGAACGGTGGACAGACCTGGAGTTGCAACGCACGGTAGATCGCCTGGTGCTTTCGCGTTATGGGCCGCCGGGCCTTGTGATTAATGAGAACCTGGAGGTCCTGCAATTTCGCGGCCGCACGGCACAGTTCGTGGATGTTGCGCCGGGGCCTGCCAGTTTCCAGTTGCTGCACATGCTGAGAGAGAACATCGCAGCCCGGGCGCGGGACGCGGTGCGGTACGCGCTGGAAAAGGACGTTCCAATTCGGGTGGACGATGTCGAGATGGGCGATAGAGGCGAACACGATCCCGTTTCTTTTGAGGTCTTGCCGGTTCCGAGCGTGCCTGCCCGCCCCCGCTGCTTCGTGATTCTCTTCACGCGCGCATCCGACTACGCCAACACGGGATTTGCTGCCCTGACCCTGCCACAACTTGCCCGCACGAAAGAAGGCGATGGCTTAATCGCGCAGTTGCAGCAGGACCTGAGCGCCAACAAGGTCTATCTGCAGTCTCTGATTGAGGAGCGCGACGCCAGAAACCAGGAGCTGATTTCGGCGAATGAGGAGATCCAGTCCGCGAACGAGGAACTGCAAAGCACGAATGAAGAACTGGAGACGACCAAGGAAGAGCTGCAGAGCGCGAACGAGGAACTGCAAACGACGAATGAGGAGCTGCAGCAGCGGAATTTGGTTCTAACTCAAACCACGAACGATCTGAATAATCTTCTTACCAACGTCAACATTCCCGTGTTGATGCTGAACAATGAGCTGCAGATCCGGCATTACACGCCACCCACTCAGAGGCTGATGAACATCAGGCCAATGGATATCGGGCGGCCAATCACGGATATCCGCCTGAACCTGAAGCTGGAAGATCTGGAGCCCATCCTGCTGGATGTGCTGGAAAAGCTGGGCACGCGCGAGCTGGAAGTACAGGATCGCGATGGGCGCTGGCATTTGCTTCGTGTCCGGCCCTATCGGACCAACGACAACAAGATCGAAGGGTTGGTGCTGGTGCTGCTGGATATCGACCAGCTTCGGAAGAGCCAACAAGAGTTGAAGGAAGCCCGCGATTTTGCGTTCACGGTGACGGAGAGCGTGGGCATTCCGATTGTCGTGTTGAATCGGGATCTTCGTATTCGCAGCGCCAACAACGCCTTTCGTGAATTAGCCAGGCGGCCGCCGGAAGACCTGAACGGCCGCTTCTTCCCGGATGTAACGGAGCTGGTATGGAACATGGGGTCGATACGGCCCGTGCTGGAGCAGCTCCGCGATCAAGCCGCTGGCCAGGGCTTTGTGTTAGAACACGAGATTGCCAGTCCACAATACTGCGCGCTCCAGACCAAAGGAAGGGTCGTCCAGATCGATGGCGAGCCGGTCATTTTGCTCACCATCGAGGACATTACTGCGCGCAAACAGGCAGAAAAAATCATCCAGCGCGAGAAAGAGCAGCTCGAGGGCACCATTCGATCTACTACGGAGGCTCTAGGCCGGAGCCAGCAGGAACTGCGGGCGCTCTCTGACAGCCTGATTGAAGCGCAGGAGCAAGAGCGGCGGCATGTCGCGCGCGAATTGCACGACGATATCAGCCAACGGCTCGCCGTGCTGGGAATCGACCTGCAGCACGTGAGTGAATCAGTTCCTCAGGAGTCGGAAACGCGGCGGCTGATCGATGCGCTCGCGACCCGGACGGCAGCTCTGGCGGATGACGTGCGGAAACTTTCGCACGGGCTACACCCTGCGATGCTCGATGACCTTGGACTGCCTTACGCGCTCAAAGCTCTGGGCGACGAATTCAGCGAGCGCGAGAACATGATGGTCACTTTGCAGCGGCAGAACATTCCAGAGCGAATTCCGCAGGATGTCGGCGCCGCTCTATACCGCATTACACAGGAAGCGCTTCGCAACGTGGCGAAACATGCCGGACGAACCCACGTAAAGATTACGTTAGCCGGAACAGAGGATCGCATCCGGCTGGAGATTGCTGATTTCGGCGAAGGCTTCGATATGGACGACGTCCATCGCGGTCTGGGTCTCATCAGCATGTCGGAGCGCGCGCGCCTGGCACGCGGAACGCTATCGGTCAACTCGGCCCTTGGGAAGGGTACAACGGTGGCTGTGGAAGTTCCTCTGGATGCGAATGAGCAGTAAACCGCGGGTGAGCGATGCCCCATGAAACCTTCGATGCGGCGGAAGAACCGTCTGCTGCCAATTCCGGGCATGTGATTGTGGTCGGCGCTTCGGCTGGAGGGGTGGAAGCGTTGCAAGAGCTCGTTCGCGAATTGCCGGTGGATTTGGCAGCGCCCATGATCATGGTGCTTCATATTCACCCGAGAAGCAAAAGCTTTCTGCCTGAAATCCTGAGCGCGGCTGGTTTGCTTGCTGCCTCGCACGCGGTAGACGGGGAGCGAATGGAGGCGGGACATATCTATGTGGCGCCTCCCGATCATCACCTGATTATCGAGCGCCATCACATACACCTGGGAATAGGGCCGAAAGAGAACTATCAACGTGTGCTCCGCGATATCCGGCACTGGATATCGCCCCAGAGAACCTGTACAAACTATTCCACCTTTGGGCATCTCGACAACTGGCCGGCCAGGCCGTCGGAATCAAGGAAGTCGAGGACGGCATCTGGCGCGTCAGCTTCATGGATTACATCTCGGCTATGTCGATCCGGAGGAGAAAACTTTGCAGCCCTTGCAAATCCGTTTGGACCCGAAGTGTTACTTATGTCTTAGGTACAATCTCTTACCTATGTTTCCGGTCCGGACAAATCAATCGCTTACAAAAAGCATCAATTTCCGTGGGCAATGGTGGGGAATACGTGCGAGGCTTTGCACAGGAGCCATATGCCGTTGAACGTCTATCGGCGCAAATGCGCAGGGGGCATGCTCTCGATTTGCGGGGCTATGAGCCGGAAGAGCTGCGCCGCAATTGGAAGAAGTGTCACTGCCCGATTTACGTCTGCGGCATGCTTGATGGCACGTTTCAACGGAACAACACAAAGAAGACGCCGAACGCGATCAACTGCGGACTCGCGCGTGACCAGATCTAATAGGTAGCGCTCGTAACTCAGCGTCTCTCTTCCGCCAACCGGGCTGACTCTTCGTGGTTTGGTCGTGGCGTTCCCGATGTTGAAAGAAGAGTCGCCGGCCGCGCGATCAAAACCAGCCGCCGGACGGCTCGAGGCCATTGAGTCGCAGATACGTGACGAGATTGCCGTAATGCAAGGCGTCATGATTTCCAACTTGCATCAAGATGAACATCTTATTCGTTTTATGGCCCCAGAAGTCCGCCGGGTCATTGAGGTGCGCATCGGTGAACCCGGCGTACGCGCCATCGCAGTAGTTGAACGAGCTTTTGAGGTAGGCCATGATCTCGGTCTTCGAACTCTCGCCCGTGGCTGGGGCGGGAGGTGCTTCACCCTTGGCGTTTGAACACAAATAGTAGGATATGTCCGCCACATGAATCACGATCTCGGCGAACGAGCGAACGTCCTTCGTCGGCCGGTAGCTAAACTTGGACTCTGGCATTGTGTCCGCCGACTTCATGATCTTGTCCTGCATGTTGCTGCGAAAGATGGATATCGTCTTCGTCAGGGGATTCGGCCCCGTGGGCGGCTTGGGAAAGTCGGGAGAGATCTGAGCATTGGCCAAGGACGCCAAGACGCAGACAGATACCGCGCCAACAGGAACCGTGAAGCGAGCAATGGATCGGAACATTTGAGAATCCTCCAACAGGCGGGCCATGCGAATCCCGAACCGCAAATCATGCTAAACCGTTCGCATGGGCGCGCATTCCTATGGGCAGCTATTCTTCCGACCTTCTTCACTTTCAACTCGCTGCGTTGCTTGAGGTTTAGCGGCCTGCCGACAGCGGGAACTGTCCACTAGGTGTCCACTTGCAGGAAGAATCGTCACGAAATCGGACAGCTATCTGGGTTCCGATTCCGTTCAGCGGCCATGCGTCACGCGCTCCTCCTGATAGCTTTAGATCGCCGAGTCCGCTAGCGAACTCTTGATGCGCGCATCTCCTCTTGCCAAACTAGGAAAGTGCTGCTACTATCCTAGACAGACTAGGAGTAAGCCCAAATCGGCCGCGAAAGCGGCAGCCGGTTACGGCGATGAGCACACGCGCGAGCAAAACTTATTTGTAATCCTTTTCATGCAATCTGGCGAGGGAGTTTGTCTGGTGAAGAGATATCTACATATTTTTCTGCCGGTGGTCTTGGCTCTTTGTGGCACACGTGCAAAGGCACAATCTGACGCACAGCCTGACGCTCTTTTTCTGACCATAAAGTCGCTGGATGCCAAACTCTTCGATGCGTATAACCACTGCGACTTGACAACGCTGGGGGCTATGGTTTCCGACGATCTGGAGTTCTACCACGATCAGACAGGGCTGTCGGTGGGTAAAGCACCGTTTCTGGCCGCCATCAAGCAGAACATCTGCGGAAAGGTGCAGAGGGAATTACTGCCGCAAACACTGGAAGTGTATCCGCTGAAAGGATATGGAGCGGTTGAGATCGGGATACATCGCTTCCATCACCCTGGCGACCCCGCGAACATGGGGGACGCCAGGTTCATCATGTTGTGGCAGAACAAGGATAATGCGTGGAAGGTAACACGCGTGATCAGTTACGAGCACAATCGTGGGTTGCTCGCAAAATAGCAACGCTAATTTCCACTGGTTCGCGTTCAATTAGCGAGCCGCCGTGGGCGGCGATCTCTTCCAAGAGGAGTGCCGTCGCACGTCATTCCGGCTTTGGGCCCAAGAGGTGAATAACGACGGTGATTTGCTTCGGCCTAGTTAACGCGAAGAGCTGCCATCGGATCCAAGGTACTCGCCCGTCTGGCGGGTAACCAGGCTGCGAGCAGCGTTACGGCCGCTACTACCGCGAGCGCGGCCAAAAAAACTTCGGGATTCGATGGGCTCACGCCGAAGAACTGGCGCTTCACGAGCATCGTCGATCCCACCGCGAGTGGCACTCCGAAGCAGATGCCAATAGTTAGCAGAACCAGCGACTCGCGCAGAACCATCCATCTGATATCTGGCGCCCGTGCTCCAATGGCGAGTCGAATGCCGATTTCGCTCCGGCGTCGCACAACGTTATGACTCATGACCCCGTAGAGCCCAATCGCGGCGAGCAACAACGCCAGGCCCGAGAAAATACCAGTTAGCGTCGAGATCAGTTCATCGTGCGTAATCATGCTGGAGACTTGTTCCTGAATAGTGCCGACGTGTAGAAGAGGCAGGTTGGAATCAACGTCGCGCACAGCGGATTGCAGTTCCCCCGCTATTCTCTTGGGATCAGCTGTTGTCCGAAGTAGTACAACGTTGGCGTAGCGATCCTGGTTTTCCTCCCGCGCTGTCTGGCCTGCCGCGGCGCGTTCCCCAGGATGCGAAGGCGGCGGCAGTGGAAGGAACGGGTCGATCTGCTGAAGCGGAATGTAAACCATCCGTATCGGGTCGGTGCTTCGGGGATCTCTCGCTTTCGTGTCGCGAACAACTCCAACGATTCGCCACGGTCCTTTTACGGAATCGATGCCGAGAGTAAGCCAGTGGCCTACGGCATCGTCATGTGGGTAGTAACGTTTGGCAACGGTCTGATTGATCACGGCTACTTTGCCGGAGTCGGCAGTATCTTTCCCATTGATGGTGCGGCCAGCAATGGCTGGGATTCCGACCGTCTCGAAGTAATCGCCCGACACGCGATCGAGGTTGGCCGCCATGTTCTCCTTGGGTGCTGGAGTGTATCCGGCTGGCGAAATGGTCGAACTCCAACCGCCAGGGCTGATAGGCGGAGTCGCGGCAAGTGCGACCGACCGCACGCCAGGAATCCTCGACAGGCGATCAATTAGGCGTTGATGCAATGCGACGGTCTGGCTAGGCTTGTAACCGGCAAGTCTCGCGTCAAAGTCGGCAGCTACCAGGTTGGTGCGTTCGAACCCATAGTCCTGGTTTTGGAGATTGCGCAGCGTTCGAAGGAAGAAGCCAGAGCCGACGAGGAGCACGAAAGAGAGAGTCACTTGCGCCGTCACCAGCGCTTTGGGCCAGAAACGAGAAGACCGGCCGCCGGTACCCTGGGCGGTGCGAGTGTTGACGCTAAGAGTGAGTGTGTCGCCAGCCCGACTGGCGGAAAAGGCCGGAGCTAAGCCGCAGATCAGTGATGTTGCCAGGCACGTGGCGAGTGTGAATAACAGCACCGCCATGTTCGGCCTTGAACTGAGAGCGATGGTGAACGTTCCCGCGCTGATGAATGAAATGAACGCTCTGGTCGCGAGGAGAGCGATGCCCAAGCCCAACAAACCACCGGCAAATGACAAGAGCATGGTTTCCAGCAGGTTCTGTCGGATGATACGGAACCGGCTCGAGCCCAATGCGAGCCTGGTTGCGATCTCCCTTTGGGCTGCGGCGGCTCGTGTCAGCAGCAGGTTAGCCAAATTGGCGCAAGCGATGAGGAGGATAAGCACGACGACCGCCATGAGAATGCGCAAGGACTCGGCGTACTGAGCGCGGACCAACGACACGCCATGCGATGCGGGGATGAGCGGCACAAACTCGCGATTGATCTCCTGCTCACGGGCGAGATTGCCGGTGGTTCCATCTGCGTCTCGGATGCCTGCATGGATCTGGTAATTGAGCCAAGTCTGCGCCTGCAGAAAGCCGGATCGATTGGTTGCCGCCGACGGGCTGAGTCGACCGAAAAGGTGCAGAAAATAAGGTCCCGAATGAGGAGCTAAGAACGACGGCTGCTGGAAGATTGCGCGCTGCATCGTCACCGGCGCCCACATTGCTGTCGGCTCCAGTTCCAGCTTGATGCCCTGGAAGGATTTCGGCATTACACCAACGACTGAGAACGGAACTCGGTTGACGATTATCGTTTTTCCAACAACCGTGGGATCAGAAGAAAACGAGCGACTCCAAAAATCGTAACTGAGTACGACAACTGCTCCGCTTCCAGGAGTGGCGGCATCGGAGGCCACGATGCCACGGCCCAGAAAGGGCCGCACACCGAGAACACGAAAGTAGTTACCCGAGACCACGTTGACCGGAGCGACTAAGGCGGATTTGGCTCCTTCCGAAGCTCCTTCGGACGCGGGAAGCCGGATGCTGGCTTTGTAGGAGAAGCTGCCAAACGCCGCAATGCCCTGGAAAGGGCCGGGGTTCGCTTCAAGTTGGCAGGCGAAGTACCAGGGATAATAGCCGAACTGGCCAAGGTCGAGACCGCCAGCTACGCCGGCGCTCTCTGAATTTCCGAACGTGACCAGTTGTTGTGGGTCTTTCACTGGAAGATCCCGCAGCAGCAATTGGTCGAGCAGCGTGAAGATTGCATTGTTGGCGCCGATGCCCAATGCAACAGAGAGCAGGGCGATCGAAGTGAATCCAGGGCTCTTGACAAGTTTGCGGATGCTCAAGCGGAGATCCTGGAACAGATTCTCGACCGCCGTCTCCCATCGTGAGTCCCAGACCTGTTGTTTGACGGCGCTTGAGCTTCCTACTGCCACCAGTGCAGCGCGGCGTGCACCTTCGGGAGTCATACCCAGGCTTTGCTTATGTGCAGTTTCAGCTTCGATATAGCCCGCGATTTCTTCATCGACTTCCGCGCTGGCACGCTGGCGGTTAAACAGCGCTTTAACTCCCGAGCGGAAACCGATCAGCCAATTCATTCGATCGCCTAAGCCTCAAGGATCCGTGCGATGGCATCGATTTGCCGGTGCCACTGATCCGTCTCGGCCACTAGGGCTTTTCGCCCACTCGCCGTAAGCGAGTAGTACTTCGCCCGACGGCTATTCTCGGTTTGCCGCCACTCGGATCGCACCCGGCCAGCGCGTTCCATGCGGCTTAGCGCCGGCAGAAGCGATCCGGCATTCACGTGGAAGACCCCGTTGCTGATCTGCTCGATACGCACAGCTACTCCATAGCCATGCATCGGCTCAAGGGCCAAAGTCTTCAGGATCAGCATCTCGAGGGTTCCCTGGACTAGGTCATCGGCTTTCCGAACCTGGGCATCCGCAGGGGAAGTTTTCTTAGGCACGAATATCGTCGCTCTCCTCCAGACAATCTAGAGTAGAACACGTGTTCCTCCAGATTGTCAATAGGAGGATGCGCCGGCGTGCGCGACGGCATATACACAATCGCGATAATCCCTTCAACTCGCCATGACAGAAGCCGCCAACCGTCTCGGGAAGAGCAGGCGCTGTGGAATGCCGGGCCGGATACCGTTTACTACGCCACCAATCTACGCGGGGCTTCGAACCAGAAAGCAAAAGGCCAGCTGGCATTCCGTCCGCGGCCGCTCGAGTGGCTCGGCGCGCAAACAAGCGCAGGGGTCTGAAGGTGAAGAGCACAGCTTCCCCAGCGGAGCGCCGCCTTCGCGGGGTCAACACGTTACCGTATTCAGCGCGGCTGCTTTTCAAAAAGCTAATTTGGCAAGAATCTTCACTTCTGCTGGCCTCATCTGTCAAGCATCGAGCGGATTAGCGGATATAAAATGAACGCGCCGGCCACACTGCGTGTCGTCTGGCAAAGGAGAGGTTCTGTTTCATGCGACCAGACATTGCACCCGGTGCGGTGTTCCCCGATTACGAGCTAACCGATCACACGGGTAAACACCGCAAACTCTCGGACTTGCAAGGTCCCGATCCGATGATCCTGGTTCTCAGTCGAGGAGGTTTTTGTCCAAAAGATCGTCGGCAGGCCGAGGGTCTGGTCGAACTCCACCGCGAAATGGAAGTCGGTTACTGCCGCCTCGTTACTATCAGCACGGACAACCTAGCGACCACTAACGAGTATCGCGCCGGCGTAGGAGCACATTGGACGTTCTTGTCCGACGCGGGACGCAAGCTGCAAAAGGATCTCGACATCGCCGAGTACACCGATCCTACGCATGACCCGATGATCCCGCACATAATTGTGCTTGAGCCGGGACTCATCGTCTTTAAGATCTACGTCGGCTATTGGTTCTTCGGCCGGCCGACGATGGAAGAGTTGCGACAGGATCTAAGAGCAGTCTCAAAAAAATGCCGCCCCGATTGGGACATCACTAAGCCTGAGATGAAAGCCGCTTGGGAGCGAGGCGAGAAAGATCGTTTCTATCCGTACGGCAAGACCTACGCGAAAGTGTTTGGAGAGCAGGAGTAAGCGAGTCCGCCATGGCCGAACATACTCTGCAGTCAATCGCCTTTCCGGTCCTCGATGCGGACCAGATTGCCCAACTGGCCAACTGCGCGACCGTTGCCCCGAAACGATACCACGATGGCGAAACGCTCATCCACGTCGGTGATCGTTTGTTCAAGTTTTTCGTTGTTCAATCAGGCGAGATTGAAATCCTCGACTCCTCCGCCGACGCACCGAAGACGCTCACGGTCCACCGGTCAGGCCAATTCACAGGTGAGATCTCACAGTTGACCGGCACACCTTCCATGATTACGGCAATCGCTCGAGGCGACTGTCAGGTATACGAGGTCTCACAGGAGGCTCTGCGTCATGTATTGAATCAGTGTCCAGGCTTGAGCGACATTATTCTGCAGGCTTTTATCGCACGCCGGCAGTTGTTGCGCGAGTCGCCTGAGTTCGTTGGCTTGCGTGTGATCGGATCGCGTTATTCCCCGGATACATTTCGCGTGCGCGATTTTCTGGCCAGGAACCGCGTCCTCTTTACCTGGATAGATTTGGAATCCGATCCGCAGGTGGATCGGACGCTGAAAGAATTCGGCGTAACGGAGGCTGAAACGCCGGTCGTGGCCTGCGCTCATATGCTGCTATTGCGCAATCCGTCGAACCAGGCCTTGGCGGATGAAATCGGCCTTCATCAACCCCTTGAGCGGACCGTTTTTGATCTGCTCGTCGTGGGGGCGGGGCCGGCCGGTTTGGCGGCGGCGGTTTACGGCGCGTCAGAAGGGCTAGTCACAGCCGTTTTGGATTCTACGGCTCCCGGTGGCCAAGCGGGCAGTAGCATGCGGATTGAAAATTATCTAGGTTTCCCCACAGGGTTGACTGGCGCCGAATTGACGGATCGGGCCACCCTGCAGGCCAATAAATTTGGCGCACACCTCTCCATTCCCGCGGCGGCCACTCGTTTATCCTTCGAGAACCGGTACGCAACTCTCGACGCCGGTGGCGACGAGCCCGTAACTGCCAAGTGCCTCCTGATTGCAACGGGTGCTCAGTACCGGCGGCTGGATGTGGAAGGTGTTGAGCGATTCGAAGGTACAGGGCTCTATTATGCGGCAAGCACCGCGGAAGCGCTGCTTTGCCGTGGGTGTCCCGTGATTGTCGTGGGCGGAGGGAACTCGGCGGGCCAGGCGGCTGTCTTTCTGGCTGGTCACGCCAGCCGCGTGCTGCTGCTCATTCGCGGCGATGACCTGAACAAGAGTATGTCGAGCTATCTGGTCCGCCGCATCGAGCAGACCGCGAATATTGAGCTACTGTGCAACACCGTGATCCGGCAACTGGTGGGGAACGGTCATCTAAAGGCAGTTGAGATCGCAAGTAACAAAACAGGACAGCGGCAAACGATAGAAACTCCGGCGGTGTTTAGTTTCATTGGCGCGACGCCTCAAACGGATTGGCTGCCTTCGGAGATTGAGCGGGACGCGAAGGGATTCGTCCGAACGGGAGTGGCTCTCTCGCAGTCCCGATCGTGGAGCATCGCACGGCCGCCATTCCTGCTGGAGACGAGTCGTCCGGGTGTCTTTGCCGCAGGAGACGTGCGCTCCGGGTCCGTGAAGCGAGTAGCTTCGGCGGTGGGCGAAGGCGCAATGGCGGTCCAGTTCGTGCATGAGTACCTCAAAGAGATGTAGTGAACGTCGCGCCAGAACATGAGTCTGTCTTCCGCGGAACGCAGCCCGAGAATCGGCCAACTGTGGCCCGCGTCGACATCTTTCGAATGACAGGCCCGCCATTAATCATCCTCCCAACCTTCCTCTGTAAAGTTACCTTTTCAATTGATTCTCCTCTTCCCTTGATTACCGAGAGAAGCTGAAGTATACTAGCCTCGGTAACCGAGGAGAATGCATTGAGCAAACCAGCCGATCTCGTCCAAGGCACGCTCGATCTTTTGTTGCTGAAAATTCTGGCGCTTGAGCCGCTGCATGGATGGGCCATTTCCCAGCGCCTCAAGCAAATTTCAGGCGAGGTGTTGCAGGTCAGCGACGGGTCACTTTATCCGGCCCTGCACAAGCTGGAGCAAGAGGGCTGGATCAAAGCCGAATGGAGAGCCACTGAAAATAACCGGCGCGCCAAATTCTATTCACTGACGCGCATTGGGAGGAAGCAGCTCGAAGCTGAAGCCGCAAACTGGGAGCGGCTATCGGGCGCTATTACCCACGTCGTCCGGCTCGAGGAGGCCTGATATGCGACTCGAGCACTGGATTTACACCATTCCGCTGCGGCTCCGGTCTTTGTTCAAACGCAAGCGTGTTGAACAAGAGCTGGACGAGGAGCTGGAGTTCCATCTTCAGCAGCGCGTTGAAGGAGAAATTGCCAAAGGCGCGAACGCGCTCGAAGCACGCTACATCGCTTTGCGTGCGATGCAAGGCTTGGCGCAGAAGAAAGAGGAATGCCGCGATGCTCGCCGCGTCAATATCATCGAAAATCTGGGGCACGATCTGCGCTATGCAGGGCGCATGCTGCGAAAGAGCCCTGTCTTCACGGGTGTCGCGATTCTTTCGTTAGCACTCGGAATCGGAGCAAACACGGCAGTCTTCAGCCTAATCGACGCGTTGCTGTTACGGCCGCTGCCAGTGCCGCATTCCGACCGGCTGATCAGCATTTTCGCGCATACCGGGAATGGGAGACCGAGATACTACTTCACTTACGCGATTTTCAACGAAGTCGCTAAACAGAGCCGGATCTTTTCAGGCGTGTTCACCTGGGCAGGCCATCAGTTCCAGATGCGTTCCGGGCCGGACATGGTGCATGTGGACGGAGTGCTGGCAAGCGGCGAATATTTCTCGACGCTCGGCGTGCCCGCATCAATCGGACGCACGTTAACGCCCGCCGACGATCAGCCGGGAGGCGGCAAATATGGCCCCGTTACTGTCATCAGCGATGCCTTCTGGTCGCGCCAGTTTCAGCGGAATCCATCGGCCGTGGGTTCGGGGCTCACATTGGATCGCGTGCGTTTTACTGTAGTCGGCGTTATGCCGCCGGGCTTCTTCGGCGCCGAAGTCGGCACAAAACCGGACATCTGGGTTCCGCTTTGGACGGTAACGCAACTTGGCGACACCTGTATTAACAGCCGGAGCTGCTGGTGGCTGATTATGATGGCGAGACTAAAGCCAGGTGTCTCCCAAGTACAAGCGCAAGCTGCCCTGAAAGTCATTTCTCCGCAAGTTACGCGGGCGGCTTTGCCGACGGATTGGGACCGCTCCGGCCAGCAGAAATTTCTCCAGTGGCGCCTGTTCACCGTCCCAGGGGCAAATGGCTGGAGCTTCCTGCGCACTCAATTCAGCAATCCACTTGCAATTCTCATGATTTTGGTCGCGGTTGTCCTGTTAATCGCATGTGCCAACATGGCCAATCTGTTACTCGCCCGCGCTTCCGCGCGTTATCGAGAAATCGCGGTGCGGTTGGCGATGGGCGCGGGTCGTTCGCGCATTATTCGCCAATTGCTCACCGAAAGTTTGCTCCTTTCTTTGATGGGAGCAGCGGCGGGTCTGCTCTTCGTGCTGTGGACAACAAGGCTGCTAGTTGTGTTCCTGGCTGCCAACGGGCCGGGACCCGGATTCGGCCAGAACACTTCGTTCGATCTCCATCCCGACTGGCGTGTCATTCTTTTCACGTCTGTCGCTGCGATTGGATCGGGCCTTTTGTTTGGCTTCATGCCGGCGCTTCGCGCGACGCGCATCGGGATCAGCGCTTCATTAAAAGAACGAGCGCACAACGTGAGAGGTGATGAAGGTCGAGTCGGAATTGGCCGCTGGCTCGTGGGCTTCCAAGCGGCGCTTTCCGTTCTCTTAGTCGCTGGTGCGGGCCTTTTCGCCGGAAGCTTGGTTCACCTGCTGACGCTGAATCCGGGCTTTGATCCCAAGGACGTGACGGTGATCGGAATCGATACAGACAAACGACCTGAAAAAGGCACTGCTCTGATTCATCTATACAGCCGAATGCTCGAGCGATTGAATTCGATTCCTGGCGTGCGTGCTGCCAGCTTGTTGTGGTTCACACCACTTACCGATTCCGGTTGGGATGACTACCTGGATGCCCCTGGGGGAACAAATCTTCCGAGCCCACAGCGCGATACGGATATTAACTTGGTAGGTCCTCGCTTTTTCGAAACGATGCAGATACCGCTGCTCGAAGGGAGAGATTTTGGCGCGAGCGATACCGCGGCCTCGGAAAAGGTTGGCATCATCAACCAGCTCGCAACTCGCCGGCTTTTTCCGCACGCCAACGCAATTGGCCAACACGTCATTCTCGAAAAGAAACCAATTCGGATCGTCGGTGTGGTTGGCAATACAAAATACATGGATTTGCGCGAGCAGGACCCGCTCACGCTTTATCTCCCTTACACGCAGAGCACAGATAATGTGCCCTCGCTCAGCTTCATTATCAAAACCAGTAACAACGCTGCGATCTACTCCGCCTTCCGCGCCGTGCTGCGCCAAATCGCTCCCGACGTTCCCATCGGCGTAGTCAAAACCATGCAGCAGCAATTAGACGATTCCCTGGGCCGCGAACGACTGATGGCATCTTTGTCCGTCTTTTTCGGAGTGCTCGCGCTATTGCTGACCTCGATCGGCCTGTACGGAATCCTTGGCTACACGGTCTCGCGCCGCACTGGCGAAATCGGGGTACGCATGGCGTTGGGCGCGCGCCGTCATGATGTGATCTGGCTGATTTTGCGCGAGACAGCCAGCCATATTGCGATTGGAACTGCCGTAGGCGTCCTCGCCGTGCTTGCTCTTTCGAAGCGGGTCGCCAGCCTGCTGTATGGAATTCAGCCGAACGATCCCAGAAGCCTCACCTTGGCTGTGGCCGTCTTGATTTCGACTGCCCTGCTGGCTTCGTACCTCCCCGCCCGACGCGCCAGCCACTTAGATCCAATGCTGGCCTTGCGCGAAGAATAACCTAACTAGCAATACCGGATGGATACGATAGAAAATCTCGTCCGCCATTTACAGTTTGCCGTGCGGATGCAGTGAACGAGCCGGCTTAAAGGCTTTCATTCGGTTGCTATTCATCGACCGCTAACCATGGATACTACTAAACGAGCTTCGGAGCCGATTTGATTTTCATCCGGTTACCCCGTACTCTACGGTAGAAGAGTCGGTACCGCTCCCACTTGGCCTTCATGGAAGCGTCGAGAAAGGCAATGGTCTACAAGTTCGACCACATCGGAATCACCGTCCGGTCGTTGATGGAGGCTCAAGAACAGATTGAGCGGATCCATCCCTGCTTCCACGTCCAGAGCGGCATTGAAGTCAGAAACGCCCTGAAAGAAGTGTCGATCCACAACCCGGACCGGCTAAGCATCTCGCTGCACAGGCGGGAAAAACACATCAGCATCGAACTGATCGAGTACCCGCGGGTCTCGACAAAAAACGGCTCGATCTTGCCCTGCTGCTATGACGCCGAGACGCCTTCGGGCTACTTGGAATCTTTCAAGGATGCAGTTCGAAAGAAGCTCGACCGTTCGCTCGATGGCTACTCTTTCGCCGACATCGCCGGCTTGTTGGCCGAGCATGCGGAATTCAATGCGGTCGTCATACCTGTCGAAGACCTCCCCGCCGAGGAGCATTTCTGGCAGAGTCTTCGCTTCAAGCAAATCTATTCCGACAGTGAATTGGTAATTCTGACCCTGAAATCTCTCATCCCTCCCGCCCAGGACGATTACATCGTCTTATACAAAGTAGATTTCAGGATGCAATACTACACGGACATGGAGGGCATCAACGAGGTCGCCTTACTGTGTCATTCCTGCTCGGCCGATCTGAAAGCGTTCCCCCAGCATGTATTCAAGTCCAGCGTCGATACGCTTTTGGTGGATGGCAAGCAAGTCGAGCTGGGATATCTGCGGTCGCCTTCCGGCGTTCTGGCAGAGTTGCTATCCGTGAGGCTTGCGATCCATGACCGCTAAGCTCGCGGAAAAGCTACCGGCCGGCGGCCTGGTGACCCTCTTGACTGCCTCTAGCTTGCTGGCGGCGGCCTATGGCGCCACGGCCCTGCTGCCGCTGCAGGTCTCAGCGATCGGGGGAAATGCCGCGACGGCCGGCGCAATCATCTCCTCGGCTACCGTCTTCACGCTGCTGTTCGCCGTGCTCAGCGGCCACATAACCGACAAACTCGGCCGGCTCAACTCGATCTTGCTGGGTGGAGTGTCTCTGGCCGCGGGCGTGTGGATCATTGGCGCCTCCAGCGCAATCGGATGGCGGCTCAACCTCGCCGGCGTGCTGCTTGGCACGGGATGGTCTCTCTTTTACGTCCTGACGCCGATCTATGTCGTCTCTTTTCTTCTTCCCGAATCGAAGATCAGATATCTCACCTTGCTGTCCGGCTTCCAGATGCTGGGAATCGGCGCCGCGCCCGTGGCTGGCCGGCTCACTCAGATGGTGAGCATACCCGTATCCGCCGTCTTTCAGTCCTTGGCTGTCGCGAGTCTTATCGCCTGCGCTCTTCTGACATGGACGGGGCGAAGCCTGCGGCGCCTGCCGAATAAGGAAGGTACGCCCGCTAGGTTGCACTGGGCAGGCATCAGGCAGGTCTTCAAGGGAGTGGCGCGTTACCCGGTGATTATGATCGGTCTCGGGGCCTGCCTCTTCTCTACGCTCTCCGCCTTCCAGACCACGCTCGCCCACGCGTGGAAGAAGGACTACAGCCTGTTCTTTCTCGTCTTCATCACGACCGTGGTTGCCTGCCGGCTCTCGCTCGCCGGATACGTGGGCCGGCACAATCCCTACAAAGTCATTCTCGCCCTGCTCGGGACCATGCTCGCAGGGCTGCTGCTGATGTTCTGGGCCGCCGGAAGCGTATATGTCTATGCACTCTCAGCAATGCTGTTCGGCATCGGTTACGGTCTGGCCTACTCGGTCCTGAACGGGATCCTCGCCAATTCCGTCGACCCGGAGGTCCAGCCGCAAGCCCTGCAGATCTTCACCTGCTCTTATTTCCTGGGCATCTTCGGATTCCCTGCGGTCGCGGGGATTCTGCTGACCCGCTACGGAGTCGTTAGCCTGTTGGCGACGCTGGTGGGAATCGGCGGCGTGGAACTCCTGGTGGGGTACCGCATGGCGCTTCAGGTGCTAAAGCAGCCTCTTCTTGACAGCTCTCCAGCGTTGCTATAGCATCGTAACCACTATGAGAACGTTAGTAGCGCAAAGGGCGCGGATGCGCGCCGCGAGACAGTATAGGAACTCGCCACTTCTTTGGGCGGCACGCTTGATACCGCGCCCGTTTTGCGCGAGTTTCTTAGTAGCGTGTGCGATGATACTCGGCGCCTCCACTCTTGCATCCTCGCAATCGAAACCGCCCACCGCAGCCGAATCGCTGAAGAAAACTTTCGACTATATCGATCAAAAAGTTCTGACCATGGCTCAGGACTTTCCAGAGTCCAAGTATGATTACCGCCTGAAGCCCGAAATGCGTTCGTTCGGCGAAGTTATCGTGCACATAACTTCAGGAATTGAATACGCGGCGAAGGCCGGCCGCGGCGAGAAAGTCAACTGGGACGAGCTGAATCCGAAAGATTACTCCACTAAGGCTCAGTGTGTCGCTCTCTTGCAAAAATGGATCGGTGAAGCGAACACGTCGTTGAACCAAAACCCGGAAGGCGTGCACGGCTCGTTAGAGCCGTTTCTGTCGGTTCTCCAGCATACGTCCGAACATTACGGCCTGTTAGTCGCCTATTACCGAGCGAATGGTCTGGTTCCTCCGGAATCGCGGAAAAAGTAGGGGGCCTATTTAGACGCGTGCCGTGCTGCTCCAGAGCTGAGCGTGGATTGGTTCGCTCGTACTCGTCTGAGCCAATCCGACAAATAGGGAGCGATGTTGCTTTCAATTGTGCGGAACTCTTCCTGTGTCAGCGGCAACTCGTGCCATCTTTTCAGAGCCTCTTTCGGGGTATTGCCTCGAATGGCTACATCGCTTCCGTACAGAACGCGGTTTATCCCGATCTGACGAATCCGCTTGACAATCAGCCCGGCTTTGTCCTCCCAGAAGCCGGTCATAGCTATGCCAGAAACGTCGAAGTAAACATTGTTCATCCGCGGGTCTTTGCGTCTGAGCGCATCCACGAAGACCTGCAAAGCTTCGTCGGTCGAGGGGTCATCATAACCGCCGGCGCCAGCCAGGTGTGCGATCTGTATAGTCACATCCGGCGCCTCAGGAAGAACCTGTTCCAAAAAGATTCGTGCTTCCCGCGCTCCGTATGGACGATGGTGATCTACGTTGGCGTGAAGGTGAACGGCTATGGCCATGTGATGATGATTCGCGGCGGCAAATACGAGGCGCACCCGGGCAAGATCGTCTGGATTGTCCAAATCTACATCAGAGTTTCCGAAGTGGAGATGAAGCCCGGTATGCAACTGTTGATCCTTCGCGCAACGTGCAATCTCAGTGAGAGCATATGGCCTGAGGGGATTTACGCTGCAAAACCCGACGAGCCTTCTCGGGTACTGCGCAATTTGCGCACTGGTCCAGTCGTTTTCCGCCTTGACATGCTCGTACTCGTTTGAAAGCGCTGGTTTGTGTGGGTTTGCGAGGCTGTATGCGGTGGAGAATACCACCGCATACTGAATTCCTGCCGCATCGAGATCCGCGATCAATGCTCTTGCATCGACGCCCTTCCATCCCGGAGATGTTCGCACACCCGTCTGGGGGCTGTATAGATTTTGATGATAATCGATGATCTCGGCCGGCGAGATGAAGCAGCCGAGCATGCCGAATGTGGCGAGGACCGCAAGCGATTTCTTCATGAAGCGGCTGTTCGGCAGACGCGTACCTCCCCAGATAGGTTAGCTAATCAACGGTGGTGACGTACTGCCGCCGGGAGCTTTAGCCCCGGGGTTTCACACTATGGCAAACGAGGACGGATTAGAATGCCCGGAGGCATTGTGTTGGAAATGCCGCCTGCTTAACGGCGGACGTTGTGCGGGAAGTCGATTCCCGCCAGAGCGCCTGCCTTCAATCAATGCCGTGCGCCGGCCCGAAAATTCCAGGTCAGACATCCTGCGGCTAAACAAACCGATACCGCAAACTATTTGCTGCAAGCTCTCGCAATTCCGCTTGCGAAAAACCGAATTGCTCCGCTGCCAACATGTATTCACGTAGCAAATCCGTATGGAACAGCGCCGGGTCATCCGTCCCGAGCACAATCGGTACGCCGGCGTCCCACAGGTTCCGCAACGGATGCCCGGCAAGGTTCAAAACGGCGCCCGTACACACGTTGCTCGATGGGCAGACCTCGAGCGGGATGTCGCGCTCTCGCAAAGCGGTCAGCAACTCAGGGTCATCGATTGAGCGAATGCCGTGCCCGATGCGCTGCGATCCGATTTCGATCGCCTGCCAAACGCTCTCCGGGCCGGTTGTTTCGCCGGCGTGACACGTCAGGTTCAGGCCTGCCTCTCTTGCCTCGCAATATAAATCGTGGAACCATTCAGCAGGACCGCGCTCTTCATCGCCTCCCAGTCCGAAAGCAATCACTCCCCGGCTCCGATGCTCTTTCGCGACCTCCAGCACACGCGCCGCTTTTTCCACACCGAACTGTCGAATCGCGTCGAAGATCCATCTCACTTCTATGCCTGGAAATTGCCGCTCCTCCGCCCGGATGGCTTCAAAAATCGGCTCAATGCGCTGGCCTTTCCACAGAATGACGCCGGCCGAAAGCGTGATTTCGGCGTAGCTGACGTTCTGAAGCGAGAGCCTCTCGAGCAGGCGGCGCGTCGCAAGCGCATAAGCTTGCGGCGAATCGAGCTTGCGCGTGACCCACACGTAGGCCTTCAAAAAACCGGCAAACCCCGTGTAATGAAGATTCGCGCGAATTGCATCCAACGATAGCGATGGATCAATTTCGTGAATTGTTTCCGGCTCGACCGTCCCCTCCAGATGGATATGCAACTCGGCTTTGGGCAACCCACGCAGAAACTCCTGAAGGCTTGAGCCGGGGGCGGACAATCTGGTCTCCCCTGACATAATACGTGCCATGACTGAGCAAGAACTCGAAGCGATTGCTGGCGGCTACCACGGGGATGCATTTGCCGTGCTCGGGCCACATGCCCTCGGCGGTGACGGAAAAAAGGAATGGGAAGTTCGGGCCTTCCTCCCGCAAGCGAAACAGGTGGAGTTGGTGGTTGACGGCGAAACAACTCCGATGGAGCGCGTCCAGCCGGCCGGAATCTTTACGGCGCGTCTGAGTTCCGAACCGGCCCAGTACAAATTCCGGCTTACTGACTACGAAGACCGTGTCTCCGAGCAGGAGGATGCCTACCGCTTTCCGACGCTCATCAGCGATTTCGATTTGCACCTGCATTCGGAAGGAACCAATTACGAAGGCTACAACTCCTTCGGTGCACACCCGGTGACGGTAGAAGGCGTGGCGGGCACGCGCTTCGCCGTCTGGGCTCCGAACGCGATCGTGGTTAGCGTCATCGGCAACTTCAATGATTGGGATCGGCGTCGCCATCCCATGCGCCTGCGCACCGGCGGAGTTTGGGAGATCTTCCTGCCAGGCGTTGGCCCCGGAGAATCGTACAAATATTTCGTTCAATCGCGCTTTCACGGCTTCCGGCAAGAGAAGGCCGACCCGTACGGATTCTACATGGAGGTGCCGCCGAAATCGGCATCCGTAGTTGTCGATCTGGATCAGCACGAATGGCATGACCAGGAATGGATGGAACGGCGCGCGGATGCAAAAGTGCTTGAGAGCCCGGTATCGTTTTATGAGGTTCACCTCGGCTCCTGGCTGAGGGACGAGCACGGCCGGCCGCTCACCTATCGGCAACTGGCAACCAAGTTAGTCGATTACGTGAAGCGGATGGGCTACACACATATCGAGCTGATGCCGATTGCCGAGCATCCGTATTCGCCATCCTGGGGTTATCAGGTCACCGGATACTTCGCGCCCACTTCGCGCTTCGGCTCGCCATTGGACTTCATGTACTTCGTCGATACATGCCATCAGGCCGGCATTGGGGTGGTCATGGACTGGGTGCCGGCGCATTTCCCGAAAGATGCGCATGGCCTGGTCTATTTCGATGGCACTGCCTTGTACGAGCACTCGGATCCGCGGCTCGGTGAGCATCGCGACTGGGGCACGCTGATCTTCAACTTCGGCCGTAATGAGGTGCGTTCGTTCCTCATTTCCAATGCCATGTTCTGGGTGAAGAAGTACCATATCGACGGCCTGCGCGTGGACGCGGTCGCTTCCATGCTTTACCTGGACTACTCGCGTAAAGCAGGTGAGTGGATACCGAACGTTTACGGCGGAAACGAAAATCTCGACGCAATCAGCTTTCTCAGGAAGGCCAACGAAGTTGTGCATCAAGTGCCAGGCGCGATGACGATTGCGGAAGAATCCACCGCCTTTACCGGCGTCTCACGGCCGGTCTATTTGAATGGCCTCGGGTTCACCATGAAATGGAACATGGGGTGGATGCACGATATGCTCGATTACTTTTCCAAAGACCCCGTCTTCCGCAAATACCATCAGAACGCCATCACGTTCAGCATGATCTACGCGTTCACGGAAAATTTCGTGCTGCCGATTTCGCATGACGAAGTAGTCTACGGCAAGCGCGCACTCTTGGACAAGATGCCGGGTGACGAATGGCAGCGGTTTGCAAACACACGGGCCTTCATCGGCTATATGTACGCGCATCCGGGTAAGAAGCTGCTTTTCATGGGATGCGAATTCGGCGAGACATCGGAATGGAACTCCGAGGGGCAGCTCGATTGGTGGCTTTTGGACTTTCCGATTCATCAGAAATTGCAGCGCTATTGCGCCGCGCTGAATGAGCTGTACCGGAGCGAGCCTGCGATGTATGAAATCGATTTCCAGGGCTGGGGCTTCGAATGGATCGACTTCCACGACGCGGAGCATTCGGTCATCTCCTTTGTGCGATATGCGAAGCGGCGCGAGGATTATCTGGTTTTCGTGTGCAATTTCACGCCACAGCCCCACGTCGGGTATCGGATTGGAATCCCCGAAGCCGGTGGCCACCGCGAAATCTTCAACTCGGATGCCGAGATGTTCGGCGGCAGCAACATGGGCAACGGCGGCCGCGTGGAAGCAGAACCGACACCTTCGCACGGCAGGCCCGCGTCAGCCAGCGTGGTCATTCCGCCGTTGGGACTCGTCGTGCTGAAACCGGAACGGCCGCTGCCGGAGTTGGCGCCCTAGCATCGGGTGTACACGGCTGTACACAAGCAGTACAGCACGTTTTCGAATCGCCGTGCTCCGGGCCGCTAAGTCCTTGAACTCGCTCCTCACACCATAGGTCTGCAGATTGCTTCTTTCTATCGAGAGGACGTTTTATGCAACCCGACACAATAAAGCTCAACGAGTTTATCGAAGCAAGCAAATCCAAAGGAGCGTCCGACGAATTCTTGGCCACGCTCTTGACCCGCTGCGGCTGGCCGGCCGATGATGTCTATGGCGCGCTAGGGTCGTATTGGCAGCAAACCACCGGCCTTCCCGTTCCTGAACGAACCGCGGGCGGCGAATCGTCCCGTGATGCCTTTCTCTATCTTTTGTCGTTCTCTACGCTCGCCACCTGGAGCACCGCACTCGGCTCCATGCTATTTCGCTTCATCGATCGCCGGTTCCCCGATCCCGTGTCGCGCGACCACCTGCTCAGCATGCGGAGCGAAGTCACCTGGCAGATGGCCAGCATCGCCGTCGCTTTCCCTATCTTCCTGCTGGTTACCCGAACCATCCTTCGCGAAGCGCAGAATAGTCCCGAGCGCCTGCAATCGGGAGTGCGTAAATGGCTCACTTACATTGCCCTTTTGGTCACTGCGGGCGCCATGATTTGCGATCTTATTTGGTTCCTCGATTACTTCCTGAACGGTGAACTTACTTCCCGGTTTGTGTTGAAAGCGCTAACCGTAATGATCATCTGCGGAGCGATTTTCATTTATTACATTGGCTCGCTTCGTTGGGATCGGAACACCGACGTCGCAACCGCGAAGCGCCGCAGCTTCAAATTCGGCCTCGTTTCCTGTGCCGCTGTTGTCGCTGCTTTCTGTATCGGTCTCGGCGTGGCCGGCACTCCGTCCCAGCAGCGCCATATAGAAGCGGATCGACAGCGCGTCGAAGATCTGAAGGCAATTGCAAACTCGATTCACTTCCGATATCTACGCGCAAAAACAGATAAAACCGTCACATCATTGCCCGCGCGCCTCTCCGACATACCAGGCAGAACGGCCAACCGCTCCTTCATCCTGGATCCGGAAACCCAGGCGCCCTATGTCTATCGTCCTAAGTCGGAATCGACTTACGAGATGTGTGCTGCTTTTTCAAGTCCGTCGGAGCCGGGTAGATTTCAGGTCACGGATTTCTGGTATCACGGCGAAGGCGAGACGTGCTTCACGTTGGACGCCTCCCAGCAACCACCCTATTAGCTGTGAGACTCGCGAGCAGCTCTTGATTTACCTTCGCCTTGACAGTTCTGCGGTCGATGCCGAGTCGTCTGGCAGTCTCTTCGTAGCTTTCCGTCTGCGAATAGACCAAAGTGCAATAGCGGCTCAGCAGCTCACTGGCTGTCAAGGCGCCCTCGCGCGCTTCATGGAAAACATCCGCGCGGTCCTGCGGCTTGGCCGCTCGCGAAACCTGATACTCCTTCCGGATCAAAATGTTGCGCACGCACTGCTCCAGCTCGCGATAATTGCCCGGCCATTCATAGTGCGCATCCAGGTGATTGTCGATCCAACTCTTCGTCTCTTTCGCCAGCGTCTGAGCCTCTTCGCCCGCCACCCGCCGCGCCATGAACAGAATCAAATCGTCGAGCACTCCGGGCGATTCATCGATTTGCTGCCGCAGCGACGGCGTCACAATCTGATCCGAACAGAGCCGGTAATAGAGATCTTCCCTAAAACGGCCTTCATTAATCGCCACGCCCAGGTTCCGGTTCGTCGCCGCCATTAGTTTGCCTTGAAAGCGATGTAACTGCGCGTTGCTCTCCCCCAAGCCCTGGAAGCTGCGCGTCTCGATAACGCGCAACAGCTTCACCTGGATCTCCAGATCCAAATCCCCGATTTCATCCAGAAAGACCGCGCCCAACGGCGGGCACGCTTCCAGCCACCCGCGCTTGTCCTGCACCGCTCCGGTAAACGATCCTCGCTTATGTCCGAACAGCTCAGATTCCACCAAGGTCCCAGGCAGAGCCGCGATGTTGATCGGAAAGAACAGGCCCGCGGGGTCTTCTTCGAAAACCAGCCGCTTCTCGTCGAAAGGAACATAACGCGATAACGCGATCGATCGCGCCACCAGCTCTTTGCCGGTACCGGACGGCCCGGTAATCAACGTTGCGAACTCGCTCATTCTCGGAAAGAGCGCTCGCCGGTAGCGGCGAATGTCGTGCGTGAACACCGATTGCCAGATTGCCGCGCGCAAGCGCGCCGCCGGCCGGGAATTTCCAATGATCTGCTCGAAAACCTGATGGAACGCGCGCAGCGCCTGGTAATAGAACGCAAAGGTGCGGTCAGCTTGATGGCGGGTGGGAAGCGTAACACCCGGGATATGAAAGTAGTGATTCCAGTCTTCGCAAAATTCCCGATAGTACAACCACCGCGATTTCTCGCTGCCACGGTGCTCGAACGCGGCCTCATGCAGTTTCTGGTAATACCGGTAATAGAAGCAGAAAAGCAGCCCGTCTTCATAGAGCACCACCTCGCCCTCTGCTGCTTCTTCGCCGCCGGCAAGCAATTCCCGTAACCTCTTCAGCAACGGCTCTAGCCGGTGCAGAATCCGCCAACTGTTCGTGCGCACCCGGTCCGGGTCGCTGACTGTCATGCTCCAGGTGGGTTCTTCTTCCACCGCGTCTTTGCCCAGGGCCTCCCGCTCATAAACCAGCATTTCGGGAAGGAAGGGGTTGGCATAGAGCAACTTCGATACCGCCGCAAGGAATCGCCTGTTCGCCACATTGAGAAGAGCCACTGTGCATCCATTGTACGGTTCAGCGCAGGCGATGTACAGCAGTATTGCCTATCCCATTGCTGCCGATACGTATGTCATTGCAATTGCAAGCACGCACTGCTTGGCCATGGACTTGCACTTCTGTCCACCAGGAGCACCAGAAATGAATCATTCAGGAAGCTATTCCGAAGTTCTGAAACTCAAGGGCATCCAGCCATTTCTCTGGATGCAATTCTTGAATGCCTTCAACGACAACATGTATAAGCTGGTCGTCTCCTTGCTGGCCGTGCTCGCCATAACCAGCAAGGCCGAAAGCGGCACTTACTTGTCCCTCGCCGGATTCATCTTCATAGCGCCGTTTCTGCTTTTCTCCGGCTATGCGGGAGAGCTCGCCGATAAGTTCGAAAAACGAAGCGTGGTCGTCATTACCAAGGCCATTGAGATCGCCGCTATGGTGCTCGCCTTATTCGCTCTTATGAGCGGCAGCATTGCATGGATGTTGGCCGTGCTCTTCTTCACCGCCACACAGGCCGCCTTCTTCAGCCCGGCCAAATATGGCATCGTTCCGGAACTGGTCGCGGACAAGCATCTGGCGCGCGCAAATGGCCTGCTCGAAATGAGCACTTTCGTCGCGATCATTCTTGGCACGGTAGGCGGAAGTTACTTAGTCGCCGTCTGGAAACACCAGCCGGCCTATATCGGCTTCGTCCTCATCGCGGTTGCTCTCCTCGGAACCGTCACCAGCCTCAAGATCGTTCGCACCCCGGCGCCGGTTGTACAGCGGCCGTTCACATGGAACCCATTCGGCGACGTGCTTGCCGGCCTCAAACGGCTCGCCAAAGATCGCGTGTTGATGCTCGCCACGCTCGGCACAACTTACTTTTGGTTTCTAGGCGCTCTGTTTCAAATGATTCTTCTGCTCTTTGCAAAAGAGGTCTTGCATTCCACCGAGACTCAGATCGGGCTGCTCATGGCGACCCTTGCCATCGGCATCGGAATCGGCAGCATGGCCGCTGGTCGGCTTTCGGGCGACGAAATCGAGCCCGGTCTGGTCCCGATCGGCGGATTTGGCATGGCAGCCGCTGCTTTCGCCCTGGCCTTCACTCGCAGTCTTGTACCCGCCTTAGCCTGCCTGGCCGCGCTCGGTTTCATGGGCGGCTTGTTTGTCGTGCCTCTCAACGCCATCCTGCAGCATCGGCCACGGCACGACGAGAAGGGCCGCGTCATCGCCACGGCAAACGTCGTGAACACTATAGGGATCATGCTTGCTTCTTTTGTGATCTGGTCATTACACGAGGCGCTGCATTTCCCCGCGGCGCGCGTCATCGCCATCTCCGCGGCGCTCACCCTGGTTGCAGGAGCCTACGCGCTTAACCTCGTTCCGAACCTCACGGCCCGCTTTCTTCTCTACGTCCTGACTCACGCGATCTACCGCATCCGGCTCTCGGGCAAAGATAATGTGCCGAGGCGTGGCCCCGCGCTGCTTGTCGCCAATCACGTCTCCTACGTTGACGGATTTCTGATCGGCGCTTGCCTCCATCGGATTGTCCGGTTCATGGTCACAGAAGAGTGGTATGACCGCTTCCGCCCGGTTTTGTCGCTGTTTCATGCCATTCGCGTTCCAAGCGGAAATCGCCGCAGCCTTGTCAAGGCCATCGAGCTCGCGCGCGAAGAGCTGAAGAACGGACACCTGGTCTGCATCTTCGCCGAAGGCACCCTGACGCTGAGCGGGAATATCGGAGAGTTTCATCGCGGTCTCGAAAAGATTGTGGAAGGCTTAGACGTGCCGGTGATTCCGGTGCATCTGGGCGGCGTATGGGGCAGCATATTTAGTCTCGATCGCCATGCTTCTCTCTGGCGCTCTCTACGAATGCTGCCGTTCCCGATCAGCGTTTCTTTCGGCCGACCCATGATCCAACCCAGCGCATTCGGGGTGCGCCAGGCAGTTTCCGAACTCGGTGTGGACGCGGCCAAGCATTCCATTGACCCAAATGATTCGCTTGCCCGACGATTCGTCCGGACGGCGAAAAAACATTGGTCCCGCCGAGCCATGACAGATTCGACGAACCGAACGTTCACTTACGGCGAAGCTCTGATCGCGAGCCACCTATTCGCCGGTCTGGTTCGCCGCAATCATTCGGGCGAAAAGATGATGGGAGTGATGCTTCCCGCTTCGGTGGCTGGCGCTATCGCCAACCTGGGAATCGTGCTGGCCGGCCGTATTCCGGTGAATCTGAATTTCACAGTGGGTCGCGAGGCGATGGATTCCGCGATTGAGCAATGCGGCCTGCGCACTATCTTTACTTCAAAACTGTTTCTCGCCAAGGGCAAAATCGAGCGGCGCTCTGAAATGGTCTTCGTCGAAGATGTCATGTTGTTTGGAAAACCTGCTAAGCTGGCGGCCTTCTTGCGTGCTCGCCTGCTTCCCTGCCGTATGCTGGCCACCTCCGAAGTGAAAGCCGACGATCTCGCCGCAGTCCTCTTTTCCAGTGGAAGCACGGGCACTCCAAAGGGAGTGATGTTGTCGCACCGCAATCTGATCTCGAATACCGAATCCGTCAACAGCGTCTTCCAGCTCGGCAAAACAGACACGATTGCGGGCGTGCTGCCCCTGTTTCACTCGTTCGGTTTTACTTATACGCTTTGGTTTCCGCTTCTGAACGGCGCAAGTGCCGCATATCATGCCCAGCCTCTCGATGCGAAGGGATTGGGAGAACTGGTCCAAAGATCCAAAGCAACTCTCTTACCCGCTCCGCCTACGTTCTGCCAGGCGTATCTGCGTGGTTGTTCGAAAGAACAATTTGCATCGCTCCGTCACGTTTTAGTAGGCGCGGAGAAGCTACAGCCGGCGCTCGCACACGCATTCCAGGAAAAATTCGGGCTCGAGTTACTGGAAGGTTACGGTTGCACGGAGATGTCGCCCGTGGTCTCTGTGAATCTTCCCGATCGCGAACGCGCCGGTGTGAAGCAAACGGGATTGCGCGCCGGGTCGGTGGGGAAACCCATCCCAGGAGTCGCTGCGAAGGTAGTGCACCGCGATACCGGCGAAGACCTGGGCATCGACGAGGAGGGATTGCTGCTTGTGAAAGGGCCCAATCGAATGCTTGGCTATTTGAACCGTCCATCTGAAACGGAAGCTGTTCTGCGTGACGGGTGGTATGTCACCGGAGATATCGTGACGATGGACAAAGAAGGATTCATCAAGATCGTCGATCGCGAGTCACGGTTCAGCAAAATCGCTGGCGAGATGGTTCCTCATGGCAAGGTGGAGGAAGTTCTCGGTTCCGTGGCCGCTGGCGTTCCCTGCGCAATCACGGCCATCTCCGACGCGCGCCGGGGAGAAAAGCTGGTTGCCTTCGTAGCCGCGAATACGTTGACGCAGCAAGAAATTTG
Source organism: Bryobacteraceae bacterium (assembly GCA_035502635.1). Lineage (GTDB taxonomy): Bacteria > Acidobacteriota > Terriglobia > Bryobacterales > Bryobacteraceae > Bog-105. The sequence goes on from DATJUG010000095.1 coordinate 67,139, forward strand.
GCAACGACTGATGACCTCAGAATTGCCGAAGATCTGGATCCCGAAAGTGGACGACATCCATTTGGTAGAAAACCTGCCGGCACTCGGAACCGGCAAAGTGGATCTGCGCGCCCTGAAGCAGATGGCGCGTGAAGCTTCGGTTGCGCTGCAACCAGCCTAAATGCCCGCGGGCCCGTCGAGACTGCGCCATAAATACCAGCTTGCAACCGAGCAATAGGGGTGCCATTTCTTTGATAGTTTTGCCAGTTCGGTGGAGTCAGGCAGATCCGATAGTCCATAGGCTCGGCGGACTGCATTGCGAATGCCGAGATCGCCGAGAGGCATGATGTTAGGCCGCTGCAGCGCAAAGATGAGGAACATTTGCGCGGTCCAGACGCCAACACCCCGTACTTGCGACAGGAGCGCCACGATTTCTTCGTCCGGCAGATCAGTCAGCTTGCGAAAGTTGATCTGCCGACGCGCAACGTGCTCTGCCAGATCCGTAAGCGATGCGATCTTCTGGCGCGAAAGTCCGCAGGCGCGCAACTCTTCCTGGGAGAGTTTCAAAAAGGCTGTCGCTGTGAAGCGGCGCCCTACAGCTTTACGGAGGCGGTCAAAAATGGTACGAGCGGCCTTGCCGCTAAGCTGCTGGAACGCGATGGAGCGGGCCAACGTCTCGAACGTTGGCTCCCGAAGTGTGATTTGGCAGGGCCCCACGCGCTCGATGATCCCTGCCAGAATGGGGTCGGCATTTTTAAGATGTAGAGTTGCACGTTCCATTGCGTCGCAGAGTCTAGACGATAATCATAACGAAGATGAGTAGTTTTGTTCGACCATTTACCTTTCTCGCCCTAGCCGGCTTGATCGCCGGCGCAGCTTTCAGCTCGCAGTTCACACCGGCTCAAGGCTCACAGCCCGCGCCTGGTCAGGACCAGACAGCGAGCCAGGAACCGACGTTGAAGATCAATGTCGACCTGGTGAACATACTCTTCACGGTGAAGGCCAAAAAGGGCGGCCAACTCATACCGAATCTGGAGCAAAACAACTTCAAGATTTACGAGGACGGCAAAGAGCAAAAGATCCAGCGATTCTCGCGAGAAACCGACCTTCCACTCACCTTGGGACTGCTGATTGACATCAGCGCCAGCCAGGAACGGTTGATCGACATTGAAAAGCAAGCCGCGTCGGCGTTCTTTTCAAGCGTGATTCGGCAAAAAGACGAAGCATTCCTGATTTCCTTCGGCAAAGATACGGAGTTGCTGCAAGACTATACGAACTCACCGCGGCTCCTGAGCTCTGCTCTGCAAGACTTGCGAGGCGACGGACAAACACCGATGATCAGCCGAGGACCCATTCCGAATGTCAATACGGGTCCGGTGCCGCAAATGGGCACGCCGAAAGGAACGCTGCTGTTCGATGCGATTTACCTGGCATCGAACGAGAAGCTGAAGAGCGAAGTGGGACGGAAGGCGATGATCCTGATCACGGATGGCGACGATCAGGGGAGCACGTACGACCGCAGGGGAGCAATTGAGGCGGCCCAAAGAGCGGATTCGATCATTTACAGCATTTACTACGTGGATCGCGGCTTCTATGCCGCGTACGGAATGGGCTTCGGTGGATCTGGCGAGGGAGATCTGCGCAGAATGTCCGACGAGACGGGCGGGCATGTGTTCACGGTGGATAAGAAACACCCGCTGAACGAAGTGTTCAAAGAGATTCAAGACGAGATGCGCAATCAATACTCGATCGGCTATGAATCCACGAACACGGTGCGCGACGGCTCCTTCCGTCACATCGAAATAAAAGTAGACAATCCGGATTATCGTGTGCAGGCGCGCAACGGATATTACGCTACGCAGAATGAGGCGCAATAGTGCGTTCGCGGGCCAGCAGATAATCGCGCAGAGCTTCACGGAGCGGCGGCATAGGCGCTATGCCAGCCGCTTCCACTCCGCTGTTGGATAACGCCGAGAACTTGGGACGGCGCGCGGCGGTTCTGTATTCGCGTTCATCGGTAGCATGAAGCGCGGGAGAGGCGCCGGCCAGCTCAAAGATCAACTTTGCGTAGTGATACCAGGAGATGGCTTCGCCTCCCCCCAGGTGAAACAAGCCAGTGATCTTCCTCTCGACCAGATCCGCGGTACGCGATGCGAGCGCCGGAGCATAAGTGGGCGAGGCGACGTGATCTTCAACCACTCGAATGGGATGATTGCTGTTGCTGAGCCGCAACATCAGTTCGACGAAATTGCCGCGGCCGGTGAACATGCCTGCCGGACCGAAGACGCCGGAAGTGCGAATGATCAGCGGATTCTCAAGATAAGCCTGCGCGTACAGTTCGCCAGCGAGTTTCGAGACCGCATAGGCGCCTAATGGATGCGGCGCGTCGGTTTCGACATAGGGACTGCCCTTTGTGCCGTCGAAGACGTAATCGGTCGAGTAGTGTACAAGCTGCGCGTCGGTTTGACGGCAAGCCATGGCGAGGTTGCGAACTGCGAGTGCGTTCGCTTGAAAAGCTGCAAGCGGCTCGCGCTCGGCGATATCCACCTGATTGTAAGCGGCCGCATTCAGCACGACCGTAGGGTCGGCATTTGCGACAGCATATTCGACACCCGCCGCGTCAGTGACGTCAAGCGACTGGCGATCGAAGCGCTGGACGCTCCATTGCCGGCGCTCAAATTCGCGGCACAACTCGACGCCGAGTTGTCCGCCGCTTCCAAATACAACAGCTTTGCGGTGCATTCCCCTCCGCCTATGCTATTTTAAATGCCTTAAGGTAGCGGCCACGTAGAATCCTGCGCATCCTTACCTGAGGTAAGTATTGAAGATTGCGGGCTTTCTGTTGATGTTGGCGGGATGGGGAATCGTTGTGACCGCGGTTGTGCTGCTTCGCACGTCCGTACCGAAGACGCTGTTCGTACTGGCTGGTATGGCAATCGAAGCATGGGGATTTGTTCTGGCGGCACGCGCTCACTTGCCGCGAGGCGGGAGCCGCAATGCCTGAACAGCAGGCGTTCTTTACGTTCTTCTGCACATTGCTGGTACCGTTTGCGGCCGCTGGAATTTCGCTCCTTAACGCGGGCTTGAGCCGGTCGCGAAGCGCCGCGCATTCAATGCTCACCTCTTTGGTGGTCTTTGCCATTGCGATGCTGGCGTATGCATTATGCGGATTCCTGGTCGCAAGGTCGTCTGGTAGCGTACTGCTGTTGCAGCTATTCAGCGTCGGGATTGCTGCGATGATTCCCCTGGCAGCAGGCGCGGAACGCTGGAGGATTGCGGCAGCCTCCGTGTCGACTGCAATCTTCGCCGGATGGACTTATCCGTTATTCGCGCACTTGGCCTGGAACGGAGGATGGCTGGCCCGGCAGGGCTTCGTCGAGGCGGGCGGATCAAGCTGCATCCACGGAGTAGGAGGGCTGACGGCTTTAGCGATCGCCTGGATCCTCGGGCCACGGCGCGGCAGGTTTACACCAGACGGAGTGCCGACCGCGATGCCCGGTCACAATGCCGTGATTGTGTTGTTCGGATGCATGCTGGCGCTCACCGGGTGGATTGGATTGAATACCGCGACCGCCATACTCCTCGCGAATGCCAACCCGAACGATGCCGTATCGATTGCGGTGAACACGGCGCTCGGGGCCGCGGCGGGGGCGATAGCCGCATTAGCGGTCACTAGACTACGATTTGGAAAGCCGGATGCGTCGCTGACGGCAAACGGATGGGTGAGCGGGCTAGTTGCGGGGAGTGCCGGTTGCGCAGTGGTCAAACCCGCGGAGGCGGTCCTGATCGGCTTGGTGGCGGGAGCGTTGGTGATCTTCGGAATAGAGCTGCTGGAGCTGCGGATGAAGGTGGACGACCCGGCCGGCGCGATCTCAGTGCATGCGGTGGGTGGGATTTGGGGCGTGCTGGCAGCAGGGATTTTTCTGGGATCTGCTGGGCAGTTCGTTACGCAGCTCGTCGGCGTGGCCACGCTGATTGGGCTCGTGCTGCCGATGAGTTATGGATTGAACTGGGTTCTCGATCGTGTGCTGCGGCAACGCGTTGCCGCCGAGGGCGAGCGGCAGGGCATGGATTTGTTCGAATTAGGAGCGGGCGCGTATCCGGACTTCGTCACGCGTCCGGACGATGTGTTCCGTCGGTAACACCCTCAGGTGTGGCGTGCAACGTAGAGCAGCAGGCCGAAGACACAGACAGGAATGAGCGCCAGCATGGCGTAAAAGAGGATCCGGCGGTAAAGAGGCGAGCGGCGATGTTTCCATTCGCGCAACTCCGGCCGATCCGCGACGCCCACTTCGTCTTGGTGCTTTAGATCCCAGGCCAACTCACGAGCGCTGCCATAGCGGTTCTTCGGGTCACGCTCGAGCGCTCGGTAGATGATCTCCTGAAGCTGGGGCGAGATGTTGGGATCCAGCTCGCGCGGCGGAACCGGGTTGTTGAGCAGCCTGTCGTTCATGATGGCGAAGGCATTGGGTCCGTGGAATGGGACTTCACCGGTCAGCATTTCATAGAGCATCGCGCCGAGCGCATAGACATCGCTGCGGCCGTCGCCCCGCTTGCCTTTGACCTGCTCGGGAGAGATGTAATCGGGCGTTCCCATTAGCTGCGACAGCTTGGAGAAGGTCAGGCGGCGAGAGCCTTCCTGGCCGGCGATGCCGAAATCGATGAGCTTCACGCGATCGTCGGTGTCGACCATGACATTTTCCGGTTTCAGATCGCGATGCACAACGCCATGAGCGTGGATGTATTCGAGCGCCTCGGCGATTCCGAGCGCGATGCGAACTGCACGCTCCGCAGGCAGCTTGCGCGCGTCACGCAGGATTTCGCGCAACAAGCGCCCATTGACCCACTCCATGACCATGTAAACCTGGCTGCGGCCGGGGTCGGCGATCACTTTCATGACGCCGGGGTGGTCCATCTTCTGGCCGATATCCTGCTCGCGATGAAAGCGGTCGTAAGTGACGGGATCGCTTTCTACTTCGGGATGGGGAATTTTGATGGCGACTTGAGTGCCGGTGCGCGTATCGGTTCCGCGAAAGATGGAGGCCATGCCGCTGCGAGCAACGAGCCCGTCAATACGGTAATGATCAAGTTGGTCCCCTGTATGTAAATCGCTCATAGTTGAAGAGCGTGCTCAACATCTAATTCTATCCGCGCACAACGGACACCAATCGTCCTGTGCGCTTTGGATATCACTGAAGGCGGTAATGCCTGCCGCGATACATGCCGACGCGCTCGACTGAGCGAACGCGGATGATCTGCAGGCTGATATTGTCTGAGCCGTCCCGTTGCTTGGCGAGGGTAACTAAATCGTTCAATGCGCGTTCGAGTTCTGACTGATGGGTGAGTTGAACGAGATCAGTGGCTGAAACCGAATGATGCAGCCCATCGGAGCAAAGAACCAAGACGTCGTCTGCAAAAACCTGGTGTTCGCTGGTTTCTACGCTAATGAACATGTCGTTGCCGAGCGCGCGGCTGAGGACGTGAGACGTGGCGGAGGTGTCGGCTTCGCGCGCAGAGACCAATCCCATCCGCAGTTGCTCATTAGAGAAGGTGTGATCGCGGGTGAGCGGGACGGCATAGCCCTGGCGGACGAGGTAACAGCGCGAATCGCCTACGTGCGAAACCACGGCGCGGTCGTAGCGGAGAGCGCAAGCCACCACGGTGGTCGCCATGGAACTGCCGGCCGGGCCGGTAGCCATTGCGGTTTCGAAAACGTGTGTGTTGGCGGCCTGAACCAGGCGTGGGACGGCAGTAGTGAGCGGCTCGCTGGGAGTGATGTTGCGGAAACCGGCAAGGAGAGTTTCGATGGCCACGCGCGAGGCGACTTCGCCGCGATCCTGGCCACCCACGCCGTCAGCAACTGCAAACAACCAGCCATGAGTGCGGGCTTCCTCGGGCGTGCGGGGAGCAACATGTCCGAGCGCGTCTTCGTTGTGCGTGCGTATGAGACCTGGATCCGATAACTGGCCGAACTCGACCTCCAGCAGCATGACGTTGTGGACGACTAAAGGGGTGAGACGGGCTCACCCCTTTTAAATTGACCACTGTTTCTGTTACGATGCCGCGGCACGGGCCTCCTTTCCGACGAGAGTTGTCCGGCCGGTGACCTTGCTGGTTCGGACGAAGTAAATGCCTCCATAGATTCCCCAGACGATCGCTATGCCTAAGGCGAGCAGCGGCTCCATCTTGGTGCCGAATCCCATAAAAGGTCCGATCAGGTAGAACGCCATGCAGGCCAAGTTTGCCGCCAGGCCGAATACAGGAATGAGGAAATGCTTCAGGGCACTGAACTTTGGATGCTTGTGATAGGCCACGATGCAAGTAACGCAACTGAGCATATACAGCAGAAATGTTCCGAAGTTAGAAGCTAAGGTGACAGTGAGCAGCGAGTTGGGAAGCGCAGCCAATTTATCGTGCGAGAAGTAGCCGAAACTGGACCAGAATCCATGTGGCAGAGCCTGAATAGTGGCATCCGACGGGGCGGGCCCATCGCCGAATACGGCCAAAACGGCAACAACGCCGATAATGGCCGAGATAGTGGCGAGCGTCCAGATGGCCCGATGCGGAGTAAGGTTGGCGTTGTGCAGAGCACCGAAATGGTCTGGCAGCTCCTTGTCTTTGCCCATCGCGTAGGTAACGCGAGCGCCCGTGTTCATGCAGGAAAGAGTGGTGCCGATGATGGCCAGAAAGACAGTGAAGGCTTCGATCAGCATGAAAGTTTGCCCGTGCCCTTGACCGAAGATGGCATCGCCGACCACGACCATCATGTCGCCAATGGGAGCCGCCGATCCGGTCGCGGTGGTCATCGGGTATCCGCTATTTAGAAAGTAATTGGCCGCGAAATATTCAACGAGATAGCAGAAGGCTCCTTGCACTAATAAGGACGTTATAACGGCGATCGGCACATCGCGCTTCGCATTTTTGGCTTCGCCCCCCATGGCGGTTACCGACTCGAAACCGACCAGAATGAGAATCGCGACCGTGGCCTGGACGAATACCCAGCCGAAGTTATGCATTCCAAGTACGGAACCGGCGCTGGGATGGCTCAGGAAATTGCCTTTGTCGTCATGCGCGGGATAACTGATCTTAAAGGGAACGGGATGGCCCGAGGCATCCAGCTTCGGTTGCGGGACGCCACTGGCATCACGGACGATGGTTTCAGTTGTTTGGCCGTGGTCCACAGTCTTCTTGGTGGCGAATTCGTAGGTGTAGGCTTCGCCGGAGGTGGAATCGAACTGGTAGGCAACGCTACCCGGCGGGTGATTCATGCGATATCCAAGCGCCATGACAGAAAAGACCAGCAAGGCCGAGATCTGAATGACGTTGATAGCGATGTTCACTGACGTAGAGCCGTTTACACCGCGATGCGCGATATAGGCAACCCCAAACGAGAACACGATCGCGATCACCGCCATAAAGGCCGGCCCGGGATTGGAAGCACTCATGAAGTTGGGCCAAATAGTTCCGACCAGGTATCCGCAGAGCACGCCCATGACCGCGACCATGACGCCGGGATAGATCCAGTAGTAAAGATGCGAGCCCCAACCGATGATGAATTTCGCAAGGCGGGCATACGGCCAGGCCTTCTCGTGATTGAGGAAGGATTGCTCAGCAAAGTAATACGAGCTACCGGTACCTGGATACAGTTTTGCCATTTCGGCGTAACACACGGCCGTCGCGAGGCAGAGTAACAGCGCCAGAACGATGCCGAGCCACATGGACGGCGCGGTCACTCCGGTTCCAGCTTGTATCGCAAAGGTCAACCAAAGAAACGCTCCGGGCGCAATCAGGGCCATTGCGTTCATGGTTAGGCCGGTCAGGCCTAGCGTGGCTTTCATTTCTGGTGTGTTGGTTTCGGCCATTTACAAGTTCTCCTAAAGAATGGTCTGATTTGTTACTAGCGAGCTAATGTTTTACCGGGAAAAAGGCAATCATCCCAACCGATAGCGTGGTTTGACTTTTTGAAACCGCCGGCTGGGCGCCGTGATCGAAATACGGCATGTTCGAGGCGTCCCGTCTGAATTCAAGACGGCCTAACAGGCCGTCGAGCATCTTATATTCGCCGGTGACGGTCTCTTCGTGCAGCTTTTGCACGGTGCCTGTCGTGAATCCTGTGGCGTCGTCATAGTATTCCGCCCGCGGACTTATTGCAAACCGCTTAGTCAGTTGCACGTGCACAGCGCCAGCAAAGCCCACCCAGTGATCGAGGCCGGAGATGAGGCGACGCTGCTGGCCATAATCAAAGTTGAGATAGGCATTGACTTTGTCATTCGGCGTCAGCAACAGAGTCGTGTCATACAAGGCGCGATTCCGGTTGTTAGTTGCGGTATATTGCGGACCGATGTAATAGTTGTTGCTCCAGGTATATTTCTTGCGCGTGAGTGCGCCGGTTATACCGACGGTTTTCATGTTTCCGCCGTAGGGGTTAACAACTTCGTTCCATCCGTTGACGACCTGCACACCTACGTTAAGACTGCTGCCGATGGGCATAGAGGTGCGAAGCCCGAAGTGATAGTAAGGAATGGCCAAAGCGAACAGGAGCGAGCGTGAATAGTTCCAGTTATCCTTGCTTTCGATGACTTCGGCGCCAGCGGAGGTGACAAAGTCTCCGAAATCGGCTTCGAAGCCCTTCCAGCCCTTGGGCTTGAGGCTCACGTAGGCTTGTTCTACGTAACGGAAGAAGTCGGGGTCGGTGCTACCGGGCGGATGGATGATCTCCAGAGTGCGCCCGTAGCCTAAATCAAGACGAAAACCGACTGGATCCGGATCATGGCTTACGGTGAGCTTGAGGAAGTTCAAGTCCGCCTGGTTGGTTTTGTCGTCGAAGTTATAGAGCTGGTTGATGCCTGAGGCTGAATGATTGTCGCTGAAGCTGTAGTAGCCATCGACCATTCCGCTGAAATCGATGCCGTCGAAACGAACGGCCGATGAGGAAAAGGTAGTAGCTGGGGGAGGGGCCGGCGTCTGAGTTGCCGGGGTCGCGGGCGCCTGAGCAGTTGTTTGCGTTGGGCTTGGGGCTGGTGACTCGGTGGGCGGACTGGGGGTTGACTGGGCCCAAGCAGTTCCACAAATTAGGGCGAGACTGAATAGAGATTTCTGGTTGACCCTGAGTTTCGGCATGCTCCCTCTCGAAATTGGAATTCGACACGGGACGTAGTGCCGGGGTCACGACTAGGTAGCCTTGCTACACGACGGGTAATACTTAATGCTCTACTCTACTGAGCTTCGAGAAGGAGCGCCAATCAATATTTTGTATCGACGGTATGGTGATTGAGAGAAAAATCGATGTCAATTCAGGACGCCGACCGGCATAAGGCCGAGGGTTTGAGGAACGGCTTCGCCTAAAAGGCGAGCACGAAGAGCCATAAGATTGTGCAGGCCGGTCAGGATCTGCTCGATTTTGATTTCCATCCTATATAAGCCAGGCGATTGCGCTGCACAGGCGACGACTTCGCCTAAGAAGAGGTTGTCTTCATGCTCGATGCTGAGAGCGGTAGAGGGCGAGAGCGGCTCACCCGCCTCGAGAATCAGCCGCCTGCCTTCCATGCCGTGGAACGCGCACGAGATGCTGCGTTTCGCGCCGTTGCCGGAGGGCGAAGGAACGAGGATGGTCGCAGGTTGTGGGTAGTCGTCGAATGAGGTGCTCACACCTGGCTTATCGACCAGGTGGGGTGAAACCTTGAGGTAGGAAAGCACTGAGGTTCTCATGCGGCGTTTTGAGCGAGCGGAAGGGCAACGGGCGCGTCCGGGGCGGCCGCGGACTCAGGGGTAGCATCGCGGGGAAAATCAAATTCACGAGTTGAAAAATCGAACCCAATGCCGAGCGGCGGTTTGGGGACGGCGGCGCGGAGGGCGGTTTCGCGGGAGTGGCGCTCGGACTGAAGTTGCTTGAGGGCGGCGGTGTCCTTGTCGCGCTGGCGGCGGAGGCGGGACTCCTGAATACTTAGATTGTTGAGCTGGCGGTGGTAGGCGAGATAGATGTGAGCTTCGATGAGCGCGGAGCGAAGCGAAACGGCCTCGCCTTCGAAAAGGTTGGCGAATTCAAGGCGGCCAACGGCGTAAATGCCCATTTCGAGCGAAGGAATGCGCAGCAGCCGCCATTCGGTATCGGCGAGGGACTGGACGAGATTGTGTTCTTCGTCGTTGGCAGGCTGGTGGCGCTGCATGAAATTCGAGACGTGCGCTTCGTACAGAGCGGCGTCGTCGCCGGGCAGCAGGACAGTGCGGCCGGTTAGACCGGTTTTGACTGCGTTTAAGGAGGTTTTGGCTTTTCCGTCAGGGCTGGTGGGGCCTGTGCTTAGTTGGGCGTTCGCGCGGTTCGCGGCGAGGCGAGCTTCGGAGACTTCGCTGGTTTGTTGAGCGGCTTTACGGGCGAGCTTCTGTTGTTGGCGCTCGACGGCGCGGCGGATGGATCGGGAAGACATAGGTAAGGCGGTTGGCGGCTACAACGTAGCATGCGAGGGGGCGGAAACGAACTGTTGGGTTTGGAACGGAGTGGGCAAGGGGCTGAGTGAATTGAGGTTAGGTGGTAGGAAAATACTTTTGAGGCTTGTGACTAACTTGCCATTCAAGTGCGGAGATCTGACTCGTCGAAGACGCGGGCGTATTCTTCAGTCAAGAAAGGCTGTACGGAGTGTGTACCCGTTTGCGTAGAATCGAAGCATGGAGAACTGGCGAGAGCGGATCAGTGTAGATCCTCAAGTTTGCCACGGAAAGGCGTGCGTTCGAGGAACAAGAGTGATGGTTTCCGTCATTCTTGACAACATGGCGGCGGGGATGTCCCGCGCTGAGATTCTTGGCAGCTATCCTTCACTTCAAGCGTTCGACATCGACTCTGCCTTGGCGTATGCGGCTGAACTCGCGCGTGAGAGTACTGCCGATCTGCCATTTGAGCGGAGTGCGTGAGGTTCAAGGTTGACGAGAACCTGCCTGTGGAGGCCGCGGAAATACTATGTGCGTACGGTTTCGAGGCAGAGACCGTGTGGGACGAATCGCTCACAGGAGCCGAAGACGAGGCAATTGCAACCCGGGTTCGTGCCGAACGCAGAATCTTAGTCACGCTTGATCTGGACTTCAGCAATATTTGGGCCTATCCACCGGATGAATATGCTGGCATTATTGTTTTTGGGCTTAAGATGCAGGACAAAGCTACAGTCCTCAGCTACGTCAGGCGCGTCTTGACAGCGCTCAAGACCCGAAACCCTGACCAGGAGTTGTGGATCGTTCAGCATGATCGCATTCGATTCCGACGGGGTCACCAAACGTCCGAATGAATCAAGTGAGCGGCTGAGCGCGCGAGCTAGACGCGAAGTCCGAATTTCGTCAGCAGTTCGCGTTGGCCGTGGCGGGTGAGGGAAAGGGCTCGGGTGTCGAGGTCCTGAGTGACCCATCTTCGCTTGAGAGCGAGTTTCAGCAATGCGGCTCCCATTGCGCCGCCGAGGTGAGAGCGCCGCTCGCTCCAATCGAGACACGCGAAGGCGAAGCGGCGCCGCAGGGTCCGAGTGGCGTCGATATCAATGCCCAAAGTCTCGAACATCTTGATTCCTTTTGGCGTGAGATCATACGAATCGCCGTTACCGGCTGCGCCTGTTGACAGGCAGTCCAGTACTTTGAGCCGGTCGTGGAGCAACACGCCCAGCGTGCCCGCGATGTGATCGTAACAGGTGCGGGCGGCACGCAGACGGTTCGGCGTGTTGGGCACAAATTGATCGCGGGGCGCGCCGGCCAGGGCGCTGAGACCTTCGAGGACGCCGGCCACCTCCGTCCCTTCCAAGCTGTAGTAGCGATGCTTGCCCTGGACCAGCACTTTAACCAAGCGCTCGGCCTGGAGGCGATGCAGATGTACGCTCGCGGTAGACGGGCTGACGTCCGCGACAACAGCGAGCTCGGTACTGGTTCGCGCGTGATTGTCCATAAGGCAATAGAGCATGCGCGCGCGGGCGGGCTCACCGATCGCCGCAGCAATTCGAGAAGCTGCATAGTCGGTATCTACGGCATCCATACTTTGATGCTAAACGAAGTATGAACGCCGGGCAAGCTATACATTTCTGGAGATGATCGAGCTATGTTGGCCCAGTAGCCCAAGAGCGCGAATGAAAAAGATCGGCATAGTAGGAGGCGTGGCCTGGCCGTCCACGGTGAATTATTACGCGGAGATCTGCCGTCGAAGCGAACAACGGCACCTGGCGAACCACCTTCCAGGCGCGCCTTCTACGCCTGAGATGACGATCGAGTCGCTCGATCATAACAAGGCCGTTTGCTACCTGGGTGTCGAGGGAGACGAAGAATCCTGGTCGCGGTTCGACGAATATCATCGCTCAGCGCTTCGGCGGTTGGAAGCGAGCGGCGCTGAGTTTGCGCTGATGGCGAGCAACACTCCGCATCATCGATACGACGCGATTGTGCGCGGCGTGGGAATTCCGGTCCTCGACATGTTCGAGGTGGTTGCAAAGGAGAGCGCGCGAATCGGGGCCACGCAGGTTGTGATATTGGGCACAGCGGTGACCATGGGCTCGCGAAGATTCCGCGAGGCGTTTGCGAAGCATGGAATTGCAGGCGAAGGACCCAGTGAGGAGACGGCCAGATCCAGGGCGATCCAGTTGGTCGCGGACCTGCAATTAGGGAAGCTGGAGGGCGCCGCGGAGCGGATGAAAGATATCGCGAAAAGCTCGACTCAACGGCAGGCGGGATTGAAGCGCGTAGTTTGCCTGGCGTGCACCGAGCTGCCGCTGGCGTTTCGACCCATGGAAGCGCTTTCTTCGTTTGAGATCGATGGGATTTTGTACATCAATACAACCGTGGTACATGCCGCCGCAGCATTTGAGTGGGCTGTGGACGCCAATGGAACAGGGTAGCGGTTAGGCGAGCGCCAGGTTTAGATTTTCGATGGCTTCGTCGATTTCGGCGGTATTCTTGTAGCCGACGGTGACGGAATCGACGCCAGCGTGCCGGAAGGCGAAGCGCATGGACGCCTGGCGATCCTCACGCTTGGTGAATCGGCCTTCGCCGACGAGCTTCATGCTGATGACGCCCATGCCGGCCTGCCGGGACTGCTTCACGTGCTCGACGACCTCGGGCACGTTGCCGAGTCCGGTTGTGGCGTAGTCCTCGGCGTCCATGGAGGCGCCTTTTTGATTCATGCGGATCATCGCTATTTCAAGAAACTTATTGGTGGGTACCTGGCGCAGGGCGGGGAGGCCGTGGACGGAGGCTCCGTGCGCCACCACGATCTTTTTCGATTCGGCTTCGAGAATGCCATCCTGCCAGCGCAGGCTGTCGGTCGGCCAGGAGGCAACGTGCTGCCAATGGAGGAGCATGATGTCGAAGTAATCGGTCTTGGCGAGCGTGCGCAGCTCGTCGATCTTTTGCAGCGGGTCCGTTTCGCCGTGCGTGGTGATCTTCGACATGAGACGGTAGCTATCGCGCGGAATGCCCTGCAGCGCGATACCCAACATGCGATGCATGTCGCCGTAGGACTCGGCGGTTTCGAAGAAACGAATGCCGTGGTCGTAGGCGTAACGCACGAGGCGCGTAAACTGATCCTGTCCGAGGTCGCGCTGCACCTGGCCGCTCAGAGTTCCCGTCCCGAAGGCGAGGCGCGTCACCTTCACATCAGACTTGCCGAGGGTCACCCAATCGGTTGCTTTTCCAGAAGTTGCTTTCAGGGGAAGGGTTGCGAGGCCGGCGGCGGAGAGCGCGGCGGCTCCGGTTTGCAGAAACTGACGTCTGGTGCAGTGGGCCATGGAATTATTATGACGCCTGTCAAGGCAGTGTGCGCAGGGTTATTCGGTGCCTTCGCGGGCGCCTTTCCAGATATCGATGCCGGCATCCTGCGCGTGGCGGTCGATGGCGGCCAACTCCTGCTCTGTGAAGTGCAGATTTTTTGCGGCATCGAGAGAATTGTCGAGCTGTTCCAAATTGCGAGCGCCAATTAAAGCCGAGGTCACGCGCTTGTCGCGCAGCACCCAAGCGATCGCCATTTGCGCCAGCGACTGGCCACGCGCACGGGCGATTTCATTCAGCGCACGCACGCGCTTAAGGTTTTCTTCGTTCAGCATCTCGCGGTTGAGCGATGAGCCCTCGGACGTCGCGCGAGAGTGTTCGGGAACGCCCTGGAGGTACTTATTCGTGAGAAGTCCTTGGGCGAGCGGAGAAAAGGCGATGCAGCCTATGCCGAGTTCATCCAGCGTGGCGAGCAATCCTTGTTCGATCCAGCGATTCAGCATCGAGTACGAGGGTTGATGAATGAGCAAGGGTATTCCGTGAGTGCGCAAGATTTGCGCCGCCTCACGCGTGCGCTCCGGGCTGTAGGAGGAGATGCCGACGTACAAGGTCTTGCCTTGACGCACTGCCTGCGCGAGCGCTCCCATGGTTTCTTCGAGCGGCACATCCATGGAGGGCCGGTGCGAGTAGAAGATGTCAACGTACTCGAGGCCCATGCGCTGGAGGCTCTCGTCGAGGGATGCCAAGAGGTATTTGCGGGAGCCGCCGATACCGTAGGGACCGGGCCACATATCCCATCCGGCCTTGGACGAGATGATGAGCTCATTTCGATGGCCGCGAAAATCCTTGCGCAGAATATGGCCGAAGTTCTCTTCGGCGGAGCCATAGGGAGGCCCATAGTTATTGGCCAGATCGAAGTGGGTGACGCCGCGGTCGAAGGCGCGCCGGATCATGGCGCGGCCGGTCTCAAAGGAGTCGACGCCACCAAAGTTTTGCCAGAGTCCCAGTGAGATGGGCGGCAAGACAATGCCAGAACGACCGCAGCGGCGGAATTGGGCTTGATGGTAGCGCTTGGGATCAGGTAGGTAACTTGGCTGCATCTTTTCCTGATAGATGACCGCTTCGGCTGCAGTTATTCACGCAATAATGCAGAAGGAGGGATTATTGGAGAAGCTCTCACAAGATTCAGTGGCTTTTCTGCCCACGTTGGCGGGAAGCCGAAGCTTGTTCGCTAATTTCCCTGAGGCGCTGCTGATAGCCGATCAAGACTGGAGGATTTTGTACGCGAATCCAAAGGCCGCGCACCTTTGGCAAAGGACCGAAGAGCAGATGTTGGGAAAAACACCGTGGGAGCAGTGGCCGACATTCCTGCGGGTCGAGGTTGCGGAAGCGCACCGCCGGGCCTTGAAGGAACGGACGCCGGTTACGCTCCGGCGCTGGTCTGCGGAGGGAGTGGAAGAGCGGATGGAGGTGTGTGCTTTTCCCTGCGAGGCCGGTATCGCCGCGTATTACCACCAGTTATCGTCCGGAAAACCGCGGGAGGACGATGATCTCGGCGCCGGCAAGAGTCTGCTCGAGGCTCGAGAGCACCTGGCGGCTATTGTGGAGTCATCTGATGACGCAATCGTCAGCAAGGATTTGAATGGCATCATCCGAAGCTGGAACCGGGGCGCTGAGCGAATCTTCGGCTACACGGCAAACGAAGTAATCGGGCAGCACATTTCGATGCTGGCGCCGGCCGAAGTTGCCGACGATATTCCACGCATTCTGGGATCGATCTCGCGGGGTGAGCGCGTTGAGCATTATCAGACGAAGCGGAAGACAAAGGACGGAAGAATTCTGATGGTTTCCTTGACCGTTTCTCCGGTCCGGGACGCTTCGGGCAGAATCGTCGGGGCTTCCAAGGTAGCGCGCGACATCACGGCGCGGGTACTGCAAGAGCGAGCCTTACTGGAGGCGAACGCTGCTCTTTTGCGATCCAATGCGGACCTGCAACAATTTGCATACTCGGCCTCGCACGATTTGAAGGAGCCGCTGCGGATGGTATCGGCTTATGTCGAGATGCTGCGGAGGAAGTTCGGCGGAAAGCTGGGCCAGAGCGGCGACGAGTATATCTGCTACACGATTGAGGGCGTGTCACGGATGGACCGGCTGCTGAAGGATCTGGTGGCCTATACGCACGCCTCCACGATTGACGCGGAGCCGGAAGAGATTGATGCCGAGACGATTCTGGAGAGAGCACTTGGTAACGTTGAAACCGCCATCAAGGACAGCGGCGCTTCGATCAGCCATACGGTGCTTCCCAGGGTACGCATGCACGCGTTCCAGTTGCAGCAGGTATTTCAGAATTTAATTGCAAACTCGATTCGTTATCGCAGTAGCGATGCGCCACGGATTCAGATTGCGGCCGAGCGGCGCGGGGCGGAGTGGCTGTTCTCGGTACAAGACAATGGCATCGGAATTGACCCTCAATATAAGGAGCAAGTCTTTGGAATCTTCAAACGTCTTCATAGCGCCGCCGAGTATCCCGGAACCGGCATGGGTCTGGCGATCTGCGAGCGACTTATTCAACGGGCCGGAGGCAGAATCTGGGTGGAATCTGAGCTCGGCCGGGGTGCAACGTTTTTCTTTACGGTCCCAGTTAGAGGAAGCTAGCGATTCGGCTTCGGAACGGAAGGCCTTTTCTATTCTTCTGGTGGAGGACAACCCCGCGGACGTCACTTTGGTTCGCGAGGCGCTCGAGGAGCACGGGGTAGAGGGAGAGCTGTTGGTTGCGACGGATGGCGAGATTGCTTTGAGGATTGTTCAGGATATCGAAGCCGACGTGACGAGTTGTCCCGATCTCTTTATTGTGGACCTGAACATTCCGAAGAAACCGGGACGCGAAGTGGCCAAGCGCGTGCGTCAGAGTGAGCGGTGCAAGCAGTCGCCGCTGGTAATCCTGAGCTCCTCCGATTCGCTGCGGGACAAAGAAGACGCGAGACGACTTGGCGTGAGCGAGTATCTTCGCAAGCCTTCGCGGCTGGATGAATTTTTGGGTTTGGGAGCGATTTTTAAGGCGATCCTTGGGCGCTCGGCTGATTAGCAGAGCGGGTTTCCGGGGAAGCCGGCGCTAGAAATGAGAGTCGATGAAAAACCAGAGGGAAGCGCCGAGGGCCACCGGCAATAGAATTTCGAGCCATTTGCGCCAAGCAGACGAGACATACGGTTTATGTGTGGCGATGAGTTGCGGCTCGGGTGTCTGCTGCGGCGAGATGATCTCGGCAAGACGGCGCTGCACATTGGTGGGCCGGCCCTGAAGAGCACGCACGAGTTCCTGCTGGCCGCGCTTGTCGGCGATCAGGATAGTGGCCGAGTTCATGCTGCGGGTGGAATCCTGCAGCTTGCGGCGAAGCGCGGGCGGGACATCGTTGACGGAGCGATAGACGTGCGTTTGGCGGCCGGTGGCAATAAAGATGGTAGAGCTGCGCGCGGTCAGGCGTGTCATAGACAGATTTTACGAACCGGAAGCGCGAAGTAGCGGCGCAGACGCGCCGATCTGATTTCCCGCATGATCCAAGGTTACCTGAATGAAACCCAGGGCCGCTTTGGAGAGCGACTTGTCTTTGCGATAGATGAGAGCAAGCCGGCGGATCATGGGCTCGGGACCGAGGGGGATGGCGGTGAGTTTGCCAGCCGCGACTTCCTCGCGGCAATGGGAAGCGGCCAGGAATGATATGCCGAGATGCGCCATGACGAAGCGTTTGATCATTTCAGTTGAATCAAGTTCCATGGAAACGTTCAGTTCCTGATGCACCGAATCCAGCCAGGAATTGAGGCGGGCGCGGGTCACGCCGGTCTTGGGAAGCAACAATTGTTCGCCGAGCAGGTCACGCGCGGTGATCCGTGATTGGGAAGCGAGCTTGTGGCCGGAGGGCACAAGCAACTTGATTTCGTCGGAGTGAATTTTCACGATCTGCAATTTCTTGTCAGGCGGCGGCATCTGGGCGATACCGAAATCGGCCAGGTTGTCGAGCACGGCTTGAACGACGCGGCTGCCGTAAGAGCGGTCGACGTGCAACTGGACATTGGGGAACTGGGTCTTGAATTCGGCGAAGACGCCGGGCAGGACGTAGATGCAGGTGCCCTCGTTAGCGGCGATCAGGAGCTCGCCTCGAGGAACTTTTTCGAGCTCGTTGATGGCGTCCTGAGCGCGGCGGCGAAGGGCGAGGATCTGTTCGGCATGTTCAGCGAAGATGCGGCCGGCGACGGTCAGCGAGATTCGGGTGCCGAGCCGGTCGAACAGCGTGGCATTGAGCTCTTGCTCGAGCTGCCGGACTTGGGCGCTGATGGCGGGCTGCGTACGATAACAGGTCTGCGCAGCCTTGGAAAAGCTCTTGAGGCGAACGATCTCAAGGAACGTGTGAAGCTGATCGAGATCCATGGAAGCTCAGCATTGCGCTTCGTACTTGAGTTCATATTGTAACGCGCACAACGGGCACCAATCGCCCTGTGCGCTCATTTGTAACGCGCACAACGGGCACCCGTGCGCTAAGGCGAAGACGCTCTGTGCGCTCATTTGTAACGCGCACAACGGGCACCCATGCGCTAAGGCGAAGACGCTCTGTGCGCTCATATTCAAACGCGCACCACGCACACCCATGCGCTAAAGCGAAGACGCGCTGTGCGTTGATAAATTGTAACAGCCGAGCCGTTGGCGGTTTGGAATCGTGCTTGACCGCGGAAGCTACTAATCAACTTTCTTCAACAGCCTGGCGCCGGGCGGCAGCTCGAAGGTCTTGGGCGGAATGGGCTGATTCGCTTCGATTTTGGTGGCGAACATCTGATAGGACTTGTAGCCGTTGCGTTGGCGCTCGATGGTGAATGGCCACATAATGCCGTCGCCGATATCGCGGTATTTATCGTAGTCGATGACCTCATCATTGTGATACTTGGTGTCGGGATCCAGCCAGGAAAAGCTCTCATGGATCGGCAACATGGTGTTGTGGTCGAAGAAGACGTGGACGGTGCGGCTTTGGGCATCGGTGATATCGACGACCTCGACGTGGGTGCTGAGATAGACGTCGCTGCCAACGTAGTCGTAGAGCATGCTCGGCTCGTCGCGGCGGACTTTCAGGATATAGAGGATGTCGTTTTCGGTGGTGCGGACGTAGCGCTGCCAAGTCTCATCGGGAACGGGACGGGCGCCGCGGTAGGTGACGTCGAAGGCTTGATCGGAAAGAAACAGATATGAGTAATCCTGCTTTTTCCCGAGCACTTCGCGCTCATGAAGAGCGATGCCTTTCGCGGGCTTGCTGGACAGATACTCGGTGTAGATGGTGGTTACGTCGAGTCCGCTGAGCTGATCGTGAAAGAAGGCGTAGACGCGGCCGCGCGCAACACGGTTGCGCATCTGGAGGAAGTGGTCTCCGCCGAGCGCAGCGACGGCTTTGTCAATAATTTCCTTGGCATGGCCGGAATCTGACTGCGCGGTGAGTGCGCAGGCGGACGCGAGGAGAGCGGCAAAGGCAAGAGAGGCGGCGGAACTGCGGGATGTCATGGAAACGCGATTAAGGCGTATGGTAGCGCGCCCAGGCATGTTTGAGATCTTCGGCGAGTTTTTCGACCGGAGGATGCGAGGCGCGAGCGCGGCGCTCGGAAACGATGAGCCAGGCGGCGGCGCCGACGAGAATGGCGCCCAGGATAGAAGAAACACGTTCGAGGTGATTCATATCGTGGCTTTACCTATAATCTCATCGCGCACAACGGTCATTCCTCGCGGAGAGCGCGCATGGGATCTATCAGTGAGGCTCGGCGAGCGGGCGCATAGCTTGCCAACAAAGTAATCAGAAGCAGAGGTAGAGCGATGGCTGCGAAGAGCAGAGGGTTGGTGGCGTTAAAAGTGGCGATCCAGAGTGCGGAGGTGAGGACGCGGCAAACGAAGAAGCTAACGAGAAGGCCGACCGCGACGCCCGCCGAACTCAAGGTGAGACCTTGCCTGAGAATCATTTGAACGACTTTTTGGCGGTCGGCGCCGATGGCCATGCGAATACCGATCTCGCGCGTGCGGCGGCTGACCGAATAAGCGATGAGGCCGTAGAGTCCGACGGTGGCGAGAATGAGGCCCATCAGGCCCAAACCAGCGACGCTGTCGGCGATCATGTTGGGCGTTTTGACCGCGCGTTGGGTGTACAGGTCATGCATGGTTCGCACGTCGTAGAAGGGCATGTTCGGATCGAGCCCACGCACAACTTCACGCAACGCGGGGGCGATGGTAGAGGGATCCGGCGCATCGGATTCGGCGACCACGGTCAAGGCAGCAGCAGAGAATGTGGCCGCGAGGCCGAGGCCCGCGTTCTGCGTGTACGGGAAGTACACATAGTCGAGGGGTGGTTCAGCGATCCAAAAATACTTGGTGGTTTTAGCGATTCCTACGATCTGAACCAGGTCTCCGGCCGCATTTCCGAGGTGCAAACGCTTGCCGAGAGCGTCTCCTTTCGGCCAATAGTGACTGGCGAGATGCTCGTTCACAACGGCTACGCGCGGTGTGTCCGGCAGATCAGTGGGAAGAAAGCTTCGCCCCTTGAGCAGACGAATGCCCATGGTGTCAAAGAAGCCATCACTCACGTGCGCATCGAATACGGTGACAGCTTGCTCGCCACGAGGCAATTGATAGCCTTCGGGAACAATCGGGGTGCTGTCGCCTCCAATCATTGGAATGACGGAGGTGAGGGCTGCGGATTTGACGCCGGGAGCCGAGCGTGTTCTGTCGAGCAGTTCCTTATAGAAGCGACGGGTTTGATCGTTGGAATAGCGAACCAGTTGCGTGTCAAAGCTGGTAAGAAACAAATGATCCGTACGGAAACCGGGGCCTTGGGCCAATTGGCTGTCGAAGCCTTGCACCAAAACGGCCGAGACGACGAGCAGGACCAGCGATAAAGCAACTTGTCCCGCGACGATCAAGTTGCGGCCCCAGAGGCGGCGGTGGCCAGTGCTATCGGCATCGGTTGCTTTCAGGGCTGGAACCAGGTCTGGATGCGTGGCGCGAAGGGCGGGTGTGAGGCCGAAGAGAAGGGTGCTCAGGAGCGAGACGGCGAGCGTAAACCACAACACGCGGTGATCGAGGCCGACGTCAATGACGACCGGCAGATCGGTTGGGATCGGGAGGCGGCGGAAGTATGCGGCGCCGGCATAGGCAATTGCGATGCCGGCGAGGCCGCCCAGAAGAGCAAGGAGCAAATTTTCGAGCAGCAACTGGCGGACCAGGGAGCCGCGGCCAGCGCCGATAGCGAGCCGCACGGCGATTTCGCGCGAACGCGCGCGGGCACGGCTGAGGAGCAGGCCCGCTACGTTGGCGCAGGCGACAAGCAGAACGCAAAGTGAGAGCAAGACCAGCATGGCGGCGAGCGCCGCATCCGGAGGCGATTGCGCAGCGCGCAACTGGAGCTCGGTTTGCACGGCAATGCGCTGATTGCGGTTGCTTTGGGGATACATATTTCGTAATTGCGAAGTGATGGCGTTCAGATCTGCTTGGGCCTCGTTGACGCCAACTCCCGGCTTGAGGCGGCCTTTGACAATCAGCCAGCGGAGATCGCGCCGATTGAGGTTGTTTGCCTGTCCGGTGCGCGGGGACATCGCGAGCGGGATAAATAAAGCTGGGCGAACAAATTGATCGATGCCAGTGAATCGTTCCGGAGCGACACCGATCACCGAAAAGTCGATGCCGTTCAGACGCACTTTGGAGCCGAGCACCGAGCGGCTTGCACCGAACTGGCTGACCCAGAAGTCATGGCCGAGGATGACAACGGGGTCGCGTCCTTCGGCTTGATCTTCGTCATCACGGAAGCCGCGGCCGAGCGACGGCTCAACGCCGAGCACGCGGAAGAAGTTGCCGGAGACAAAGAGGCCGAATTTCATTCGCGGCAGGGTGGCTGGGTTGGGGCTGAATCCGAAGGTGGCGTACGAGGCGGCGAGCAGTCCTTCGAAGCTGCGGTTACGGTCACGAAAGTCGAGGTAATCGGGGTAGGAGATGGCGTTGTTAGTGCCGAATGCGGCAGAATTCGCGGTGGTGACGGCGGCGATGCGGCTAGGTTCAAAGACGGGCAGCGGGCGCAGGAGCAGGGCGTCGGCAAAGCTGAACATGGCGGAAGTTGCGCCAATGCCGATGGCCAAGGAACAGACGGCGACGGCCGTGAAGCCAGGGCTCTTGCGCAGGATTCTGGCGGCGTAGGTCAGCGATTTGAACATGGGACCTCCTCGCGAAACCGGGCGGTGGCTAATTATACGCAGATTGGCGGCGACTGTTCCCGGGAATTGGCTGTTGGGCAGGGCCTTGCGAGAGGAGTTTGGCGCTATCGGGGAAGGATTAGCTCCTTCACAGACAAGCGGTCGACCGTCAAGTCGCGGATGCGCACGACGTCGAGGCGCGTTTGGCGGACCGCCAGCTTGCGGATCGCAAGGGCGCCAATGGCGAGCGCCCCGATAGCAAAGGCGCCGAGGGCAAATGCACCGAGCGAGAGCGCGCCTGCGCTGATTGCGCCTACGCTGGCTGCGCCTACGCTGGCGCGTTTTGCCGTAACGGCTGCGGACTCGGATTGGCGCATGGGGAGTCTCCTATTGGTGTCAATATACTCGAAGCGCGCAGCAAACGAACCTATGCGCTTGTAATGTAGGCGTGCGGACACGGTTCGTTGACACCTGTGATGGATGCATTGAATCTGATGTATATGGAAGCTCAGTTGGTTGAGACTTTTGGCGATGGCGATGTGAAAGCGGACGTCTATAGCTTGGCAATGCCCGGGGAATTTCAGGTGATTTACCGGAATGCGGCAGGAAAGATTCTTGAAGAGGACCTGCTGACGGGAATCAGCACGTATAAGCAAAGAGAGCCCGAGATTCTGGCGAGGCTGCACGCGCTGGCTCATGGAGCCAAGTAGTGGCACCAGTGTGATATCACTACTTACGTGACTGCAACAGCTTCAGCCACGGATCTGCTGTTTGATCCGCTCTTTTTCGCTGATCGCTTGATACAGGTTAATCCGCACGGCGATGTGGGTGTTGTGACGCTTTGGTCGAACACGGAGCAGGCCCGCAAAGTTATTTCGCAGGCCGGTGTGGACGTCAGTGCAGAGACTTCACGGATCGCGGCGATCGGGAACTTGTTTGGCAACGGGCTGCCGGAGTTGCTGCGCAATTTGCTTTATAATCCGCAGATTCAGTGCCTGATCATTATGGGGCAAGACCTGTCCGGATCACGCCAGGAACTCATCAATTTCTTTGAGCTCGGAATCGAGCCGGTGGATTATCTGGGCACTCCCAGTCATCGGGTTGTTGGGACGAATCGGATCATAGACGGTATGGTTACGCCGGACATGTTCGCACAACCGGTGAAGCTCGTTCCCTTGGGTTTGCTGTCCGATCCGGAAACTGCGGCGGGACTGCGGCGCGCGATCGATTCGCTTCCGAAAATGGAGAAACAGGAACTTTTGCGCCGTGATGTGCCCATTCCGAAAGCGGAGGTGCAGCGCTTTCCATCGGAGCCAAGGAACCACAACATACTGCGGCCGAGTCCTGTAGAAGCGTGGCGCGAACTGATCTTTCGTTTGGTCCGCTTTGGGCACCGGAGCAAACTGCGGAAGGGCGACAAGATCGAGCTGCAGAATGTAAAAGTGGTCATCGAGGAGCCAGTAGAAGAGGACCAACAAACTTTGGGTGAGTACGGATTCTCACTGGAACATTTCCACGAATATCAAGAACGCATGCTGGATGGCAGGAAGCCGCCGGACCTTATATATACCTACGGGAACAGGATGCGCGGCTATTTTCAGGTCGACGGGAAGCCGATCGATGGTTTGCAAATCATGATCGAACGGCTTCGCGAGGATCCTGAATCGCGGCATGCGTATATGACTTTGTGGGATAATGCGACCAACTTAGTAACTGGCGCACATTGTCCGTGCCTGGTATCTATCTTTTTTCGGAAATTCGAGCAGCGGCTAACACTTACGGCCACTTTTCGAACGCATAACGCCATGGATGCCTGGCTGGAGAATGTATACGGACTTATGGCAATACAGCGCTACGTGGCTGAAGGAGCAGGCATGCAGCCGGGCGCAATCACAGTTTTCAGTCACTCCATTTCGGTGGATGCCGGAATGCTCGAAAAAGCGAAGAGCATTGCAAAGAGCAAAACCACAGACCACGTCGTGAGCCGCGAAACGGGCAAGGTGGACTTGCGTTTCGATCCTAACGGTGAATTTACGGTAACGGTAGACCAGGAGGCGGGGGAAGTTGTTGTCCAGCATTCCTGGCGCGGGGCGAGGATCAATGAATATCGCGGCACTACCGCCGAGGCTTTAGAGAATCAGCTTGCGAGAGATGCCGCCATCTCCGAGATCTCGCACGCCCTTTATCTAGGGCGCGAGATTGCCAGAAAAGAGGCGCAATTGAAAGCCCTTCGGACGAAGATGGCTGATGCGTCCAGGTCGCGAGACGAGGCTTGATCGCTTTTTTCGATATCGGGTCGACGCTCATTGACGGGCCGGCGGCTGGGCCAGGGCAGCGCATCGCGGCGGAGCTAGAGCTGGGTGCGGAGGCGGTCCCTGGTGTAAATGAGATATTGTTCAAGACGGACGCGTCCGAGAGCCGCGAACTGGCCGAGCGAGTATCGAGACGATTCGGAACCGATGAACACCGGAGCGCTGAGGTTATTGGGCGAATTTGGGATGCGCAGTTTGCGGAATCGTATGTGCTACCGGGGGCAATTGAGGCGATAGAATCGCTACGAGCAGCGGGTATTGAGCGAGTTTACGTCTCTAACATCTGGCGGCCGTTCTATCTGCGGTTTCAATCCGCGTTTTCATTCGAAGCGGAGATGCAGCCGTGCTTTCCATCTTTTCGCACACATAAGATGAAGCCGGATACAAGCCTCCTGTGCGAGATTTGCAGCCAGATAGGCGCGAAGGCGCCGGATGTGATCATGGTGGGCGATACATGGGCTGCCGATATAGCGCCGGCAATAGAGAGCGGCATGGCCACAATTTGGATACTGCATCGGCCGGCAAAGGAAAAGCATGATTTGATGCGCATTCTCAACGGCACGAGCGCCGGTCCGGATATGACGCTGGGGCACATTGGCGAGCTGAGCGCCGAGACTATCCGGCGAGCGCATGAGATACACGCGAGGCGATCTGGTGATAAGTAGATTCGAAATAATTCCCGAACAAGAGTTATTGAATCGGCTCAAACAAACCCGGCTGCAGGGGTTTGGCCGTCCATTTATTTATGAGCGAGCCGAACTTGGTATCGTGGAGGCGGTAGATCCGCGTAAGCTCGCGCCGGCGCAACGATTCGTACTAACGGCCGGAGTTCGAGCGATTACGGAATTGGCTAACGACTTCGAGAAACAGGGCATCGATATCTTTGGATTGCGGGGCGGGATTCTTTTCTCGACTGATGACCATTCAGAGATCATTCCTTTTATTCCGCCGGTGATTGAAGAATCTCTTGAGCCAGACGGCCGGATGGTTTGGTTGATCAATGATGGCATACATCGCGTGTATGCGGCCATGAAGCTGGGACGGAAGTTAAATATCGTCCTGGCGCGAAATGTACCGCGCGAGTATCCATATTATGCGTATGCGCTGCCGAATGGTTGGAACGATGTAACCGAGTTCGATGAGTTGCAGGACGGATTTCAGAAAAAAACTTATCGAGATCCAAATGGATATAAGGCTCTGTTTCGAGATTTCAACGAAGTCTTGCCGGGTGTGCAAAAGCAGAGAAAGCAGACGAACCCGGCGCATTTGAAGGCGTGAGTAGGGTTGTAGGCCGGCCATGCTGATTTGTACTGAATACCGGATCCAACGCATCGGTAGTGAATGGAGAGATCACCTCTATTACATTGACAGCGAGCGGATATCCATCGCGCAATTGTCGGACGTCCATTGGGATCTGCAAGGAAGTGTGGCCGATACTACTCGAAAGCGGAATGAACTCCTTGGCACACTCGATCAATTGAAAGTGAAGACAGCGGCTGAAGCGATTCATGGAATTATCTTCAGCGGCGATCTGGCGTGTGGCCCCAGTGCAGTAAGGCTAGCCAAGAGGGACAACGATTCCGTCGACGCAATCTTTCGGAAGATCTACCGGGATGCTCGCGACGTAATCCTAGCTGCGCTGAAGCATCTTGACATCGATGCCGAGAAAGGATGCCTGGCTATTCCTGGTAATCACGATGTGGTTCGGGATTCGACTGAGGCAAAGAAGCACGAACCGTTCCTGGAAACTATTATCAAGCCTTTTTCAAAAGACCCGCCCCCACATGCGGATGAGGCAATTGAGTGCCCGCGTCTTTGCCTGATCGGAAATGATCACGGCGTAATTGCGATAATAGGCCTCGATTCGAATCACGCACAGTACAAAGACCAGAAGGAACTGCATACACATGGGCTCGTCGGGCCAGAGCAGATCGCGCGGACTAAGTCTCTGATTGAAACGCTTCAAAATGCGGTCTCACACTGTCCACTTTATGTCTGCGTGACAATTCACCACCACTTACTGCCCGTTTCAGCTCCTAACAAGAAAAGCGCACTGGATGATCAAGAGTTTCTGCGTCGAGTGACATTGGATGCACGAGCCGTTATTGAGGCTCTGCAGGATTCGTTCGTATCACTCGTTGTGCATGGACACATGCACGATGAAGCAATTCAGCAGGTGTCGTATCTGCCGCCCAGGCCGGATCGCAGTAAGCCATTGCTGTCAATCGTTTCGAGTCCGCAATATGATAAGGGAGCGGTTCTTCTTACCTTCGATCTTTATACCGGGCAAGTGGCGGTGCAGATCGCAGCTCGCGATGCTGACAAGAAATTCATCGGCACGGCGCTGCCACTTGTTTCCGCCTCGCGCATCCCGCCGCGCGAGATGCGATTGTATCGCGAGATCAAAGCGTGGCTAG
The DNA here is from genome assembly GCA_035502635.1 of Bryobacteraceae bacterium. Classification (GTDB taxonomy): domain Bacteria; phylum Acidobacteriota; class Terriglobia; order Bryobacterales; family Bryobacteraceae; genus Bog-105. Next base: position 93,774 of record DATJUG010000095.1, read on the forward strand.
ATCCGAGTCTACCCGCACTGCCTTCCGGACGAAACCGCGACGTGCTGCCGCCCGTCGTTCCGGGTTTACGCGATGCCTACTGGAAAGCGCTAGAGGAAGAGTGGAAGGAGTGCGGATACGTGCGGATCACTTCCACTGAAAAGGTACCACTGCCAATCAGCCCAGAAGCAGACCTGCCGTCCAAGAAGTACCATCTATTGCTTTGCTTGCGTCATGAAAATGGTACTGAAGAGATTTTACTGAACAATCATGTACCATTGCGAACCTCTGAAATCAGCGCGTGGGATACACTCCTGTTGCCGGCTTTTACGGAATTGCGACAGGAATTCGAACACGCACGCAGAGACCTGTTGCGATCGGCGGAAAGGGTACTTTTAGAGGACATAGACGAGTTGAGTAATAGGACTGCGCTGCGTGACAGTTTGCGGCAAGCTGTTGCGAACCTGACTATTCAGAACTGGGAAGAAATGGAGAGCAATTTCCGCGTTTTAGCTCAGCGCGAATTCGTGAAATTCTCTCCGACGGACGGATTTCCCCAAAGGTACGAGTACACGATCGTTACTTTGGACGACCTCGCGCGTAAGTCAGGCGGCGCGCTTGCGGACGCCATCCGGAACGTCAAAACAATGATGAGGGAAAGGGGTGAAGCGTGCCTCCGCCCTGATACCGGGCCCGCTCGAACGCAGGCCCAAGCGATCGGCTTGCATTGGTTCTCGCTTGAGCGCTGGGGTGACTGGTCTTCGATCCGTGCCCGAAACGGCGATGTCATGGAATGGGTGGAATCGGTCATCGCCGACATCAAAAGCAGGGAGCGTGGCCGGCCCACTTGGCTCTATTACGGCGAGTTGGACGAAACGCCCAATCAAACCGCGATTGTAGTCGTGAAGAGGCATCCATTCCGAGCGAGTGCCGGGAGAGCTCGTCTCGATAACGGATTTCCGAATAGTCTTGAGACGGGCTTGCGGCGTGTACAGTTCAATCGCGACGGTCTTCTACGTGGGCAACTCGCGTATCCCGAGGCGAAGATTGAGACCGTTCAGATTCGTAGAGTAGGCGATCGAATCAGTGTGTTTGATACGTCTAATAACCCGCTTGGATTTTTGCGGCCAACGCAGCGCTATAGCCTGCACCGCGGGCTAAGAAGAGTGGAGTGGCTCCACGATCAGTTCAGGAAGCTCAGGCCGAAGATAGAACTAAACGATCTGGATGGCTATCTGAGGGTTACAGTTCATGGCGGCGCGCCGATGGCGATGCTGCCGCCGGTAATCGAACCTGTCGCTCCAAAAGAGCGAGAAAGGGACGGCGAGCCAGATTACTTGGTATGTGACGGGACACATCGGATTGTGCAGCATTGTTGGGTAAGTGGAAGAACGCTTTCAGCAGTTCTTGTTCCTGATCCGGTACAGCCCTACTACGCCTACCCATTTCCCTCGCGCGATTGGAGCATCACTGCGGAAAACGTTCTCGATGTGCCCCCTCAGATGTACGGGAAACACACCCCAAGAAAATTCCCTGGGGACAATTCGAAGCACGGGTACCGAAGCTATTTCCGTGACTTCAATACAGGCTTTGTAAACATAGGGGGACAAGGAGGTCGTGCGATCTGAGTGGCGGGAAAGAGGTTCCTCTCAACTCTTTGGGCGGCGGAATACGAAACGCGCGGCTTGCCGTCCTCGTTCCGGCAGGAGCCGTCCGGGGCTGTTCGGGATTTTGTTCCCATGGCGCTTGATCTGGGAATTCAGCCGCAGGAATCGATAGCAATTGATCTCGGCTGCGGAACGGGGCGAAACAGCTTGTATCTTGCCGAGCAGGGTTTCACTGTTTGCGCCATAGACATCGTTCCGGAGTTGATCTCCCGGTTGCGGACCAAGGCGGAAGCAACAGGTGTAGGTTCTCGCCTGCAGGCTATTTGCGGGACTGTTTCGGAACCTTGGCCAGTTGACGATGGCGTTGCGACCGTGGCGATCGACACGTTCTGTTACAAACATCTAATGGATAGCGAAGATCGTGCCGTTTACCGGCGCGAATTAGCCCGCGTGTTTAAACCAGGCGGGCTGTTTCTTCTAACGCTGGCATCCACCGAAGATGGGTATTATGGATCGCTGCCGTATCGCTCGCTGAGCCCGGGAATGCATGCGATCCGGGATCCGGCAAATGGAATTGAATCGGTACTGTACGAGCGAATGGCGGTAGAAGAGCGCTTCGCGAGTGATTTTAGCGTGGTCCAATATCGCGAAAAGAAAAAACCCGGTCAGATGCACGGGTCCGAGTACGATCGCGTAACTCACGCATTCGTGATGAGCCGCCGCTAAAACAGCAGCTTGAGTGCGAATTGGATGATTCGTGGGTCACGAGCGCGGATGACTTTGCCAAATGTTCCACCGTCCTGAGGCAGGCCGTCCGAGAAATTACCATCTACTGTACTGAACTGGGCGTGATTGGCGACGTTGAAGAACTCTGCCCGAAATTCGAGCGTGGTCCGTTCGGTCATCTGAGTGTCCTTCAGCATGCTGAAATCGAAGTTGTTAATTCCGGGGCCACAACATACCGTGCGCGACGAATTTCCAAAAATTCCAAGCTGAGTTGGTTCTTGGAACGCATTTACGTTGAATGCAACGTTCAGCGGGTTTCGTGGATTGAGCGCTTGAAAGGGTGCAACCCTGTCTGGCTCGCCGGCGGATTGGAAGAAGTAGCTGCTTTCGAGCTCGTTATCGGAATCATCGGTGATGGGTACGGGAAACCCGTTTTGAAATGTCAAAATACCCGAGCTTTCCCAGCCATTCAGCAACTTACCAGTGATTCCATTCAGGTGCGTCTTCGGGAATTGGTAAAAATAGCTCAGAACGAAACGCTGGGGAGCATCGAAATATGACAGCGACCGGCTCAATCCGTAATTAAGAGGGTTCAGCTCGTTCTCGAAACTCGAAGCGTCATCAATCGACTTGCTCCAGGTGTATGCGAGTTGAAATTGAAGACCTTTCGATAGCCGCTTCTCGGCACTAATTTGCAGTGAATTGTAATTTGAGTTTGCAATGGTGTCTTCTGCGAAGATGTTTGAGAATACAGGCACTCCGTCAGGGGGACAGCCGACACCTGTAAATGGATTACACAAGGGCGAAGAGTAGCGCCTAAGCCCTACAAGAGTAATTGGCGTCGGGTTAGGGCCGGTTACGGTAGGTTGCGGGCCGTAAGGCAAGTGCAAAGTGAAACCAGGGGGAATTTCGTTCGCTGCTATGGTGAAAGAACTGTCGGAATAGAACGGCCCACACGCAAGATTAGGGTCGTTGGCAGCATTGGAGATCGCGTTTAGATCCAGGCACGTTTGTGCGTCACCGTAGTTGAGATCGTGCGAGGCCAGCAAGCGATGTCCTTGTGTGCCGACATATCCGACCTGTATTAATACATCTCCACGAACCTGGCGTTGGACGGTGAAGTTATACTGCTCCTCATATTGCGTTCTTAGATTCGGTTTGAATTGACCGTATAGCAGAATGGGCCGGAAAGTGGACCAATCGATAGACTGTCCAGGTTTTGGATTTAGAATGCCGTTGAACGGGTTTGGATCAATGGTGCCATCCTGGCCTTCGAAGGGCGTATTAAATAGCGGATTAGAAAAGCTGGAGCTTCCACCGAATGGAGGCTCGGCGCTGAACTGTTCGAGGACCAGTTGCTCGACTGGGTTGTAAAAGATTCCCCATCCCATGCGAATGCTGGTGCTGCCAGGAGCACCGAAGAGCTTATGTTTCCAGCCGGAATCCGCGGATGGACTGTAAGCCAGGCCAATGCGCGGTGCAAAGGACTTATAGTACGTGTTAGTGAGCGAGGCGGGCACCCCCTGGTCACCGGGGAAAACCAAGCCAAGCGGATTGACCGATTCACCCGCGCTGCCCGGACTACAATCTGTGGTGCCAAAGGTTTGGACCAGAGGATTACTGGGGCTTAACTGGCACGGGTAAATGGTGGTTTCCTGCCCTGGATGGAAAGTTTGAACCCGTTCGCTTATGTCGGCCAGCGGCGTAGTTAATTCCCAACGCAAACCATAATTTAGTGTCAAGTTCGGCTTGATCTTCCAGCTATCTTGAGCGAATAAGTAAAGAGCCGTGCTGCGAACATGCTCGGCTTGCGCGGAACCCTCTGAGAAAGAGTTAGGAAGACCGAGCAGGTAATCCGCGAAGAGGTCGCTGGCTCCTACGTCATTTGTACCTCCCGGAGTAAAGTTGTAAGACCCGTTTACGTTGTAGTAAAGAGTCTGGTCGAAGCGCATGCGGCGCACGTCAACACCGAATTTCATGCTGTGATTGCCGACTACCTTGCTGTAGTTATCAGTCCAGCTAAAACTGTTGCCGATTTGAGGCAGCTCGCCTTCGGAATCATTGCCGATGGTAAACCCGCCCGCAACGGAGATGAACGGGACGCCCTCGCGGTTTCCCGGAAGGCCCGGATGAATTCCAAGATCCGGGTCGGCCGGATCGGCGAAGCAGTATTGCGCCGGGACCGTTTTGCACGAATCTTGTACAGGATGCGTGTTTTGGGGATGGTTGTAGCCGAGCTCGCCTTCGCGGAAATAGGAGAAGTGGGCTTCATTGACCGTGGACGGATTGATGGTCCAGGTTTCCGTCAAATTGTACTGGGTGTTGCGCTCGTTATAGTCAGACCCAAAGCCGGGCACGTCGGCGCCGGCCGCTTGAAAGCGCGCGAAAGGCTGCATCAAGGCATCGTCATTGAAGTAGACATAGGCATTCAACTGGTGCTTGTCGTTGAAACGGTGGTCAACGCGAGCGGTCCATTGATAGGCGTTGTCATTCTGCACCGGGACTGTCTGAAGCTCGGAGGAGTTGAGATTTGGAAGCGGAACAAACTGGTTCATCAGGTCGACCGCGGTGGGGTCGAAACATTGCGGTGCAATTTTGTTGTTAGGAAATATCGAGGCCCAAGGGGTCCCTGCAGCCAATGGCGCGCCTCCGCCCGCGGCAACGGCCGAAGCACAACCGGGCCGGGCATTCATGACAGAGGCCAGATTCGCGTCAGTGAGGGTACCGGTGAAGGGGCTTCCCGCTGAGAAATCGCCGCTTCGCTCTGCGACGGTCGGCACCGTGACAACGTCCGAAGAGATGCCTTCGCGAATGATCCGGCCTTCAGCACTTACAAAGAAAAAGGTGCGATCTTTGACGATGGGGCCGCCAAGCGTTCCGCCGAATTGATTTTGATCGAATTCGGGGCGGGAGGTATCGAAGAAGCCGCGCGAGTCAAGATCTGTATTGCGGAAGAACTCATATACATCGCCGTGAAACTCGTTCGTGCCGCCTTTGGTAACGACGTTGACAACCGAGCCGGAATTACGGCCATATTCGGCATCGAAGGTGTTCGTGAGGACGCGAAATTCTTCGATGGCATCGGGAATGGGCTGAATGGCGGGTGAGTTCAAAAACTGATCGTTGGCGTCGCCGCCATTTACGTTGTAGTTATTGGCACGGCCACGACCGCCATTGACGGATACGGCGCCCGCTTCTTCGCTGCCGGCAAACAGATCATAACCCTGCTGAGACTGAACGCCTGGTTGTAACTGGAGTAACTGATAAGTGTCGCGGGTTGCCAACGGCAGATTTACGACGGCAGTCGAGTTCATAACGGCGCCAAGTTGCGTACTGGTGGTTTCAACAAGCGGTGCGGAGGCCTCGGCGGTGACAACCTGCGTCGATTGGCCAATTACAAGAGACGCATTTACCTGGGCGACATGGCCGATATCGACAATGACATCATTCTGCTCAAATGTTTTGAAACCGGGCGCATTGATCCGGACGGTGTAGGAGCCTACAGGAACCGTGGGAATCGTAAATTCGCCGGTGTTGTCACTAACTGCTTTGCGTTCGACGCCCGCCGATGGCATGCTGGCGGTGATCTGGGCTCCGGCAACTACTGCCCCGGAGGGATCCTTGACGATGCCGCGAATGTCGCCGGTGGTCTGTGCTTTGGCGGCGATTACAGCGAGAGAGAAAAAAGCAAGAAACAGGTATGAACGGCGGCCAAGCTTAAGCAGTGTCATGAATCATGCCTCCTTCGAAGCAGATAAAAGTCTCTTGAGCGACTTGGCCTGCCAACTCCGCGGCGACGAGGACACAGGATAGAACTGCGGAAGCCGAAAGGCGTCCCTAGCAGCTTTCTATAACGTCACAGGTTACAGGAATTATACGCACGGAGCGGCGGCCGTGCAAACTTTTCTTGCAGCTTCAGCCGAGCGCACACGGCGAGAACCGTGCGAGCGTCACACGCGTAAAATTCGGCTCGCCTTGCGCCGTGCCGCCGGCCACAGCTATAATTTTGAAAACCTTGCAGGTGACAGCAGCGCCCGCAGACTGACGAAACTGGGTTGGCCTGTGGCTGGCGCACAGCTTGTAAGCCGCATAGGGCAGTTCAAACTTGACGATTCCCAAAGGAAATCTGCAGAGATGTATCCAGCGCTTCAAAAAGAGCTTGACAATTACCAGAAGCGGACCCCAAAATCGCGCGAAGCACATGCGCGCGCAATGGAACGAGTGCCCATCGGCGTGGGAAGTAATTACCGATACTATCCGCCGTATCCGCTGTTCGTTCGCGACGGAAAAGGGAGCCGCATTCACGATACTGACGGTAATGAGTGTCTGGATTACCATCTCTGCTACGGCGCGCTGTTCGCCGGCCACTGCCACCCGGCGGTGATGAAGGCGGTGGAAGAGCCGCTACGGCGGGGAACACTTTTCGGCATGCCGCACGGGCTGGAACTAGAACTTGCGGACGAGATCTGCGCCCGATTTCCGGTAGAGATGGTGCGCTTTACAAATAGCGGCACCGAAGCCACCATGTATGCGCTACGGCTGGCGCGCGCGGTGACGGGCCGCAGCAAGGTGATCAAGATGGAGGGCGGATATCACGGCGGCCATGATGCAGTCTCTCTCAGTGTAAAGCCGAAAGAAGGCGAATTCGGCGACCCGGAGCATCCCAGGTCAGTGATTTCCAGCCTTGGAGTGCTGAAAGGAACGGCGGACGCAACGCTGGTTGCGCCGTTCAACAACTTACACGCGGTTGAACGCCTTTTCGAAGAAAACCCAGGTCAAATTGCCGCAGTAATTGTAGAGCCGATCATGATGAACATCGCCTTCTGCATGCCGGATGAAGGATATTTACAGAACTTAAGCGAATTGACCAAGAAATATGGCGGGATGTTCATTATGGACGAGGTGAAGACGGGCGGGAAGCTGGCGTACGGAGGCGCGTGCGAATACTTCGGAGTGAAACCGGATATTCTTTGTTTGGGTAAGTCGATTGGCGGAGGATTTCCGATTGCCGCGTTTGCCGCAAGCCGCGAAGTTATGGATGTGATTGCCAGCCAAAAGATGTTTCATGCCGGTACTTACAACACCAATCCGGTGGTTATGGCGGCAAGCCTGGCCACTTTCCGCGAGGTGTTGACGCGCGACGCGTTTGCCTATGTAAGCGGGTTAAACGACAAACTTGTGAGCGGATATCGGCAGATTGTCAAGAAAGCCGGCTTGAATGCGTATGTGGACGGGGCCGGCTCAAATGGCGCATTGATGTTCTACCCGCAGCGTGTGCGAAATTACCGGGACTGGTATCACATAGATGAAGATATTTGGACTCATTATTGGTTCGCGATGACAAACCGTGGCATCCTTGCTCAACCTTACTGGTGGGACGAGCAATGGACCATTTCAGTTCAGCACACCGAAGCGGATATTAATGAACACCTGCGGGTGTTTGCCGAGGTTGCTCCCGAGCTGGCCGCAGCCCAGGAGGAGCGGATGACGGTAGGTCCGCTGGGAACGCACGCTTCGTAAATTCTTTCCATGACTGCCGGGAGCGGTTCCGAAACAAATGAAACGCCTGCTGCGCACCTAAAGCGGGCGCTCGGGGTTTGGGACCTGACCTGGCTCTCCATTGTGGCGATCGCGAATCTGAATGTAGTGCCGGTGATAGCTGCAGCCGGGGCTACTACTATGTGGCTCTGGGTTGCGGCGCTATTATTCTTCTTTTTGCCGCAGGGAATCGGGGTCATCGAGCTCTCGCATCGCTTTCCGCAAGAAGGCGGCGTGTATGCATGGACGAAGGAGATGTTCGGCGATCTGCATGGCTTCCTGTGCGGCTGGTGTTATTGGACATGCAATATGTTCTTTATCCCAACGCTATTGTTCTACTTACTGGGAACTGCGGCTTATATCGGCGGCGGGAGTATCGCGCGGTTGAGCGAGAATTCTCTCATTTTCGGCGCCGTTGCGATCGGCTTGATCTGGCTGACAGCGTTGGCAAACATTTTGGGCATAGGGGTGGGCAAGTGGGTGAATAACATCGGTGGATTGGGAACCATCGTGGCGGCTTCGCTGCTTATCGCGCTCGGCGTCATGGCCGTAACTCGGTTTGGCGTTACCCTGCCTGCGAGCAGTTTTCGATTCGGGCATCTTGATTGGAGCGTGCTCTCGACATTCGGACTTGTCTGCTTCGCCCTGGTTGGCTTAGAACTCGGCTGCGTAATGGGCGATGAAATTCGCGATCCGAGACGTAGCGTTCCTCGAGGAGTTCTGTATGGTGGTGTGCTGTCCGGAATCCAATATCTGGGAGCAACTCTCGCGCTGCTCTTGGCAGTCCCGCAGCGCGATATGAAGGTGCTGCAGGGCGTGGTGCAGGCGGTCGATAAAATGACAGGAAAACTCGGGACGACGTGGGCCCTCTTGCCCATCGTGTTGCTGGTTGCAGTCTCAACCATCGGCGCAACATCGGCATGGCTCAGCGGGTCGGCGCGGATCCTATTCGTCTCCGGAATCGATCGCTATCTGCCTAAGATTCTTGGAAGACTGCACCCGAAGTACGCCACACCATACGTGGCATTGATCGGAATTTCCGCTCTTTGCTCGTGCCTGATTGCGATGAGCTTCGCCGGCGAAACAAGTGTTCGGGAAGCCTACATGACGCTGCTGGATATGGCGGTCGTGCTGCAGATGATCGCGTATTTCTATGTCTATGCGTCACTGGCGCGGATCGCTTTCGCGAAAACAGCAGGCGAGGGCCGCTTTGCACCATGGCAGATTCGCTTTGCCGCGATCAGCGGGCTCGGCGCGACGGCGGTAGGGATCATCGTGGCCTTCGTTCCCTCGCGACAGGTCGACTCAGTTTGGCGCTTCGAAATTAAAATGTTTCTGAGCTGTGCAGTGTTTCTGGCAACTGCCGCTGGCCTGTTCATATATTACTCGCGGCGCAAAGTGGACGCGGCGGCAATTCCCGCAGCGGTAGAAGTTTAACAATCTACTTATGAATCGATATCGAATGTACATTAATGGCGAACGGCTGGAGAGTGCGACCGGCGCCTGGTTTCCGGTATACGATCCGTCGACGGAACAAATTATGGCCGAGGTTCCCGAGGCGTCCGCGGCGGATGTAGATCGGGCAGTTAAGGCCGCGCGCACAGCCTTCGATTCAGGAGCGTGGCCGCTGACGACAGCGCAAGAGCGTGGCCGGTTACTGTTCAAACTTGCGGAGAAGATTCGGGCGGAAGCGCCGAAACTCGCGGAATTGGAATCGCGCAATTGCGGGAAGCCGATCATTGAGGCTGAGTTCGACATAGCCGATACCGCGACGTGTTTTGAGTATTACGGCGGACTCGCGACGAAAGTCTTGGGGCATGTCAATCCCGTTCCCGACAATGCGCTCAGCTTGTCTCTTCGCGAGCCGGTGGGCGTCGCAGGGCAGATCATTCCATGGAATTATCCCCTTCTGATGGCGGCATGGAAACTTGCGCCTGCTTTGGCCGCGGGTTGCACCTGCATTTTGAAACCAGCGGAACAAACGCCGTTGAGCGCACTCGAGATGGCAGGGTGGCTGGAGGAGATCGGCTTTCCGCCTGGTGTGGTCAATATCGTGACGGGCTTTGGAGAGTCTGCCGGCGCTCCTTTAGTAAGTCATCCCGACGTGGATAAGATTGCATTTACCGGGAGCGCGGCGGTCGGGAAGATAATCCTCCGGAGCGCGGCCGAATCTATAAAGCGCGTGACTTTGGAACTGGGTGGTAAGTCGCCGAACATTTTCTTTGCGGATGCAGACTTCGAAGCTGCAATCGATGGAGCGCTGTTTGGCGTGTTCATCAATCAAGGCGAAGTGTGCTCGGCAGGCAGTAGGATCTTGGTGGAAAAGCCGATCTACAGCAAGTTTGTCGAAGCTTTTGTAGAGAAGGCAAAACGGATTAGGCTGGGAGCTCCTCTTGACCGCGAGACTAAGATGGGCCCTTTAGTTAGCAAAGAGCAGTATGAACGAGTCTGCAGGTATCAGGAGATCGGGAAAACTGAAGCGAAGCTGGTGGCAGGCGGCGGCCGCCCATCGTCTTTGCCGCGCGGCTACTATGTCGAGCCAACGATCTTCGCAGACGTAGATAACAGCACACGCATCGCGCAGGAAGAAGTGTTCGGCCCGGTTGCGGCGGTGATCCCATTTAGCGGCGAGGCGGAAGCCATCCGGATTGCAAACGACACGCCGTATGGCTTGGCGGCGGCCGTGTGGTCGCGCGATATTTATCGGGCGCTACGCGTTGTGAAAGCAGTGAGGGCCGGCATTGTCTGGGTGAACCATATGCAGCCCACTTACGTGGAGGCACCCTGGGGCGGTTACAAGCAATCCGGCTTTGGAAGAGAGCTGGGCCCGTGGGGAATCGAAGAATATCTCGAGACTAAGCAGGTCCACATTAATTTGAATGAACAGCCGATCGGGTGGTATTGATGGGGACCATTCGACAGGTGACCGCAATCCCGGGACCCAGATCGCAGGCGTTGGCCCAGCGCTCAGCCCGAGCGGTAGCGCGCGGCGTGGCGCAACTGACCCCAATTTTTGCCGCGCGAGCACATGGCGCAACAATCGAGGATGTTGACGGCAACACGTTTCTGGATCTCGCAGGCGGCATTGGGTGTGTCAACGTGGGGCACCGTAATCCTGACGTTACGGCGGCGATCCACAGCCAAGTTGACCGCTTCTTACATACCTGTTTCATGGTGACGCCTTATGAGGGTTACATTGCGCTGGCAGAAAAGCTAAATGATCTAGCGCCGGGTGACTTTCCTAAGAAAACGATGTTGGTCAATACCGGCGCCGAAGCTATAGAAAATGCGGTCAAGGTTGCGCGGGCTTATACCGGACGGCCCTCGGTTATCTGCTTCGAAGATGGTTTTCATGGGCGAACGCTCCTGACCTTATCGCTCACTAGCAAAACTCATCCTTATAAAGCCGGATTCGCACCCTTCGCAACAGATATTTACCGCATTCCATATGCTTATTGCTATCGCTGCTCTTACAACTTGAAATATCCAAGCTGCAATGTGCATTGCGCGCACCATATAGAAGATACATTCAAACGCGTTGTTGCGGCCGAATCCGTGGCAGCGATCATCGTGGAGCCGGTGCTGGGAGAAGGCGGCTTTGTTGCTCCGCCGCTCGAGTGGCTCGGAATTGTGCAGGATTTGTGCCGGCGTCATGGAATTTTGCTCATTGCGGATGAAGTACAGACCGGATTTGGACGCACAGGAAGATTCTTTGCTTGCGAGCATTACGGCGCGGTTCCGGATCTCGTCGTTACCGCGAAGAGCCTTGGGGGCGGACTTCCTATCGCTGCTGTGACAGGCAGGGCCGAGATCATGGACAAGACGGGACCGGGCTCGCTAGGCGGAACTTTTGGAGGTAACCCGCTTGCCTGCGAAGCAGCTCTGGCGGCGATCCGCGCGATCGAACAAAGCGGACTGAATGACCGGGCGCTCAAATTGGGCGAGCGATTCAGAACGCGGGCGCTCGCCTGGCGGGAGCGTTTTCCCTTCGTTGGTGACGTAAGGGGGCTGGGAGCCATGCAAGCTTTGGAATTAATCCAGCCAGATGGCTCGCGCGATCCGAATCCGGAGGCCACTAAGTCGATTGCGCGGTATTGCTATGAGCACGGCGTAATTCTAGTAACGGCAGGCACTTACAGCAATGTGATTCGCATGCTTATGCCTCTGGTCATCACCGACGAGCAGATGGACGAAGGTTTGGAGGTCTTGGAAGCGGCGCTGGTGAACGCAGCGCAGGTCCGCCAAACAGCTCCTGCGGACGTGAACATTCCGGCTGGGGCAGCGTGAGACGCGCGGCACTGGCTGTCATACTGACGGCTTTAGCTGTCGCTGGCGGGTGCGGAAAGAGCACTCCGACACTCGGACTGTTGGTTTGGGAAGGTTATGCAGATCCGTCATTTATTCGCCCCTTCGAAGAAGCATGTAAATGCAAAGTTAGCGCGTCTTACATGGGGTCGAGCGATGAGCTGGTCGCAAAACTGCGAGGCGGGAGCGCCAGCAACTACGACGTGATTTCACCGTCGAGTGATGTCGCCACAATGATTGCGGCGACGGGCCTAGTCGCACCCTTGGATTTATCCAAGATCCCTTCTTATGGCCACCTGATGGGTGCACTTACATCTTTACCACTGGTAAAAAGCGGCGGAAATACCTACGGAGTGCCGTTTCAGTGGGGGCCGAATCCCCTGCTCTACGATACGACGGCCTTCAAGACCGCGCCGGATAGCTGGAACGTCCTGTGGGATCCAGCCCTTCGAGGCAAAGTATCGGTATGGGACGATCTTTCAACCGTGTACATGGCCGCTCAAGTGTTAGGTTACGACAAACCAGATCCAAGTGCGCTCTACAATTTGAGCGATGATCAATTGGAGCATGTCAAGACGAAACTCCTGGAGCTGAAGCCGAATATTCGAAAGATGTGGTCAACCGGCGGCGAATTGACAAACCTCTTCGAAAGCCGCGAGGTGCAGATCGCCATGGGTTGGCCCCTGATGACGAACCAACTCCTTGCCCGCCATTTTCCGATTGGAGAGACCATTCCAAAGGAAAACACGACGGGCTGGATCGATCACCTTATGATCACATCAGGTAGCGAGCACAAGGACTTGGCGTATCAGCTATTGGAATATCTAAGCGAAGCACGAACGCAGAAGCAAGTTGCGGCCGTAACGGGATATCTCCCCGCAAATCCAGATGTCGCACAGTACATCAGCGCAGAGGAGAGGAAGAAACTCCACCTTGATGACTTACGGAATTATCAAAGCCACATCTATTTCTGGCAGAATGTCCCGCGCCGGGATAAGTATAACCAAATCTGGAATGAAGTCAAAGCCGCGCAATAGTGTCGTGAATGCCGATGACGCCAGCCGGACCCCTGCTATCTCTTAGAAGCGTTACCAAGCGCTTCGGTGCGGCGACCGTTCTGGACGACATTACAGTAGATATTAAAGAAAGCGAGTTTCTGACCATTCTCGGCGAGAGCGGCTCGGGCAAGACCACTCTGCTTAGAATTATTGGCGGTTTCGAGCAGGCAACTTCCGGTGAACTCTGGATGCTGGGGAAGCGGCTGGACACCCAGCCTCCAAACCGGCGCAACATAAACACAGTGTTTCAGCATTACGCGCTGTTCCCGCATCTCTCGGTGTTTGAGAATGTCGCTTATGGCTTGCGTGCGAAAAGGATCGCAGGAGCGGAACTTAGTGGGCGGGTGGATGCCGCACTTACGCAGATGAAGCTGAATGAATTTTCGCGACGCCGTCCCACGCAGTTGAGCGGAGGCCAGCAGCAGCGGGTTGCCGTAGCGCGAGCACTCGTGAATCGACCGAGTTTGCTCCTGCTGGATGAGCCACTTTCGGCGCTGGATGCGAATCTCCGGCGCCACATGCAAGCGGAATTGAAGGCGCTGCAACGTGAGGTGGGAATTACCTTCGTGTTTGTCACGCACGACCAAGAAGAAGCGATGACGCTCTCGGACAGAATTGTTTTGCTGCGGCACGGCAGGATCGAGCAGATCGATGCGCCGCGCGAGATTTATAATCGCCCCAAGACGCCGTATGTGGCGAGCTTCATTGGCTATACGAACCTGCTTACAGCACTGATCAAGGATGGGCGGGCGCGGATCGGCAGCTTGGAGTGGCCACACAAGTCAGACCAACAAGAAGCACTGTTTTCGCTGCGGCCTGAGCACATTAAAATCGTGAAAAGTGATGATGCTGGGGCAACCGGTGGCCTTCGATGCCGCGGGTCGGTGCGGAGCCGAGTCTTTGCCGGCGCGAGTGAGCTGCTGGAAGTGGACTGCGAAGACGGATTACAGCTAAAGATCCGCGTTCCGGGCCAGATTGCACTTGCGAACGATGTCATTGTCGAGGTTCCTTTGGAGCGGCTCGTTCCGTTGGTGACGTAGCAATATGTACTCTCGCAGCTACCGGGCCGCGGTCATAATTCCGCCACTAGCCTGGGTAAGCGTTTTTTTGATTGCGCCGTATATATTTATGTTTTGCTTCAGTTTTTGGCAGGTGCGGTCGCAAACCATCGTGCACCAGTGGACATTGGCCAACTACCGGCAACTGGTCGAGAATCCGGTCTATTTCGAAGTATTGTTGCGCTCTGCCCGAATTGCCGCGAGTGTTACTCTGTTCGCGCTGCTGCTAGGCTTTCCGCTTGCTTATTTTGTTTCGTTTCGGGCGCGTAGATCCAAGGATCTTTTATACCAATTAGTAATTGTCCCGCTTTGGGTCAGCTATCTAGTTCGTGCGTATGCATGGAAGACCATATTGGGAAGCGATGGCGTGCTGAATACCATACTGACTTCCAGCGGTCTGCTTCGCCATCCTGCAGAGTTTTTGCTGTACAGCCCTTTTGCGGTTGTACTGACACTTACACATATTTATACACCCTTTGTGTTTCTGCCCGTGTACGCTTCACTCGAACACATACCCAAGGAGATGATCGAGACTTCGCAGGATCTAGGAGCTTCCCGGGCGCGGACGTTTTGGACGGTCGTTTTTCCCCTAGCGCTGCCGGGAGTTATTGCAGGGGCCACATTTGCGTTCGTCCTCAGCTTAGGTGACTTTCTTTCGCCGCTGCTTGTGGGTGGACCGACTGGGGTAATGATCTCGAACGTGGTCGTGAGCCTGTTCGGTGCGGCGTACAATTGGCCGCTAGGCGCGGCGATTTCAGCCTGCATGCTTCTGCTGGTGATCGCTCTAATCAGCGGAACCGAGCGCCTACAAAACCGCTTGCGATATCGAGGTATGTGATGGAGGCCACTAGATCGCGCTGCAGTTGGCTCAATATTCACGCTGCGGCCGTATTCGGATTTCTCTACTTTCCGATTCTCGTGCTGGTCGTGTATTCGTTCAACGGAGAGAGCGTCGGCGGCTTTCCACCGCACGACTGGAGCTTGCGCTGGTACCAGATATTGTTTAATGATGACTCGCTCTGGTTGTCGGTGCGGAACAGCGTCCTGGTTGCCGCCTTCGCTGTCATAATCTCCGTATTCTTTGGCTTCCCGGCCGCCTTGGCGCTCGAACGACTCTCTTTGCCTGGCAAAATCATCTTTCGGAGGCTAGTCTTGCTGCCGCTGATTCTTCCAGGCATTATCACTGGATTGTCTCTGCTGACGTTTTTCGTGGCGGCCGGAGCTAAATTGAGCCTGATGACGGTAGCTATCGGACATGGAACGGCCCTGATCGCGGTAGCTGAGACCGAGATTTCGGCAGGCCTTCAGAAACTCGATATAGCACAGGAAGAAGCTTCTCGAGATTTGGGAGCGGGCGAGTGGAGGACTTTCTGGCGTGTCACGCTGCCCAATGTCAAGCTGTCTTTGGTTGCGGCGATGCTTTTGATCTTTACCCTGTCATTGGATGAGATCGCGGTGACATTTTTCCTGGTAGGACGCGAGAACACCCTGCCGCTAGAGATCTGGGCCCGGTTAAGACGTGGGATTACACCGGAAATTAATGCGGTCTCGGCGCTGATTTTCTGCTTTTCACTTGTGACCATCGTCCTGTGGTACAAACTAACGAAGCAACGGGATTGATGAACAAGTGCCTCTTAGAAAACGATCTTTGCTGAAAGCTGCAGTTCGCGTGGCGTGCCGCGGCCGCTTGCGTAATTGCTAATCGTGCTGGTGATGATTCCAAAGTTGCCCTGCGAAATATCTGAGTTGGGGGCGCCGAACTGCGCGCGGTTGAAGACGTTGAACAAATCGGCGCGCAACCGGATGTTGGTCCGCTCCGTGACGGTTACGAATTTCGAAAGCCCCAGATCAAGCTGCGAAATACCCGGCGCGCGAAAGTCGTTTCGGCCAAGATTTCCAAACGTCTGATTTGCCGGCACCGCAAAAGCGGCGATATTGATCCAGTCGTTTGGAGTGGAACCGCCTACCGGCGTCAATGGCATGCCATACACATAGTTCGGCCGTTCTTCCCCGCTGATGGAAAACAGCCCGGGCACGGCGGAGTTTGCGCGGTCCACCGTAATATTGACAGGCAAACCGGTTTGTGCGGTTGCAATCGCGCTGACTTCCCAGTTGCTGAAGACGGCTCGGGCCACCCCGGGAGAACTCAGATATTGCTTCCCTGCCCCGAACGGTAGCTGATAGACAGCCGAAAGGTTAAACGCACTCCGGATGTCATCATCGCTGCTTGCCTTGTCGCACGCGCGGCAGAAGGAATCCTGCGGCGTATCGGATTCACCCCCGCCAATGCTGTCGTCATTGATCGAATGCGACCATGTGTAATTCGAAGTCAGCAGAAAGCCATTCTGAAAGGCACGCCGTACATTGATTTGCAAGGCTTCGAACGTGCTATTACCAACGTCGCCGCGCCAGGAGACCGCGCCAAATTGCGGGTAAGGCACAAGGTTCTGCGGCGGAACGGCAAGGTTCGTGTAAGTCGTCGTCAGGACGTCGGTAGCTTTATTACCCAGGTAGCTCGCCGTTCCAATCAATTTGAATGGCAGTGTCTGCTGCAACGAGAATGTCCAGGCTGCTACATAATCGTCCTTCCGGTTGCGTTGCAGATCACGCGGCGACACAACGCCTAAGCCGCCATTTTCGGCATAAGTAAGGAACGGAAGCAGCGGATACGCCAATCCCGGAAATGACGTGTTGGTAAACGAATATCGATCGACGGTATTCGAAATCGGCAAGTTTTGATCATCTAGCTGCCCATCCGTGTGGTAGATACCCGCGCCGATACGAACAACGGTTTGGCCGTGTGACCATGCAATGCCCACCCGCGGATCGATATCGTTATAGCGAGGGTTGAAATAGGAATATGTTCGCGGGCAGAAACCACCGCAAGTTTCGAAATCGAACGGCACATCGTCATTGTTGACTGCATGCAGGGCGTTGAAAATGTTGTAACGAACACCCGCATTGATGGTGAGGTTTTGGTTTACTTTCCATTCATCCTCCGCGTAGGCGAAATATTCTGTTTTGCGTTGCCTTACCAGCGGAAGGAGAGCTGTGTAGGATGCCGTTCCCATCAGATTGTTCAAGAAATTCCCAGTGGAAGTGTAAGTGAGCGTTCCGCTGCTGGATGATCCCTGGTTGAGGAAGAACCTCTTCGCCTCGAAACCAAACTTCAGCGTATGGTTGCCCTTCGACCATGAGACATCGTCCAAAGCGCTGATCGATTTCGAAGGATAGTCGGAGGTCGTATCGCCGGCTAGCGAACTGAATCCGGAGACGCTGATAGTGTACGGCGTCGGAGAAATTGTTCCACTGTGATAATTGTCCTGGTCGATCCCGAATTTGGCTTCGTTCACGACAATGGGGCTGAACACGTGCAGCAGCTCAACTTCGCCGTTGTTGAACTTAGTATCATACCCCGTCAGTGCTGTTAGATTTCCCGCCGGCGTCGTCTCGACAGCTTCATCCGCGTTATAGCGGATGAAAGCAGTCGTCTTGTCGGAGTAGTGATAATCAATGCGGATCATGCCCGAATCTTCGTTGTCAACCTGCCGCCCGGGCGCGTCATAGTTCCACACATTTGGCTTCGCGGTAGGCGATGTGCCGGCAGGAAACGCCCTTAGAATCGGAATTAAAGCAGGCGACATGAGCGAAGCTTGAGCGATGAAGCTGGGGCTCGGGACGAGTCCAATCTGTGTGCCATCCAGCCGCTGCCTCAACCCCTCATAATTGGCATAGAAAAACCATTTGTCCTTCTTTATCGGGCCGCCGACGCCCGCGCCGAATTGATTCAGGAGAAACGGATTGGGTGATGGCCCGTTAAACGGCGTGCGCGCTTCGATGGCATCGTTCCGAAAATAGTCGAACAGGTTGCCGTGGAATGAATTTGTTCCCGACGGTGACACGACCGCAACTTGACCACCCGCGGTTCCACCTTCCACATCCGCGCCGAAAGTCTGGTCCTTCACATCGAACTCTTGAATAGAATCGAGCGGAATGGTAAGACGCACATATTCACGTTGCTCCTGGTTATAAACCGCGGTCGCGTCTACACCGTCAAGGGTCACGTTGTTATCATCCAGTCCGTGGCCGGCAAAGCGAATGGTTCGCTGGTCCCCTGCTCCATTGTCAAGCGCTCCGGGTACAAGCGAAGTAAGCGTCGCCCAATTTCTGCCATTGATAGGCAGCTCGTCTACCTGTGTCGCCTCAATTGGAGATCCTACGGTTGCATCGACTCTGTCGAGTTGCACCATGGCTTCTGTGACCTCGGCCTCGTCGGTCCTGCTGGCGAGGCTCAATGTCGCATCGATCGTTCGCGTCTGCCCTACCTCCTGGACCACATTGTTCACGCAGAGCTTTGTAAAGCCCGGCTTCTCAATTTCTATTCGAAATTTGCCAACCGGCAGATCAACCAGCGAGTACGTTCCCTGTGAGTTAGTCTCTGTCTCTCGTTTCAGCCCTGTCGTTGCTTCGATCGCTCTGACCTTGGCGCCGGGAATGCGATTCCCTTGCATATCGCCAACTGTTCCGGTGATAAACGACCGGGCAACTTGCGCACCGGCCTGCAGTGATGTCAAAAGAAGCAGCACGGGTAGAATTCGTCTGGCGCATTTCGAAGACATAGGAACGTCCTTGAAAACTACACTGCGGTTATTAAAATTGTATGAACATCAAATTGATAGTGGGCGGATGAGCGTGGCCACAGAGTGCGGTAGTTGCCGATTGCATGGCCTGCTTCACTCTACATCAGGATTCATCAAGGCGGAGCGAGAGGCACTTGGTTGAGCCACCCGCTTTGATGAATTCCGACATAGGTGTCTGAATGACGTCGAAACCGCAAGACACCAACCAAGCGGCAAGCTCGCTGGTTGCGTAGTTCAGTATGACCTTGTTTCCGATGTTAACGGCATTGCATGCGAAGTGGACGGCGTCCTGTTCGGCTACGGCGAATCTCCGGTCGGCCGGAATACGAGATTTTATCGCCGCATTTGCTTGCCCATCGAACGCCGGCGGATAGTAGAGGAGATACCCCCCCTCCAAAGGACAGAAGCAGGTGTCGAGATGATAGAAACGCGGATCGCACAGGCGCAGCTCTTGCACCTCCACATCGATTAAGGTCTGCAGATGCGGTACGGCTGCTGCGTCGGAGCGATATCCATAGCCAAACCACAACAGAGTGGCGATGCCGCGATCGAACAAAGCATCTCCGGCTCCCTCAAACAAAGTTCCCGGAGGCAGTGTCTTGACCTCGAAACCGTCTTCAGATAACCAGTCGGCGTAATAGCGCGCCTCCGGTTGACGTTCCGGGCAACGGAAACTGCTGAGAACGGCGGCTCGGTCACACACCAGGGCCGCATTGGCGGTAAACACCAGGTCTGGCAAACCACTGACTGCGCGCATGAGCGCTATACCGGCGTAATTGCTCATTAACGCGTGAAACTGCATCCATTGCCTGGATGCAAGATCCTGGTCAGCGCCATTTATTTGGCCCTGCATCCAGGGATTGATCACATACTCGACGCCGAAATGGTGCGGCGGGCACATCAAAAACCGGGATTCGTTGGCTAACTTCACGATTCTCCTCCGGCCGGTACCCTACATTCCCGGCGAGGCGAATGTGTCCGGAAGACAGGGCCGCACGTGGGCCTTGCTTCGTGGGGCGGGCTTTCGTCTATGACTTGTAATAATTATCGGCTGCGGCGCGCAGCATCGTCCATACCCCTTAATGCGACGGGCGATGTAGTGGGTACTGGCCTGGGATTTGCGACCTGGGGGTGCAATTTACTCCGCGGACAGCACGAGAATGGTCGTGTCATCAAATTGCACTACTCCGGCTGCCCACTCAGCAACTCTTGTCGAGAGGAGCATGCAAATCGTTTCGGCGTTAGCTCCTTTGGGCAACGAAGAGCAACAACTCAGGAGCCGCTGTTCACCAAACTCCTCTCCCTGAGAATTCAGGGCGTCTGTGACTCCATCGGTATACACAACGAAGGCAGAACCAGTTGACAAGGTCACTTGAAGTTCCTGATATCGAATTTCAGGAAACAAACCCACGGGCAGATCGCCTCCGGTAAGCTTCGTCACTTCGCCTGCCTCGGAGATTAACAAGGGCGGACAGTGTCCGGCGTTGATGTACCGTAAGACTTTGCTCTCGGAATCATATTCTCCGTAGAACATAGTGGCGTACCGGTTGTTACCAAAGCGGCCTTGAAGATCCCCGTTGAGCGCGGTCATAAATGCATCCGGCCGTGGCCTCGTACGGTTTTCATTTAAAGGAAGCAGGCGGCCGTGCGCGAGCGCTTGCAGTTGCGCCATCATCAAGGCAGCGGAGACACCCTTTCCGCTGATATCCGCACACAGCAATCCCACCTCGCTCTTGCTGAAGGACAGGAAATCAAACAGGTCACCGCTAACCATGCGAGCAGGCGCAGTTACTCCCCAGACCTTCGCTCCAGATAAGACGGGCGGGACACGGGGATAAAGGTACTGCTGTACTTCGTGCGCCAAAGCTATGTCCCGTTCGAGAATGGCATTCTGCTTTTCCTGTTGGCGCAGGGTTTCAAGATCGCGGGTCATGTCGTTGAACGAGGAAGCGAGCATGCCGAGTTGATCATGGCCGGGAACCGCGAGTCTAACTGAGAAATCGCCCTTGCCGATCTGGATAGCGCCGTGAGTCAAGTCATCGATCACAGCCACAATGCGTTGACTTAGCCGAACGGAGAGAAGCAATCCCAACGCATACAAGATCACTAGCGCAAGTGCGATAGCCCCGAGTAGCGAAACCCAAGTTGCGGTTTGCATCCCCATATGACTCAGGTTCTCTACTGTCCGCGAATAGCTGGGACGAACCTGACACAGCTCCCAGTCCTCAAATAATCCCGTTTGCCAATTCCGGGCAGTTACTACGGCGGAAACCGGGCGGGATGAGCCCGGCACGAAATTGGCTTCAATATCGTGGAAAATCTCCTCATGAGCCCCGTAACGCCGGAGCATTTTTTGTTTACTGCCGGAAACCTGCAAACCCAGTACGCTTGCCAGTTGCTTTAGGAAAGAATTGCCGATGGGTATCCGCTCAAGCAGAGTCACGGAACATCCGGGCCGCTCTGCCGTTCTGAAAGACCGGATCTCGAGGTGGCCCTGATCTACAACGACGCCGGCGAAAGAGTCTGAGTCGAGCCACTTAGGTTTGGCTCTGTTGATCGCTCCTTTGGGCAGTACTGTAATCAAAGTTTCAGCTCCCGGCCACACCCCACTTGAATAATCGGTAAATAGAGGAGAGTCTGAGGCGGGTAGGTTGCAGCCTTGAACTTGGGCCAGCAGGAAGGACGCGAGCCTTCTGTGATTGTCGACGATCCCGTTTATCCGCTCCTCAATGAAGTAGGGGCTCTCACGTCTGATCACAACGTTGAGGACGGCAACCGAGAAGCACGCGACCAAAAACATCGAGGTAATGCTGAAGAAGACGAAGATGATGAGCATCTTCCAGCGGACCGCACCCCAGGCTCCCTTTACGCTCTTAAGAGGCTGCATCGAGCCGTCTCCTCAGAGGACTCGCCGACTCGCGGAAGCAGTGCGCCGCACCCGGCAAATGCATTATCAGGAGAGCGAACAGGGGGCAAGTCGCAAGCCAAACTCATGCCGATCATGATGGCACGCGATCCGCCGTGGCGTTATGCTTCAAAGGGCGAGAGCTACCATGCCAGAGCCGCCCGCGCCCGCATTGCTATGGTAGGCAGCTTGTTAATGCATGTGGTTGAACAAGAACCAAAGCACGATGATGCCGCCGGGCACGCCTAAAATCCACGCCAAAAGATATTTCACTTCGAACCTCCGTGGGCCCTTGGAGCAAGGGAGAGGCCAATGTTATGCGCATTTGTAAGATCCACAGTCTCAAGTATTTATCGATAACCGGGGGGGACGCTGGCACCGGGCGAGTTGCAATTTTTTCCTGAGTGAGCGCGGAGGATAGCGTTTTAGGGGGTTGACAGCTTTCCGCGTTGATGCTATTTTTCTAGCAACATGCTATTTTCCCAGCACAAATTCAGCCGCCGGGAGCGGCAAATCATGGACGTGCTGTACCGCAAAGGGCGGGCGACGGTGGCCGAAATCCTGGAAGGGATTCCTGATCCTCCCAGCTATTCAGCGGTGCGCGCCATGTTGCGCGTGCTCGAAGAAAAGAAACACATCCGCCATGAAGAGAAAGATCTCCGTTACGTCTATGCGCCGGTGGTGACGCGTGAGAAGGCCCGGCGCTCGGCTGTAGCCCACCTGCTGGACACGTTTTTCGACGGATCGGCCGAGGACGCGGTGGCTACGCTGCTAAATGTTTCGGCGCGCGATCTGACAGCGGAGGATTTCGATAGGCTGGCGGCGTTGATTGACGAGGCTCGCAAGGAGGGACGGTGATGAACTGGCCTTTCTGGTTGGAGCTCTTGAGCCGTTCGGCGGTGCTGCTGATTGCAGGGGAAGCGCTGCGCCGATTGAGTAAAGGGCAACGTGCTGCGTTTCGGCATGGGCTGGTGCTCGCGGTGTTTGTTCTGCTCGCGCTGCTCCCGCTGTTCTCTATACTCTTCCCGGAGATTTACATTCCGCTGTGGAGCCGAGCGCATGTTGCGACGGCGATGGTGACGGTTCAGGAGATCTCGTCAAGAGCGGTCTACGTGCCCGCTCCGCGACCCATCAACTGGCTGCTGGTGATCTGGCTCGCCGGAGCGTTGCTCGCGTTCGCGCCTCTGGCCGCCGGGGCTGTTGCGGCGAGAAGAATGGCGCGGCGCGCAACACCACTAGGCCCGGCGCTGAGGCGCACGGTCGAGAAGCTTGCGCGGGGAGCTGAGATTCTCGTTTCCGGCGAGCTGGAAGTTCCGCTGACTTGTGGATTTTTGCGGCCTAGGATTTTGCTTCCGGCATCGGTTGAGCACTGGACCCCCACGCGATTGGAAGCCGTTCTGGCGCATGAACTGGCTCATGTACGACGCCGCGACGTGGCTGCACAAGTAGCTGCACACGTGGTGGCCGCACTGTGGTGGTTTCAGCCGCTGGTGTGGGTGATGCGGCAAAGACTGCGCGCCGAAAGCGAGTTCGCCTGCGATGCGGAGGCGGTGCGCCTGGGCTTTCGTCCTTCGGAATACGCGAAAGAGCTGGTGGCTGTGGCGCGGGCGATGGGGCGCGAAGCGAAAATGCCCAGCCTCGCAATCAGCATGGTGCGCTCTTGCGAGCTGGAGGACCGAGTGCGAGCCATTCTGAATCCGACAGCCGCATTGCTCGGTCCTTTTAGGGCCGTGGCGCTTGCTTGCGCGCTCGGGAGCGTTGCGATCGCCGCTTCGACGGTGAGTTTGGGTTCCGATCAAGGTTTCAGCGAACGAGGAGGTTCTACCATGAAACACACAATTCTCGCGGCTCTTTTGACCTCAGCAGGTCTTTCGGCCGCCACTATTACTGGCACCGTATCCGATTCGAATGGCGCCGCACTCTCTAGCGTCAACGTTCTGCTTTCGAATCCTGATACCGGGGCGAAGCAGGAGACGGTCACCGGGGCCGACGGCAGATTCAGCCTGGAAGGCGACGGCGCAGGGCAATATATTCTGCGATTGGAGAAGCCGGGATTTGTTTCCATCTTCCGCGAATTCGACGTTAAAGGCGATACAAAGATGGATCGCCAATTCACAATGACAACCGAAGGTAGCGAAGCAGTAGCTGACAAGGTGATCAGCACAACCGAAGACGAGCCGAGGACCGTGCAGATCGGCGGAAGAGTGGCAGAGGCTAACTTGACAACCAAGGTTCAGCCCATTTATCCCGAAGCAGCAAAGGCGGCCCGTGTTCAGGGTACGGTCGAGATACAGGCTACGATTTCCAAAGACGGTGTTCCGGTGGAACTTCGGGTTCTCAATTCACCGAGCGATGATCTTTCCGAATCGGCACTTGAGGCGGTGCGGCAATGGCGTTATCGCCCCACGCTGTTGAATGGCCAACCCATTCAGATCATGACCGACATCATCGTCAACTACACCTTGAGCCGCTAGCCGTCATATGATCGAGACGTGAATAGTTTGAATCGGCGCGATTCGCTGAAGTTGCTGGCGGGGGTTGCGGGTACTCGGGCGCTGGTTGGCCAGACTGGCGCCCGCCACATGTTTCTTTCCCTGAACAGCGTGCTTCTTTCAGGGCGGGTAGGCTGGCCGGAATTTCCCGAGCTCGCGGCGCGAGTGGGATATCCAGGTTGCGACGTAATGCTAGATCCTGCGATGAAAGCAGGTGCGGAAGCTACCCGTCAGTTGTTTGAGCGACTGCACCTTCGTCCGGCGGTTCTAGATTTTCCTGGAGACTTTCGAAAGGACGAGGCGGCGTTTCAGGCGTCGCTGCCCAAAGTGGAGCACGCATCTTCCTTCGCCGCCGCTATGGGCTGCCCGCGCATGATGACTTACATCATGCCGTCGAGCGATACGCCAAAAGACGAGTTGCGGCGGATCTACAAAGAGAGGTTTACGGAAAGCGCGCGCATTCTGGCGAAGGACAAGGTGAGGCTTGGGCTCGAATTTCTGGGCCCGCTACATCTGCGCAAGCAATTCAAGTATGAGTTCATCTGGCGCATGAACGATATGCTCGAGTTCGCGAAGGAGTGCGGTCCGAACGTCGGCTTGACGCTCGATTCGTGGCATTGGCATCTTGCGGGAGCGACAACGCAGGACATTCTCGCGGCGGGACGGGAGCGCATTGTGAATGTTCATTTCAACGATGCGCCGAACTTGCCGCCTCAACAGATCCGCGATAACGAACGGTTGCTGCCGGGCGAGGGCGTTATTAACCTGACCGGATTTCTGCGGGCGCTTGAAACCATCGGCTACACGGACGCGCTGAGCGTGGAGGTTTTTGGGCGCGGGCTGAAAGACATGACACCGGAAGCGGCAGCGCGGCTGGGCCTGGAATCTTCGCTGAAGGTGTTTCGTAAAGCAGGCGTGCCGGAGGGTTGATCAAGTTTGGCGCTGCGGTGTGAATAGGGATAGTTGAGCCGGCTTAGGAGTGACGGATCGCCCACCCAGCGCAGGCGAGATCGCGTGCTCATGTTCTATCGCGCGCTTGAAATCGGCAACCGGTTCGGCTCGCTGCTCGACTGTTCGAACCAGACGATCGAGGCGTGCGAATCCGTCGATCTTGTCGGTATTGCCGAGCTTCGCGCGATCAAGTGCACGCCGCAATACGGCAAGAGATTCGTCGTAGGTCTTCAGCGGCACGGGAAAGGGATGGCCATCTTTTCCGCCCAGAGCGAACGAGAAGCGTGCCGGATCCGAGAAGCGGCTTGGTGTTCCATGGACTACCTCGGCGATCAAACTAAGCGTTTGCAGCGTGCGTGGGCCGAGATTTTCCGTCAGAAGAAGCGAAGCGAAATCCCGCAGTTGACGTTCGTAGCTGACCGCAAGCACGGCGCCCAAGCGTTTGAGATCGATGTTCTCCGGGCGCACATCATGATGTGAGGGCATGGTCAACCGCCGCACCTCGCGAAGAGTTTTCTCGGGATGCTCGGCGGCGATGGTGAGCAGTGCGTCCTGCGCGCGCCTGGCGCGGCGGTCGACCAGGTTCAGGATAATGCCCTCTGGTTCGCCCACAATGGCGGTGTGCGGCTCGCTCGTGAAATCGCGCACCGACGAGGAATGCCAGTGATAACGGCGAGCTAGTCCGGTTCCGTCATTCAGGCCCTGTTGCACGACGGCCCAATCGCCGGAAGCCGCGAGGATGAACGAGTGCAGGTAGATTTGAAACCCGTCGCCTATGGCGTTGTTGTCGATCTTCGCTGTAAGCCGGCTGGTTCTTACGAGTGCATTGCCGTCGAGGCTGATGCGATCAGCGATAGCCAGCAGCTCGTCCGGCGTTTTGCGCGATTGTTTGCCACGCCCGCCGCAGATGTAAATGCCGAGCTCATGAGCGCGGGGATTCAAGCCACGTTTCAATGCGCCGAGCACGGAAGTTGTAATCCCGGACGAGTGCCAATCCATTCCCATAACGCAGCCGAGCGCCTGGAACCAGAAGGGGTCGCTCAATCGCGACAAGAATTCGGCCGCGCCGTAGTGATGAACGATGCTTTCGACGATCGCGGTCCCCAGTTTCTGCATGCGCTCGGCGAGCCATGCCGGAACGCGGCCGCCATGTAGCGGCAAATCGGCGAAGCCCGAGCGTTTCATTGCTATTCAAATGGTAATTGCTTGTGGCGTGAGTGCATTGCCCTTATCCTTTGACTGGATGGACCCGCTGAACGAATATGTCACGCGCAGAGACCGCTGGCGAGCGGAACAACAACGTTCTCAGCGCCAGTTCATTCAACTCGGAAACTGGCGGCTAGCGATCGCCGCGGCAACGGCCGTGATGGCATTCTTCTCGATCGCACGCGAGGCCTTCAGTGCGTGGTGGCTGCTGGCGCCGGCCGTCGTTTTTGTGACTTTGGTGATTCTGTATTACCGCGTGGTGCGACGCCGCACGTTTGCAGAACGGGGCATCCGATTTTATGATCACGGCATCGCGCGGCTAAATGATGAATGGATGGGAACTGGAAATTCAGGCGACCAGTTTCGCGATCCGGGGCACGTGTATTCAGATGATCTGGACGTGTTCGGGGAAGGGTCGCTGTTTGAGCTGATTGCGACAGCTCGAACCGCGAGCGGCGAACGGACGCTTGCAGATTGGTTTCGCTCACCCGCAGAGCATGACGAGGCGCTTCTGCGGCAGGAAGCGGTCCGCGAGCTGACCAGCCGGCTGGATCTCCGAGAAGACGTCGCGCTGCTGGGCGAGGACGTGCGGGCGGAGGTGCATGAAAATACTCTGGGGGCATGGGGATTGGCGCCCCCGGTATTTATCCCGCCCTCTTTGCGAGTGGTCGCGCCGCTTCTTGCGATTGCCGCCTTAATCACGGCTCCAGCGCTTCTTATAAGAACTCTTCCTGTGGCCCCATTCGCCATCGTGCTCGCTTGTAATCTCGTTATCTGGTACGTCGTTCGCAAGCGCGTGACGCAGATCGTAGAGGCCGCGGACACACCGGGACACGATCTTCGAATCCTTTCACTGTTGCTGCAGCGTCTTGAACACGAGCAGTTCGAGACACCGCGCTTGCAACAGCTCCGGGGAACGCTGAACATCGAGGGCTCGGCGGCATCGCGGCGCATCGCACAGTTGGAGCGCTGGATGGATGTGCTGGATTCGAGTGAGCATCGCCTGATTCGCGGCATTCGGGTCCTTGTACTGTGGCGCGAGCAGGCGGCGATGGGCATCGAGGCGTGGCGCCGCGTGAACGGAAAGCACGTCGGAGGCTGGGTGCGAGCGGTTGCAGAATTCGAAGCACTATCTTCACTGGCATCGCTCAAATTCGAGCGCCCGGAATGGTCTTTCCCGTCGTTTCGCGATGGCGAAGCATATTTCGAAGCACAAGCGATGCAGCATCCTTTGATGTCGCAGGCCAAGTGCGTTCCCAACGATGTAGCGATCAGCGGCGGCCTGCGCCTTCTGATCGTGAGTGGATCGAACATGTCGGGCAAGAGCACGCTGTTGCGCTCAGTCGGGCTGAACGCGGTTCTCGCGTGGGCGGGCGGCCCGGTTGCCGCCAAACAGATGAGCCTTTCGCCGCTTCATGTGGGCGCCTCGGTTCGCGTGGTAGATTCGCTTCAGGACAATCGCTCGCGCTTCTTCGCGGAGATCACAAGAATTCGCGAGATCGTTGGGCTTGCGCAGTCGCGCCATATGCTCTTCTTACTGGATGAGCTGCTGAGCGGAACAAATTCGCATGACCGGCGCATCGGGGCTTCTGGCGTCGTGCGGGCGCTTGTGAAAGCGGGCGCAATCGGCCTGATCACCACGCACGATTTGGCGCTTGCAGAGATCGAACAGGATCTTGGACCGGCAGCCGCAAACGTACATTTTGATGATCGGATTCTTGACGGCCGCATCGAGTTTGACTATCGATTACGGCCGGGTGTGGTTACACACAGCAACGCGCTCGAGCTGATGAGGGCCATCGGGCTGGAAGTTTAAACAAAACCGGCGGGTTTTGTTTGAGATACTGGAGAGAGTGCCTGCTTTCTTTATTTCGGTACTAGTGGCGCTTTTGTTCGCCGCCGTGAGTGTTGCCGCCTATCAGCTTTCGGAGGCCAGGCGCTGGCGGCAGACGGCTGCGGCGGCGCGGGAGGAATCGGAACAGCGAAACCGGGCGCTCGAAGAAGCAAGAAGATCTGCCCTTCAGAGCGAAGCCGAGAGCGCCAAGAACCGGGAACTCGCGGAGTTGCAGTTAACCCTGCTAACCAAGACGCAGCAGCAGCTCGAAGAGAAATTTCGCGCTTTAGCTGCCGACGCGCTGCAGAGCAACAGCCAGCTTTTTCTCGATCGCAGCCGGGATCAGATTCAGCACGTAGTGGAGCCGGTGAACCAAAGCCTGCGCCGGTTCGAGGAGCAAGTACAAGCGATCGAGCGTTCGCGCGCCGGAGCGTACGCGGACATTTCGGCGCAGGTACAAGGGCTGATGCAATTGCAGGAGCGCGTGCGGCAGTCAACGGATCAATTGAAGACGGCTTTGCGTTCGCCGATCCAGCGCGGGCGGTGGGGCGAAATGCAGCTTCGACGCGTGGTGGAACTTGCTGGCATGCTGGAGTATTGCGATTTCGCCGAACAGAAGACGCTTTTCGGCGAGACCAATCTGCGCCCGGACCTGATCGTCCGCTTACCGAATCAATGCCAGGTGGTGATCGACGCGAAAGTATCACTCGAAGCTTATCTTCGAGCTATTGAAGCGCAGGAAGACGGCGAGCGGCTGCGGTGCCTCAGCGATCATGCAAGGCAAGTCAGAACGCACGTGAAGTCGCTCGGCGATAAAGCTTATTGGGAGCGGCTGCCGTGCGCGCCTGAGTTCGTGGTTGCGTTTCTTCCACTCGAATCCTTATTCAGCGCAGCGCTTGAGCAGGACCCCGAGCTGCTCGATTATGGGGTCAAGAATCGAGTCATGATTGCGACTCCCGTCACGCTGATTACGCTGTTGCTGGCGGTTGCACAGGGCTGGAGACAACAAGCCCTGGCCGAGAACATCGAGAAAATTCGCACCAGCGGGATCGAGCTGTACACCCGGCTGGTCACCATGGGTCAACACTTTGTGAGGCTCGGCGATGCAATTGAGAAGACGGTTGAGACTTATAACCAGACGGTCGGATCGCTCGAGCGCAACGTGCTTTCGTCGGCACGGAAGTTCAGAGAACTGCGTCCGGCCACGCCGGATCAACTGGACGAGATAGTGGAGATCGAACCCACGCCGCGCAAGCTCGACAGCTCGAAGTGGCAGATGCTGGAAGCGGTCAAACGTGGTTGATTCATGCGCTCGTCCAACGGACCGGCTAATTCAGCTTTTCGGTTAATGTAACCGGAGCTTGGAGGCTGAAGCTCAAGCGGGTCTCTGTGGGGATTACGCAGGCTTTGCCGTGCGTCGCCATGGCTGCACCAGTTCCAGCCGCACCGCCAGCGCCAGCACCTATGGCTGCGCCTTTACCTCCGCCCGCAATGGCTCCGATGATGGCACCCAGCGCCGCTCCGCCAACTATCTTTTCGCCGCTGTGATTCGAGCCCGGCGGCCCTTTTCGATCGTTCGTGTTGGTTCGAACCTCGACGCGCTGCCCGTCCGTCGTGTTGATCTCCGTGAGGGTGAGATTCAGGTCCGATGCACCCTCAATGTGGCCGGCCTTTTGAGCGTTCACGATTCGGCCCAGCACGCGGGAACCGCGGTCGGCAATGATGAAGCCACCCGTGATGATGGGCGTCTCGAGCGTACCGCGAAACGTGTCGCCGGTGTAGTTGTGATCGGTGGATAGCGTCTCACCCAGGCGAACGTTCAAGACCGTTCCGGAAGGCAGGGTCACCACATGCGGCTGGCGGGTGGGAGTGGGAGCAGCAACGTTGTCTTCCGGGTTTGGCTGCTGCTGATCGGAGTAGCCGGGCGAAGGCGGTTGAGGCAACGTCAACTGGTTACT
This sequence comes from Bryobacteraceae bacterium, assembly GCA_035502635.1. GTDB lineage: Bacteria > Acidobacteriota > Terriglobia > Bryobacterales > Bryobacteraceae > Bog-105. Next base: position 124,031 of record DATJUG010000095.1, read on the forward strand.
ATCGGCGTTCTGCGAGGGAATCGCCGGGGGAGTATTCTGCGCAATTTGAATGGGTTCGCTAGGTGCGGGCGCCGGTTTGGTTGCGCGGGGCGGCGGGGCAGTCTCCCGGACCTTGATGGCGACAGGCGCGGTCCGTTTTACCGGTTTGGAGACAGGCTTGGGTTCGTCGGTTTCGTTCGCGGGCGGCGGGGCTTGCTCTGCCGGCACCTGTTTTGGCGGGGGCGGCTGCACGGGCAGTTGCGCCAACTGATCGTTCGCCGAAACGGGCTGAACGACGGGAGGCGGATGAAGCATCTCGCTTGCCCGCACATAAATGAGTGCCCCAGCCAGCGCGACAACTACGCCGGCTACAAAAGCGGCGATGACTTTCAGCAAGTTAGACACAACTATCACGGCCGGTCCCCACTATATGTGAAAACGCGATGCGGGGCCGCAACGTTTCGGGCGAGACAGTTAAAATAAGGTCATTCGACCCACTTTTCCGGTCGCACACAATCTCGCCAGCATGACGGACCGCTATATTTTCGATTTTCCTTCTGCTTACGGCATCGGTCCTGTTCCGATTCGCCCAGCGACCGTGCTGGCTCCCATGGCAGGCGTGACCGACACCGTCTTCCGGCGCTTGATCCGCAATCAGGGCGGGTGCGGGCTACTGATGACCGAGTTCACCAGCTCACATGGCGTAGTAAGCACTCGCCGAGCCAAGAAACCGAACCGCAATTTTCGTTACTTGTACTTCGAGCCGGAAGAGCATCCGATCGCTTGCCAGCTATTCGGGTCCGATCCCGACGTGATGGCGGAAGCGGCACGCGTGTGCGAGGACCGTGGTTTCGATATCGTAGACATCAACTTCGGATGCCCGGTAAACAAAGTAGTGAAATGCAACGGCGGATCTGGGCTTCTGCGAGATCTTCCGTTGGTGGAGACCATTCTTCGCAAAGTTCGAGGGGCAATTTCGATTCCACTGACCTGCAAATTTCGCACCGGCTGGAACGACCAGGAACTGGTAGCGGTGGAAATGGCAAGAATCGCGGAAGATTGCGGATTGGCGGCGGTCGCGCTGCACCCGCGCACTCGCGAACAGGGGTACAGCGGGCGGGCCGATTGGTCGCGCATTGCGCAGATCAAGGCGGCGGTGAAGATTCCGGTGATCGGCAACGGAGACATTGTCACGCCGGAGGACGCGCTGCGCATGCATCGTGAGACTGGCTGCGATGCCATCATGATCGGCCGCACCGCTTCCTATAATCCGTGGATTTTCCGCCAGATCGATGAGTACCTGCGCTCGGGATCCTACATTGTGCCGCCCGAGCATGACCGGTACAGCATGATGAAGACGTACTATTTGATGCTCCAGGAGCATGGTGAAGCCGATGCCATCGGCAAGATGAAGCAATTCGCGACGTACTTCACTCACGGGGTGCGCAATGGCTCCAAGCTACGAACAGAGATTTACCGGGCGCACGAGATCGCGCGCATTCTTGAGATCGTGGAGCTTTTCTTCAGCGGGGAACTCGAGCAGGTTTCAGCGCTGGAGTGCGCTGACGTAGCTTGAAACAGGTTCAACTGATCACCGACGGCGCCTGCAAAGGCAATCCCGGTCCTGGCGGATGGGCTTGCATCCTGCGCTATGGCGACTACAAGCGGGAGTTGTTTGGGTCGAGCCCTCACACCACGAACAATCGCATGGAATTGGCGGCCGCGATCGAGGGTCTGAAGCGGCTCAAAGAGACCTGCGCGGTGGAGATTGTGACGGATTCCGAATACCTGCGCAACGGGATTACGAAATGGATACACGGGTGGAAGCGAAACGGCTGGAAGAAGGCCGATAAGCAGCCGGTGACAAATCGGGATCTCTGGACTGTCCTGGATGAACTGGTGAGCGCACACCAGACACATTGGAAGTGGACCAAGGGGCACGCCTCGCACGAAGATAACAACCGATGCGACGAGCTGGCGAGCCGCGCGGCCGAAGAGCAGACCGCGAGCGAACACAATTCAGCGAGCGACCCCTATCGACTGCATGCCAGAGCCGAAGCGTAAAGGCCAGAGAATCTGCCTCTTTGGAGGCACTTTCGATCCGATCCACGAGGCGCATCTTCGCATTGCGGAAGAGGCGCTCACAACGTTTTCACTGGACAAGATTCTCTTCATTCCGGCCGCCCATCCACCGCACAAAGATCCCGCGGCGGTGACGCCCTATGAGGAACGGTTCCGGATGGTGGAGCTCGCCTGCGCGCCCTATCCGCAATTTCAGGCGTCACGCTTGGAAGAAGGCGCCGAGCAGAGCTATACCGTCGATACGCTGCGGCGCTTCAGAACCCAGCTCTCACCCGCTGACGATTTATTCTTCCTGATCGGATCGGATGCGTTTGAGGATCTGGAGAGCTGGAAAGAATGGCAGGACGTGGTAGCGATGACAGAGTTCATCGTGGTCTCCCGGCCTGGCGCCGATTATCGTGTTCCCCAGAATGCGCGGGTACATCGGCTCACAGGCTTGGCGCTCCCGGTATCTAGCTCTACGATCCGCGCGCGCCTGGCGGCGGGAGAGCCTACGCCGGAACTGCCCACTCCGGTGCGCCAGTTCATCGAGGAAAACGGCCTCTATCGGTTTGGAACTGAATAGGAGTTGGGCTCGCGGAACTACTGCTTCGCTGGGACGCAGTATTGATCGAAGGCTTCGGTCAGAAGCTTTGCTATCTCCGGCGCCTGACGCATCTCGATCTGGTGCCGGTGAAGCACGAAAACGGGCTTGCCGTCACGGAATAACGCCATGGATGGCGAAGAAGGCGGCACGCCGGCCAGCAACTCGCGAACGCGCGCCACGGCTTCCAAATCGGCGCCTGCAAATACCGTGGCTGTTTTGTCTGGCCGCACAGTGTGTTCCAGCGCCATGCCGATGGCGGGGCGCGCCTTTCCCGCCGCGCAGCCGCACACGGAATTGACGACCATCAGCACCGTGCCGCTTCCCGGCGCCAGCTTGCGGTTTACTTCTTCAGGTGTGCGGGTTTCCTCGACACCATATTGCGTCAAGTCTTCCCGCATGCGAGCAATGAGTTGCTCCGGATATCGCATGGGAGTTGAAAACATATTAAGTTCCTGCTCTCGCTGTTTGTACTTTTGGAGTCGCCAAGTAACCAACGATGGTATCTTTACGAACTGTGTTCACTACGATCTCATCAGGCTGATGCGCTTTCGAAGTATAGAACTGGATCGGCTCGTTAATGGTGCGATCTTTCTTCTCCACCGTTTTATCATCCACGGTGATCGCGATCGTGAACCGGTTGTGCTTAACATCGGCCTTCTTCAATTCAATCATCACATCCGCGACGCGCGAAGGCTTCTTGGATTTCGCAATAGTGAACTCCGAATAGTTCCGCTCGCCGAGTTCTCTCAGCGCCTGAAGCTCTTTCCCATTGGTTGCGATCAGGCTGGCATGGCTGTCCAGTTCGCCGGTCGCGCGCTTCAGATTATCGATGGTCTGCTGCAACTGAGTCTTGGTATTTTGTACGTCGGTCTTCACGTTGCCGACATCGGTTGACACGCTCTGAAGCTGGGTTGTGGCGGTATCGGCGGTCTGCTTGACAGCAGTGATGGCCTGCTGCTGTGCCGCCTCTTCCTGGGCGACGCGCTCCTGCAGCATCTCCACTCGCCGTTGTGCATCTACTTTGGCTTGGCCCACAGCCTGGTCGGCCGCGCGGCGCTGCGCCGCCAGACGCTCCTGCAACTCTTCCACGCTGCGGCGGGAGCGCTGCACCTGTTCACTCGAATCGATGCGCATCTTTTCCATCGCACTGTTCAGGTCATTGGTCAGCTTCGCCATCTCGTTTTTGCTGTCGGTCCTGAGGTGCTCAAGCTGGACGAATAGAAAAATGTTCGCCGCGGCCAGCAGCACGAGCACTCCAACGAGCGCTGGCATTTTCCAGTTGGGGCTAGAAGGCGGTGGAATGATATAGGTCGGCTGTTGTGGTGTACTACTCATCTCATGTTCTTTCTTTATCCCTATTATGGTTCAATCGTGTTCGGCTCTGTGGCGGCGAAACCGTCCTACACGCCATCGCGAGGACGGTTGATTCGAATCGCCAACTGGTCTTGGGTCGGTTCGGCGTCACATTCGACCTCCAAAACCCTGGCGATGGGATCGGGGGCGGTTGTTTGCAGGTCCAAAAATCGGACTCGAAACTGCTCTTGTTCAAATTTGACCGGTTCGCCGGATGGATACATCTTGGCTGAGAGAACTTTCTGCTGCAGGCCGCCGATGGCCAGTGTGTTGCCCGGCCAGAAATATGCGTGAATGAACAGAGTGTTGCCCCGGCGCGTGAAGTCTGCAAATTCGGAACGCTTTACCTGGCACAGGTCGGCGTGGTGGATGAGATCGCCATGCGTGTCCATCCATTTGCCGACGGCCGTAAGGATTTCAATTGACGGCTCGGGGATGGAACCATCCGCGCGCGGGCCGATATTGAGCAAATAATTGCCCTGGTCGCGCGTGCAAGTGAGCAGGTTGCGCACGATGGTCTTCGGTGACTTCCAATTGTCGTCGGCGCGCTGAAATCCCCAGCTATCGTTCATCGTCATGCAGGCCTCCCAGGGCTCGGAAGAGGCCCGGATTTCTTGCTCGGGAGTGGTGAAGTCTTCGGGAATCCCGGAGCGGTTGTTGATCAAGATGTCCGGCTGTAACTGGCGAACCATCCTGTTCATCGTGACGGATTCCCAGCCCTCCGGCGACAACGGCCAGTTGACGTCATACCAGAGCACGTCAACTTTGCCATAGTTCGAACACAGTTCACGAACCTGCCCGTGGATGTAGTCCACGAAGCGGCGGCGAGCCGCCTCGTCGTTGCGGCAACGGGCGCCATCGGGGTGGTGCCAATCCATCAACGAGTAATAAAAGCCGAAGTGCATGCCCTCCGATCGCGCTGCTTCGATGTATTCCGCTACCAGGTCGCGGCCGGCGGCTTGCTTCGGCGCGCAATAATCCGTCAGCTTGGTATCGAAGAGGCAAAAGCCCTCATGGTGCTTGGTTGTCATCACCATGTACTTCATGCCGGCGGTCTTGGCGAGCTTGGCCCAGGCGCGAGCGGCATGCGGGGCCGGATTAAATTGCTTGGCGAGCTGCTGGTATTCGGCGACTGGAATGCCTTCTTCTTCCATCGCCCATTCATGACGCCCCAACACGCTGTAGAGGCCGAAATGAATGAACATGCCGAAGCGCGCTTCATGCCACCACTGCATGCGGCGGTCACGGTCTTGAACGGTGGAGGTTGTGGGACCTGTTTCCGCGGCCGTTGAATGGCTTTGCGCGCGAGCGCCGAAGGGAGCAAGAGCAGTTGCAGCGCCAGCCGTCTTTAAAAGGCCGCGCCTGGAGAGCAATGGAGTCTTCACGAGTGTGCCATCATTCTTTTACCACTTTGCCGGGCGGGGAGTCTCATAAGAGTGTTTTCGAAACGGCTGATCAAGCCAGAACTGCTGGATCATCTTCCACCAGAGGAAGCGCGCCCAAATTTAGCCGACCTGGTCCGGATCAACAAGAACTTCGGTGGCCACTCGGTGCTTCGCAAGACGCTCGCAAGGGTTGCGGGCCCAACGGAACGGTTTACATTGTTAGACGTTGGTGCGGCGTCCGGGGATACGGCGCGCCTGATCCAAGAGCTTTTTCCAAGAGCCTCGATTTTCAGCCTGGATCATAATGCTGTCAACCTGGGCAATGCGCCTCATCCCAAGCTACTCGCAGATGCCTTCCGGCTGCCATTTAAACCCGGGAGTTTCGATTTCGTCCTTTCGTCTCTGTTCCTGCACCACTTCGAGGACGCGCGCGTCGTCGAGTTGCTTCGGAACTTCTACGAGACGGCTCGCCGGGGCCTGCTGATCTGCGATTTGGAACGCCACGTTGTGCCGTATTTCTTCTTGCCTGCCAGCAAGGTTCTGTTTCGTTGGCAGCCGATCACGATTCATGATGGAGTGATCTCCGTCAGAGCTTCTTTTCGCGCTAACGAGTTGTTGCATCTGAGTCGAGAGGCCGGGATCGAGGCGCCTGAGGTTCGCGTACATCGGCCCGCTTTCCGGCTGTCGCTGGTTGCGTTGAAGAATGGCGCTGCTGAAATCCCGCTTGGGCAGAGGACCGGTGGGTACTCGGAGGAAGATACCCACCGGGGGCGCACCAGCCGCAATGCAGGGTGCGCCAACTCGTTGGTTCGGCCGCCCGATGGGGCGCAGAACGCAATGCCAAACTCAAGTGTCGTGCCGGCTTAAACTGTTGGACGGAAGAATCTGCAATAAATTACGCCACCACGGTCAAAATATTTGTAAACATGTTGCACCATCTGCAAGAGTTACGGATCCGCGCCAGATAGTTTGCTTCGGAGTTCCAACCACGAACCAGTATCCACACACGCCCAGCAACAGCACCGCACACGCGATGGCGAAGGCGGGCAAAAACGAGTGCGTTCTTTGCAAGGTAAATCCGCTCACGTAAGGCGCAATAACACCGGCAAAGTTGCCCATGCAGTTTTGAAATCCCGTCCATTTTCCTGCAGCTTCGGCTCCCGCGATGTGTTGGGTCAACGCCCAGTGATTGGATGAAAACGCACCCATGGATATGCAGGCCAGCACCAAAAGAGCAGTTGAAAGACTTGCCTGGCGCACCAGCACGGCGGGTAAGAGGAACGCGCAGCAGCCGAGCAAGCCTAATGAGACGAAGATCTGCCGCACCTTGCCTGCTTCATGGCCGCGACGGATGATGGCATCCGCGAGCAGACCGAAAAGCATAGATGCGGCAGCAACTCCCCAGAATGGCAACGATGCGATGACGGCAAGGCGGTCATGCGTGTAGTGCCGGTCCCTCTCCAAATAATAGGGAAGCCAAGTCAAGAAGAGATACCAGGTGTAATTGCCGCCAAACAGGCCGAGAACGGTGCCCCATAAAGCCCGTTGCGAGACAATCTCGCGATACGGGGGCGCCCAGGCGGATATTTTGGCAAGGCGCTTCACGGAAAGCTTCGGCACGATGAAGCACCACGGTATGAGCCACAACAGGCTCGCGGCGCCGATAGCCACAAACATGTAACGCCACGAGAGCCACCCGATCATCTTCACGCCGATCAGAACGCCCAGAGCGGGTCCGGCTTTGGAGCCGGCGTCAATGAGAGCGTTCGCGGTTCCGCGGAGCTGTTCCGGAAAAGTAGTCGCAATGATTTTCGAATAGGCAGGATAGGCGACCGATTCACCCGCTCCCAGTACTAGACGCAGGCAGAAGATGATCCAGAATGCGCTCGCGAGGCCAGTAAGTCCCGTGGCAACAGACCAAATCAAAAATCCGGCGGCGTAGACCCAGTTGACGTTCCAGCGATCGATTATTTTTCCTGCCGCGATCTGGAAGAGCGAGTAAGTCCAGAAAAAGCCGCCGAGCAAAACGCCCAGGTATTCAGGATGAAAATGAAGATCGGATTCAATGCTCCGGGCAGCGACGCCGAGGTTGCCCCGGTCAACGTAGTTAATGCAGACCGAAATGACGAGCAGCGCGAGGGCCGTCCAATGCAACGTGCTGGGCCTGGGGGCTGCAGTCTCCACGGCTGGCCATACTTTATCAGAGTCAATGCAGATAGAAGAGACTCAAGCGCGGCAGTTTTGCGCGCTCGAGCAAGGCGCTCTCCAGATACCGGCGCTCCAGCATCACAATTTGGTCAGCGGTCATCTTGCCGCGATAGGGGCGCAACTCGCTATCCAGATTCGCACGGATGGCATACAGCTCTTCGTCGGACTCGAGGGTGCGCAGTGCGGCCACAATCTTGTCTTCGATCGCAGTCAGACGCCGCTCGAGATTTTCAAGATCGGGGGGACGCTCTGCTACTTGTGCAGCTAGGATGTCGAGAGTTGCTGCAATCTCCTGAAAAAGCGATTCGGGCTTTTGCCGCAGTGCGCCAGCGGCTTTCTCGAGATGAGCCCGAAGTTCGGCGGAAGTAAAGGGCGGCTCGGCTGAGGGTTTCGAGCCTGTTCGGGCGGGCATCCGCTCCGCAGCCTGCATTACGGCTTGAGTACAGTACGCGAGAGAATTGATGAATCGCCGTTTGACCTTCCGGCTGCGCCATTTATCGAACGCTTCATCGATGCCTTTGAGGACAGCCTCTAACGGAATTTCAGAGTTCTTCCAGCTTTCGATCAATGCCCAATCGAGCGGGGACAGCAGAAACAGCCCGCTACCGCGCGCACGCTGGAAATGGTCTTCAATTTCGGTGAAGTAGTTGAAGTAATTCCGAGGCCAATCCAGGTCTTCCGGAGTACCGGGAGCGCCAACTTCGCTCATAGTCGTGATTGGTAGTCGGGGCGAACACCACCGGTTGCAACGCGCTCGATGGGGCCAGAGTCGGACTGCACCAGCAGGAATCCATTTTCGTCCAGCCCTGCGGTGATGCCTCTGGCGCCACTCTCTTCGACAATCACGCGCCGATTGATCGCGTAGCTGGATGCGGAACTGAACACGCGGAGTATGCTGCTGGCGCCCTCGGTGGTCAACATGGAACAGAAAACATCCAGCGATTCGAGCAGATTCACGATAATATCCTCGCGCGATTGAACGCGGCCGCTGCTTTCTATGCGGAGCGATGTCGAAGGGGTGCGGAAACCGGCGGGCAACACCTCGTGGTTGACGTTGATTCCGATGCCGGCGACAATGCACGTGTCCACAAGGTGAGTCAGGATGCCGGCCACCTTGCGTTCGTTGATAAGAACATCGTTGGGCCAGCGAAGATCACAGGCAAGCTGGGTTGAGTTCTGAATGGCTTCCGCCGTGGCGAGTCCAAGAACGAGGCTCGCGATCGGCAAATTGGTGGGTGAGAGTGGCAGACGTAAAAGAATGGAACAATAGATGCCGACGTCGGGTTTCGATTCCCACGAGCGGCCGAGGCGGCCCATCCCTTCCGTCTGCTCGTCAGTAAGGATGACAGTGCCGTGCGGTGCGCCGGAGTTGGCAAGGCGTGCGGCTTCGATCATGGTCGAACGAAGGCTTGGGAAATAATGGATTTCGTTTTGTGCCCGCCGAGCCCGGAGCTGATCAACGTCTAACGGCATTCGGAATCGCTGCGCTGAGGAGCTTAGCTAAAGCCGGTGGGAAATCGATGGGTGTACAGGCATCGGAAGTATCAGCGTAGCATCCGAAACAGATCGCGACCAGCAATCATGCTCTGCGGGTGAGGCGTTCGGCCTTGCTGAGCGACTCTTTCACGTCCGGCGATCAGCACGTTTGCAAGCTCGGGTGGTTCTTGAACTACAATGACCGTATGCCAAGTGACCAACCCTTCCTGACCGATGTGCAACAGCTGCGGGCTAGAGCTCGCGCAAGTATCGACCAAGGCGCGGTCACCCCCGCTTATCAGGGCGATGTGAAACAAGCCATTGACATACTTCAGACCGTGCTCGCAACCGAGATTGTCTGCGTGTTGCGCTACACCATGAACGCCATCGCGGCCACCGGCATATCAAGCGAAGGTGTAAGAGACGAGTTCGAGGAGCACGCGAAGGAAGAGCAGGAGCATATGAGGAAGGTGGCTGAACGCATCAATCAGCTCGGTGGAACGCCTAACTTCAATCCGGAGGGACTGGCGATGCGGTCGGCTTCGCAATATGTCGAGGGCGCGAATCTGATCGAGATGATCAGGGAAAACCTTGTCGCCGAGAGGATCGCTTGTGAACACTACCGGGAGTTGATTCGGTTCTTCTCAGACAAAGACCCTACTACGCGGGTAATGATGGAAAGCATTCTGACAAACGAAGAGGAACACGCGAACGACATGCACGACCTGTTGGTAGCTCACGAGGGGAAGCCGATGCTCGCGAAGGCGTAAGTATTCTTCGCGATTTGGCTTTTGCAGCCCTATCGAGCGGCTGATGGTCCGCGTGAAATCCGTCCCATCGAATTTGCACGAGACCCGAGACCGCGATTGACGCAGCCACGAATTCCTGCGGATTGTCCTAAATAGTTCTGCCCCCGCCCAATCCGTGACTATAACGATCGATGGGGACAGCGGCAATCCATACCGTAAGTGCCTCGCAATGGGCCAGGTGCAGCATGCCATCCTTATGGAGAATGCGCACGGCCCGAGCCGTTTCTTGTTTTCTCATCTCAGTCGCAGCGCTGTTCGCGACCGTGGGTTGGCTGGCAGCACGCGGCGGAGAGGGGCCGGGTCGTGTTTCGGCGTCAATGGAACAAGAGAGCGGGATGTCGACCGCAGGCGCTCAAGCAGCCGTTCTGGATTCCGAGAATCGTCCCATAACTGCGGGGGGATTTGTGGACAACGGTCCGATTGTTTTCCAAGACGTCGCGCAGAAATCAGGCTTAACAACCTGGCGCCATGTTATGGGCACACCCCAGAAGAAATACATTTTGGAAACGGTCGGGTCCGGGGTTGGATTGCTTGATTACGATAATGACGGCTGGCTGGACATTTACCTGGTGAACGGCTCTACCTATGAGGCTATGAGTGGAAAAGCGCCGCCGCCGCACGCTGCCCTATTCCACAACAATCACGACGGAACTTTCACCGACGTTGCGGCCAAGGCCGGCGTAACAAATGACCGCTGGGGATTTGGCGTCGCTGTAGGGGATTATGACAACGACGGCTGGCCGGACATATATGTAAGCAATTTCGGCAAGAACCGGCTTTATCGCAACAATCACGACGGAACGTTCACCGATGTTGCCGAAAAGGCTGGGGTGACGCTCGGCAATTGGTCGACGGGCGCCACCTTCGGCGATTACGACAGAGACGGACGGTTGGACCTCTTTGTTCCCGGCTACGTTCACTACGACATCGATCGTCCGCCAGCGCCTGCTTCAGCAGCCGTGCGGTTCACCTACTGCCAATTCCGCGGAATGAACGTCATGTGTGGTCCCCGTGGCTTGCAAGGTGAGCCGGACCACTTGTTTCACAACAACGGCGACGGAACCTTTACCGATGTCAGCGAAAAATCAGGAGTGAACGACAAACAAGGCTATTACGGTCTGACTGCCGTGTTTGCCGATGTCAACAACGATGATAAGCCGGATTTGTTGGTTGCGAACGATTCCAAACCGAATTATCTCTATCTGAACAAGGGAAACGGAACGTTCGAAGATGCGAGTTACTCCTCGGGATATGCGTTCAATGAGAACGCGCGCGAGACGGCGTCCATGGGAATCGCGCTCGGCGACTACAAAAATAACGGCCTGCTGGATGCATACAATACGGTCTTTTCTGACGATTACAACCCGCTTTATGAAAACAATGGCGACGGCAATTTTACTGATGTCAGTTACAAGCTCGGTGTGGCCGAAATCACTATTCCATTTCTGGGGTGGGGTACAGGCTTTCTCGACTACGACAATGATGGGTGGAAAGACCTTTTCGTGGCAAACGGCCACGTCTATCCTGCGGTCGATCAAACAAATTGGGGCACCACTTTCGCTCAGCGGTGCTTGTTGTTTCATAATTTGAAGGGGCAAAAATTCCAGGCCGTTCCCGCGGTGAAGAATACCGGGCTGGCGGAAATGCTCGTCGCGCGCGGAGCAGCTTTCGGCGACCTATTCAATGACGGCCGAGTGGATGTCATTATCAATCAACTCGATAGAGCGCCTGCGCTGCTTCGGAATGTCGCTTCCCTAAGTGGTACCCATTGGGTCGGCCTAAGACTCATCGGCGGAAGGAACAGCCCTCGAGATGCGGTAGGTGCGACCGTGTACCTGACCGCGGGCGGATTGCGCCAGCGTGGAGACGTTTTGAGCGGCGGCAGCTATGCTTCTTCCAACGATCAACGGCTGCACTTTGGATTAGGGCCGTGCACAGCCATCGATCGGGTAGAGATCCATTGGCCCAGCGGCAAGGTGGAAAAAATGACATTGCCGAAAGTGGATCGCTTCTATACGGCCGAAGAAGGGAAAGGTATTCGCGTCCTCCGATGAGCGATAGGAGCGCAAAGTACCCGGCTCGTAAAACCCCGTAAGCGCTTCCGCAAATGACCTCCAAAGTTCTTCTCATGGGACTTCCTTCGCCCGTGGCAATTCCGTGTTTCTTTCAGAATCTTCCCAAAGATCCTAAATAAATCTATTGACCGCATTAGGCAGAAGATGCAGAATACATCCAGCGCCTAGTTGAAAGCGCTTACGCAAATGTCTGCTTTGGGGAGTGGCTCCGTCGTCCGAACTGCCAAGAACGCTTTCACCTGGTCTTTTCTGCTGCCTCTGCTGGTGGCTGCGCAAACTGAGCCGTTCGAATCTCTCTTCCAGCACGGGACCGAGGCTATGCGTCAGGGCCAACTGGATGTTGCCGCGTCGGACTTCGAAAAGTGCATCGCGGCCGAGCCGGCCTACGCCCAAACCTACTTCAATCTTGGCCTGATACGGTTCCAGCAGAACCAGTTCGACGAGGCCGCCAGACTGCTCGAGAAATCGCTGCGGCTGAAACCAGGCTTGCGCGGGGCCGATCTGTTTCTGGGCATCTCCCAATACCGGCTCGACAAATATCAGGACGCCCTCGCGGCGCTCAAGAAAGCCGCCGATCTTGAACCTTCGAACGCCGACACGCTGATGTGGCTCGGAATCGCGGAACTGAGCAGTAATGATCCCGCTTCCGCGAGCATGCATCTAGAGCAAGCCTTGAAGCTCAAGCCGGGCGACGTGGACATCCTTTACCACCTGGGTCAGACTTATATGCAGCTCTCAAAAGACACGTATGAGCGGATGTATCGGGCCGATCCGAAGTCCTGGCGAGTGCACGAAGTGTTAGCGCAGTCATTTGAAGAGGCGGACCGCCTCGACGACGCGGTCAAGGAGTGCCAATTGGCGCTCAGCATGAAACCCGCCGAGCCCGGGCTGCACCAGTTGCTTGGAGAAATTTACTGGAAACAAAACAAATTAGAGAATGCCGAGGCAGAGTTTCAAGACGAGCTAAGAATCGACCCAGAAAACTTCACCGCCATGTACAAATTGGCGTCTGTCCAGATCGAAAGGTCGAAGCCGGAGACAGCGGTCAGCTTACTCAAGCAGGTTTTGCGCGAGCATCCTGAGTCGCGCGAAGCCCGGTATCAATTGGGGCGTGCCGAAGCACAACTGGGCCAGACGGACGCCGCGATCAGCGACTTTTCCCAAGTCGCCAAAACGTCGGGCCCCATTGAACCCGAAACGCTGCAGCAGTGTTATTACCAGTTGGCACAACTCTACCGGCGCACGCAACGGCTGGAAGAATCTCGTATCGCATTGAACACCTTTGCCCGGCTCAAGCAACAGGCCGATCTTGAGCAGGAACGGAAGTTGGAAGACAAACTTAAACGGTCAACGGAGCCGCAACAATGAAAAATTCGAATACGCATCTGGGAAATCTGATTGCGAGGATGTTCTGCGGAATCCTGGCGCTTTCGCTCCTCTGCTGGGTCGCTCCAGCCCAGACCAATGAAGGCAGTATTGTAGGCAACGTTTTAGATTCGACCGGTGGTGCGGTTCCGGAAGCAGTGGTGGTTGCAACGGCCGAAGGCACTGGCGCCGTGTACAAAACCAAGGCTACCGGCGCTGGATCGTTTACGATCGGCAATCTCAGAATCGGAAGTTATAACGTGAGCGTGTCCGCACCTGGCTTCCAGACCAATGAAATCCAAGGCGTTGTCGTGCAAATCGCGACTCAGAGCACGCTGAAAGTGACGCTCCAGCCTGGCAGTGTGACGCAGACGGTCACGGTTAATGCCGAGGCGCCCACAATTGAAAGCGAATCCTCCGACATTGGAACGGTTGTAACCAGCAAACAGGTTCTCGACCTGCCTCTGGCACTCGGCAGTACCGTGCAGTCCATGCGATCACCCGAAGCCTTTGTCTTTTTGATTCCGGGCACCGTCGGTCCCGGAACAAACGGAGCCGGCTCGAACGGGGCTTCCACAGGCGGCCCTTTCGAATCGAAAATTACCGGCGGGCAGAACTATGGCACGGAAATTCTCCTGGATGGCGCCAGCATGTACCGCTCTGAGAACGGCTCGTCCTTCGATGAAGCTGCCCCATCCGTCGAAGCGCTCAGCGAGTTCCGCGTCGAGACCTCCACGATGCCCGCCGAATACGGTCGCACTACCGGTGGTATTGAGATCTTCAGCACGAAATCGGGTACTAACAGCTTCCACGGCAAGGCCTATGATCTGTTCAGGAATAAGGACCTCGACGCCAATTCCTGGTACAACAACTACCAAGGTTTACCGCGCGTACTTGACAGCCAGAACGATTATGGCGGCGTATTCAGCGGTCCGGTCTGGCTCCCAAAGCTTTACAACGGTAAAAACAAGACTTTCTTCATGTTCTCCTGGGAGCAGTACCGCCAGAATCAGGGCGGCACTTCCACCACCACAGTGCCGACTGTGGCTGAAAAAAGTGGCGATTTTACTGCGGATCTGAATACCGCGCGTGTCGAGGGGACGAATCCTTGCGACGGTTCGCCTGTTTACTATGGCGAAATCTTCGACCCGTCCACGACCAGGACTGTAAACGGTCAAACTTGCAGAACGTCTTACCTGGCTGAAACCGGCAGGAATGCCATACCCGCTGCCCAACTTTCTCCCATCGGGCAGAAAATCCTTTCTTACTATCCAAATCCCCTGAATGGAAATTCCGTCAATAACTATTCATTCAACTATAACTACCCGCTGTTAGATACGACCATGACGATCCGCATCGACGAGAACATCAACGACAAGAACAAGTTTTTCGCGATGTACGATTCTCGCGACAACACCCGGCTTTCGACGAACCCTATCTTCGATAACCCCGCTGGCCAAGGCCGCTCCCAGGACTTCTTTACTCACTATGCGCGGGCCGGAGAAGATTGGTCAATCAGTCCCACCATGCTGAATCACGTCAATATTGGTTTCAATCGCACGAACAGCAGCAACATCGGGGCAGGCGTTCGCCTGGGTAAGGGCCAAGACTGGGACGCGACGCTGGGGATCACTAACGCGAGCGGCCCCACGTTTCCGGCCTTTTCCACCGGGCAGCCGAATATTACCGGTATTGGTGACACTGTCGACGGCGACACGATCGATTACGGCTATCGCTTCAACGATGACTTCGATTGGGTGAAGGGCAAGCACACCTTCCGCTTTGGCGTCGATTACCGATATCAGATCTTTGAACCTGGCTCAATCGCCAATACAGCGGGAACATTCAATTTTGGTTGTGGAGAGACAGCGGCGGCGGTGGGAGCGTTGGCGGGTAATTGTTCCAGCGGCAATGGAATTGCCAGCATGCTGTTGGGGCAGGTCGATAACGCGAATCTGGAGGCTTACGCCAGCCAGGCAAAATGGCTGTCTCATTATTACGGATTGTTCGCTCAAGACACGTTCAAAGTTTCGCCGACATTCACGGTTACCTATGGAGTGCGCTGGGAAGTGGATGCACCCCGGCATGAGGCGCATGGCAACACGTCCAACATCAGCCTGACCGCACCCAATCCAGCCGCTGGCGGATTGCCCGGAGCGCTGGTTTTTGCCGGAACAGGTCCAGGCCGTAACGGCGACGTGGACGAGACATGGGCTAACACCTGGCACAAAGATTTTGCTCCTCGCATCGGCCTTGCTTGGGCGCCTTCGATGTTCAACAATAAGTTGGCTGTCCGTGCTGGGTACGGAATCTATTACGGCGCGATAACCTATGCTGATTTCGGAGGCGATTTACAGACCGGCTTCCAAGCGATTCCAACCTTCAGCAGTACCAATGGTTTCGCGCCTGCCTTCAATATTGCCTCGGGTTTCCCAGCCTACGCGCCGCCACCCAATCTAAGTCCTTCACAGGTCAACTTCGCGGCAAATCCTGCTAATGCCTATATCGATCCCTCGTATGGGCGGCCCGCGATGGTCAATAACTGGAGCATGGATATCCAGTCGCAACTCGCGACAGATCTCATTCTGGATATCGGCTACGTCGGCCAGCACTCGACGCATTTGCGGTCGAATATCGATCCCATCAACAATCTCAACCCGGCATACTTCGGTTTGGGTACTGTGCTCAACGACCCGCTGAGTTCTCCGCAAGCCGCTGCTTTGGGAATAGGCCAGCCGTTTCCTGGTTTTGGAACCAACCGCACGATTGCGGAAGCGCTGCTGCCCTATCCGCAGTTCTTTGCGCTCAACACCGATTGTTGCCTGGAGAATCTTGGCCAGTCCTCATACGACGCCATGGAGGTATCGCTGCAGCGGCGTTTTCATGCTGGACTCAATCTGATGGCTTCCTACACCTGGTCGAAGACCATTACCGATGCGGACAGCACGCTGCCCTATTTCGCGAACCTGGCCGGCGGCGGCGCCATTCAAAATCCGTTTAATTTGAGCCAGGAGAAATCCGTCAGCAACCAGGACATTCCCCAAAACTTCGTTCTGAGCTATATCTACGAGCTGCCGGTCGGGCATGGCAAAAAGTTTCTGAACAAGGGAGGATTCCTGAACGAGGTGTTTGGTGGTTGGTCGGTTAGTGGCATTCAAACTTATCACAGCGGCCAACCGGAATCCTTCTGCTGCGCTACCGGCATCCCCTATTTTGACGGCGCGATTCGCTATAATCTGGTCCCCGGCCAATCCATATACAGCCAGGCGTTTCTCGGCGGTAACTACAACCCCGTGACCACGCCTATCTTCAACTCCGCCGCCTTCGAAGACCCGAACAATGCCGCCTACATACAATCAGGCGGCGCCTACGGATTTGGAGATTCGTCCCGCACTCTGGGGACAGTTCGGAGTTTCTTCTATACCAGCGAGGATTTCAACATATTGAAGCGAACGCAAATCGGAGAACATAGCGATATCCTCTTCCAAATGAGCTTACTCGATGCGTTCAACCGGCATATCTTCGACAACCACGTGAGCGTCGATCTCAACCCGAATGACGCCAACTTCGGGATTATGAACCCCGGTGCGGTTATTCTCGGGCCGAGGCGGATACAACTGCAGTTAAAACTGGAGTTTTGATTCACTGACGAGGTTCGGTGACGGTGATAATCTGATCGGCAGGCACATTCGACAGATGCTGCACAACGCCGCTCGGCCAGTGAACCTCAATGTCGCGAACACGGGTCTCCTGGTCGAGGCCGAAATGCGTTCGGATATCGCTCGACGAGCAATAACTGCCCGCCGTAGTTACCGTGGCGTACTGAATACCGGCTGAAGTCGTCACTTTAACCGATGCTCCGATTCCATCGCGATTGCTCCTCGTGCCAACAAGTTTCAGCATCAGCCAGTGATTATTCGTTTTAGTCTCATTGCGCAGAACATAGGCAGGACCGTTATTAGTCGTGACCACGACATCCTGCTTGCCATCATTGTCGATATCACCCGAAGCTAGGCCGCGAGCCGCCCATTTTTCTGAAAAGACCGGGCCCGATGACTTGGAAACATCGACAAAGCCGCGCCCGTTATTGCGTGCGAGCAGGGGCGGCTCTCGATAGTGGAGAGTGGGCGTAGTAATGTCGATCGTATCGAGTACATGTCCTTGTGCGACAAATAGGTCCTTCCATCCGTCATTATCGTAATCAATCGAGCGAACGCCCCATCCGGAATGTAGCAGCGTAATTCCTGCTAAACCGTTTGTGTAACTGGCGTATTGAAACGTCCCATCGTGCGAATTAGTATAACTCGCGTACTTCTGGTTTCCAAGATCGGTAATAATTAAGTCCGGCCATCCGTCATTGTTGTAATCGGCGAAATCGACCCCCATTCCAGCGTAAGTGCGCCCATCTCCATCAACGGCAACTTCACTTTCCAATCCGACCTCGTCAAACGTTCCGTTCCGTTTGTTATGGAATAGGAACTCCCGCATGGAATCGTTAGCGATAAAGATATCCGGGTAGCCGTCATGGTCGTAATCGGCAATCGCAATGCCCAAACCTTTACCAGGCATGATGAGACCCGCCTTTTGAGAGACTTCGCGAAAGTGTTTCCCGTCTTCGTTGTGGTAAAGCAACAGAGTAATGGGCTGGAATAGATCCGGGTGGCAATAAGCGCGTTGGCCTGGCTGACGCTCGCCGCACCAGAGATCTGAAAAATCCCAGTTAAGATAGCGGGCGACGATTAGATCTAACTTACCGTCGTTGTCGTAATCCACCCACGCGGCGCTAGTGGACCAGCCACTGCCTCCTACGCCAGCGGCCGTAGTGACGTCGGTGAAAGTGCCATCGCCGTTATTGTGATAAAGAATGTTATGGCCGTATTGGGTTACATATAGATCTTCGTAGCCGTCATTGTCGTAATCTCCAACTGCGACACCCATGCCGTAACCGGTTCCGGCAACTCCGGCTCGTTCCGTTACGTCCTCGAAACTGCCATCTTTCTTCTGGTGATAGAGCCGATTCCAAGAGGAGGGACCATTTTTCTTGGGAATTGTTCCCACCGGAGTTGGGTCGTCAATGGGCGCGCCGTTAACCAAATAGATGTCGAGTAGCCCGTCGTTGTCATAATCGAACAGCGCGACCCCGGAGCCCATGGTTTCGGGTAGATACTTCTTGCTGGTTGGTGAAGCTCGATGCTGGAAGTGGATGCCGCAGCGCTGTGTAATGTCCACGAAAGTTCCTGGTGTCGTGTTCCCTGTCTCGCTGCCAACGGATCGGAGGCCGAAGGGTACGACAAAGACCACAATGAGAGCAGTAAGGAAAATGCAGCGGCCCTGCATCACGGTTGTGCCGCCGGCAAGTGATGTTCTTCCCCGTGCTCTTTTTGGAGGCCCTTCGCTATGGTGAACTCGCGCTCGGCTTGCTCTCTTTGTCCTAAGCGCGAAAGCGTCAAAGCGTAGTAGTAATGCGCTTTTTGATACCCGGGAGCACTCTCAATGGCTCTCTCGAAGTCTGCTTTTGCTTCCCCATATTTGGCGGCGCGATAAGCCAACACGCCGAGCGCGGTCAAGGCTCCGCCATGATGCGGATCACGAATCAGAACTTTCGTGAAATCGTCCCGGGCTGCGCCCTCTTGACCCTGCTGGGCCGCAATTTCACCAAGCTGAAAAATAGATTCTGTCTGATCGGGCTGCAAGGCAAGGGATCTTTCAAACGCCTGTTTGGCTTCTTCGATGCGTTGCTCTGCCATCAGGATGTATCCCAGCCCGTATTGCGCGGTTGGATCATTTGGCTTTTCCGCTAAATACGTGCGCATCTGATCTTCAGCCGGTTTCGCCAAGCTCTCGGCCAGGTAAGTTCGCGCGAGTGCATAAAGCGCTTCGGGATAGCCTGGCTTGAGCTTCAATGCTTCTGTGAGAGAACGATCGGCAGCTTGATAAGCGCCAGATTCGTACTCAACCAAGCCGGAATCGTAGAGCAGTTCGGGGTCGCTTGGCAGCACGGAACGCGCTTTCAGCAGCACGGCCATAGCTTTATTCTCGCCGCCGGATTGTATCGCGTTCATTGCCGATTGTTTTGCAATTGCCCGCAGAAGCGACACAGCTTGTTCGTCTCCAGGAGCTATGGCCAGCGCTTCCTGCAGCTCTGCGACGGCTTCCAGCGGCCGATCAGCGCCATCGATCAGTGCAAGATTTATGTGCGGGCCGGCGGCTTTGCGTCCGGTCTGAATTGCCTGATGAAATAAATCCGCCGCCTCGGCGGAATTTTGCTGTCTCAGCCGAACCACTCCTAACAGGTTTAGAGCTAACGGATCGTGCGGCGCGTGCTTGAGAATCGATTGCAACGCATTTTCAGCGGACGCAAGATCGCCTTGTTGAATGAAAGCGGCTGCGCGCTGGAGCGTTTCGGTGCGTCCTGCAGGAGCTTGATTCCGTGCGAGGAGAGCAAAAACACAAAGCGCACCCAGGAGAAGTCTTCGCAAATTCAACATCGAATCGCTCAGTTCGGCGTCGGGGACTGCGTTGTGGTAAGCGCTTTGCTCTGTGCAAACTCCTTTTCCGCATCCTCTACTTTGCCTTCCCGCCTCAATACACGCCCCAGAAGATAATGCAGGGCGCCATTGTCTGGCTTCATCGATACGGCCGCGCGAAACGCCGCTTCGGCATCTTTTAGCTGATTCTGCGCGAGCAGGATCTGACCCCTTAACTCTTCCGCGTGATCGGATTTGCCGCCAATCTCTTCTGCCTCCTGCAGGAGCGACAACGCCTCGCTTTGGTGATCCGTATGTACAAGCAGCTCTGCCAAGTTGATGTACGGCTGGTCGCTCTTTTGCCGCGAAGCCCCGCCCATCTGAATAGCCCTGCGATAAGCCGCCTGCGCCAGAGCCGGTTCGTTCTTTGCCGCAAATGCTAAGCCTAGATTATTCTCCGCCTTGGCGTATTGAGGGTCTAACTGCAACGCCCGTTCGAACGCCGCAACGGCTTTGTCGAAATTATTCTCCACGTAATAAGCGCGGCCCAAGTAATATACGGCTTCTGCATCGCTTGGTCCCTCCCTGACAGAGATCTCCAGCCAACGAACCGCGTCGGCATTGTCGTTCAGTAATACATAATCCAGCCCGACGATCTTAAAGTCATCCGCCGTCGGCCGGTTCAGCGCCGCTGCCGCCGTATACACTCGCAGAGATTCACGGGGCATATCTCTTCGAAAGAGCACGTATGCGAGCAGATATTTGGCATCGGCCGATTCAGAATGGATTTTCAAATAATCGTTCAGGCAGCGTTGTGCTTCTTCAAAACGATTCAAATGGATAAGCGCCTTCGCCCGTAACGCCAAAGCGTTTGTTGCGCCTGGGGAGTGCGTCTCCGCTTGCTCGAACGCCTGCTCGGCAGCTTCGTATTGCTTCGCTTCCAAAGCAGCCTTGCCGCTGTCATAAAAATCGCCGGTTGCCTGGGATTGAGCCTGCACAACTGGCACAGAGCATCCGAGGATCGCGATCATGGCCAGACAGCATCTCACTGCGAACTCGTTTGAGCAGATTTTCTCACACCTTGCGCGCTGTGAGCTGCTCATCGGCATTACTTCAGATGCAGCTCGAGGATGTGAATTGAATACGGTGGCAGAGTATGGCGGAATTCAGCCGACACGTTCGTCAGCGGAGTTTCGATCGGGATGATTTTCTTTGGCTCAGTGATCGTATTCGTTTCTTCCGGAGTCCTCGCACTCAAGGTGATCAGCTTGCCATTGCTCTGAACCGAATCAGCACCCGTGAGCTTGATGTTGACGGTCTGAGGCACGGAATCTGCATTCACCAATTTCAAGAAAAGCACACCGTTGGCGCTTTTTCGTGTGATCGAGCAAAACAGGCGTGGGCCGCCTCCATCAAGTTTCGATTGCAGTATCTCATCACCGATGTGGTTACTGAAGATGAGCTGGGCATAATAACTAGGCGAGCCGTAGCTCGTCAGCGTGTTGTACCCAATCAAATCGGTGTCCCACTGCAGGCCCCCGGGATCGACATTCACGAACAGGGGCGCGTAGCTCGCCATGATCACGATGTCGCTATTGCGCTCCATGCCAGTCATCCATGCTGCGTCGCCCAAAGCCGCTCCGAAGTCGGGTGTCGGAGCACCCTCGCGCGTCGCCCACTCGCCGACAAAGATTTTGGGACCCTTGCGATCAGTGTTGTCGTAATGGTGCGTGTCATCGAAAAATTCTTCCGGCCTTCGATAGAAATGGTCGTCGATTACGTCTGGCGTGACACTCTTCACCGCAGTCGTCGCAATAAGCCGCAGTTGAGGATATTTCTTCTTAATAGCGCTGTAAAACTGCGCATATCTACCGTCGTAGCTCCCGGATCGATCGAAGAAATCTTCGTTCCCAATTTCGACAAAGTTCAAATCGAACGGTTCGGGATGACCATCCTTGGCTCGAATGGCCCCCCACTTGGTACTTGTATCTCCGGTGACATATTCAATCTCTTCCAAAGCGTCTTGCACATAAGGTTCAAGCTGCGGCCCGGGCGCCACATGTTCTTGCGCCATCGAATAGCCGGCGTATACTGCCAGAACCGGCTGCATATGGAGATCCTCACACCATTCGAGAAACTCCAGGAGACCCATTCCATCCGAGGAATGATAGTGCCAGGGGCTTGGATGAGTGGGCCGGTCCACCAGCGGACCTATCGTCTCCTTCCACTGATACCGCTCTGAGATGTGATCGCCTTCCAGGTAGTTTCCACCCGGGAAGCGCAGAAACGCAGGCCTCATGGCGGCCAGCTTCTGCATCAGGTCGATGCGATTGCCATTCGGCCGATCATGGTACGTGGGTGGGAACAGCGACAGCAAATCGATCCACAAAGTTCCGGGATGTTCCACGGTCAGCCAGAGGTGATTCGCCGCGGATGTTTTTACGTTGCCGGTCTTCAGCGTTACTGTATATTGCTGCCACTCAGTACTTAGCGCCGGAACCGTACCACTCGCAAGAGCCGCGCCAGTATCGTCGTCCATGAGAGTCACGCGTACCGGCCCCATTGATGATGTGTCAGCTTTGGCATAAAAGGACCCGCGATACGTGGTTCCCGCGCGTACTGGAAATCCCCAAAAGCCGGCGTTTTGCACGCCCGCTTCATCCGTGGCGTCCGCCTTTTCAATATTGATTTTGAGACTGATTGGGAGAGGCGAGCTGGGTCCGGTCGATTTATCCAATTGCATGTGGGCAATGGCATTTCCCATTTGCACCAGAGACCAAGCCGGCAGATCCCAATTGCTGTCGTGAAACGTTCGATTTCGAACTAATTCGGCATAGAGACCGCCGTCGTAGGAGTAGTTGATCTCTTCCGTCATGAGCCCATAGAGTATCGGGCTCACCTTCGCAACCGGCTTGTCCACGGCCACTTCAAGCGACGCAGGCGGCGCCTGCTGCTGAGCTGGCGCGGGCAGCGCCAGGGCCGCCGTGAGACAGAGCGGCGCCAGAATACGATGAAGCGGATACGCGAAGCGTGACGCGGCTTGACTGCAATACCGCTCCCTTGGCGGCCGAGCTTTGACGAAACCTACACCGATCATGGGCTTCATGATAGCGCTTACAGCCTTTGCCGCCAACTGGTCTTCGCGCGGGAGGGCTCGAGCAATCGCCGGCAGCCGGCGGTTAGCTGTGTTTGGCGGCGCCCGTCGACTCTCGCAACACCAGATCGGGTTCGATCAATATCTCGCTTCCAAGAGTTGCCGCCTTTTCCATTCCGCTTGTCAACTTCTCGAAAGCTATGCGCCCGATCCGATCGCGCGGTACGTGGACGGTAGTCAGCGCCGGATAGCAGAACTCCGACATTCTGATGTTGTCGACTCCCGTCACCGACACATCGCCAGGAACCGATAAGCCTTCCTCCCTGAGGGCTCGCAGAACGCCGATTGCCATGAAATCGTTCGCGCAAACGACGGCTGTCGGTTTGAAACCGCTGGAAAGCATCTCTCGTGTAACCCGCCATCCTCCTTCCAGATGGTCCTCTCCAACAAACGTTCTTACCTCGGCCTCAGGAGCGAACCTCTGAAACGCGTCCACCAAGGCATTCCGCCGTTCATAGAGCGGCCGAAATTCGATATGATGACCCACCCACCCGATTCGCTTCCGGTGACCGAGGATGTTAAGGTATTCCGCCACCTTCTCCATGCCTTTGCGGTAGTTCAGCCGTATGTTGGTTATGTTCCGTTTCACGGGGCCAACATCATAAAAAACAACCGGGATCTTCGCGCTAACCAGTTCATCGATGATCCCTGGCTCGATCTCGGACACAATGGCTGCCAGCCCGATCACCCGGCGCCCGACCATCAGTCGCGTGCTCTTGGCCAGTTGCTCGGCCTGGTAGTTGGTGTTCGCCACGACAATTTCATATCCGCGGCTGTGGGCCTGCGATTCAAGCTGCGCCACGATATCAAAGAAAAAGGGGTTCTCCATGTTGGAGACCAGAATCCCTATAGTTTGGCTCTTACCCGCGGCCAGCGACCTTGCGTGCAGGTTCGGATGATAATTGAGGTCTGCAACCGCCTTGATCACGCGGGCTCGCGTCGAGCTGCGGACCACACCTACATTATTGAGAACGCGAGAGACCGTCGCAGTCGAGACCTTCGCTCTTCTTGCGACTTCTTGAAGGCTCAATGTAGTACCTTTAAACCCTATCCTATCGCCCGGAAAGTGCCCCATATCAGTGGGGTTCGAAAAACTACGTGCAGATTCCTGGACAGCCAGTCGATCCGGCATTTCATGACTCAGCGGAATCCAAGCCCTTGTGTGTAAGCGGTTGCTTTTTCGTTGACGCGCGTTGCTTCCCGATGTATAACGATACCGAGTTGGTCATAGCCGCGCGAAGCTGGCGAGACCCCTGCGGCTCGTAGAGAGCAGCCCGATGTTCCAAAAATTCCAGAAGAGGCGAAGCATTAGAAGTGCGACATAAAGAACTGCGCGAAGAGGTACTGGAAGCGAATCTCGAATTGGTTCGCCGAAATCTGGTTGTGTTTACGTTCGGCAATGCGAGCGGGTTCGATCGCGCTTCAGGCCTCGCCGTGATCAAACCCAGCGGCGTCCCCTATGACGAACTGAAGCCCCAGGACCTGGTTATCACGGATCTCGAAGGCCGCACCGTCGAAGGTGAGTTACGCCCGTCTTCCGATCTGCCAACGCACCTTGCTTTATATCGCGCTTTCGAAGGCGTGAATGGCGTCGTGCACACGCACTCGCGTTATGCAACGTCATGGGCGCAGGCGAATCGGGAGATCCCATGTTTCGGCACTACTCACGCCGATTATTTTCACGGATCGTTGCCTGTGACGCGGCGAATGACAGCGGACGAGGTTCGGTCTGAGTATGAGTGGAACACCGGTCAGGTCATAATCGAGCGGTTTCGAGATTTGGATCCACTGTCAATACCCGCTGTGCTGGTCTCCGGACATGCGCCCTTCTGTTGGGGGCCTTCTCCATCGGAAGCCGCGCATACCGCCGCGATTGTCGAGGAGGTCGCGCACATGGCCTTTCTCACCCTCACGATAAACGCCGAGAGCATCGCCATCTCCCAAGACCTGCACGACAAACACTTCCTACGGAAGCACGGACCGAGTGCGTATTACGGACAAAAAGCTGGAGATTCAAACGATGCTTGACTTTGAAGGGCGGGCGGCATGGTTTGCCACTGGAGCCCGCATCTCTACGGAGAAAAAACGCCGGCCAAAGTGGCCGCCCACGCTCGCGAGATAGTAAGTGGTCTGCCGGAACGGTGCGTATTTTCGGTTTGCAGGGTGGTTGTAGATGAGGCCTGAGGAACGCTCGTGCGCTCTTGGTTCCATTTGATTACCGGTTCATTGCTGGCGCTTGCTGCGCTTGCACAGCAACCAGTTACTATCGGAGTCGACGCTTCTCGCACTCAGGGTCCGTTCAAACCCATCTGGAATTACTTCGGATACGACGAACCGAACTACACTTACGGAAAGTACGGGCTGAAGCTGATCCACGAGTTAACGGCTCTTAGCAAAACTCCGCCGCATATTCGAACTCACTTCCTGCTTGCCACGGGTAACGGCTCACCTGGGCTCAAATGGGGATCCACGAACGCTTACACAGAAGACGAATCCGGGCACCCCATTTACGATTGGACAATTATCGATCGAATTTTCGCCGCTTATTTAGCAGCGGGTGCGAAACCCTTCGTTGAGATCGGCTTCATGCCTAAAGCTCTATCATCCAAGCCGGATCCGTACCAGCCGACGTGGGCGCCTGGCATGAAGAACGAAGACTACAGCCTGGGCTGGACATACCCTCCAAGAGACTATGCCAAATGGGGCGAGTTGGTTTACCAATGGGTGAAACATTCGGTTGAAAGGTACGGTCGCTCGGAAGTGGAAAGCTGGCATTGGGAAGTCTGGAACGAACCCAATATCTCTTACTGGCACGGTACTCCGGAGGAATACGACAAGCTCTATGACTACACGGCCGACGCGGTAAAGCGTGCGTTGCCGGTAGCTAAAATTGGCGGTCCGGCCTCTACCTCGCCTCGCGATCCAAAAGCAGCGGCTTTCTTGAGGCAGTTTCTCGAGCATTGCTCGTCTGGCAAAAACAACGCCACGGGCAAGACGGGTGCGCCCCTGGATTTCATCAGCTATCACGTGAAGGGACAGCCGACGATGGTCGAGCGACGCGTAAGAATGGGAATTTCACAGGAACTTCGAGACGTGTCGGAGGGCTTTGATGTCGTGAAGTCGTTTCCGAAGTTCCGTGATCTGCCGATCATCTTTAGTGAAGCCGATCCGGAAGGCTGCGCGGCATGTTCTGCCCAACTTTATCCGCAAAACGCGTATCGTAACGGCACTCTTTATTCGGCCTATGTTGCGGAGGCGATGAAGGCGATTATGCAGCTTGCCTCCGTAAATCACATGAACGTCGAAGGCATCCTGACTTGGGCTTTTGAGTTTGAGGATCAGCCTTACTTTGCCGGCTTTCGCACCTTGGCCACCAATGGCATAGACAAGCCCATTCTTAATGTATTTCGCATGGCCGGGTTGATGACCGGCGATTGTGTAAGTGCGAACAGTACGGCAACCGTTCCGATCGATGACATTCTTGCTTCCGGTGTCAACGGCCGCTCGGATATTGATGCGCTGGCCGTCCGCTCGGAACGAACGCTCAGCGTGATGGTTTGGAGCTACCGGGATGCCGATCTGACTCGCGACAGTGCTCCCGTTCAACTGAAGATCCAAGGGCTTCCGAAAGGCGCCAGTCGCGTTCTGATGCGCCACTATCGCATAGACCAGGATCATAGCAATGCTTACAGCGTGTGGAAGCAAATTGGATCGCCCCAGCATCCTTCGCCAGAAGAGTATTCGAAGCTGGAATCCGCGGGACAATTGCAGCTTCTGGAATCACCTCAGTGGATGAACGTGCATGATGGGAATACTGAACTGGAGTTTTCGCTGCCGTCGCTGGCAATTTCACTCGTACAACTTACTTGGTGAGGATCGAATCTTTCGATGCACGATCGCGTGGCAGCAAGACCGCCCGAATGGTCGGAAAATATTTCTTGGTGTGGTGAAATGTTTATGATCGATAGAGGTTGATTTGCTGCTCTCCCGCCGCGATCTGCTCGTCTTATTGCCGGCCTTCGCCTTCGCGAAACGCCTGCAGGAACCGCAATTGCAATTTCCGCCAACCCCACTCGATCGACTGGCAGTCACCTCATGGCCATTCCGTGCCTACATGGAGAGCCCAACCAATCACGGAAGGAAGGCAAATGTTCCAGGAATGGACTTGAAGGAGTTTCCGGCCTTTGTGTCCAGGAAATTTGGCGTGCATGCCATTAACCCGCTCGCCGATCATTTCCGCTCGACTGACGATGCGTATCTTGCTGGCCTTCGCGAGGCGGTGGAGAAGGCCGGCTCGCACATCGTCGATCTCGGACTTGGAGGCGGATATTTCTATGATCCGGATCCCGCGACTCGCCGGAGCGCGATCGATTACGGGCGCAAGTGGATTGATATTGCCGTGAAGATCGGATCGCCGAGCGTGAGGCAACACTTGCGGGTCAAGCCCGATCAGAAACCGAATTCCGGAATCGCCGCAGAAGCCCTGGGCTTGTTGGCCGAATATGGCGCTAAGCGCAATATTGTTGTCAATTTAGAGAACGACAACGCAATCGCGGAAGATCCGTTTCTGCTGGTCACGATCATCGAGAAAGTGAACAGCCCGTATTTGCGCGCGCTGCCGGATTTCGGCAATTCGCTGATCGGCCACGACGAGAGCTACAACCAAGGGGCGGTGAAAGCGATGCTCGCACACGCCTGGAACATGTGTCACGTCAAGGATGTGGTCGAAGGCGAGCACGGCGAGATGAAAACGGTCGACTTGAAGAAGATGTTCGGGTTGGCAAAGCAAAGCGCGTACCTGGGCTACTACTCAATGGAGTTCGACACCGACGCGGGCGATCCTATTGCAGGGACACAGAAACTGGTTCGGGAAAGCTTGGAGTATTTAGGCTAAGGAGATTCCATGGCAGACGAAAAAGGACTAAATCGACGCGATTTTCTGAGTGGCGGAACGGCCGGGATGGCAGCCCTGGGAGGGCTGAATTTATTGGCTCGACCGCAGAAAGCGATGGGCGCGAGCGATCGAGTGCGCGTCGCGATCTGCGGATTGCACGGGCGCGGTAACGACCACCTGCACAACTATTCGCAAATCAATAACGCACAGATTGCCGCATTTTGCGACGTGGATGAGAATGTGCTGCGCAAGCGTCTGGCGGAAGTGGACAAGATGGGTCTTCCGAAACCTGCAACCTATACAGATATCCGGAGACTGCTCGATGACAAATCGATCGATGCAATCTCGATCGCCACCCCGAACCACTGGCATACCTTAATGGCGATCTGGGCTTGCCAAGCGGGCAAAGACGTGTATGTCGAGAAGCCCTGCTCGCACAATCTTTGGGAAGGCAAGCAACTAGTCAAAGCGGCGCAGCGATATAACCGGGTGGTCCAACACGGGACGCAAATCCGTTCCGCGACGGCAATCAGGGAAGCGGTACAAAAACTGAGAGACGGCGCAATCGGCGAGACCTACATGGCTCGGGGGCTCTGCTATAAGTGGCGGGATACAATCGGGCACGCGCAAGTAGAACCGGTGCCCGCGGGCGTCGATTACGATTTGTGGACCGGGCCGGCTCCACAGCACGCGTTCACGAAAAACCGGTTTCACTACAACTGGCATTGGAACTGGTGGTACGGAAACGGCGATCTCGGAAATCAGGGAGTCCACCAGGTAGATGTAGCGCGGTGGGGCATGGGCCTGGGATTTCCGAACAAGGTGAGCGCCATTGGTGGCCACTTCATGTTCGATGACGATCAAGACACGCCGAATGATTTGAACTGCGCGTTCGAATTTGATCTGCCCGACGGCAAGCGCCGCATGATCACATTTGAGGTCCGGCACTGGATCACCAATCACGAAGCCGAAATTGGAACTCCGCGATTGGGAACCCCGGAGCCGAAAAGGTCGACCGCGCAAGCCAAATTAGGGCCGCTGGCGGGCAGCCATAACACGGTGGGCGACATCTTTTATGGCTCGAAAGGGTATCTGGCGATGGGCGACGAAGACGCGGATACATACGCAATTTGGCTAGGCCGCGACCAAGAACAACAGCCTCCCATGCATGGCGGCAGCGAGAAGGCGCATTTTCAAAATTTCATCGACTGCGTGGCTAGCCGCAACAAGTCAGATTTGAACGCACCGATCGAGGAGGGGCATATTTCGACGTCGCTGATGCATCTGGCCAATGCGTCTTACAGGCTGGGACGGACGATCAACTTTAATCCGAATACACAGGAAGTGATCGGCGACGAAGAAGCCGCAACTCTTTTGCGAGATGGGGACAGAGGATACCGGGCGCCGTTTATAGTGCCGGAAGAAGTTTAGGAGCGATTTCCGCGTCGCATCAATCGATCAGGGCGTCCGCACCATCTCTGCGACTGGGCGCGTGGACTTGCGCACGACGACGCGAGTCGGAATGGTGAGCTGCTGCGGCTCGCGATCCGGCTTCTGAATACGGCGCAGCACAAACTCCGCTAGATGTTTGCCCAATTCTTCCGGGAATTCGCGGACGCTAGTCAAGGGAGGATCCATAAGGCCGCTCTCGCTGTCGTTAAACCCGGCGACGCTGATGTCGTCGGGTATGCTGAACCCTGATTGGCGGAGCGCCTCGTAAATGCCGCCCGCTATCTGATCCGAGCCCGCGAATACCGCGGTAACGGGTTCGCGGCGCGAGAGGATCGATCGCATG
This sequence comes from Bryobacteraceae bacterium, assembly GCA_035502635.1. Lineage (GTDB taxonomy): Bacteria > Acidobacteriota > Terriglobia > Bryobacterales > Bryobacteraceae > Bog-105. The sequence goes on from DATJUG010000095.1 coordinate 153,659, forward strand.
CCCAAATATCCGAGCTGGCGATCATCGGAGTGAATTTCGCTCAGCCGGGGCTGCAGGCCAGCCTGTAACATGCTCTGCCGGTAGCCTTGTGCGCAACGTGCATACCAGGGCAGCTCCACATCGCCAATGAACCAGATGTCGCGATGTCCGTCTGCAATGAGCTGAGAAGTGAGATCAAACGCGCCCTGCACATCATCGGAGTACACCGCGTCGAACTCGCTAGGATTCCAATCGCCGACGACGTTATTGCCGAGCACCGCAAACGGAATGTCGCGTTCGCGCAGAGCATTGAGCATGTTCGATGAGTTTGTTCCGCCGAGAATCATTGCGCGAACAATCCCGCGCTGGTTGAGAATCTTCGGAAGGTGCAGTTCTTTGGAGGGCGTGTTCGGGGAATACCGGAACGACATAAAGAGGAGCTCGCGGTCCTGGGAAGCACAATAAGTCTCGGAGCCAAACAGAATGCGCGCCTGAAAACTGTGCAATAGATCCCGATTCGAGAGCATAAAAGCGATAATGTTCGCTTTTTCGTTCCTTTTCCGATCGAGGTCGATCCCTAATGTTTCCGCGGCCCTTCGAACCCGCGCGCGGATGGCTGCATCGACGTTGACTTGGCCTTTGGCCACGCGCGACACGGTCGCGGGGCTCACGTTAGCGAGCCTAGCGAGATTCTTGAACGATTTCTTCTTCAGGTCCGGATTTTTCGAAGTATTTTCTCGTCGAGGAGAAACGTTTCCACGCATTTCATCCCATCATACAGAGCTTAAGCTGTCGTCATCCCACGCCGGCTCGGAAGAAAATCGCACGTTTGCGGATGAATAGATGCGCCGTAGTTCGGGGAGGCTCATGCGATTGCCGGCGCCATTTACCGCGCCTGCCAGATGAATTGGCCGAGGCGCCGATTGGGCTGCCAGCAGAGGAAGATCCGTGAATCGAAACAGGTCCCACGCGAAGTTCGCCAGCGGCTGATTATAAACCTCAGTCTCCAGCATGCTCTCGAAAGAGGCGAGACCACCGGCCAAATAAAGCAAGCCAAGATCAGGCGCCATTGCGAAAGCAAAAAGCGCGGGAACCGTCAGACGCCCTCGAGCGGCGAGGGCGAACTGCGCAATGCCGTTTCCATACGTAGCTTTTACCGCGCGCACCAGGCCCAGGATGTCTGACACACGTTGAGATAACAACGGATTTCCAAGGATAAGTGAAGCCCAGGCGAACTCTTCTTCGGCATCGTGCGGAATCGTGTATTCGGGATTGCCGCGGCCCACTTCCGGGCGGGTATCTCCGATTCCGCGAATATCGGCGGCGCATACCAGAGAGCCCTTGCGAGCGAGACGATGGTAGAGGCCGTCCTCGTGCGCTCCTGCATTCCGGCCACGGTCATCGAGCACAACGAGGACGGACCGGGTGTCTTTGAGATTCGCGGGAGTGAATACCCAAGCGGGGATCCAAACTTCGGCCTGCGTGTTCACCTCGGCTGCGGAGACTCGGGCGCCATTCAAAGGCACAGTCGAAAGCGTCTTCAGTTCGGCGCCGCCAGATGGACGCAACACGGCCAAAGCCTGCGTCCAATCCGAGGGAGCCGCGGCGCGGCGTATGGAAGAGGCGCTTTGCCGAATCAGATCGAACGGACGCAAGCTTCTAAAATCTCGCGTGACGTTTCCGGTTGCGCCGACCCAAAGTGCGCGATCCGGTTCGGGAGCTACCGTCGGCTCTTCGGTGATCACACGATCCGATTTCATCAGCCAGCGTTCAAACCAGTTATAAATTCCCAACCGCAGAGAATAAGTCAGACCGTGAGGCAGTGGAGTGCTGCGCCAATCCAGATTTTCGGCGTGACCGAGGACAGCATAGACGTTCGCAAGCCGGTTGTACTGCTCGCGCCCATCGTCCAAATAACGAGGCGAATAAGTGCCGAAGAAGTCGTGCGCGCTCACTTGTACGAGCAAAGGCTTGGGCGCGATTGGATACAGCAGATCCCAGCGGTCGAAACCAACAAGGCCGGATCCGATGAAATCCTGTTCCGCGTCATCGGTGGAACCGGGCGGGTTGAAGTTAGCGCATGCGACGTCCTCCGTGTTACCGGAAGAAACTGCAGCGGCGCTCAGCCGGTCATCCACACAAGCGAGAAGCATTGTGAGTGTCCCGCCGCCGGATTGGCCAGTGGAAGCAAGACGGGTTGCATCCACCAGATCGTGAGAGGCGAGATAGTCCAGGCTGCGGATCGCATCCCAGACTTGGTAGCGGGAAGACGAATCGCCAAGCAGGAGAAACTGCTTGCCGGGAACGTCGTGCTCGTCAGTGATCGAACCCAGGCGCGTGTTGGTGCCGGAGGCATCGGGATATGCGATTCGCTCGCCTTGCCCCATGGGGTCGAAAGCCAGAACAATATAGCCAAGCCGGGCGAGTCCCTGACAACATTTTTGATAACTAGCGTAGGCCTTTCCCGTAAAGTAATGGCCCATCTGAAAAAGGACTGCGGGATAGGGCGCTTTGCCACCTGTGGGCACGTACAAGTTGGCGCTGACGAATACGCGGGGACGGCTTTCGTAGATAAGCTTTTCCAATCGGTAGCCGGTTCGCTCAAATTGCCCCGTAACTCGCGGATTCAAAGGCGTGCGTTCCGGTTCACCGCCGACCAACTTCCAAAATGTCTGGCGGACCCAATGCTGGCGCTCGCGAATGGCTGCCGGTGTCGTCAGCGCCGCGAGCTGGGCGTTGCGCTTTTCATAAGCGGTGCGAGCGAGCGTTGAAAGATAATCCGGCAGGCACTTTGAGTAATCCCGATAGTAGAACCCGGAAAGATCGCTGCCGCGCAGCTTCGAGACAGCAACGCAAGCGACTGAAGCAAGCAGCCATTCGCGTCTGGAGCATGTACTCAAGGACGATTTCATCGCTTACCTCAAATAGTTTCGAGCAGCGGCCCCGGTGGAGTAACGGAAGTATTCGCGCGCCCTTCACTGGGGATGAGAAACACGATGCTGAGAGTTGCCAGGATCGGCGCCGTTGCCGCTAGAACAAACGCCGGGAAATAGGAGAAGTGGTCTACCAACGTTCCCACGAGCAGCGTGAACAGCGCGCCGCTGATTCCGGCAGCGAGCCCGGTTAATCCGGTCACGGTGGCGACGACCTCCGATGGAAACAGGTCTGATGGCAATGTAAGACCCATAGTTGACCAGCTAGCGTAGCCAAAAAGCGCGAGACAAATGAAGGCCAGCGATGAATACGGGCTCCCGGCCATTACCGCAGGAATTCCAGCGAGAATGGGAATGCTACTGATAATGCACACGCGCTTGCGCGCGCGCAACACGGGCATTCCTCTTTTGACAAGAGCTCCTGAACCCAATCCGCCGGCAAAGTTGCCGAGGTCCGCGGCGACAAACGGGATCCAGGTGAAAGCGGCGATCTGCTTCAGACTGAATCCGCGCGTATCGCTGAAGTACTGTGGAAGCCAGAAAACGTAGAACCACCAGATGGGATCCGTCAGAGACCGGCCTATCACAACGGCCCAGGTTTCACTGCGCTTGAGCAGCGGCAGCCAACTTCTGACATTGCGGAGATTCAAAGAAGCCGGAGCAGTGGCCCCAGAGGAGCGGCGCGAGCGCGGATAAACAGCAAGCCAGAGCGCGAGCCACAGGAAACCAAGAACGCCCGAGAAAGTAAACGCAAAACGCCAGCCGATTTTGAGAGCAATCCAGGGAATGGCAATGGCGGCAACAGCCCCGCCCACGCTCGAACCGCTGTCGAAGATAGCGACCGCGACGCTTCGCTGCTGGGCCGGAAAGTGCTCAGCGACTGCTTTACTGGCGCCCGGCCAATTGAACCCTTCGCCAATGCCGAGCAGGAAACGAAGCGCTCCAAAGGAGAAAGCGGAATTGGCGAAACTGGTGACGATGCTGACCAGCGACCACCAGACGACCGCGATGGCTAAGCCGAGCCGTGTGCCGACTATATCGAGGAATATGCCGCCGATTAGCCAAGTGCCTGCGTATGCGAATTGAAATGCACCGAAGATATTAGAGAGCTGGCTATGGTTGAGATGAAACTCGCGGGAGATTACGGGAGCGAGCACCGACAGAGTTTGACGGTTGATATAGTTAATGGCTGTCGAAAAGAATAGCGTCCAGACGATCCACCATCGGCGGCGGCTCATTGCTCGTTTGCGTAATGCCGGTACGCCTCGCCGATTTCAGATGCCGGGAACTCGCCGTCGCGGATGACAACACGATAGCGAAAGAGAAGCGATTTGCCTTCGGGAATAGTCCAACTCCCGTCTTTGTTGGGATCTTTGGTAAATTCGCGGAGGCCAAACGGATTCGCCGCGAAAAGACCGTAAGCGCGAGCGTGCCAGGTTGTGGGATGGCGAAAGCTCTTAGGCGAATCGAACACTGTCACACTGACCGGCTTCCCATCGATGTCTCCCGAGTAACTGACCCAGTCGGCGGGCTTTCCCCAGATAGCCTTTTCTCCGACCGCGCCATTAGAGTTCAACATGTGAACATCGGGAGCGCTCAATTCGGGCGCGAGGCGTATTCCAAAGGTGCCCTCTTTGGTGTCGCCGATATCCAGCGGCCCGTTGGTGGCGTATAGAACGAATTCACAGTCGATGGTGCGGGTCTGCGCATCTCCGCCAAAGGTGAACGATTGCGTTTCTTCGCCGATCACACGATTGTTGGGGCTGTTCAATGTGAAGCGCGCACGGACGGTGGCCGAATCTTCCGCAGCATCGGCGTTTTCGATCGCCTTCAGCCGCATATGGCCATAGGCCTGATGTCCGTGGTCCGTGTAATATTTATCGAACACCGGCTCCTGCCAGAAGTCGAGACCATCGAAATCACCGTGGCCGAAAAACAGCGGCCGCTGATGAGGCTCGAAGGACGAGCCTTTCGGATTTCCGGCGGAAACGTCGTTCACAACGGGAAATCCTCGCGTAACAACGGCGCCCGAGGCGGTTCGCAGAGGCATGAGATACGGTTTGGCCGTGGCCGAAGAGAAATAGTACGTCGTGAACGGCCGCCCATCGATCACTATCTCGATTTTGTCTTGCGACCGTTCCAGCTTGACATCCGCGGCGGCGAGTTGACCGCAGCAGAGCAGGGCTAAGGCCATGAAGGAAGCCAGATTGCAAAACGAAATTGTAGGTCTCATGAAAATGATTCAGGCGCGAGAGGTAGCTGCACCCACGGACAACAACGAGGCCGATGCTGAATCTAGAAACACATAGGAATTGGGATGGCGCCGCACTGATGAGGCGGGACAGCTTTCGGCGATGGGACCCTCCAAAGCATTCTTCACCGCTTCGGCCTTTCTCAGGTCCGGAACGTTGCAGACCCATGCTTTCGCCCGGAAAAGACCCGTGCAGGTGATGGTCAGCGCGTGCAGCGGTACAGAAGCGACGTCTCTAAAATGTCCTTCGCCGGCTTGCTGTCTGCGGCATGCCTCGTCCAGAATAATCATCTTCACGGTCTCGAGATCCTGGAAATTGGCAACCGGCGGATCATTAAAGGCAATGTGGCCGTTTTCGCCAAATCCGACGAAGGCCAGATCGATAGGCGCGGCGTTCAGCAGTTGCGCGTAACGGCGCATTTCAGCGTCGAGATCAGACGCGTCGCCCCTTAAATAGTGGGTCTTCCCGGGTCGGACTTTTTCCGCAATCCGCGTTCGAATCCAATGCCGAAAACTGGAGGGATGATCGCCGCTCATACCCGCGTATTCATCCATGTGAAAAAGCTCAACCAGGCTCCAATCAATGTCCAGCTTGACAAGAGCTTCCACCAGTGGGATTTGCGAATTTCCGGTAGCAGCGATGACGCGGGCTTTCCCGTAATCGGAGATCGCGGCTCGAATGAGGTGAGCCGCTTTTTCGGCCGCGGCGTCTCCTGCGGCAGAAGCGGAGCTGTAGATCTCCACCTGGGCCTCTCCCGATCGAAACTGATGGAGCGACCTGGCTGTGTTCGACATGGTGGCATTATACACACGTTCTGAGCGATGGAGAAATATTTCTGGGAAACAGGCGGCTGTCTTTTCACGCGCCAGAGGCCCAGCGCAAGCGGTGGCTGCGAAGCCGAATGCCCAGGCAAGGCCTCGCCCCGAGAAAGTTTCTGAAAAACTGCTTGACAATTTCAGCGCACCCGCCCAAACTGATCTCAAACTGGGGGGCCGATGAGTCGAGGACTTATGCGCCTGAAGCTGAGTTGTCTTGTATTGTCTTTGGTTCCGGCCGCGCTTTGGGCAGCCGATCCGACGGGAACGATTGCCGGCAGCGTGTCCGACCCGAGTGGGGCTGCGGTTGTGGGGGCGCGAATTGTCGCGACCAACGTCAACACCGGTTTGACCCGTGAAACGACCACAGCCGCGGATGGTGGCTACGTTTTTCCCCTCTTGCCGGTTGGATTTTATAGCCTACAGACGCAGGCACCCGGCTTTGAGCGCTACGAGCAGCGTGGGATTGAGGTGAAGACCGACCAATCCGCCACCGTGCCGATAGCGCTGAAGATCGGCAGCTCTAAGCAAACGGTTAGCGTTCAGGCAAATGCCGAGATGGTGCAAACACAATCAGGAGCGCTCAGCCAGGTGGTCAGCCAGCAGAATATTGTGGAATTGCCGCTGAATGGACGCAATGCGGCAGCGCTCGTGTTGCTCACGCCAGGCACGGCCGATACGAATGTCGGAAATTTTTCGGCGTGCTCCGATACCATTCAAAAAGTCACATATCCAGGGGCGGAATCGGTCAGCGCGAACGGCGCCCGGACCGACATGATCAATTACAACCTGGACGGTGGAAGCAACGAAGACCCGTATACGAACGTCAATAATCCTTTTCCGAACCCTGATGCTTTAGAGGAATTTAGCGTTCAGACCAACAGCTATAGCGCGGAGTACGGGCGCGGCTCGGGAGCGATTGTGAACGTCGTAACGCGATCGGGGACGAACGAATTTCACGGCTCGGCTTTTGACTTTATCAGAAACGGCGATCTGAACGCGAGAAATTTCTTTGCCTCGCAGGCCGACCAACTGAAGCGCAATCAATTCGGCGGCAGCATCGGCGGTCCGGTTCTCAAAGATAAATTGTTCTTCTTCGGCTCTTACCAGGGCACGCAATCGAAGGATGTAACTTACGGGAACTCGGCCACAGTGCCAACAGCGGCCGAATTGAGCGGCGATTTTTCGTCCGTCGACCGCCAGCTCGTCAACCCTTTCACTGGGGCGCCCTTTCCGAATAACCAAATTCCAACGAGCGATTTCGCACCGGCCAGCGTGAAGATCCTGAGCCTGCTTCCGCCCCCCACGCCTACCGGCGTGACATATTACTCGCTACCCCAAAATACTCACGAAAATCAGTTCCTGACGCGCGCCGATTACGATCTGACGAAGCATCGCATCTACGGGCGCTATTTTTATTCGCGGTATGTCCAAGATCCGGTAATCGGTAGCACGAACATTTTGACTTCTACCCGGGGATACAACCTGTTCGATCAAGGGGCGGCGGTGAGCGACACTTATACGATCACACCCAAGCTGCTCAACAGTTTTATCCTTTCTTATAACCGCAACGATGGCATCGTCGCTAGCGGGGCACCGTTCAGTCTCGCGAGTTTAGGCATTCCCATCGCAAGCACAACCCCGCCGGAGTTGGCCATTACTGTTTCCGGATACTTCACCATCAGCTCCGGCCATCAAACGACGGTCAATCGCCATGATTATCACGTGTCCGACAGTGTTCATTGGGTGGTGGGAAGTCATGAATTAGCGTTCGGCGGCGATTACCTGAAAGAAGATATTGACCTTATCAACACCTACCGGCAGAACGGTTCTTTTACGTTCAGCAGCACGAATTATAGTGGCAACGCGTTGTCCGATTTCATGCTGGGTTATGCGCACACGTTCATTCAGGGCGGCGGCGAGTTCGCGGCGCGCCGCGCGAACCTAGGCGGTCTGTTTATTCAAGATGATTACCGGGCAATGCGCAATTTAGTACTAAACCTGGGGCTGCGCTGGGACCCATTTGTTCCTTATAGCGACGAGCTAGGGCGAACGGAATGCTTTATTCCAGGCCTTCAATCGCAGAGATTCCCGAATGCTCCCAACGGATATTTGTTTGCGGGCGATCCGGGTTGTCCCGCGGGCGGATTCAAGTCGAGCTGGGGGTTGGTCGCGCCGCGATTTGGATTTGCATACAACGTTGGAGGAAAAGGAAAGACTACGATTCGCGGAGGATGGGGTATTTTCTATCAACCACCCTTCGTAGAGGCTTTCAACAACATGGTGGACAGCCCGCCCTGGAGCCCGCAGTATCAATTCATCGGGACCCCTTTCATGAATCCATACCAGGGCACGCCGAATCCGTTCCCCGCGCAGTTCGCGCCGTTTGTTCCGCCGCACAACGTCGCGTTCCCGGTTCCGCTGTCGCTGGCCGTTTCCTATCAGCCAAACTGGCATCCCTCAGAGGTAATGAACTGGAATTTGACACTGGAGCACCAGCTTGCGAAGGATATCCTGCTGCGCGTGGGGTACGTGGCTTCCAAAGGAACACACCTGGCCTATAACACGGACGTAAACGCCCCGTTGCCGAGCCCCGACGCGACCGCAGACAACGAAGATGCCCGGCGCCCGTATCAGCAGTATCAACAGATCACGCAGGATTCTTCAAACGGCAATTCAAGCTATAACTCGTTGCAGGTTGAATTGGACAAGCGTTTTTCGCACGGTGTGACACTCAGCGCAAACTATACCTGGAGCAGAAGCATCGACGAGGTTTCGTACCAAACAGATTTATGCGGCATCAACATCATCGATCCTTACAACATACGCGCCTATCGGGGAGTCTCGGACTTCAACGTGCCGCAGCGCTTCGTGTTGAATTACCTGTGGCAGCTCCCGTCTCCGAAGCAGGGAATCTCGAAAGTGGTACTCGGAGGCTGGCAGACGTCCGCGATCGTCACCGTACAAAGCGGATTCCCGTTGAATATCACTTCGGGCGGAGATTATTCGTACAGTCTTCCCGAGATCGGCAACGATCAGGCAGAGGTCCTCTCGCAGCCTCAATACACGCAGGGTTCGACGGCCGATAAGCTGGCGCAGTGGTTTACCACGAGCGCTTTCGGTGCTCCGGCATCGAACAGCTTCGGGAATGCAGGACGAAATATTCTGATTGGGCCGGGAACTTTCAATATCGATTTTGCAGCTCATAAACTTTTCACCATCAGCGAGCACATGAACCTGCAGTTTCGGGCGGAGTTCTTCAACTTCCTGAATCATCCGCAGTTTAATAATCCGGATACAGGTCTCGCGGACAGCACGTTCGGGCAGATCACTACGGCCCGGGACCCGCGCATCGTTCAAGGGGCACTTAAACTCGTCTTTTAGGTGACTAGAAGAGAACTATTCTGGCTGGGAGCCCTAGGACCGTTCAGCAGATCGGCGCTGAGCGCGTCGGAGCCGCAGAACCTTTCCTATCCGCTCCGAATGATCGAGGGCACGGCGACAGCCCCGAACCTGCTGTTTGTTCGCGATCACTTCAGCGAGCCGGAGGTTTGGCTCGACAATTGGAAGTTGCGAATTGAGGGCCATGTAGAGCGGCCTTACGAGTTCGGCTTTGCGGATTTGGTCGAGATGCCGAGCAGGAAGATCGAAGCCGTTCTCGAGTGCGCCGGCAACGCGGCGAACGGATCCGCGGTCAGCAACGGACTTTGGGAAGGCGTGCCGATGGCGTCATTGCTCGAAGCTGCGCGGCCGGCCTCCGATGCAGCGCATGTTCTGCTCGAAGGCGCAGATTCGGGGCGCCTGATGGAAGATGGCCCGCCACTCCCCTATTCGCAGGTGGTTCCAATAGAAACATGCCAGGAAGCCTCGAGCCTGGTTGCGTTCAAGTACAACGATCTGACTCTGCCAAGGCGCAATGGGTTCCCGGCTCGCGCGCTTTTCCCAGGGTGTTACGGGATGAATTCGGTGAAGTGGCTGCGGCGCATTGCCGTTCTGCGCGCGGGCGAGCAAGACACCATATTCGATCGCAGCGGAATGAATCGCCTCTACAATCGCGTCAGGAGCAGAAGCGATCGAGAGCAGATTACGCGAGTCTCTACCATTCAGGTGAAATCAGCGATCGCATGGCCCACCGATGGACTGAAGCTGCCCGCGGGCCATTACGCCATGTGGGGCTTTGCGTGGTCGGGCACGGGCGCCATTCGCCGCCTCTCGATCAGCGGAGACGGCGGGAAGCAGTGGAATCCTGGCAAACTGCAATCTCAAGCGGACCCGCGGAGTTGGGTGCGCTGGACCTACGAATGGAATGCGAGGCCGGGCGATTACGTGTTGATGAGCAGGGCTGCGGACTCGAGTGGAAGCGAACAGCCTCTCACCCGAGATCCCGCGCGCAAAGATGGATATGAACTTAATTACTGCCTGCCGATTCACTGCAGCGTGCGCTAAGTTCCGCATTGCGACGATGCTGGCGGCGGCATTCGTTTTCTGCACGATTTCGCTGGCAACCGATTGCGCAACCGGGCTGAGCGACCAGGAAAAGATCACGCGGTTTAAGCAACTGGACGGCGAAGCCGAGAGCGCGATGCAGCAACACCGCCCAGCCGAAGCCGTGCGCCTTTACCAGGACGCTGTGTGCCTGGTCCCCAACAGCGCCCGCGGCTATTACGGTTTGGGAGTCGCGGAAGCGGCGGCGGGTGATTTTCTGAAAGCTCGTGAATCCTTGCGCACGGCGGACAGGATGCAGCCGACTACAGGTATGCCGCTGTTGATGCAGGTACGTGTGAATTTCTCGCTCGGCGACATCGATACTCTGAAATCGAACCTGCGCGAGGTGGCTGACCGCTTTCCGCACGACGCGCAGCTTCATACGACACTGGCTCGTTTTCTGGCGGAGCGAAATCTTTTTGTGGTGGCGCTGGCGGAAGCAATGCGTGCGCGGCAGGACTCGAGCGATTGGAATTCAAGCGTGCAACTAGCGGTTCTGGAGAATACTATTGGCGCGTATGAGGACGCCATTCGGAACGCGCTCGCAGTTGAGCAAAATCCTGCGATTCCGCAGCAGGTGCGGGGCGCCGCGGCGGGCGTTGCGGGATTAAGCTACGAGAGCCTGCATCAGACACAGCAAGCGGTCCAATATCTGAACGAGGCAATTGAGCTCGATGGATCGCAAGATAATTCATATCTCGCTTTGGCCGATCTGTTCGATCAGGAGCAGAGATACCAGGACGCCGTAAATGTGCTGAAACAGGCGCGCACACGAGTTCCTGATTCGAGTACAGTGCAACTGGCGCTGGGCGCCGACCTGATTCGTGCCGAGCATTATAAAGAAGGCTTGGCGCTGCTTCGAGAGCTGCTCCAGCAGGCGCCGGATACACCGGAAGCTTACATCTCGATCGCCGATGCGGCGCGCAAAACGGGCGATGCGGCTCAAGAGGTGTTGGCTTTGAATGAACTGGAGCGCCATAAGCCTGACTATCCGATGATCCACGTGCTGCTCGCGCGGGCAATGTTGAACCAGCAGCCGCCTGAATATTCGAAGATCCTTGATGAGTTATCAATCGCGGCGAGGAACACGCCGAACGATCCTGACGTCTATTTTCTGCGGGGCAAAATCTACGTTGCGTTGGGGCGCTATGAGCAGGCTCTTCCGGCTCTTCAGCGTTCCATCGAGCTGCGTCCAACGGAGCCGAGCGCTTACTATCAACTCGCGCGTGTGTATCAAAAACTGGGAAGAACCGATCTCGCCAAGCAGCAGTTTGAACGGGTGAAATATCTGGAGAGCGCTAATTCAAAGTAACTGGGCTACACATCTTCAAAAGGGCGCGGTACAGGTCAGTTTAGTTTAGTGCTCCGATGCGCACCCCTGAGGCAGCCCAGGCGCGTGATCGCCGGGTGAGGTGGTGCGCCATCAAACGATCTGGAAGCAATAGGGCCTGCGTGAAACGTTCTTCGGCGGCCTCGCGGTGTCCGAGCGCCAGTTCGATGCAGCCAAGCCGATAAGCAGCCACGCTGCTATCTACGCTCATCATTTCTGCATGCGCCAGCGCTGTCTCCAGTTTTCGATTCCATTCGGCCTGTGATGCCGTGCCCAGCTTCACCGCCGCTGCGTAGGCCCAGCTAATTCCATCAGTGCCGGTCTGTGCAGCCGCTCGCTCGAAATGCTGTTTCGCGTCCTCGTTGCGTCCACAAGCGGATAGCTCCGATCCGATCAAGTATTGTGCTCGAGCAGACTCGATAAAGGGACCCATGCCATCGCGCGTGAACGCAAGCCCCGGCACTTCAGCTCCTAGCGCGTTGATGATTCTCAGGGCAGCCGGACAATTGTTTGCGGCCTGAAGCTGGAGCGCCTGCTCCAGCAGAACCTCGATCCACACCTGCCGCACGTTCGTGCCGCCTTCCTCGCGTGGAAAGAAGCGGTTCTCAAACAAATGTCTTGCGCGAATGGAATCGCCCGCTTCCGCCAGGTTGAGCGCGAGCTCGTAAACCAGCTCCGAAGGCATCTGCGCGGGATTCGGGTATCGTTCGAGCGCCTGCACGCGTTGCGAGGCGGGCTGCTGCAGAAGGCTAAGCGCCTGTTCCATGCCGGCGTATAGCTTGGGATTCGTAGCGTCGGCTGCAAGGCCATCCTGAAATGCGGAGAGCGCGCCTGAATAGTCGTGGCGCACGCGCAGCAGAGCCTCGCCGATATCGGCGTGCAACACCGGTGTCATCGGCGCCAAATGCCGCGCCTGATCCCATTCGCGCAGCGCGGAATCGGTCAGCCCGCGAGAGAAAAAGAACGTGCCCGCTAAGTAGTGAGCTGTGCCATCCGAAGGTCTGGCCTCCATCGCGGCCTTCAATACGCGCAGCGTTTCGGGGCTGTTAGGGAAGACATACACCGTCGAAAGTTTCGAAGCGGCTGCGTAGTCATTCCCGGCTGCCATGCCCAGCCGCTGCTTACAATAACCGCGATAGTAAACAACTAAAGGATGATTCTGCGGCAAAACACTTCCGGGTTCGCTGTGATCGGGTGGCGAGGCCGGATAAGACCGCGAAAGGACCTTCAACGCGTCGCGGTAGAGCCCCACGCGCATGTATTCGGACGCCACGTTCAATACACGATACGGGTGCGCGCCAAGGCTCGCCAAATCGGGCGACTGGAGCACTTCCTGCAGGAAGTAGCTGAGCGGATGCTCACGCAGCCAATCCGTCGCGAGGCTTTTCGCGCCCTGTTCATCACCCGTTGCACGCCGGATTGCGATTAACTCTTCAGCGGCACGAAGGCTGGCTTCCGACCGCAAACTTTCTGCGAGATAGTGCTCTGCTTCGTGCACTCGCCCATCTTGCGCCGCCAATTCGCCCAATCGCAGCGCCCCTGCTGCACGGAACTGCGGCATTCGATGGGCAGCCTCAAACGCTTCTTGCGCCTTTCTGGTGTCGCCCAGCTCGTCGTACGCGACGCCCAGATAGTAAGAGGTTTCCGGATCGGATGTGTTCGCATCGTGCACCGGCTCGAGATATCGAATTGCCTCCTCTGATCGCGAAAGTGAAGCCGCCAGCCGCCCGGCTGCCTTTCGCAGTGCCAGCGATTCCGGATACTTCGCAAGTCCGTGTTCGTATGCTTCGGGCGCGTCCAACAACTCCCCGTTGAGCTCTTGATCCGTTCCAACCTGAACCCAATCGTCTTCCGTCTTGCGCACATCCGGAGGAAACTCATGCGTTGACTGCGGGCCCACGCGAATTTGATCGGCCGGGGTCCAGTCGTACTCGCCTTCTTTCTGCCGCAGAAGCAGGGTTCCGGCCGCATCCTTAAGCTCAAACGTAAGTGGATGACCGGTTTCCGCGGCGACCTCACGCGTCCAGGTGTGTTCAGGCGATAAGTCCGGCTGCTCCTCGAAGACGCTCCGATTTCCGTCCAATAAATGAATGGATGCTCCTCGAAGTCGCTCATTCACATTTAAGGCGACGCGGACAGCATTTCCTACGCGGCTCAGATACACCACGCCCGATAGATTTGCGCGTGAGATTCCGCCGGTCCCGCGCACCGGCATCCAGAATTCAGAAAACTGGATCGTCTGAAGCGGCTCCAGGAACGCGTACGTCTCCTGGTTGCGAAACAATCCGGCTTGTACCTCGGCATAGGCGCTGTTGTTGTCTGAAAGCGCGCGCCTCCAGTCAAGCCCATCCGCGTCGACGCCCCACGACCAGATCTTCTTCGCAGGAAGCTCGGCGTAATCGGCAAAATGCACGGTCCCCGTATTGGTCTGTGGGTTCCAGATCCCCATAAACGGCTCGCGGCTGCCATGCACAAACAGCGATACCGGACCCTTCGTCTGATTGCGAATGATGCTCAAATCGGCGCCTTCGGCATCGACCGGCCAAGGCTGGACTTCCGTGAATCCGTGGCTCGCGGCAAAGCGCATCGGGTACTCAATGTGCGAATCATCCCAGATCTCGACCGCCCCGTTATTCCACCAGTAGAAGCGGTGCCTGGCATCGCTGCGGTTGCTGAGCGTCACGCGTTCCTCAAGGACAGTTGAACCGGGACGCAGGATCATCTCGACCATCCATTCCATTCCGTAGACCCGGTCAATATTGCCTACCGTCACCGATGCGCTGCCGTCATCATGATTTGAATAAGAGAAGCTGACCGGCGACATCGAAACCCAGTTATGAGAAACAGGAAAGTTGAATTCGACGCCGAACGCAGCCCACGCCCCTCGATAACCGATGTTCGCTTTCTTGATTGATGGATTCGCATAAAACATCGGCTTTCCGCTGAGCTTGTCCACGCACGTATAAAGGTGGCCGCCGATGTCGGGCAGCACGGAACATTTTAAATACTCGTTTTCGAGATAGATCGCGCGCCATGTATGATCGGTGCGGCGTCCTGTGAGACTTTCGCGAAGCGTGTACGGATAATTGAACCGATTCGTCGCGAAAAGGTCGAATGGCGGATTCGGATCGGGCGCACCCTCCTCGTATGTGGGCAACGTGAGCGTGCCTTCCCAAACGCGCACTTCGGCGTTGGCCGCGGAAACAAAAAGCGCGGCGAACAACACCCCGGCAACGTTTCGGCTTCTCATTTAGACGGTGATCTTCAGCAGGCGCGCAGCGTTTTCCTGATATACCTTCCGCAGAACGCTGTCCGGTAAGCCGATGCCGTAAATGCGCCAGCGCCCTTGCGGCGGGATGCGCGCGGGAGCGTAGTTAAAGTACTCATCTTGTGTCTCGAGAAATCGATAATAAATCTCGTACAGGTGATCGCAGAACAGTTGCTGCGGCACCTCGGTGCCGTGCGGAGTCGCGTCCGTTCCAAAGAGGATCCGGTCCTGATACTTATCGAAAAATTTGCGCGCTGTTCGAGGCTGCCTTCCCAATTCCCCGATTCGCGCCGCGATATCGACCGTCATATTTGGGAAACGGTCCAAGTTCTCGGATACGTTCGCAAGATCCTCGGCGAAATTGCCGACATGCAGCACCAGAAATTGCGTCCGCGGGTGCCGCGCCATCACTCGATTCCGCGCTTCAAGCAGTTCGGCGTTGCTTGGGAAATCACGATCGTAGAAGGACCAGTCAGGATGTGCCGCTAACTCCTCGTATCGCTCATTGAACCGGTCAGTCGGCCGGAAGAACGCGATCGGGTCGGATACGTGAATCGCGACCGGGATCTCGAGCTGCCCGCATGCGTCCCACATTGGGTCGAAGCGCTGGTCGTCCACTTTGATCAAAGCACCCGATGTGACGTTCTCGCGCAGAAACAGTCCCAGCGTTTTCAGAATCTTTAGACCGCGTGCGCCCGCCCGATGCGCTTCTTCGACCATCTGCGCCTGGATACTTGCGTAGTTCGGCTCCTGGATACGGCTCCAGCATGGCTCGGTGAGCGTATAGAAGCGGCCAGGGTGTGCAGAGTCGTAGTTCGCGATTGCTTGCTTCAAGCCGGCGCCAAAACCGCCGGTCAGGTTCACCAAAGCGCGCAGGTTCTTCCGATCCATGCACGGGAGCAACTCTTGCGCGGGCGCAAGAAAATGGCGTTCTGAGACAAGCGATACCCCCCGCTCAGATTTAGCGGACACGGAAAGATGCGTGTGAACATCAATCGCCGGATAGCGCGATCGCTCCAGGTGCGTCTCGCTTGTGTGCAACATGCTTTCGGGCTCATACTCAACGAGCGGAAGCGCCGTCTTGGATTCGTGACCGGTCATGGGTGAAGTCTGTGATGCATTGCTCGCTGCCGCGCTAGAAAGCGCTACGCTCATTTGAGTGAACCAATCGCGGCGAGTCGTCATAGAGAAACTCCCATTGCCGAATCCCGGTATTTAGCTTGGCGAGCGATGAACGCTTGAACTTCATCTACGGTCGGCTGATTGGCCGTACCCCCGAGTCCCAGAGTCGACAAGGCACCAATCGCGGCTCCGAACGTCATCGCGTCCACAAGCGCCTGTCCGCCCAGCCACGCATGAAGAAATCCCGCATTAAACGTATCGCCGGCCCCGGTCGTATCCACCGGCTCTACGCGGAATGCCGGTACGCTCAAAATCTCCCCGCGGCGGATCGCCATGCAGCCGTCCGCACCGAGCTTCGCGATGATCATTGTTCGACCGTTATCTAGGGAGTGCAGTGCCGCGCTCCGATCCGCCATGCCCGAGATTCCCGCCAACTCGGTTTCGTTCGGTAAAAAGATATCTACCTCATACAGCACATCAATCAAGTCTGGTCCCCAACGCTCCTCGGGATCAAAGCCAGGATCAAGCGAAGTCGTAAGTCCATGCTGGTGCGCTCTGGCGAGCAGGGACTTCAAAC
The DNA here is from genome assembly GCA_035502635.1 of Bryobacteraceae bacterium. Lineage (GTDB taxonomy): Bacteria > Acidobacteriota > Terriglobia > Bryobacterales > Bryobacteraceae > Bog-105. Next base: position 170,420 of record DATJUG010000095.1, read on the forward strand.
CCGGACGCAATCTTCGCTGAAGGAAGAAGGATGACACGTGCAGATGCGGATGGGCGGCTAAAGTGTTGTCGCTGATTTCACCTGCCTCGAGTGAGGCAATTGAGCCCAGATATGTGACCAGCGCGCGATCCTTTGCCGACGTGATCGAAACCGTAATTCCGGTCTTCAACGCCTCGTCGCAGATTACCGCCGATGCGTCAATTCCGATCGCGCGAATGGTGGTGAGACAAAACTCCCCCCAAGCATCGCACCCCACTTTTCCGACAAACGTAACTTGATCGCCCAATTTGGTCAACGCCACCGCGCAAATCGCCGAGGCGCTGCCCAACGTGAGCGAAACATCCTCCACCAGCGTCTCGTGACCAGGCGCCGGAAATGAAAGCGGATTCTGCAGGACAAGATCGACGTTCAGCTCGCCAATGATGAGAATCTTCACGGCGTTGCTCCGTCCAAATGCAAAGGGAAGCTTTCGACCACCCGGCTGATCACTCCGCTTTCGGACGGCGAATCTGGCCGGAAGCCTTCCTTTCGGCAACGGAAGAATGCGAGCAGTTGCCCAACGAGCACGTGCACCAAACAACCATCCTCATAGCCCACCGAATTCATCCCAGCAGACTCAACCGCCACATCCTGCAGCCGAAGAAGTTCTGCTGGAATGTCTTCTCCCACAATGACCTTCGCGCCCACAATACTCTTCCGGTTGAGTTCGCGGATCAAGTCAATTTCATACAATCGAACACTCGGCTCGGAGGACAAAAAACAGACTACAAGAGTATGTCCATTGAGATAGCTCATCGGTCCGTGCCGAAGGCCAAGATAACTTTCAGCTAACGTGCCGACTCGGCCCGCCGTCATCTCGAGCATCTTCAGCGCCGCTTCCTTTGCCGCCGCCACATTCGCTCCGCTGCCAAGAAACACTGCGCGATCGAAATGCCGATCGATCGCCGAAGCCAGCGCATCGAGATACCGATCGAGCACAGATTGGAAGATGTTGCTCAATTGCCGGCACAACGCACGATAGCGGTCGGGCGCCGATAGTAGGCCGAGCACTCGAGCAGCAATAACCAAACTGCTAAAGCTGCTCGTCATGACCAGGCTTCTGTCATTGGTGCGATCGTCCAGGGTCAAGAGCTGGACGCGCGGCTCGTCCCGAAAACGTGTCGCAAGCTGTCCGGCGGCATTGCATGTAACGGCCAGATGCCGGATCTGCGGGTCCGCTTCCAAAAGCAACTGAACCGCGCCGACGCTTTCCGGGCTGTCACCGGAACGCGCCAGCGATACGAGCAGCGTAGGGCGCAATGGAGGCAGCGCTCGCGTCCCATGTGTAAGTATGCTGCCGCTCGAAACGGATTGAGCGATGATCCCGAGTTCCTGTTGCAGCGCCAGGGTCACGCAACCGCCGGCGTATTCGGAGCTACCCGAGCCGGTTAGCACGATGGATCGGACGTCCCGCAAACTCTGCTCAAGATCGCTGGCGCGGGCGAGTGTTCGCTCACACGTATCGAAAAGCGTGGCCGGTTGTTGAAGAATTTCGCGCAACGTGTGCCCGTATCCTTCCCGTTCCTGCTCTGCCGTATCCCGTTGCAGCATTCTCGTTATCAAGGGCTGATTCATTGCAAGCGCGCCGGTTGCATCTCGGGCGTCAAAATATCCAGTGGGCGAGCGACGCCCTCCACTCCTCCGTGCCAGACGCTTCCGCCGAACGTTGTCACGTAGACTTGTTCGCGATTCGACGGATCTGGAATCACTCGGTGACCCCATTTGAAGTTGAATCCTGGGATGCGCACCCAATGCTCGCCCCGGTCCGTGGAACGCCACGCAGATGACTCGAATCCGGCCGCGTAAAGCACGCTTGGATCGCGTGCGTCGATAGTAACGTCGTATACATGTTGATCGCGATCGAGCACGCACGTCCACGTTTTCCCGCTGTCAGTGGACAGAAAAATCCCTCCCCCCTCGCCATGCGTTCCAACTGCACGGGCCCAAGCCGCTAGGTAGATTCTCTTCGGATCCTTCGGATCGATCGCAACACCATTTGGGCCATTGACGCCTGCTGGCAGATTCATCTCCGTCCAGTGCTCCGCGCCGTCCTCAGAGCCGTAGATTGCGCCATCGCGATCGTCTCCCATTTCGCCGTGCTCTGAGCGGCGCGCAACCAGAACGTACAACTTGCCAGCGGAATCCTGCGCCAGCCGCCATGCGAACGGCTGGCTTTGCCTGATGCCGGTGTTCTTCAGTCTCCACGTCTTGCCGTCGTCAGCACTCTTGTAGATGCCGCGGCCGAACGCTGCCACGTATAGCGTTCGCGTGTTTACTGAGCTGTTTGCATCGAGCAGAATATGCGTTGGGGCCGTCTCTTCCATCCCAGTATTCGACGGGATCCAAGTCCTTCCTCCATCATCGCTGCGGCACACTCCCCCTCGATAAGTCGCGACGGAAGTCCTCCGCCACATCTTCGGGCGTGGCAAATCGTGCGTGCCGCTATTCACGCTCCACATACGGCCTCGAACAGCGGGATCGAAAACAACCCAGTAAGTCGTGTTCGTCCACTCGCGCGGAACTCCGGCTGTCGAACTGATCCACGACCGGCCGCCATCCTCGCTGCGAAACAGCCCGATATCGGTATACGTGATGAACTCGCGCTTGCGGTCGAACGGGTCGAAATGGATTCCGTAAGAGGTCGTCACATCGAGACCTGTACTGGTCCATGTGCTAGCGCTTGCTTTCTGCGAATACACGGCGTTCCACGTTGCGCCGCCGTCGCTCGTTTTCATTGTGCGTCCCAGGTCTGTGGCGTACGCCAGATTCGGATCTTGCTGAGCCACTCCGAGCATCAACGGATTTTCTCCCCAATCTGCGCCGAAGCGCTGGGTGATCCAGGCATCGTGTATATTGGACGCCGCTGTGGGCCCATCCTGCCAAACGAGGGTCCATGTCTTTCCTGAATCCGACGTCTTTGCGACGCCTTCCCAAGCTTTGCCATTTAGTTCAAGATCACCGTACGAAAGATACGCAACCTCGGGATGGTTCAGGCTCGTTGCGATCGCGCGCACTTTGGCTCCTTTCCCGGGCAATTCGCACCGTCTCCATTCGGAGCCGCTGACTGAAACATAGCCTGAGTCACCTGCAACAGCGTAAATGGTCATTGCACTATCTCGAAAACCAGGGGACAAATACGTGAAGCGTGCAGAATTCGGGACTGCCAGGGTCTGAGTGCGTTGGCGGCCGTAGATCTGAATCCGATGTGCGGAACCGACGATCGTTTCGCTCCCGTGAATCCAGATGTGTGTTGCCGGCTCAGCAAGCTGGCGCTGCAGGATCCAGTTCTCGCCTCCATCGTGGGAGACGAAAAGCCGGCTGGCGGAGTTATTCGAGCCGGCCGCATACAGCGTCCGCGAATCGCGCGGATCTACGGCAAATGCGGTGATCACGCCCAACGGGTCCGGTTCGGCTAGGATTCGTTCTTCTGCGTGATCCGAAGCCATTTCAATTCCGTGTACAAATGAGGGCTTAGGGTACATTAAACGCCAGGTCTCTCCTCCATCCGTACTCCGCCACAATCCCGTGGCCATCGCATACAAGACTTGCGGATTGGCAGGGTCGAAAGCGAAAAAACTCACCGTGCCTCGCAGATTGAACATACGCCAATGGCGGCCACCGTCATGCGTGATATAAGAACCTGTCATATCGCAGGAAACAAGCACAGTATTTGAGTCATGTGGACTGATGGTCGGGTTGAACATGGCGCCGCCCCCACCAGGGCCAAGGACTTCAAACCGTCCCGGTCGTTCCCGGTGTGCTCCGAGCAACCACCCCGCAGCGCCGATCGCAATGACCGTCACCGCGGGCATGCGCCAGCTTCTCAAAACCATTTGATTCTTTGCTTCTCTTTCGATAATGTTCTCTTTTTATACTCCACCTGACCCTGAGCTCCTCATGAATGCACTCATCGCGCACGGCGGCGGACCTACTTCGGTGATTAACGCTAGTCTGGCAGGCGTGGTCGAGGAATGCCGCAAGCGGGCAATTTTCCAGAGGCTATACGGAGCGCGTTTTGGCGTTCGCGGCATTTTGGAGGAGAATTTCACGGATCTGCTCGACACGGACGAACAGCTCCTGGAACGCGTTTCCCAATCGCCCGGTTCGGCGCTCGGGTCAAGCCGCTTGAACCTCTCCGACAACGATCACGAGCGCATTCTAGAGATCTTCCGCCATAACGACATCGGCTGCTTTTTCTATACGGGCGGCAATGGCTCCATGGGAACAGCACTGCGAATAAACTCGGACGCCCGTGCTCGCGGCTACGACTTGCAGGTCATCGGCATTCCCAAGACCATCGATAACGATCTCTGCATAACCGACCACACGCCCGGCTATCCTTCGACGGCACATTTCTTCGCCGTCGCGGCCCGGGAGGTCGGTGAGGACAATCGTTCGCTTCCCTCGCCCATCACTGTTCTCGAAGTGCTCGGCCGTAATGCCGGCTGGGTGGTGGCCGCGACAGCTCTCGCTCGCGCACACAAAGAAGATGCGCCGCATCTGATCTACTTTCCCGAACGTCCGGTCAGCTTGGAGCAGATTGCCGCCGACAGCGAGCAGATCTACCGGCGCCTCGGCCGCGTTTTGATCGCAATTTGTGAAGGCCAACTTGATGAGAAAGGGACGCCGTTTGGCGCCGCTGTCGACCGGCCCGGAAGCGCCGTTCATCGGCTCGCATCCAATTTGGGCCACACGCTCGCACGACTTATATCGGCCAAACTGAATCTCCGCGCGCGCTCAGAGAAGCCGGGGCTCTTGGGTAGGTGTTGTGGTCCACTTGCGAGCGAGCTGGACCGCGCTGAAGCTCGCGAGTGCGGACGCGCCGCGGCCCGGGCAGCAGCAAACGGCGAAATGGGTGTGATGATCGCGATCCAGCGCGAATCCGCGATGCCGTACAGCAGCAGCACGTTTTCGACCCCGCTGGAATCGGTTGCCGGCCGGGAGCGGCTGATACCCGCGTCCTGGGTTAACGAACAGGGCAACGATGTTACAAATGACTTTCTCGAATATGTATCCCCCCTTGTCCCCGCCGTGCGGCCGTACCCACATCTGTAGGCTTATGCTTCGGCTCTTGATCAAATGAGCATGGAAAAAATCCATTCGCTAGGCGGGTTTGCCTGGCAGCGCGGTCGAATCCGCCGATTGCATCATTTCAATCGCGTGGGTCTACCAAACGGCGGCCGTATCTCAGCCGTATCTACATTCTCCCAATCGCGGTAGGACACCTCGGCCTCTTCCGGAGTTGCATGTGACTCAAAAACCTGCACAGCACCAATCTTCATCGCAAGCGTGAACCGATCGGGAGTCTCGAACGGGAGCCACGGCGTCGTGTCAACCCACCAGTCCTGTCCATCCAAGCTCCTCTCGATCACACCATCGGGTGACAGATGGCCGTTGGCCGCCACATTGATGCCGAGTCTCCTTCCATCTGGCGTGTGCAAAAAGATCTTCGCGTGGCGGCTGGGCCGGCGCAAGATATCCGGAACGGGCGAGCCGATCCAGATCCTGTTTACCACATTGTTGAGGCCTACCGTAATCCGATAGCGGACGCGTTCCTCACCGCTTGGCCATCGCAGCAGGCCCTTGCCGGCCAGCACTACGGATGTGACCGGTTCATTCACTGGATTGTTCCTTGTGGCCGCACGCGATAGTCATTTTAGGGCCTCAAGATACGAAACGAGCGCGTTCATCTGCTCATCAGGCAAATTCAGCGGAGACATGCCGCCCGTGATCATCTTCGGCGTGGGCGATTTAAGGACTGTAGCGAGCTGGTCCTTAGCGAAGCGCTCCCCTATGCCGGTGAGCTTCGGTGCTGCAGGCGTGCCCACGCCAGCGTCTCCATGACAAGCATTGCAGGCTTGTGCTTGATAAGTCTGTGCGCCTTGCGCTACGAGCGGGTCGGCGGGAGCTGCCGGCGCGACGGGAGACGATGAAGCCACTTCCGGTTCAAACGGCTGATGCATGAACTCTTCCGTTGCTTTTTCTTGAGCTGCCAACTGCGCTGCGTAACCGGGATCGCTGTGATCGCTCCGATAGCTCGTATATCCTAAACCGAAAAGCGCGAGAAAGATGAATACGTAGGTACCCACAGCTACCGGACGTTTCCAGGGCCGGCGTTCCATCCTGCGATCGAAAAAAGGCAAGCTTGCAAACAAGAATGCAATGAGGCCGGGAATCACGACTACACCCAAGAATGACAGCGATCCGGGCCAGTACTTCAGCCATTGAAAGATGGGAATGTAGTACCACTCGGGCCGGGGCAAATAGCGTGTATCTGCCGGATTGGCTTGCGGGCCCAAATCGAACGGCAGAAAGTGAGCAAGGCAGGCTAGAACCAGTATGATTAGCAGCGCGAAAATGCCATCAATGATCACTTGGCGCGGGTAGAAGGGCTCCGGCGGCAGTTGGGGATGAATGGGATTTTCCGAAATAGGCCCCGCTGCGCCTGCCTTTCTGAAGAGGTACACATGAAGCGCGACAAACGCGAAGATTGCGGCCGGCACACCCAGGACGTGCGCCACGAAGAATCGCGACAATGTCAACGTCCCCATATCTGTACCGCCCCGCATAAAGCCTTTCAGCCAGGGGCCTACCAGCGGAACTTCCCCGGCAATATTGGTGCCGACCGCGCTGGCGAAATACGCCTTCTGATCCCATGGCAGCAAGTAGCCGGTGAACGCCATACAGAGAACGAGCACGAAGAGTACGCAACCGGATAGCCACAGTAATTCGCGGCGTCCTTTGTAGGAGCCGTACAGGAATGTCTGCGTAACATGCAGCAGCAGAAGAATCACCATCGCGCTAGAGCCGTAAGCGTGAATGCTGCGCAAAAACGAACCCGCACTTACTGCTTTCGCGATATAGGCGACCGTGGTGTGAGCGTGATCAGCAGATGGCACGTAATAGATCGCCAGGAACACGCCGGTGATGGCTTGCGAAATAAAGATGAATAAGAGCGCTGACCCGAAGACGTAAGCGAAGCGCGCACCGCCCGGAATAGGCTCGTCGAGCGATTCGCGGAGGACCGCGTCTAGTCCTGTTCGCCTGTCTAACCAGCGAAAGATCCCGCTCTTGGGGGTCATTCAGCCGATGACCTCTTTTGTTGGTACTAATTGACGGAAATACTGATACCTGACCATCAGATGTCCGTTTTGGATCTCGCTTTGAAGTGAATCCATGCCGCGCGGCGCCGGACCGCCCAATTTTGCACCATCAGCGCTGAAGGACGCCGCATGACACGGACATTCAAATTCGTGTTTCGAATCGCGCCACTGTACAGAACAGCCAAGATGGGGGCACACAGCGGACAAGACTTGTAACTGCCCGCTTGAGTCTTTGCCAACGTACACTGCCTTTTCGGAAATCGTCTTGCGCCAGCCATCCACTTGTTCCACCGTGATTAAGCGTTGCACCGGCGTGGCTGCCGCAGCAAAATCGGAAACCGCTCCCGCGTCGGACCACTTCACCTCCGTGGTTTGAACGCGTAGCGGATAAATCAAAAATCGAAGGAGCGGAACCGACAGAACGATGCCGGCGCCTGCAGTGCAGAGGCCCATGAGCCAACCAAGGTACGATCGGCGAGTTGGTTCCGTGCTCGCAACCGCGGGGCTCAATCAAAACTCCTCATAACACGCCATCAACTCTTGGCGATACTGCGGAGATACGCAACAAGCTCGTGGATATCCGACGCGCTGAGAGTCTTTCCGTAGGCGGGCATGGGAGGCTTGCCGTTCGTGATGATCGCAGTAAGCTCGTCGTCCGTGTGTTTTTGCACATCCGATGACCGTAGATCCCGTAGGTTCAATCGTTTTCCCATTGGGGTGTTGCCACTCCCGTCAGGCCCATGGCACATGGCGCATTTCGATTTGAACAGGTCTGCTCCTGAGGGCGGTGGCGCAGAGAGCGCACTCGAGCTGAAAATGTAAAGGGACAGAAAAACAAGGGCTGCAAGGGTAAGCGACTTGATAACTTGCTTACTGGCATGCTTCATCTCGAACATCTCCTCAATTTGTACTTACATCGCATATCGCAGTGACACCGATATCAGGTTTGCGCGGAAATTGCGTGGCGCTACCGGGCCCGGAGGCGACTTCTCGTCGTAATCGTAAAGGTTCCAACCGCCTTTGAAAGTGAGACGCTTTGCAACATCGATCGCAAGGGCAGCGGTTGGAAGATGATAAGTGATTGCCGCTGGACCTAACGGCGCGAACGGGTTCAGAAGCAAATTGCTGCCTGTGGTGCTCGTGATTGTGTAACCCGCGGTGATGGTGGTGCGCGCGATCGGCTTTATCATTAGATTGGCAGCCCCGAAATTGTCGGTGTTGTGGTAATACGAAAGCGCCGTCAGATATCCGACTGGGCAGATGGGCGTAGTCGTCGCAAAGGATGGAGTCGGCGTTTCCACGAAACATACATTTAGGTTGCTGAGAAAGTTATCGTAGGTATAGTGCAGATCGACGCCCCATCTTGGCGAGAATGGAAGCACGGCTCCAGATGAAAAGCTCCGGTTATGCTGTAAGTTTCCCAGGCCAGCCGCTAAGTCGCGCATTTCCTGTATTCGGAGATTCGCGTCGAGATCCAGCCATTTTCTGGGCGTGTAGATCGCTTTTGCGCGGTAGAGTTGCATGTGCCGGGGCATGATGTTCGTAAACACGTTGTCGGCATAGTCGACCTCAATGTCGCCGTTCAAGCGAAGATCGTGCACGGGTTGTGCCGCGATGCCGATCAGCCCACCATTGGTGTTAATCTCGACGCCCGCGTTAGAAATGGTCGTCGTCGAATCGTGGCATACTCCGTTCACTAATGCGGCGGTGCATCCTCCGCGGTGCGGCAGTGTGGGGAAGTATGTAGAGAGCGCCGCTGTGGTTCCGTCTACCACAAACGTTTGTTGCTCGAAACGGTATCCGATATAGGCGGTTACATTTTTCGCAAAGTCATAATGAAGTTCGAACGTATTCCGCTTCTGGTTTTGTGCCTGAAACATCGAATACGAGGTCGCGATCTCGTCGGCGGACGAGTCCGCCCCGTGCTTCGGGCAGCCAGGGCCGGTATAGGGTGGCGGGCAGGCTGGAGAGGGGAACATATTCGGGATCAACAGTGCATTAGAACCAAACAGGTACGTTTGCAGGAACGACGCCCCGCTCGGGATTCGATAATCGTACCAGCGGAACTGGTCGTCAATGGAGAATCGCTCTGTTAGGTCGTAGGTTACGCCAGCATCCGCGCTGGTTGTGATCTCCTGAATGGAACCACTCCCCGAGTCAATGCTTTGCCGGTAAGGACCTCTCGAAATGATGCCACTGAATGTCTCGTCCGAGTTCGGCAGGTGTGTCTGCGCTCCCGTATAGCTTGCTCGTCCCGTCACATGTAAGCGCCGGAAGTAGCTGGTTTGGAAACCAAGCTGTTCCGTGGGTATGTTCGTATAATAGGGCGCCACGTCCGAGTAGCTCGTGTAGAGATTACAGGTGGGATTGACGAAAGATCCTACAAACGGTGTTGCGCACGGGCTGCCATTTCCCCAGGAGATGCCCAAATTCACTGGCGTCCCGTTCGAAAGCGAATAGGGAAAGCTGTTCAGGAAATCACTCGTATCGCTTTTGTCGTGCGTATAGAACTGGTCGTAACTGATCCTTGTGCGATCCGCCGGCCGCCAGGCGACGCCGAGTCGATACGAGTCGCTGATATCGCGCCATGGCTGGTACAATTCCGCCTCGGTTCCTTCATGAACCGTTGTTGATGATGAACCACCGTTGTTGTAATGCGAAAAGCCCAGGATGAACCGCACGGGCGAATCGGGCAGCAACGTCAAATTCAGGTCCAACATCTTGCGCGAGAGATCGAGAAGGTCGGGCGAGACATTTATAGGAACGAAAGGCGTCGCCGTAGGCGGATTTAGCGGGTTGGATAGCAGATTGTAATCCCAGAAATTGATGTCGCGGCGCCAACTGCCACTGAAGTCGTACCAGTGATGTTTGCTGGCGCGGAGCCGCACCACTTCGTTGGGATCTCCTCCCAATCCAAAGCTGCTCTCGTTGAGATCGTCAAACAGCAAGCCATTGTGATTGGTTGAGTGCATCTCGAGCGACTGGTCCATCAGCCGTACGCCCGGCGGCAGATTCACAAATGTCGCGTACACATCCGCGTTTCCCGAGTTTGAAAGAGCGCGTCCGCCGAACTCGACTGCGAAATGCGTGTCATAACCATTCCACAGGGTTGGTGTTTCGGTAACGGACGGCGCCACCTCTGAAGGCGGCTCCTTTTGATCGTGCGGAAATTGCGTGGCATTTGGGTCTACGACGGTCTGGTCCTGCGCCGGCGGCGCCGGGGTGTTGCTGCTGGTTTGCGCCTGCAAGCCAACGCACAGAATAAGTGCGGAGATGCAAAGCACGATGCGTCGTTTGAGTTTCATGGGCTGCATCTCACCGCTTGAACAAGGTCGGATCCGTATTCGAGCCATGCACCGCTGTATGGCACAGCGTGCATTGCGAATACTTTTGCGATTGATTGTGAAAGGCCGGGATTCCCGGCGCGATAGACCTGGCCAGGATTGCCGAATGGCACTCCAAGCAGACTTGATTCACTTGAGGCCGTGTCAAGAGATGCGGATTCGTCGAGCCGTGGGGATTATGGCATGCGGTACAACCCTGTTCCTTCAAAGGCGCGTGTTCAAAGACAAATGGGCCGGCCGTATCGACGTGGCATTTTGTGCAGACTTGGCCTTGCCAGTCGCTTGTTCGCAGGTTGTGAGGCAGAAACGAGCCGTGCGGATTATGGCAGTCCGTACACGACATCAACCCTTCATTGACCCTGTGATGCTCGGGTTTGGAGAAATCCGGCTCGACGTCTCGATGGCAGCCGTAGCACAATGCCGGTGGGGCAGATACAAGCAGGTCGTGGCCGATTTTCGACGCGTGAATGGAGTGACAGGTGGTGCAACCAACTCCATTGGCCAGATGCGGCGAGCGCATGAAGTTCTGATGGCTTTCGCTTTTCTCATGGCACGCCAAACACCGCTGGCTCGTTTGCTTTTCACTTAGGGTTGTAAATCGGATGATCTTGGTTGGATCTCCTCCGGAGTCGACATGAGCCTTGCCTGGGCCATGGCAAGCCTCGCATCCTTGCCATTGCGGACCCTTACGCTTGCCGACCTCCGTTCGCCAGTGCGCCCCGCGATCATAGCTGGCCGCTTCCGGTTGGTGGCACGTCTTGCAGGTATCTGCGCCCACGTAAAGCGCCGGATCTGACGGCTGTAACGGACTTGAGTTCTGCGCTTTATCCGCCAATAGCGCTGCGGGAATGAAGAGCGCCGCCACGCAAATGGTGGCTTGCGCGATTCTATTCGGCCTGCAGAAGCGGTCAAAGCGCCTCGAAATCTTACTAGGAGGTGACAGTCTAGTCGAAAGTAACAGAGAATACAACGACATGTCTGTGACGCCGATCACATGATGCGGCCGATTGGGGAGGTTTGCTCCGGTGCTTGCACAAGCGATCGCAAGTAGTCTCGATCGCGCACGTAGAAGTGGATTCCGCGCACTTCCACTGCTCCATGTTTTCTCAGATTCGAGAGTGCTCGCGTAACACTCTCCCGGGATACTCCAAGGAGCTGAGCGATCCGTTCATGGGCAAGCCGGACGGTAATGAACTCTTCGCGACCGGAGCCCGCTTCTTGCATGTGAAGCAGCCAGGACGCTAAGCGTTGGGGAACTGAAAGGCCAGATCCGATTAGGCGGATCTTGTCGTATGCCCGGTTGACTTTGCGGCTTAACTCGGCGCCAGCGTTCATCGCTGCCGACGGAAAGTGGTTCAGAAGCTTTAGAAAATCGTTGCGACTAATCGCCGCTACCCGAGTGCTCTCCAATGCCTCGGCCGATGTTGCGTACCGGCGGCCGGATATCGCAGAACTTAATCCCAGTACTTCGCCGCGCTCCGATAGTCCCAGCATCGCAACATTGCCGCTGAATGAAGAGAAAGTCAGTATCGCAGTGCCTTCACAGACGATCATCAGTTCATTAGCGGGCTTGCCTTCATCGAAGAGCCGATCGCCAGGAGCATACGTCCGAATCTGCTTTACTCGGTCGAGCTCAAGGAGAGCTTCTCGCGGCAGATTGCAAAACGAATTCTGCTTTCGCCATTTGCAACCCTTGCATTGTGAAACGATGGGTATCGCTAATCCGGACATTTTGTCGTCCCCACATTTGTGCTGCACGCGCTAGGCCGTTCGCCACATGTAGCTCTGTATGAATTCGCCTCGCGAAATCGCTTCCCCGATTGGGTTAAAAGGCGGAGCCTGGGCCAATTGACGCACCCAGTTATTTTGTGTTTGCCAGGTCCCGACAGAAGCCAATCGCTTATCCGGACGCAAATTCCGGAAGAGAAACGGCTTCAGGTTTGGGCCCGAAACTGCTCTTCACAAAACGCAAGCAGGCGGAGGAACGAGACTCGTTTATGCGCCAGAGAGGCATCACGATACCAGAAATCATGTTGATCGGCGGCACGCGAGTTGCTCTGGGTGTGGGCTTGGGCCTGCTGCTTTCCGATAAATTGAGTCGTGATGTGAGGAAGGGAGCTGGCTGGACGCTGTTCGCACTCGGCGTCCTGAGTACGGTCCCTCTGGTGATGGACATCCTCGGCAAACCTCAGCTTGGGCCCGAGAGTAACGCGGAATAGTGATGGGCGTTCAAGATGTTCTCAATACCGGCACAGGAGCTGGTCCCGCTCCTTTTCGCGAGTCGTTGCTGACGGATCTCAGAGCGCTCGAGCAGATGCTAGACGCGGACCTTCTCGAACGTGACATCGTTCGGGTCGGGATTGAGCAAGAGATGTTTCTTGTGGATCGCGCCTATCGCCCGGCACCGGTAGCCTCGCAGGTCCTGTCGAGTTTGTCGGATCCGACGTTCACAACTGAGATCGGGAAATTTAATCTCGAAGCGAATATGCCGCCACGCACGCTTGAAGGCGGATGTCTGCGGTCTATCGAAACCGAATTGAATGCGTTGCTTCACCGTGCCTCAATAGCAGCTCGGGAGAACGGCGCCGAAATATTGCTGACAGGCATTCTTCCGTCAGTTCGGCTGGCTGATCTCGGGCTGCAAAATCTTACGGAAAAGCCCCGGTATACGGAGCTCAACCGCGAAGTGATGAACGTCCGCGGGGGTTCCTATCACCTGCTGATAAAAGGCGTTGATGAACTGCAGTTGATTCACGATAATGTGATGCCGGAGGCGTGCTGTACAAGCTTTCAGGTCCACCTACAGCTCGATCCGCGCAGCTTTGCCACGGATTACAACGCATCTCTGCTGGCTGCGGCTCCGCTGTTAGCGGTTGCCGTGAATTCTCCCCTGCTGCTGGGCAGGCGGTTGTGGCAGGAAACCCGAATCGCTCTGTTTCAGCACGCAGTGGATGAACGCTGGCACTCGCACATTGCACGATCGCATCCGACGAGAGTCAGCTTTGGAGACGAATGGGTTCAGAACTCGGTTCTCGAGATCTACCGCGAACAGGTGGCAAGATTCCGTGTAATCATGACAAGCTCCGTCGAGGAAGATTCGCTTGCGACCCTCGCGCGAGGCGGCGTCCCCGCATTAAAGTCGCTGGTTCTGCATAACAGCACCGTATGGCGCTGGAACCGCCCCTGCTATGGCATCACTGCAGGACGGCCTCATTTGCGCCTGGAGTTCCGCGCGCTGCCCGCGGGCCCGACAGTTTTGGATGAAGTGGCGAATGCGGCTTTCTTCCTAGGGTTGATGAGATCCCTCCCAAAGGAGTACGGCGACGTGTCTGCAAAGATGCAATTCGACGATGCCAAAGATAATTTCTTTGCGGCCGCCCGGCACGGATTGAAAGCTCAGCTGACTTGGCTTGACGGAAAGCACTACTCAGTGCGCGATCTGATTAAGCATCGACTCCTCCCACTTGCTTCCGAGGGTCTTACAGACGGGCGCATCAACACTGAGGATATTGACCTTTATCTGGGCGTTATTCAAGAAAGGGTCGAGACCGCTCAGACAGGCAGCCAATGGATGCTCTCGGCCGCCGCTTCCCTGTCTCAACACGCAAGTCGCGAGGTGCGCGATCAGCGGCTTGTAGCCGCAATGCTCGCCCGACAAAAAACGGGCGACGCTGTGCATCGCTGGGATGCTATTTCGAAGGAAGAATTGGACGCCGTCGGGAACGCATGTGAAACGGTCGCGGAAATCATGTCCACAGACTTATTCACGGTCAGCCCGGACGACCCGATTACATGGGCTGCCAGCATGATGGACTGGCGGCACATCCGCCATCTGCCCGTCGAGCAAGACGGCCGGCTTGCCGGGCTAATCTCTAGCCGCGACGTGCTTCATTTCATCGCCGTTCCCGCTCAACTGCATCGTGAGGGCAAGCCGGTGAGCGTCGGGGAGCTGATGAATTCGCAACCACCCACCGTAACCCGCGAAACGCCGATCGCTCATGCGCTGAATCTCATGCTTCAGAGGCAGATGGACTGCCTGCCAGTAACGGAAGGCAACGAACTGATCGGCATCGTGACTAGTCATGACATGCTGCAAGTTCTGTCATCGCTGCTGAGGAGGGAGACAACGCCATCGCCGGACGGCGGAGAATTCTGCAACCAAACAACGGAACCGAAAATGCTTAGCTAATGGTGTTGCCGAGAGGTATTCAAATGTGGAACCCTGATGCTGTCTCTATACCCAACGCCTTTTCTCCGCAAGTTTACAGTTTGCCTGACGATATCCTGGCGATGGAGATCGTTCCCTCCGCAACTGGCGAAGCGCGCTTGGGTCCAATCTCAAAGATTCCGGAAGGTGCCGATATCGAATGCGGTGGGCAAGGCTTTAATGAGCGGACCGTGAAGGTGCTCTGGCGCGGGCACGTTCTACTTCGTTTTTCTACAAGATCTCGAAACTCAACGCCAACCGGCGGCAAATTACGCGTCCTGCTAAGTTTTGCCCGCCAAAACCGGCACATACACCAGCCGCTTCACAAAGCGCATGCGCTGTAAACAGCGTGCACACGCTCCTCAGATATAGGCAGCAATTGAAGAAGTCCCTGCTGCCGGAAGCTGATGGCGACGGAGAGAGCGGCCGGTTGAGCCCGCTCGTTAGGACCTGGCTGCTTATCTCCTTCGTCAGAGACCAGTGCACGTGTCACGCCATAAACAGAAGGGCATTCCACGCCTTTTCGAGCCGCCGCAACTCATGCACGTCACCGTCCCAGTTGAGTGCGGTCACGCAGGAACTGGGCGCGATCGCCCATCAGGCCCGAGTGCGAGCAAGAACGCTGATCACTCCGCGTTCTTCGGAGGCCGACGCCGCGCCCGCCCCAATGTGAAGATGGCGCGGTGCCACGCGCCACAAACGGATCAAATTCTTTGGTGTTACGAGTGCACTTATATTTGCGTGAGTGGAGGTTTAGACATGTTTGATTTAAAGAAGATTCTCGTACCAGTCGATTTCTCGGAGCGGTCCGCGGCTGTGGCTCCATACGCCAAAGCGTTCGCCGAGCAGTTTCAATCTCAACTGCTCCTTCTCCATGTTGAGCATAATCCGGGATTTCTTGGCAGCATTGCAGCGCACGATCATCGGGGCGGAGGCGTCCTGGAAATATCCCAAGCGGAAGCCCAATTGAAAACGTTATCGAGTACCGAATTTTACGGTTTCTCGGCCTCGCACCATGTGATGGAGGGAGACCCGGCGGCAAAGATTATTGAATGCGCCCGCGCGACACAGGCCGACCTGATCATGATGCCGACACGCGGATGCGGTCCCTACCGGCGGCTGGTCTTGGGCTCCGTAACGGCAAAGGTGCTGCACGATTCCGATTGGCCCGTCTGGACAAGCGCGCACATTGAGAATGCATTTCCAACCGACCCGTTCTGCCGTAAGATCGCCTGTGCCATCGATTTAGGTCCGCACACGAAAAATGTCGTATTTTGGGCGTCGGGTATCGCCTCAAAAACAGGCGCTCGCTTATTGGTGCTTCACGCGGTTCCTCCGAGTGATCCCTTTATACAGGATGCTTCTGACCCAGAGGCAGGGCTTCCGGAGATGCAAAACGCTCGAGAAGCCGTTGAACGCCTGTTACGAGGCATGAATGTCAAGGCCGAAATCGTAGTGGACAGCGGCTCGGTATCTGAAGTGGTGTATCGCAACGTAGCCGAATTCGCGGCAGATCTTCTCGTGATGGGCCGACATGCCGCCACGGGAATCGCAGGCCGGCTGCATCCTCACGCCTACAGCATCATTCGCGAGTCGCCTTGTCCCGTGGTCAGCGTCTGAAAGACAAAGGCCGCCATTCAGAAGCTCGCCGAGTCGCACGGCGAACCTTTTCAATTATCGAGCAGTAATAGAAGAAGGGCCGCTGATGAAGCGGCCCCTTTTCTTGCTTCTCGGGTAAGTGAGTTACTTTCTACTTCTCACTTCATCACGCTTCCGAGTACGTGCAGTGTTCATACATGTAAGTTTCGTGCTCCTGAGCGATATGGATAGACACGGCCATAGCTTTCATCGGAAGACTCAGGACAGGGCACGGTGATTCGAGGATGATTTCATACGCATGCGTCTCGAATCCGGCTAAAGACTGGGGCGTTCGCCGGCGGTTGATAACGACCAGGTCTGCGCTTTGTATTTCGGCGACATGCCGCACAACGTAACCTACTGGCCCTGTCTCGACGTACACTGTGGATCTGCTTCCTGCAACCAGTTGGTCTAAGCCGGCTTCCGGATATTCCTCTTCGAGCGTGAGAACGCGACCGCCTTCATTGGATCCGCTGACGCCGGTTATCGCACTGGCAAAAGTAACGCTACTGCCGAAGATAGCACCCAGTGCCATTGCCTCATTGACATACTCACCGAGAATCGCGTCTGGCGCAATGGCGCAAGCGATGCTGGGGAAGCCTGTGAATGGTTTCAATTTCTCGGAATGCGGGCCGGTCCAAACGGCGCAAGACGCGCTTCGCAAGACCGTTGCAGCGTTTGGGCCTATCAAAGATCGATTCGTGCTAGCAGTTCCGCGCGTCGGCATCATAATCAGGTCGGTGCCACTGTGTTCTGCATAGTCGACGATCTGCTCGCCGACGGCGCCCGCTTCGACTCTGATCTCGCATGGAACTCCGCTGAAGTATTCGTCGCGAAATCCGGCTAAAGCTGCCAACTGAGCCCGTTTGGGCCCGCGAAGCGCCTCGTTCCCGTCAACCTCCGAGTGCACGTCGGCGGCTCCGTACCAAGCCTGGCGACAGGGGATCACGTGCAGCAGTGTGATTATGCCACCGGTGAGTTTGGCTAGATCTCGGACGTACCAGGCCGTGCACTTGCAAGAATCCGAGAAGTCGACTGGAAACAAAATCGATTGAAAGATCTTGTTGCGCCGCGAGCCGTGTCTGCCAAGCGCCTCCCAATCGAGATGCCAACCGCTTGAAGTAAGCATAATAACTTCTCCTCTGCTACTTTCCTAACTGCCACGCTGACTCAACAGTTGGAGGCCGCCCTCCGGAACTGCGAGAATCGAGACTTGGCTTAATCGTGGCATGGATGAGAGTCCCAGTGGGCCGGTTCCGATGTGCCACCGCCATCTCCCGGTGTGAGGCATCCGAAGCGAGGGTGAACAGCCATGGCGGATGAGCCCATAGGCAAGCCCCTGCTTACGCCGACTGAACTGGCTCAGAACGAGAAGCGCAAGACCGTGATGGTGGAGCTTTTCGTATCGAAGGAACCTGTCCTAATCATCGGCTCCGGTTGCAGCGTTCGGCTGAAGTTATCCAACCTGGCAGGGTTTGCTAAAGAAGCTCACGGACCTCGCCCACGGTTTGCGGCCGATCACGACAAACAGTTCCTGTCTGTAATGCCGCACGATCCGCAGGAGTACTTGAGATATGCGGATGAAATAAAGCGCTTCATCAACGGCTGTGACGGAAAGCTGGACAAGTATTACAATCTTCTCTCGGCAGAGTTCGGAGACCGAGATATCGACGATTTTCACCGATTGCTTGTAAAACTTCCCAGCCGTGGCATTCTGACAACCAACTACGATCCTTCCCTTGACGTGGCGTTAATGCAGACCGATCGTTCGACGGTGACCGCTGATCGATTTCTCGTTCTGGAGGACGATTCGACACTCCGAGTTGCTGAATTCCTGGCTTCGTTGAACCGGGACAGTGGCGTACCCCGGCGCATCGCGCACTTGCACGGTCGCTTTGACCGGCCAAAAAACATCATCCTGACGGCGAGCGATTATGGGGACAAATATCACTCGCGCTTCAGCGCCGCGCAGCGCCAATCGATCCGCGACGTCTTTCTCAATGGTGCGGTCGGCCCGCAGGCGGTCTCCGTCGAAGGCCTGATCGACCAGCTCGAATTGGGGGTACCGCCGTGGAGTCTGCATCGGAAGTTGCTCTGGAGCATTCTCGCCACCCGCCGGGTTGTCTTCATAGGTTTCGGCCTGAACGATCATTATCTGGGGCAGATGCTGGCGCTTGTCACGGACGATCTCTGGCTTTGGAAGAAAGACCGCCATTTCGCAATAATGGCGCTGCCGGAGAGCGGTATGGCGGCAGCAAAGTCGGATGCCGACCGCTTTGAAAGTAAATACGCTGTCGGTGTTGTGTTTTACGAGAATCGGGAGAAGCAGCGGCATGAAGGCCTCAATACCCTGCTCGAAGAAATCGGCGTTGCCTGCGGTGTGTCCGCTGAACCTATGCTAGATATTCAACCGCCAGCGAAGGTAATTCCCGTTCCCGCGCCAGTGCCGCGACCGGACTGGATCAACAGAAACAATCAAATTATGAAAAAAAGGGCGACCAAAGATGCGGATTGACCGCGCCACACTTCTCGCCGATCTGAACCACTTCGTGATGGCCGATAGCGGCGTCATCGTCGGCGGCCCAGGTGTGGGAAAATCCTACCTGCTCGGAGAACTTGGCGAACAGTTGGACGCGCAGGGCACGCCCTATCTTTTTTTGATGATCGATACCCTTGGCGAGGTCACCGAGGCGGATCTACGTCGTGACCTGGGCTATGAAGGAACGGATCTCATCGCCAGCCTCGCCGGAACCGATCTCCTCGAAGAGATAGGCATCCTCATCATCGATGGTTATGATGCGGCGCGAAATGAACGGACCCAGAAGAGTGCGCTCGAATTGATACGCCGTGCGCGGCAAGAACTCAGGGGCAAGTGGAACGTCGCCGTCAGCGTTCGAACCTACGACGCGAGAAAATCGCCAGAGCTTCTGGATCTCTTCGGGAAAGGAATAGTCGATTCCGGGCCAACCGATCCCGCAATTCCCTGCCGTCATTTCGTCATTCCGGCGCTCGATGATCAGGATTTGAACCAGTTGCGCACTGCGTCGCCGGAACTGTCGAAAGTTCTGGACGCCGCAACAGGCGATTTCAAAACTCTCTTGCGAACGCCCTTTAATCTCTGGCTTCTAGAAAAGCTTCTTCCCGATCTCGGCGATCTTGAACAGCTTGTACCGATCAGATCGGAGGTCCAGCTCTTGCGGCTTTTCTGGCAACGCCGCGTCGCGGACGGCTCGCGTGGCATCGACAGGGAAGTTATCCTGCGGCGCATTCTGAAAGAAATGGTTGCCGCGCGTTCGCTTTCCATTATCAGGACGGAAGTGTATGACGCGGCGCTGAACAATAGCTGGCAGGATCTCCTGAGCCGCGAAGTTCTGGTCGAGACATCCTCATCGGATCAGCGCGTCCGTTTTCGCCACAACATCCTGTCTGATTATGCGGTGAGCATACTCCTTCTGGATGACCAGCCCGACAGCCTGCTGCGATTTCTCGCCGAGGACCGTTCACGTCAACTCTTCCTGCGGCCAAGTCTCGTTTACTTTTTTGCGCGATTCTGGCACGGAGACCGGGTGGCTTTCTGGAGCAACTATCACGGCGTTCTCGCAAGCCCGGAGGCGAGTGTTCGGCTACTGTGCCAGCTTCTTCCGCCAACGGTGGTCGTCCAAGAAGCACGCGAGTTGCAGGATCTGACGCCGCTTCTGGAGACGCTGAAGACTGACGCGACGCACGGGCCCGAAGCCATTTTACGGCTCGTGCGGGCGATGCAGGCTTGGAATGTCCGGTGCAGTCCGCTTTGGCTGGATTTCTTCGCCGAGCTTGTTCTTCATTTGCACTGGGTCTTTGCCTGGGATTTCGGCTACATCGTTTTTGGGTTTTTCGAGGAGATCAAAAGAGCGCCGTCAGATGCAAGCTTCAACCGGGTAGGGACCATCGCGCGCGCCATGCTCCTATGGATCTGGACCGAGAGGACCAAGACCAAGGCAGCGCGATGGGACGCGATCGCGGCACAATTCGGCATCCCCCTTGTGGCCCAGACCTACCGGACAGACCCGGATGCCTCGCGGCAGTTGCTGGAACCGATACTTTCCGTCACGCAAGAACCTGATTTCTCAATCCAGCTCATCCACCGCATCGCGCAGTATATCGGGGATATCGCCCCCAGGGATCCCGCCTTCGCCGAGCGTTTCTATCTTCTGGTCTTTTCAACCACGGTGGGAAGCGAGGAAAAGACACTCATGGGCGGCGGCCCTGTTTTTTCCATGACGAGCACGCGCCGTCAGGATTTCCAGATGTGCCAGTATCTTCTCCTTGAATACTTTCGCATCTACCTGAAAGTGGCGCCCGTCCTGGCGGCGAGGGCTGCGCTTCGCTCCGTCGATCCGTTTGTTGAGGAGAACCACGTCCGCCGGCACCTTAACGAGGGCTTTTCGGTCGCGGACGTTACTACGCAATTCGCGTTTCGCGGCGGCACCGCGCAATATATGCGAGACAGCAGCTTTATCTGGGACCGGGGACCCGATCCCTATGAGCCGACCCAGATGGCGGATGACGTGCGTCGCGCCATAGGCGAATTCGCCGAAACGCCAGACGCAGCGGCAACTCTCGATAACGTCTTGGATCTGTTCCGCGATGAAGTACGATCTGCTTTTCTGTGGCGGCGATTGATCGGGGCGGTGGCAGATCACCCTGACCGTTTCATAAACCAGGCCTATGAGCTGTCCCTCGCGGAGCCGTTGCTGGTTGGCCCGGATACCGTCTACGAGATGGGGCAATTGCTTGCGCTCTTTTCTGGGAAGTTTTCAGTGCAACAGAGAGAGGCCGTCGAAAACTGTATTGTGGCACTGCCCGAAACCTCTGACGAGGAGTACCGCGAGGGGCGCACGCGCGTCCGTAACCGACTTCTTGCACAAATACCGTCGGAGCTGCTGGTGACCGACGAAGCGAAGGCGATCCGAGCGGAACTCGAAGCGAGGCGGAACTTGCCGGAAAATCGGCCGCTCGTCACCATGAGCGCCGGCGCCCGGGCTTTCACCGAGGATATGTGGCTGGCCGCGCAGGGTGTCGATCTGTCAGTGCCCGTCAACAAGGAACTAAGGCAGGCCGCCGACGATTTGGTTGAGGCGCTCGGCTCGACCCGGCGCGATCAGGCGACTCGTGAAAAAGTCGAAGCCGCTTATCCCTCTGCCATTCGCCTTGAGAATTTGCTGGCGGGGGATCAGGTCGACGACGTCACGCTGAAGGGGAACAGTCTGACGAAGTTGGCCCAGTTTGCCAACAGCGCAATCGTCGCTCTTGAGGGCCGAGCGGCGGGGATTATCGTGTTCGCGCGGCGTGTTCTGCTGCTCTGCGCCAAAGACAAATTTCCGGAAGCGGTTCCCGATATGGACGAGACCTATACTTCGCCCGTCTGGGCCGACACGCCGCGAAACGAGGCTGCAAAAGGGCTTCCGTTCCTGTTAAGCCGTGGCGCGGACGCCGAAATCCTCGACGCAGTTCGCCTTTTGGCCCGCGATCCGGTGCCTTCCGTCCGATACCTGCTGACCTGCGAACTTTGGCGCATATCCGAAGTTGTGCCGGACGAGTTTTGGCCGTTACTGCAGGACATTGCGAGCCGGGATCGGAATGTTGTGGTCTTGCAGGGCGTTGGTGAATCTCTCTGGCAAGTCACGGGCCGCAATGAGGACAAGGCTGCCGCCGTTCTGGACGTACTAACGTCCCGCGTACTCGATGGACCCGACCACTCGGAGCTTGCCAGAATTTTCATGGCTCTCACGATGTGGCTCTGCATCGTCCAAAAGCACCCTTGGGCGGCAAGCCTCGGTGCACGGTTGTTAAATGAACCTGTAAAGTATTCGAAGGCGCTGAGCCGGGCAACGACGGCGGCTCTTCCCTTTGTCAAGCCATCAAAGACTGGCGACAAAGACGAAAACGAAACTCTTGACAGGGCCATTGCGTGGCTCCTCAAAGCCGTCGAGGCCGCCGAAACCGGCCTCCTCTTGATCAGCAAGGCTCCAGACCCGACGGCGAATGCGAAGGATGAAGATTCGCCGGCCCGCGCTCTTTATTCCGTCATGGACCAACTTGCCCAGCACCTGTATTTCGCGCTCAATTCCAAACCGAATGTACGCCAAGGCGGAGGTGCCATGCCGACCGCCGATTCGAAGGCTCAGCTTTATTGGCGCGTGAAGACGTTGCTCAAAACGATCCTGCGCTTTGCGCAAACTTCCGAAACCGGTGTTCTGGCGGGTCCCACCGCGTATCGCTTCATGCAGATTCTCAACGGCGTGTTGGCGCTCGACCCCGCAGGCGTTATCGAGATGGCTTGGGAGGTCGTTGTTGCGGGACGCCCGCATGGTTTTAATCTGGACTCTCTAGCGATCGAAGAGGTCGTCAAGATCACTGAATCGATCCTTGCTGACTACCGTCTTGAAGCCCGTGCTAACGCGACGCTCGGTCAGATTCTTGAAATTCTCGAAATTTTTTCTGAAACAGGTTGGCCCCAGGCTCTTCGATTGGTCTGGCGTCTCGATGAAGTGTATAGATAGCTGCCAACATGAAACTCCCTGGCAGTGCTTGGATGCACGCCGTCAGTCAGATCTGGCTCACCCAGCCGAGGGTCGCGAAATCGCGTTGTTCGAACACATTGGCATAGAAATCAGCCGGGCGAGACAGCGAGCGAGTTTAGAGACAAAGCGAGCGCGGATCGAATGCGATAGCGATAATTCGCGTGACGCAACTTCGAACAACGCAACAGCGGCTCCTAGTTGAGCCCGGCGACCTCAAGTTCGCTGACACCACCTGGAATTCTCACATCCACCAAACGGTAATCGTCTGCATCAAAGCGCACGGTCATCCGCCCAGCGCGCTGGCGTGGTCAAGGTACAAATCGCAGACCAATGATCCGACCCGGAAGCGGGTAACCCTCGCCTATGCACCATTGGCTCCTCCAATCACTTATGGGGGCAGGACTTTCAAGTGCTCTACACGTTCAGTCAGGCCAACGCGAGCGGCGAGAACATGGATGGCGCCGACTGCTACGAACCGCTTGTCGAAGTGAGACCTGGCGTCTTTTATGGAGCGGCCTTTCACGGAGGAACAAATGGCAATGGTGTCGTGTTCAGGTATTCCCTCTCGAACCCAGGGGCCGTTGAGGTTGTCCACGACTTCAGCGCCTTGAACTCTGCCGGCCAGAATTCGGACGGGCGGGCCCAGGCGGCCGGCTAGCTCTCGGGCCACATGGGACACTCAAATTCGAACACCGAGGCCGGAGGCGCGAATGGCAACGGCGTGATTTACTGAAGCTGAAGAGCCAAATGCCGTCGTCGACTTCTCTGATACCGACCGCCTGGCCAGCCAGGCAGATGCTGAGATTGATCTTCTTGCGGTAAAGACAAAGCCGGCCGCAGTTGGTGACCACGACGGTCCTGTCGTGAAGGGGTAGTGCGGCTCACCGATTCCACGGTACAGCGTGGTCGAAGACGCATAAAGCTTAGCCGGGCACTTCATGTCGAGCGCCTCATGCGGGCGATCATGGTTGAATTCGTGCAGGAAGGCATCGAATTTGGCTTGTTGCTGCAGCAGATTGGCTCCTGCGGGCCGGGTGGCTTCTTTCTTGAGCGTGAGGTGCATACG
>DATJUG010000096.1:0-7651 GCA_035502635.1 Bryobacteraceae bacterium
AACACTGCGCGAGGGACCGATGGCGTTGCCGGAGAAGAGCCCTCCGAAGTCTATTACATCAATTACGTTAGTAAGGTTTTCTCCGTCCACCTGCAATTGCACGTTGGCGCGATCGGATTTGTAGAGGTCGACTCCGGCCGAGACATCCACTTGGAAAGACGGCAGAATGCGCCCGCGGTTGAAGTTGATCCGATTCACCACGTCTTGCCCGTAGATCTGAGCCTCGTTGGCGATGCACTGCTGCTGGGTCAGGCTCGGATCACACTCAAAGTCGAACGGCAGGCCAGTGTCATATTGAATGCCGCTTGCAATCCACAGCCTCGGCGCAAGCTGGAACCGGACTCGCCCGCGAACGGTGTTGCGCTGGTCCTGTGAATCCGGGAAGTGTCCGCTGGTGGCCGTCTCGGCTGCGTCCGCATCGTCCCCCAGAAAGAGCCCGCCGGTAACCGGGTTCCACGCGTTGCCGACGATGTAGGAATAGCTCAGGAAGCCGGAAAACCGCCCCCAGGGAGTCAGCTCGAGTTTGCCCTCGGCTCCGTAGAGAATGGCTTTGCGAAACGCGATCGGGAAACTGATGGTCGTGTTGTCGATCTGGTCGTCGTCGGCGTAGTTGTTGACCAGGCGGCGAAAATAATTCGCATCCAACCGCAGTTTTCCCGCGAACGCCTTAGTCAAGCCCGCCTCGTAATAATTGCCTTCCGAGGGCTCAACGGGCAGGCGCAGGAAGTCGCTCGAAAGTGCCGTCACTTCCGGCGAGCTTGAGTACAAGATGTTTTCAAACGACGGGGTCTGGAACACGCGGTCGTACGAAAAATGCAGCAGGATTCCAGTCGAGGGAAAATAGCGCGAGATCGCAAAGCGCGGATCGACCGCCTGCCGGTTCAGCAGCAGTTGATAGTGGTCCCAGCGCACGCCCGCGTTAAAAGTCCAATTTCCCACGTGATAGAGGTCCTGGACGAACGCCGATTGCTCCAAGTCCGGGCGGTTGGCGATGAATTGAAACGTGCAGGGGCCGTCGTCGACGGGATCGTCGATGCTGCCGGATTGGCAGGGAGTGCTGTCGTCAAACTGGGTGGCGTCGGTCACCACATATTTCGTGTTCTCGTTCAGGAATATATTGTCGGATTCGAAGCCAATTTTCCACTCGCTGTGCCCGTGATCGAGCGTAAAGGTTCCGCGCACGTATCCCTCGCGAAACCAGTTGTGCTGGGTAAGGATGACGGGCGTAGAGTCCGCGTTCGAATAGAAGTCGTTCGCGTTGTCTCGAACCATCGCGTGAACATCCGCCACGGCGTGCGGTGAGAAGATGTGCTGGTAGGAAATGATCCCCATCGTCTCGAAGTTGTCGGCCGTCTGAAGTTGCCCCGCTTGTTCTTGCACTGTTTCGTTGGGCAGCTCGTAACGCGACAATTCGTGGCGGATGCTCATCGTCAGCCGGTCGCTCGGCGTGAGATCGCGCTCGTACTCCACCGAGAAATCACCCGTGGTCCCCCGGTTGGTGAAATTGTTGGTCACCACCGGATTCAGGTAGTGCGCTGTTTCATCGCCGCTCGCGCTGAAATCGATAGCGTTCTTTCCCCAGACCTCCTCTCCCTTGAAAAAAGCTCCAGCCGTGTCAAAGCTGCCTCCGGAGAGGACCGCTTCTCCGTGGAAGCCCGGAGTCGTGTCCTGCATGGTGTTGAGCTCAACCACTCCCCCCATTTTCCGGCCATACTCGGCTGGGATGCCCGCTGTGTAGATCGTGATGGAATCCACGTCGTCGGCTTCCAACTCCGGGCCAAAGCTGGGCGAGCGATTGTCCGTCAACGGAATGCCGTCCACTACAAACTGCGTCTGATATTCCGACCCGCGCGGATGGAGCACGGCGTTCCCCTCGTAGAGCCAACCCGGTTGCGAATTGACCAAGTCTTGGATGGACCTCCCGGGCAGCGACGAGACCCGAAGTTTAATGCCGGAGGCGCCGATTTCGTTCGCTGATCCCGCCTGATCGGGATTGATGAGGGTATCTTTCGCGTTCACCTCCACGCGCGTCGTCTCGGAAGCCACTTGCAGCGCAGCGGTTACGTCTGTGGGGAGTTGCGAGCGAATCTCGACTGTCTCCGAAAATGGCGCGAATCCCGGTTGAAGGATCGAGATTTGGTATTCTCCAAACGCCAGTCTGGACACGTCCAATTGGCCGGCGTCGTCCGTCACGAGCGAGTTGCTGTATTGATTGCCTTCGCTTTGCAAAGTCACTGGAGCCTTCGCTATGGCCAGGCCGGAGGCATCCCTCACTTTCAGACGCAACTCTCCCGTATTGGTCTGGCAAAATGCCGGCAACACACACAGCAGGAAAAGAGCTGCCAATCTTTTCGTCAAGAGTCGGCTCCTAGGGTAGTTAGCATTGACCTCAACTGCCGTACGTAAGAACACCTCGAATCGCTTCCGTCGTGACGAAAGCGTTGCCCATGTGCGTCCTTCCATACTAGATATTCCGCGCGGTGTTTTTTTGTTCAGGTTATTTGCGGTTTCCCGGAGAGAGTTCACGGCCGGCAGAAAAACCATGAACAGAAGGAAGCGAAAAGGAATAATCATAATGAGTGGTTATGTCAGTTATTCGCACTGGCGCGATCGTGGTACGTCCGCTCCATGGAGCGGCGAGCGCGGAAGTCCCGTTGAAGCTCTCCGACGCCGAGCGTGAGGTGACTCGGCTCTTTGACGAATCTCGAACTTCGATTGCCCGCTACGTCCTTTCGTTCGGCCTCTCAGTCGAAGACGGAGAAGAAATCACCCAGGAGGTTTTCCTGGCTCTCTTTCAGCATCTGCGCATGGGCAAGTCCCGTCAGAACCTTCGTGGGTGGGTCTTTTCTGTGGCGCACAATCTTGCTCTGAAGCGCCGCCACATGAACCAGCGCTCTCGGGATAACGGACATCCTTACCGGCCGGTCGCTGAAGATCGATTTGACCCATGCCCCAACCCTGAGGAGCAGGTGCTCTCGACGCAAAGACAAATTCGCTTACAAGCCGTGCTGGCGGCACTTCCCGAGCAGGATCAATGCTGCCTTCGCCTTCGCGCAGAGGGGCTCCGCTATCGGGAGATCCGTCGCGTGCTCGGCATCTCTTTGGGAGCCGTATCGTTGTCGCTGACAAGGTCACTAAAGCGGCTTAGATTCGCGGACTGTGAGTGAGCCATGAAGAATGAAAACTTTCATCCATCGGACCAGCACTTACTCCTTTATGCGGACGGTGAGCTGCCGGCGCATCGGGCCGATCAGATTCGCGCTCATCTTCGGGCGTGTTGGGACTGCCGCAGCCGGATGGCCGAAATGGAAAGTACGATCGCAGACTTCATGCAGCTCTATCGGCAGGCTCTCGATCGGCAAGTGCCGCCGGTCGACGGCCTACGCGCGCAACTAAAGGCGCGGCTGGCAGAGCTGGCGCGAAGCGCTCATCAAAATCGGCGGTCGTCACTCCCGTCCGCATTTCCACTCCTCCGCCTTGCGTACGTCTGCGCTCTGACTGTCCTCGTCGTGCTTGGGGCATGGATGCTACAGCGTCGGCTAACGGAAAACCAAATAACTGCCCCCGAGAACGCGGGTATGTTGCCGAATCCAAACCTCACTCCCGGCGCAACGACCACCGCCGCCATAGGAAGCATTTGTTCGAAGAGCGATGATGAGGTGGTTGCCCCGGTCTCGGGTGGTCTGCAACAGAAGGTTTTTGAGGAATATGGGATTGCTGGCGCTCCCATCGCGAACTACGAAATCGATTACCTGATCACGCCCGGTTTGGGAGGTTCTGGTGACCTACGAAATTTGTGGCCGGAGCCCCGCTACGATAGGGTCTGGAACTCATTTGTAAAGGATCAGCTGGAGGAATATCTGCACCACGCTGTCTGTAGTGGAAGAGTGAGCCTACCCGTGGCACAGCGTGAGATCGCCGACAATTGGATCGTCGCATATAAGAAATACTTCCGCACCGATCGCCCGCTGTCGGCGCATCTGGCATCAAGGGCATCGATGATCTCCAGCCCTTCGGCCGACGGCAGAGGACATGCTGCTCCCGAAGCGTGGTTTTCGCCCCGCCGTACCGCCCAAGACTGGGGCGGCCAACGTTCTCCGTCGACTTGGAAGAGGCGACTGTTCGACCCTCTATGTGGGCTCGTATTTCTCGTGCTTGCATACCTCGAGTGGGTTCGCCGACGGCCAAGCGCTGACTCAGCAGACCGTCTCCTACGCCGCCTAAAAGAACTGCGCTCTCTATTTCCTGAAGCATGCGCCCACTGATCATCCCTTTGCGATTAAACCTAGTCGGGCTAGCAACGGAGCGCCCGTTTCGATGAAGAACGAAACGCCGTCAGAAGAGTGGAATGCGACGCTCACAATTTAGAACGGGGTTCCCCGCCGCGTGTGTCTGCCCTGGCGCGTTGGTGGCCGGTCTTCGCCTGGGCGATTGTGATCTCTCTGTTTTCGACTCATTTATTTACGGCCGACAAGACCCGCCATTTTATTCTTCCCATCTTGCACTGGCTGTTTCCAAGCGTCTCACGGCCGACTCTCTTTTTCATGCACTTCGTCATTCGTAAATGCGCCCATGTCGTCGAGTATTTTCTTCTAAGTCTGTTGATCCTGCGGGCGCTTCGAGGTGATCGCAACGAGTTGCGCCTCTGCTGGGTGATGGCGGCAATTGTCGTGGTTGCCGGCTATGCAGCTCTGGACGAATTCCATCAATCTTTTGTGCCCGGGCGCACCGCGGAGCTTTCCGATATACTTCTCGATACTTTCGCTGGAGCGGCAGCTCAAGCTGCCGTCGCACTTACGGTATCGTGGGAAAAAGTCCGGCAGGGCACGCCTGAGGAATGAGGGGACATTCTGAATTGTCTGGGTCGGCGTGCTTTTCGTCAGCATCGCTCAAGAAAGCAGATCAGCGCCCGTTCTTCGGCGAGATTTGCACATGGAACCCATCGGGGTCCAGAAGATTGACCGTCGATACTCCGTCATCGGCTCGAAAAGCAGCTCTCGCTCTGGCATCAGGCAGTTCGCCGTTGATCTTGTCCGCCAGGCGGCCTGCGGAGTTCTGATCAACATGGTCGATTGCGATGGAAAAGTGTGCGATCAGGCCTTTCCTTTCCGGGACCGGATCGACACTGATGTAGCCGCTCGGAAAGTCCAGATGGATGCCCTTCCCGGCATTGGTTGCCGGCCAGCCTTTTGTAACCCCCAATAGCCGGTGATAGAAGGCGTAGGAACGCTCAACATCGCTGACAAGAAGCCCCACGTGGTTGACGCCAACAAGCCGGAACAATGGGAAGCGGATCCGAGGCGGCATCCTGCCCCAATATCTTCGTCGGCAAGGCGAAAAGCGCGAGCGCTTGAACAAGGCTTCGGCGTGTCATTCGGCCGCGTTCGTATTGACCGAGCAACGCGTCCATGGAATGCGGAGGGCGCAAATTGCAGTCGGCGGTTCAGATTCAAGTGTTCTGTTCTCACTCTTGGCAATACCTTCACTCCGGTTTTGCGTTCGCGAGGAGCATTCCGATGGCTGCACAAAGGAGCGACGTAGGATTTCAGGAAAGCAGCACCCTCTGTAGCAGGGAACTTCTTCAGGGATGTTAGGATGGGTTCGGTGGCACTAAGCGGCAAAGAACCGGCCCCCTCCGGATGGGGCGTGGTGGACACAGTGCTCTCTGTAAGTCTATTTTGTTCCCGCTTTCTTATGCCTTCGATTCCATCTGAGTGACTAAGCAGGGAGGGAAGCAATGCCGCGCGGTCTTTGACCTCTGATCGCCCGTAGGAGAGGGGCCGCTCCCCGAACTCACCATTTAGAGTACTGGTCTCAGATGTGATCACGGTCTTTTGCTTGGAATACAGCGACGTCTCTGGGAATTATGAAGACGGTCTCATCCTTGGCCAGATGAAGCGCGCTAAAACACTCATGGGACAGTTCGACGTGTACCGGCGCGCCCCAATCCGTGACGGCCTCGATCTTCACAAGGGGCCCCGCGGCGTTGATGTGCTTGGTTGTCGCGCGGAAGTGATTGCCGCTGCCGTTTGGCTGCCGGCTGATCGCGAGTGAGTGGGGACGCACGAGGACCAGATTCCCGGTCGGCGTATCGTTGATGTAAGCTTTGCCGTTTTCGATGCGGCCGTGAAACAAGTTCACATTGCCGAGAAAATTGTAAACAAACGAGCTCGCAGGGCGATTGTAGACCTCGTCGGGGCTCCCGACCTGCTCGATGCGTCCCTCGTTCATCACTGCGACGAGGTCCGCAAGTTCGAGTGCCTCTTCCTGGTCGTGCGTCACGAATACGCTCGTGATGTGGACCTCATCATGTAGGCGGCGCAGCCAGTGACGCAATTCCTGGCGCACTTTCGCGTCGAGCGCGCCGAAAGGTT
The DNA here is from genome assembly GCA_035502635.1 of Bryobacteraceae bacterium. GTDB lineage: Bacteria > Acidobacteriota > Terriglobia > Bryobacterales > Bryobacteraceae > Bog-105. The sequence goes on from DATJUG010000096.1 coordinate 6,375, forward strand.
CATCCAGCAGCAGGACGCTGGGCTCGACTGCCAGCGCTCTCGCTAAGGCAACGCGCTGGCGCTGTCCGCCCGAAAGCTGCGAGGGATAGCGCCCCGCCTGATTCTGCAGCTGGATCAGCCGCAGCAGTTCATTGACCTTCTCGCGAATCTTCGGCTTCGACGGGCGAAGGCTTCGCGGCCGCACCCGAAGTCCGAACGCTATGTTCTCGAAAACCGTCATGTGACGGAAAAGCGCGTAGTGCTGAAACACAAAACCGACGTGCCGCTCGCGTGCTGTCTGGTCCGTGATGTCCTTGCCGTCGAATTCGACCGTGCCCGAATCTGCGAATTCGAGGCCCGCGATGATCCGCAACAGCGTCGTCTTCCCAGAGCCCGACGGCCCGAGTAACGCCACCAGTTGCCCGGCTGGGATCTCCAGATCGACTTTCTTGAGCGCCTGGAATCGCCCGAAATCCTTCGTGATGCCGCGGACGCTGATGCTCATGCGCTCATCTCCCCATCGCTCGCCGCGCGTTTTGCCGGCTGTTGCGATTTCCATTCGACTGCGCTCTTCACCACGAGGGTCATCAGGGCCAGCAATGCGAGCAGCGAAGCGACCGCAAATGCTGCCGTGAACCGATAATCGTTGTAGAGAACTTCGATATGCAGCGGCATCGTGTCCGTGAGCCCGCGAATGTGGCCCGAAACCACCGACACGGCGCCGAACTCTCCCATGGCGCGCGCGTTACACAGGATCACGCCGTAGATGAGCGCCCATTTCACGTTCGGCAGCGTCACGCGAAAAAACGTCTGCCAGCCGCTCGCGCCGAGCGTGAGCGCCGCCTCTTCCTCGTCGTTTCCCTGCGCCTGCACCATCGGCAACAGTTCGCGCGCCACAAACGGGAACGTGACGAAGATCGTCGCCAGAACAATTCCCGGAACGGCGAAAATGACCCGAATGTTATGCGCGATCAACCACGGGCCGAGTGAGCCTTGCAGGCCAAAGAGCAGCACGTAAATCAAACCCGAAACTACGGGCGACACCGAGAATGGCAGATCGATGAGCGTGATCAACAGGCTCTTGCCAACGAACTCAAATTTTCCAATGGCCCACGCCGCTGCGACGCCGAATACCATGTTGAGCGGCACGGCAATCCCTGCCGCGAGAAGAGTCAAGCGAATCGCGGACACCGTGTCAGGGTCCCGAAAAGTCTGAAGGTAGATGCGTACCCCGTCCCCGAGCGCCGTGTAAAACACTACTCCGAGGGGAAGAAAGAGAAAAAGCGCCAGGAATAGCA
>DATJUG010000097.1:0-52085 GCA_035502635.1 Bryobacteraceae bacterium
GAAACGCCTGAGCCGCTGCCTAACATCCCGATTGATGAGCCCACCATCGCGATGACGTTCACCATCAACAACTCGCCCTTCGCCGGCCGCGAAGGCGAATACGTCACCTCGCGCAATCTACGCGATCGGCTCGACAAAGAACTTCTTACTAACGTCTCCATTCGCGTCGAAGAAGCAGGCGGCCCGGACGCTTTTAAGGTAATGGGCCGCGGTGAGTTGCAGCTCGCCATTCTGATCGAAATGATGCGTCGCGAAAGCTATGAGCTGCAGGTCGGCAATCCCGAAATCCTGACGCGCAAGATCGACGGCGTTCTGCACGAACCGCTCGAGCTGCTGGTCATCGATTGCCCCGAAGAGTTCATCGGCGTCGTTATTGAGAAACTCGGCACGCGCAAGGGCAAGATGATGAAGATGATCAATCACGGCTCCGGCCGCGTGCGCCTGGAGTTTCATGTGCCTTCGCGAGGGCTGATCGGCTTGCGCAGCGAAATGCTCACCGACACCAAAGGCACCGCCATCATGAACTCGCTCTTTCACGGCTACATCGAATGGCAGGGCGATATCGAAAAGCGGCCCACCGGTTCACTCGTCGCAGACCGTTCCGGCGTCGCCACCAGCTACGCCATCTACAACCTGCAGGAGCGCGGCGTCATCTTCGTCTCGCCGGGCGCCGAAGTCTACGAGGGCATGATCATCGGCGAGAATTCCCGCGACAGCGATCTGGACGTCAACATCGTTAAGGAAAAGAAGCTCACTAATATGCGAGCTTCGACATCGGACGAAGCCATCCGTCTTGTGCCTCCGCGCATATTGAGCCTTGAGCAAGCCATCGAATTCATCCGCGAAGATGAGCTGGTCGAAGTAACGCCCAAATCCATCCGCCTTCGCAAGAAGATTCTAAAAGCAAATCAGCGTTAACTTATGTTTGGTTTTAGAAACCGCTGTGGGGCACCCAGCGTCTGGGTCACTGCCTCTGCGGCTAAATATCCGCTGCGCACCGCGCCCTCCATGGTCGCCGGCCATCCCGAGCGCGTCCAGTCACCCGCTAGAAACAGGTTCGGAATCGCCGTCGCGTTCACCGGACGCTTCTCTTCCAGCCCCACACCTGCCGAGAATGTCGCGCGCACTTCTTTCACCACGTGTGCCCGCTCCACCTTCACCTCACCCAGTCCTGGAAAGAACTCCGCTAGCTCCTTCAACGCCAGCTTGATGACATCTCCCCTAGCCATCTCGGTGAGGCTGCGCGACGCGCTCACGACCAATTGAATATGCCGGCCTTCATGCTTGTTGAACATCCATTGGATGGTTCGATCCAGCAGCGTTGCATGCGGCAAGTCAGTCACCGGCCGATCGAACCATAAATGGATCCCCGTAATGGGCGAATGGCTGAAAGCGGAAACATCAATCGGCAAGTCCGGCGCCAGCGCGGCCAGGCGCTCAAATGGAACTGCCATGACGCAAGCATCTGCCGCGATGCACTTTCCGTCCACCATCACGCCTGTCATCCGGCCATTCTCAATTCGCACCTGCTGCACAGCCGCCCGGTGCTCGATTCTGACGGCCGCATATTCTTTCCACGCCTCCTCGGAATGCAACTCCCCCAACGGCACCGCCGGCACACCCATCTCGTACGAATCGGCTCGCGAGAGGAACCCGAGATAGAACACCTGCAGGCCATGCAGCGCCGCCATGCGATCCAGGTCTTCATTCACCGCGCTGACCAGCACCTGCCGCCAGAACCGCTCGATTGCCCGCGGCGTCTGCTTCTTCTCGCGCAGCCATTCGAGCATCGTGATTCTATCCAGATCCGCCCGCTTGCCGTACTCGTATCTCACAGCCAACAACCCATTCGCAATCGCGAACTTGTCGCTCCACGACAGGAATTTCAGCTTCGCAAACGATCCCGTAAAATGCAGTGGCGCAGGTAGCAAGCCGCGTTTCATCACAGACACGCGTCCGCCCGGCTCAATCCAATAGAACTCGCGAGAGAACCGAATCTTGTCCCGCACCCCCAGTCTCGAATAGAAATCGAGCAGGTTCGTGCAGCAGCGCAGCAGCACGTGCTGGCAGTTGTCGATAGTCGGGCTATTTTCGTCAGCCGCGTTCAGCGGGTAGGATGTTGCGCGCCCGCCCAGAAACGGCCGCGCCTCAAACAAACGAACGTGGTAATCTGCCGAGCCAAGCGCCACTGCGGCCGCCAGCCCCCCGAGTCCGCCGCCTACGATCGCAACCGTCTTCTGCTCAGGCAAGGGTGCTCAGGTCAGGAGTGCTCAAGCGATCACGTGCGCGTACAGCTCGATCATGTTCTCCATCAGCCGCAGCCCACAATCGCGCTCCAGCGTCAAGATGGATTCCGGATGAAACTGGACCGCCTCTATCGGCAGATCGCGATGCCGCACTCCCATAATCACGCCGTCCTCCGACTCCGCAGTTACCTCCAGACAGCTAGGGAACGTCTCTCGATCGGCGAACAGCGAATGATAGCGCCCCACCCGAAACGGAGATGGCAGCCCGTGAAACACGCCGCGGCCATGATGATGCACATGCGAGCCTTTGCCGTGCATCGGATATCCAAGCACGTCCAGCGTGCCGCCAAACGCTTCCACAATGCCCTGCAAACCGAGGCAAACTCCAAAGGTCGCGATCCCTCGCTTGGCTAGCTCCCGCACCAGATCCGGCACGCCGAAATCAACCGGCCGCGCAGGTCCCGGCGAGATGAGCACAATATCCGGCTTGGTGCTGTCGATCGCTTCCAACGCAACGTTCGACCGATAGGTAGAAACGGCCGCGCCCGTCTGCCTGGCATAGTTGGCTAGGGTGTGAATGAAGCAATCGTCGTTATCCACCAGCAGTAACCGCACGCCCTCGCCCACGCGCCGAGTCTGATGCGCCTCCGGTCCGGTAGCCGGCGCCGGATATAAAGCTCGGAAAAAGTTCGTCGCCTTTAGCCGGCACTCTTCATCCTCGGATTGCGGATCGGAATCATACAGCAGCGTCGCGCCTGCGGCGTAGCGGGCCACTCCGTCTCTCAGGTGAACCGTCCGAATCGTAATGCCCGTGTTGATATCTCCGTTCAGATTCAGCATCCCGATCGCGCCGCCATACCAGCCGCGCGCATCCTTCTCCAGGTCCTCAATCGCCTGCGCGGCCGCTTTCTTGGGCGCCCCGATGATGGTCACCGCCCACATGTGCGTCAGGAACGCATCGAGCGAATCGAAACCCTCCATCAGCGTCCCCTTCACATGATCCACGGTATGAAACAGCCCCGCATACGACTCGATCAGCCGGCGTCCGATCACCCGCACCGATCCCGGCACGCACACCCTCGATTTATCGTTGCGGTCCACGTCGCTGCACATGGTCAGCTCCGACTCTTCTTTGGTCGAGTTCAGAAGCTCCCGTATGCTCTCCGCATCTCGCAACGGGTCACCCGATCTACGCGCGGTTCCGGCAATCGGGCAAGTTTCCACCTGCTCGCCTTCCACCCGCACGAACATCTCGGGCGATGCGCCGACAAGCTGTTCGTTGCCCATCTGCAGGAGAAACTCGTATGGGCTGGGACTCGATCTCTGGATCCTCTGAAAGAGTTCCGAGGGGCTGCCGTCGAAAGCGGCACTGAACGTCTGCCGCAGCACGACTTCGTAATAGTTGCCCTGCCGCATGCCTTCCCGCACAGTCTCGACCTTGGCCATATACTCTTCGGGCGCGTGGTCTGAAACAATCTCGGCGCGAGCACCGGAAGCCGCCCGGCTCTTCACCTCTGGAGTCGTCCGCGGCAAGCCGGCCGTGTCGCTCTTCTCCCGGGAGAAGTCGTATTGAAACCGGTCGATCGTCTCCTTCTTGCGGTCCATGAAGTAAATGTCGTCGCAGAGGAACAAATGCAGGTCTCTTTGCGACTCGCGCGGCAGCCGCATCCGAATCGGGTCGAACTCCAGCAGCAAGTCGTAGCCGAATGCACCAATCAGCAACAGCCGGGAATCTCTGGGATTTTGAAACTCTTGGACCAGCGTTCGCAAGATAGAGAAGGGCGACGGTTGCTTGCTGCGCTCTTCTTCAGGGAACTTCGCGGCAAGCGGTCTCAAGTCGAGGCGAATGGAGTCTGGCTTCCGGAAATAAGCACGCCGGTGCGGATGATATTTGAGCAACGGGTCCAGCAGGCAAAGCAGAACCTCACCCCGTTTATTCAACGCATGCAGCTCCAAACGCCGCCCGCGTCCCACGATCTCCAAAGGTGGCGCTACGCTCGCGACGTCCCAGCGCGAATAGCGCTCCGGATACTCGTAACCGGAAGAAAGATACACTCCTCGCTTGCTATCGAGTTGCCTCAGCAAATGGCCCAAACCCCGGCTGTACGGAATTCTTGAAGCGGTGCGGGTGACCGTAATTCCGTTCGGGGTTATGTAACTCAACTGCGCCATGGCGGAGGGGGCTAACGATCAGCATAACAGTAGAAACGACTCTACTATCTAAGGCGTCTGTCGGGCATGTTTCGCATTGCTATGGTCGGTTGTTTACTCGCAGGCTCTGCCTATGCACAGTTTCCCGTCTCGGTTGGCGTGAAGGGCGGCGTAGCCCTTACCGACGCCTTCGAGAGCAGTAGTTTCTTATCAGGCGATTTCTATCCCATCGGCGAAGTTACGATCCGCTACTATTCGCCTTCGAAGGATTACCTGGTCGGCCCCTTTGTCGAGCTGCGGCTCCCGTTCAACCTGAGCGTCGAGGCGGACGCCCTGTATCGGAAGCTTAACTTCGCAAGCGTACAAACCGGGGTCACGACGCCGTTTCGCGACGACGACAATACGTGGGAGTTCCCGATACTTGCAAAATACAGATTCAAGTTGCCGGTGGCGAGGCCCTATGTGGATGCCGGCCCTTCGTTTCGGACATCCGCCTTCAACGCTTATGGTACTTCGCTATCGAATCATGGCTTCGCTGCGGGCGCCGGTGTCGATATAAAGGCGTTGCTACTGCATGTCTCACCTGAAGTCCGCTACACCCGTTGGGGAGCGGATTTCATTCCCGGGTACCAGCTCACCTCACCGCATTCGAACGTGAATCAGGTCGAATTCCTGGTCGGAATCGCCTTCTAGGACTGCGGCGGAGTGTTCGGCGTAGTGGAAGGTGTCGTTGCTGCCGCTGGCGAGCCCGTCGGCGTCTGTGCGCCTTGGGTTGCCTGGCTCTGATTCTGCTGCGTCTGGGCCTGCTGCTCCTTGTGGGCCTTCTTCTTTTTCTTTTCGAGTGCTGCCTGCTTCTTGAGGGCCTGTTCGCGATACTTCTTCAACTCTTTGTCCCGATTCGTAGGCAGAGGCTGGTTACTTTGTTCGCTTGCGGTTTGCGTGGTGCCTGTATGGTTTCTTGCATCGGGGCTCTTATCCAAAACGCTGCTGCTTCCGTTCACCGTAGTCGCACTCACCTCCGTGGTGCCCAAGCCGGAGGTTCCTGAAGCATTCGCAGCTTCTGTATTCACCACTGGAACGCTCGCTGGAATGGTCCGTTTCGGGTCAGTCATCGTCGGTTGTCCGGACTTCGCCGCGTGACTGACGTCGGGGCTGCCGCGCAGCCAGCTCGTCATGTCGGACATAACGCCCGGCCGATGATAATTCGCTTGTTCGAACTTTGCGCGCGCCAGCGCATTCGGATCCGCCTGGGGAATCGGCATCTCCATATCCTGGAGCCGGCGCTTGGCGTCGTCGGCGCGATTGCTCAAAGGGTACTCGCGCAAGATCCGCGCAAACATATCAGCCGCCTTTTTGCGGAAGCGCGGCCCCATCCTGGAATACGCGTCTCCAGCTTCAAACAGAGCTTCGCCCGAATTGCTGAACAGCGGATACTGATCCACCAGCGCGTTGAGCCGGTTCGCCGCAGCCGGATTCATGTCGCGCTTCCAATAGAAGTTGCCCACCACAAATTCATGCTCGGCCAGGCTCTCCTGAATATCGCGAACGCGCTGCATGGCTTGCGGCGCAAACTTGCTGTTCGGAAACTGAATCAGCACCGCCTTGCATTCGTCTTCGGCCCTGACAGTCTGGCTCCAATCGCGGTCGCTCTTATCCATCTGCTTGTAGTGGATATCGCACACGCGGTTCTGCGCTTCGGCGGCTTCTTCCATGCTCGGATAGAACAGAATGAAATCCTTATATTCGGCTTCCGCCTGCGCAAGTCCGTTGGCGCCGCCTTCGCGATACCAGCTATCGGCGATCGCCAGCTTCGCCTTCGCCAGGTACTCGCTCGATTCGTAGGTGTTCATCAAGGTCTGGAGCGAAATCCGGGCAACCTCATAGCGCCCATGCTCAATGTCGCGCATTGCTTGATCGAACAGCACCTTGTCGGGTTGTTGCGTATTCTTCGCGATAGGCGTTTCGTACTTGTGGACACACGAGGCCAGAAGCCCAAGGGAAAGAGCCGCCACGAAGGTTCGCTTCGACAGAATGTTACACAAAAGCATATGTTCTAAACCTGGATTGAAATTGCCTCATGGGCGATGCGCTGCATCTCGCGCGCAGCAACTGTCGCGTCCGGCGCGTGGAAAACCGAGGAACCAGCAACCACCCAATCTACGCCAGCGCGTGCGACATCCGCAATATTGTCTTGCCCCACTCCGCCGTCGATTTCGATGAAAAAGTTTAACCTGCGCTGCTCGCGGTACCGGACCAATTGCCGTACTTTATCGAGCGATCGTGTGATAAAGCTTTGCCCGCCATACCCCGGATTCACGCTCATCACCAGGACGTAATCCACAATATCCAGCACGTCTTCGAGCAGCATCGTGGGCGTAGCCGGATTGATCACCACACCGGCCTTCGCCCCGTGATCCTGAATCATGTGAAGCGTTCGATCCAGGTTACGGCAAACCTCATAATGTACACTCACGCAATCGGCGCCCGCTTTAATGAAGATCGGCGCGTAAGTGTCCGGATCTTCAATCATCAGATGATGATCGAGCTTTAAGTTCGTAAACTTGCGAAGCGATTCGGTCACCGGGGTGCCCATGGTGAAATTGGGCACGAAATGCCCATCCATGATGTCGACGTGAATCATCTTTACCCCGGCCTGCTCGACTCGCCGGACGTCTTCGCCGAGCCGGGCAAAATCAGCCGCGAAAATGGATGGAACGATTTGAAGCACAGAACTATGTTCTACCTGCCACCGCGCTCGCGTCGGGCACACCCCAAGCCGACTGCGCCCTTAAGAATATTCTGATCGTAACACGTACAACGTGGTGCGCTGTCAGAAGGTTGCAGCCGTCTTTGCCCGGCGGGACGTTCCGAGCGAGATAAACTGCAACTGCATGCTTCAAATTGCTCGCATCCTGGTGCCGGTCGACTTCTCCGAACGCTGCTTGAAGATGATGCCTTACGTTCGCCTGTTCGCAGAGAAATACCGGTCGGAACTGATTTTGCTTCACGTTATGAATCCCGTCTATACGATTCCTGACACCGCGCTCTCCGGACCCATCCCCTTGCCGCTTCCCGAACGAGCCTTTGAACATGGCGCCGAGAGGCTGGATGGATTTGCCCTGGCGGAACTGCAAGGCTTGCCGGTGCGCCGACTGCTGTACGAGGGCGATCCAGAAACTCAGATCGCGGAAACCGCCCAGACCGAAGACGTACAGTTGCTCATGATGCCGACGCGCGGGCACGGCGCCTTTCGGACGTTCCTGCTCGGATCAATCACGTCCAAGGTGCTGCACGATGTGGCACGGCCGATAGTGACGGGAGTGCACGTGTCCGAGCACAGCGTGAGCTCAATTTCGACCGTTGTTTATGCCGGCGATTCGGGCGATCAGACCGCAGATGTTCTCGCGTGGGCGGACGGTCTCGCCATTGACTTTCAGGCAAAGCTGGTTCACGCCGAGCCTAGGCTCGATCCAGAGGCGGTCTGCGCGTTCGCCGAGAGTTCCGGGGCCGACCTGCTGGTGATAGCGCGCGGTTCGCGGCCAAGCGCATACGCCATCATCCGGCAATCGCCGTGCCCCGTTTTGAGCATTTAATCGCGCACCACGGCCGGCATGAAGAAGCTAATTAATCGGCCCGAGCACGTTGTCCGAGAGATGTTGGAAGGCCTGCTTGCGATCTATCCGCATTTGTCTCTGCTTGCCAATCACAACGTGCTGATGCGGTCGGATGCAAAGGAGATTAGCGAGCGCGCAGTTGCCCTGATCTCGGGCGGCGGCAGTGGCCACGAACCGGCACATGCCGGCTATATCGGGGCGGGAATGCTGACCGCCGCGGTGGCAGGCGAGGTGTTTACTTCACCCGATCCCGAATCTGTGCTGGCTGCCATCCAAGCGGTCGCGGGCTTACCCGGAGTCTTGCTGATTGTCAAGAATTACACCGGTGACCGCCTCAACTTCGGATTGGCGGCTGAAATGGCGCGCTCGCGGGGCATTGCAGTCGAAACAGTCATCGTCGGAGACGATGTTGCGCTTGCCGGAACCGAACACTACGCCGGAGCCCGGGGCATCGCAGGAACCGTTCTTGTACACAAGATCGCGGGAGCGGCAGCCGCGGAAGGCCGCACGCTACCCGAAGTTGCCGCGATAGCGAAAGCCGCCGCAGAGGCCGTAGCGACCATGGGCGTTTCCCTGTCCGCCGGCACTCTTCCGGCAGCCAGCAAACCGACCTACACGTTGGGAGAACAGGAAATTGAGATCGGCTTGGGCATTCACGGCGAGCCGGGCGTTCGGCGGGCCCCCCTACAGCCGGCCGATGAAATTGCCGATCAACTGATCGAGGCAATCCTGTCCGCGCAACCGTGGGCGCCCGGCGAGCGGGTCGCGGTGCTGGTCAACAATCTCGGCGCCACCACGCCGATGGAGATGGCGATCTTCACCCGGCGGGTGCTGCGTGTACTCGCCTCTCGCAATCTCGTCGTTGAGCGAGTTTACTGCGGAACTTTCATGTCGTCGCTCGATGCCGCAGGGGTGTCGCTGTCATTTCTACGCGTTGACGATGAACGGTTGAGGAGACTGGATGCGCCGACCACTGCGCCCGCGTGGCCATCAATTTCGCGTCGACGCCCGGAACCGCTGCCGTCCCGAATCGTCGCATCTGATCGGCTTCAGCCGGTTCCTCACCAGGAATGGCCCTACCCGGGCAAAAAGACCCGGCTGCAGCTCGCCATCGAAGCCGCATGCAGCGCGCTCCTCGATGCGGAGGACCGGCTAACAGAGATGGATCGCATTGTCGGTGACGGAGATCTGGGCATAGGCCTCGCGCGTGCCGCTAGAGCGATTGCGGAGGTTTTGCCCATTTACTCGGTCTTTAGTGCCGCGGAAGCGCTGAAGGGCATCGGAATGACTGTTCAGTCGGCGCTCGCCGGCTCGTCGGGGCCATTGTATGGAGTGTTCTTGCTCAGGGCCGCTCAGTCGCTCGCAGGCGAGAACACGGATGATCCGAAGAGCTGGGCTCAGGGCGCATTAGAGGGATGCGATGCAATCAGCAGCATTGGCGGCGCAAGCGCCGGGGATCGGACCATGCTCGATGCGCTATTGCCCTTCGCGAAGACCTTCAAAGCAGCTCTCGATCAGAACCGGTCTTTGAGCGAGGCGCTCGAAACGGCTGTGAGTGCAGCCGAAGCGGGCGCGGCAGAAACCGCTCGCATGCTTCCCCGGCGTGGCCGATCCAGCTATTTGGGTGAGCGGGCAATCGGCCATCCGGACCCCGGAGCCATGGCCGTGGCAATCTGGCTGCGCGCGGCGGCATCCGCAATTCTCCGCATGTAAAAGTATTGTCAAGACGAATCGGCTTCGCAACGCGTCTGAAACTTTGGCCCATGGCAGTGCATCTGTGATGGTTGACGACCCGGCGAGCCGCCTCCAGGCTCATCTAATACCCAGGAATTAGAGCCGCTCGAGACGAGCCGTTATGGGTCACTCCCAAGGAGTTGGAAAGTGTCTACAAAACAAATAAACGACTTCCGCCGGGTGCTCGAGGCAAAGCGCAACGAGCTCCTCGCAAGCACCGGCGATCGTGAAGAGATCCTAATCGAACACGCGGCAGAAGAGTTCGACCGCCTGCAGCAACAACTGAACCGGGAAGTTGCGATCCGCAATCTGGATCGCGAATCAAAGCTGCTGAAGCAAGTGCAGTCTGCTCTCGGCCGGATTGAGGAAGAAAGCTTTGGCGTATGCCTGCGCTGCGATGAACCGATCCCGGAAAGACGGCTCAAAGCGGTTCCCTGGGCGGCGTATTGTGTGCCGTGCCAGGAGATCATTGATCGCCAACGCGCGATGGGCGCCTCCGAAGAGGATAGCGACGATCTCGGCGACATGGCCGCCTGACGACGTGGTTCGCAATACCACCTTGACTGTTTCCACGCGCGGGAAGGGACTCTATCCATTTACAAAGAATGTGGAGGAATGGGTGTCCAAGCAGGACATCGCGAACGGCCTTCTCACTACCTTTGTGCAACACACGTCCTGCTCGCTCGTGATTCAGGAGAATGCCGATCCGGACGTCATGCTGGATATGCGTGATTTCTTTGAGCGGCTGGTGCCGGAAGACGATGCAAGCTACCGGCACACCGCCGAGGGACCGGATGACATGACCTCCCACATACGCTCGGCGCTGACGCACACCAGCCTGTCGCTGCCGGTCATCTCAGGTCGCCTGGCCCTGGGTACCTGGCAAGGCCTGTACATTTTCGAGCATCGTTCCCATCCCCATCAGCGACGTGTGGTGCTGCAGTTGATGGGCGAGTAAGTCGACGTAAGCTGCAAATGGCTGGCGAATCCGGGGATCTCGATCCGATCCTGTGCGCGCCCCTGTTGCGCAGGGTGGACGAAAAACTGATTGAGCTTTTGAGCTCGCTGGCACCAGGCGAGTGGGATCTTCAGACCGTAGCTCCACGATGGAAGGTTCGGGATGTGGCGGCTCACCTGCTCGACACGGCCCTCCGCAAACTGTCGATGGTTCGGGATGGATGTTGCATCGAGCCTGCCGAAATCCGTTCACCCGAGGATTTGGTGACGTTGGTGAATCGCTTCAATCAGGAAGGCGTCATGGTCTACCGCCGTCTGAGCCCACCGGTCTTGATCGAACTGATGAAGATAGCGTGCCAACAGAGCGCGAACTTCCACGAGTCTCTCCACCCTTTTGCGCGGGCGGCATTCAATGTCAGTTGGTCGGGAGAAGAGACATCGCTGAACTGGTTTGACACTGCGCGCGAATTGACAGAACGCTGGCACCATCAACAGCAGATTCGGCTTGCGACCGATCGGCCTGGCATCATGACACCCGAGCTGTACCATCCGGTGCTCGATTGCTTCCTGCGAGGACTGCCGTACCTGTACCGGGACGTCGATGCGCCTGCGAGAACGACTGTTCTGGTGGAAATCTCCGGGGAGTGCGGCGGGCGATGGTTTTTATCCCGAGAATCCTCAAGATGGGCTCTCGCAAAAGAATCGGCTGGAGGCATCGCTGCTCGCGTGACGATACCGCAGGAGTTGGCGTGGCGACTCTTTACCAAGGGAATCGATCGAACCGCCGCGCGTGCACAGGTTGGAATCGAAGGCGACCGGGAGCTGGCCGAAAAAGTCCTTGATTTGACGGCTATCGTCGGCTAATGCGGCACTTACCAAAGATAGAGTTGCATCTGCACCTGGACTGTTCTCTCAGTTATGGCGTGGTGTCCCGCCTGAGCCCGTCTGTCTCGCGGCGAGAGTTTGAAGCCGAGTTCATCGCGCCTCGTCAATGTACGAGCCTGGCAGACTTTTTGACACGCTCCCCTCGCGGATTTCAACTTATGCAGACGGCCGATGCCCTTCGGCTGGTCACCGAAGATGTCTTCGAGCAGCTTGCCGCCGACAACATGATCTACGCAGAAATTCGATTCGCACCCTTGCTGCACCTCGAGCAAGGACTATCGCCGGAGGCGGTGGTCGCGGCTGTCGATCGCGCGACTGAAGCGTGCATTCGGGCAACCGGGATCGAAGCTCGCCTGATCCTCTGCACGCTGCGCCATTTCAGCCGTGAGCAGAGCCTGCTGACGGCGGAACTCGTGGCGCGTTTTGCCGGAAGCCGCGTCGCCGCTCTGGATATAGCGGGTGACGAAGCCGGTTTTCCCATTGATGAGCACGTCCCAGCATTCCAATTTGCGAAGAGTCGCGGTCTGAAACGGACTGCTCATGCGGGAGAAGCAGCAGGAGCCAATAGCGTCTGGGAGACGCTGCGTGCTTTTGAGCCGACGAGAATCGGCCACGGCGTGCGCAGTATAGAAGACCCGCAGTTAGTTGAACATCTCAGAGCGAGACGCATCCATCTCGAGATCTGCCCCAGCAGCAATGTGCAGACCGGCGCCTTTCGTCCTTACGCGGCACATCCGGTAGATAGGCTGCTGCGTGGCGGCGTGTCGCTGGGAATTAATACCGATACCCGCACCATCACCAATGTCACGTTGAACCAGGAATATGCTCTTCTAGGCGAACACTTCGGATGGGGTGAGGCTGAGTTTCTGGCGTGTAACCGCGCGGCGCTTGAGGCCGCGTTCGTGGACGAAGCCGCGAGAGAACAGCTCCTCTCGCGGCTTGCTGCCAGATAGTTTTCCGGCGCGAATTACTGAACCATCCGGCGCTGCTTACGTAGGATCGCCGGCATGTCGTAATCGTCCGGCGCGGCGGTCTCTTCGGCAACCTCCTCGCGCTCCGTCTCGTGTGAGACGCCGTTCGTCTCTCCGTGGCCGGCGGCGGCGGCGGCTGCAACCATTGGTGCAACCTCAGGCGTCGTCGCAACTGTGAAGGGAAAATGCGGACTGCGGCGCTCGATCTCCGGCAGCGTGTCGCGTTGGAACCCGGTAGCAATCACCGTGATCTTTACGTCCTTGCCCATGCGCTCGTCGAGGACCACGCCGAAGTTGATCTGCACATCATCATTCTGAGTCGCCGCGCGAATCAGGTTGCAGGCTTCGTTCACATCGTGAATGCCGAGCTGATTCGAGGCCGTAATGTTGATCAGCACGCCGCGCGCGCCCAGCACGCCGCCTTCTTCCATCAACGGACTGTTGATCGCCTTCTGTGCCGCTTCGACCGGTGCATTCTCGCCCGATGCAATGGCGGTGCCCATCATGGCGTAACCCATGCCGAGCATGATTGTCCGGATATCGGAGAAGTCGCGGTTGATCAGCCCCGGAGTAAGAATGATATCCGCAATGCCCTGCACGGCTTGACGCAGCACGTCGTCGGCCATGCGGAAAGAATCATAGAAGCTGGTGCCTTTCGGTGCAAGTCCGAGGAGCTTTTCGTTGGGGATGCTGATGAGTGTGTCGCAACTGCCGGCGAGTTCGGCCAAGCCGCGCTCGGCCTGTTTCATGCGGCGCGGGCCTTCGAACACAAACGGCTTCGTGACCACCGCCACGGTCAGCGCGTTCAGCTCTTTGGCAAGCGAAGCCACAACGGGAGCGGCACCCGTACCAGTGCCGCCTCCGAGTCCCGCCGTGACGAATACCATATCGGCGCCTTCTAAAATTTCAATAATTTGTTCGGTGTCTTCGAGTGCCGCCTGCCGGCCCACCGAAGGATCCGCGCCCGCACCCAAGCCGTTGGTCAGCTTCTTGCCGATGGCAAGTTTGTTTGCCACCGGGGACGCGCCCAACGCCTGCTTATCGGTATTTAATATGTAGAAATCGATTCCGTGTAAGCCATCCTGCAGCATGCGAGTCACCGCATTGGACCCGCCGCCGCCCACCCCGACAACCTTGATTTTGGTACCGAGCTGTACTTCTTCTTCGATCAAGAACTTCAGATCGTCCAACATGTCTTTGCTTCTTTCGTTTTCCATTCACACCTCCTTCTAATCGAGAACTCTCTATCTGGAAATCAAGCCGGCGAGCCCCGTAGATGTGCGCTTCCACTCGCGCTTCAGCTTCAGGCGTCCCGCGTACATGGCCAACCCGGCAGCCGTAGTCCAGACCGGCGTATCCAATTCCTTTGGCCATCCATCAATGCCTGCCGCCAAGCCATTTCGCGCCTGGCAGTTCAGCACGCGCTCGGCGACATCGCACATGCCTGCCAGCAGCGCTCCGCCGCCCGTCAAAATCGCGCCCTCGAGCAGCGATTGCTCCATGCCGACGCGCAGAATTTCGGCATAGATGCGCTCCAGGATGTCCTCCGCGCGCGCTTCCAGAATTTCGTTCAATTGGCTGCGCGGCGCTTCGCGCATGCCGCGGCCTTCCGCCGATGGAATTTCGATCAGGCTGTGATCGGAGGCGAGGCCCGTGATCGCGCAGCCGTACTCGCGCTTCAGGCTTTCGGCGTCCTCATAGTTGACCTTCAATAACCAGGAGACGTCGCGCGTGAAATGATCGCCGCCCAGCGGGATGGCCGCCGCCAGAAGCAGGGCATCGCCGTCGTATACCGCAACGTGGGTGGATTGCGCGCCGATATCGATCAGCACTACACCGCGCGCTCGATCTTCGGGCAGTATCGCCGCATACGCCGCCGCGATGCCCTCGAAGACGGACTCCTCTACCGCCAGGTGCGCCTGATGCACGGCCGTGACGATGCCCTGGTGATCCTGCAACGGGGCAGTGACAACGTGAATGTTGGCTTCCAGGCGCGCGCACAGAATGCCCTTGGGATTGCGATACCCGGCGCGCCCGTCCAGCGTGAAATCCTGCGGGCAGATTTGCAGCACCAGCCGGTCTTCCTCGAGGCGAACGCGGGCCGCCAATTCCACGGCATAGCGCAAATCGTCGGGCTCAATGCCGCGCCGCCTGCCGAACTCATACAGGCCGCGGCTATTCACACCGGCCACGCCGCCGCCGACACCGATGACCGCCGCTTCAGGCGAGGCTTGGGCGCGACGTTCGGCCTCATGCAAGGCAAAGCGAATGCTCTGCGCCAACGCGTCTTGATCCGCCAGGCGCGACCGGTTCCAGGCCTGTACCGGCGCTTCGCCATAGCCCAAAAATTTCACTGAATCTTCTTCGAGCGCGCAGATCACGATGCGCGTGCTCGTGCTGCCCAGGTCCAGGCCAACTGCCAGTCTTGCTTTACTGCTCACCCTGCTCCTCTCCTACCGTCGTAATCGCTCCGTCCACACGCAGATCGAGCGTCTTCGCGTCCGGCCGTTTGGTTTTAATCTCGCCGTAGTTCACCAGGAAATTTTGCAGCCTGTCGGTGTAGTTCTCATCGCCGAGCATCAGGTTGACCACGTTGTTTTCCACATGCTCGGACACAATCAAGTCGTTCGGGTCGGAAACATTCACTTCGGAAATCTGCTCAGCCAGCGGCCCGAGTTCTTTCAACATGCCTAAGACGCGGTGCACGCGCGCACGGCGATTTTCGAGCGGCTCGCCCTCGCGGATACCCGTGATCACTGGCAGCGTGAACCTCGCGGCCACTCGCGGCCGAAGGATGTAGCCGTCCTTATCAATCAAGGCGAGCTGCGACATGCCGTCGCGATGATTCGGCCGCAGGCGAACGAAAGCCACAGGCTTGCGCTCGTGAATGCGCACTCTCAGCGTGTTCGGCCATATCTTCGATACCGCCGCGTCCTCCACCCAATCAATCTCGAGGAGCTGCTGACGGCGCTTCTGTATCGGGACGAGATAAAGACTGCGGCCAAAGTCCTCCGCAAAGACATGACGGATCTGGGAAGCCGACGCATAATGAATTCCCTCCACGATGAGATTGGGGCTCTGTCCGGCGAAATCGTCCGCCTCCACCAGACGAAAGCGGTTGTCCTGAATCAGAAACTCTTCGGTGCGATGCCAGGCAAACAGGCCGCTCACCATCAGCAGCACGCCCGCCACTAGCCACGCGGCGAACCGCATCCAGCGAACGCCGGCCCAAAATGATTGCTGCTCTCGAGCCGCCATTTCAGGTTTCCTCCCGCAGCTTCTCGAGAATCTTTTCGGCCGCTTGCGAAACGCTGCCTGCGCCTAGCGTGATGATCAAGTCGCCTGGTTCCGCAGCACGCGCGATTGCTTCAACGCCTTCTTCGAGGCTTGCGGCGTAATGCGCAGAGCGATGCCCGTATGAGCGGATCTTTTCGAGCAGCGCCTCCGCCGTGACGCCTTCGATGGGCTCCTCAGAGGCGGCATAGATATCGAGAAGATACAAGTCGTCGGCCTGATGGAAAGCGGTGCCGAACTCTTCCAGTAGGTGCTGGGTGCGCGAGTACCGATGCGGCTGGAAGAGCACGTGGATTTGCCGGAATGGCGAAAGCCGCGCGGCAGCCAGGGTGGCCTTGACTTCCGTGGGGTGATGGCCGTAATCGTCGATGACAGTGACGCCCCGCTCGACGCCGCGCAACGAGAAGCGCCGGTCAACGCCGCTGAACGCAGCGAGACCTTGCCGAATCTGCTCGAGGGGCACTTCCATTTCCAGGCCCACCGCAACCGCGGCAGTTGCGTTCAAGACGTTGTGCACTCCTGGCACGCAGAGTTGAAAGGCGCCTAATGCGTCGCCACGGCGGGTGAGCGTAAATTCGCTGCCGGCGGGCGACAAGGCCACCTCCGTTATCGCCAGGTCGACTTGCGCCGAACGCCCATAGGTGATCGTGCGGCGGCGGATCTGCGGAAAAATCTGCTGGATGTTCTCGTCTTCCATGCAGACGATGGCGGCGCCGTAAAACGGGACCTTATTAATAAAGTCTGTGAACGCCGACTGGATGGCTTCGAGTGTCGGGTAATGGTCCAGGTGCTCGCGGTCGATGTTGGTGACCACCGCAATGATGGGCGCTAGCTTCAAAAACGAGCCGTCGCTCTCATCCGACTCGACAACCAGGATGGAGCTCTTGCCAACGCGCGCGTTAGATCCTTCCATCGCCGCGACTCGCCCGCCGACCACAACAGTCGGGTCCATGGAGGCGGCATTCAACATGCTGGCGACCATCGACGTGGTGGTGGTTTTGCCATGGCTTCCCGCGATGGCGATGCCAAACTTCAGGCGCATCAGTTCAGCCAGCAGTTCGCCGCGCGGAATCACCGGGACCTGCAGCTTGCGCGCTTCCGCTACTTCGGGGTTTGCTGAATCGAGGGCCGATGTGACCACCACCGCCTTCGCTTCGCCCACGTTTTCGGCCCGGTGGCCGATGTGAATGATGGCGCCGAGTCTTGCCAGACGCTCCGTGATGGCGCTCTTCTTCAGATCCGAGCCGGAGACCTGGTATCCGAGTGTCAGCAGAACCTCGGCGATGGCGCTCATCCCGATGCCCCCGATTCCCACGAAGTGGACATGTTGGGGCTTAAAAAACATTTAATAAACGTATTGTTTCGGCTTTCGTTTGGTGTGTCAATGCGCAAAAGCGCCAAATCGCACTTTTCACAAAATTTTTCAGCATGTGCTCACGACGCATTCCGGTTCGCCGCTTCCTCCAGCAGATCGGCGGCTCTTTCCGCCGCGCCGGGCCTTGCAAATTGCCGGACACTCGCTCGTATCCGATCGAGCTCGGCGGGGTTGCGGCGCAGATCCTCGATCTCGCGAAACAGACGTTGTCCGTTCATCTCGGCGTCCAACACCATTCGCGCCGCGCCCGCCTGGACAAAAGCTTCGGCGTTGCGACGCTGATGATCGTCCGCCGCAAAGGGCAGCGGGACGAAGACGGACGGCATGCCGGCGGCGGCTATTTCGTTCACCGCGCCAGCGCCTGCCCGGCTGACGATCAGGTCCGCGTGCGCGAACGCCTCCGGCATGTCGCGAATGAACGGCACGACCTCACCTTCCACGCCGGCTGTCGAGAATTGCCGGGCGAGTTCCTCATGCTCGGCCACCCCGGTTTGATGAACGATGCGAATGGGCGCGCCGCTCTCTCTCAGCAACGGCCAGCACTCGCGCGACGCCCGATTCAATGTGCGCGCGCCACGGCTGCCGCCGGTAATCAAAACCGTGAATGCGCCACTCTGTTTGGCTTGCACGCCAAAAAATTCAGGCCGCACCGGCAATCCTGTCACTTCGCTCTTCCCGGCCGGGAACCACTTGCGGGTCGATTCGAATCCGATCAGCGCGCGATACACTCGGCCGGCGACCCGGCGATTCGCGAAACCGGGAATCGCATTCGGCTCCATGACGATGAGCGGAACCCGGCGCAACACAGAGGCGGCCATCACGGGTCCCGCGACGAAGCCACCCGTGCTGAACACGGCGTGCGCTCCGAAGCGCCGCAGCAGGCGCGAAGCCGCAGTAATTCCTAACGGGAGCTGCCACGCGGTCTGAAACCGCTGGCGCATGCCGACCCGCTTGAGGCTGCCGCTTCGCACAAATTCGATCTCGTAGCCGGCTTCGGGAACCAGCCGCGCTTCCATTCCCGCCCGTGTGCCGATAAATAGCAGCTTGTGGCCACGCTCCCGCAATACGCGGGCGACCGCCAGGGCCGGGAACACATGGCCGCCGGTTCCTCCGCCGGTCATCACAAACGAATACGCCATCCGCGCAGGTCCGCTCAAGCCGCATGCTCGCTCACGCTCAGCAGCATGCCCATCAGCAGCAGGGTGCTCAATAACGAGCTGCCGCCGTAGCTGATGAACGGCAGCGGAATCCCTTTGTTCGGCACCAGGTCCAGCACGACGCTGAGGTTGATCAGCGCCTGCACCACAATCGACACGGTGATGCTGAGCGCGAGGTAACGGCCGAAGTTATCGGGCGCGCACATGTAAGTGCGAAAACCGCGCCACAGCACGACGATGAACCCACCGAGCAGCAAAATGGAGCCGAAAAACCCGGTCTCTTCCCCCACCACGCCGTAAATGAAATCGGTATGCGCCTCCGGAAGAAATTCGATCTTCTGCTTGCTCTCCATCAGGCCGACGCCCAGAAACCCTCCCGAGCCGACTGCGATCTCCGCCTGGCGCTGCTGGTAGCCGGGATCGCTGGTCGAAGCCGTCTTCTTCGTGTAGGCGAGAATTCGGCGGCTCGGATCGATTTTTTCGAGCAGCTTATGATCCTTGTCCACGAAATCGATCGCGCGCGCGAGGCGATATGGCTTCATCACGATAAACCCTGCGCCCAGAAGCACGCCAAGCACTCCGCACACGATCAGATAGCGATAGTCCACGCCGGCCACAAAGATCACCGCCACGGTGGTCGCCACCAACACAACCGCGGTACCGAGGTCCGCTACGGCCACCGCGAGCGCAATCACCGATAACGAGATGGTGATCGGACCCAGCGTGTGCTTGTCATTAATAGCGCCAATGCGGCGGCAAAGATAGAAGGCGAGAAACAGGGCGAGCGCGGGCTTGGCAAGCTCGGAGGGCTGCAGCGAAAACGGTCCCGCCTTGAGCCAACGGTGGCTGGTGCTATCCGTGAAATAAACGGCGAGCAACAGAAGCACGACGATGCCAAGGCCGGCGAACGCCAGGCGCGCATTGTTCCACTGGCGATAGTCGCGCCGCATGCAATAGAGAAGGACCACGAAGGAGAACACGGCCCACCCGAGCTGTCTCAGGAAAAAATAAGTGCTCGAAACGTGAAATTTCAGCTCCGCGATGATGGATGACGAGCTGTAGACCATCACCAGCCCGAAGAGCACCAGCATCAGCACTGTCAGGAACAAGATCCAGTCTGTTTTGAGCCGCTGCGCCATTCTGTGGTTAAAACAATTCTGCCACTATTTGTTTGAACATGCGCCCTCGTTGCTCGAAATTTTCGAACTGGTCGAAACTGGCGCACGCGGGAGCGAGCAAAACGACATCGCCGGCGCGAGCATGCTCGCGCGCATATCGCACAGCGCGATCGAGGGTGTTGCAATCGACCAACTCGACTGCGCCGGCCAAATCTTTTCGGATAAATGGAGCGGCTGCTTGCGGATAATCTTCGGCTCCGATCAAGAGAACCGCTTTTGCGCGCTCGTGCAACGGCCGCCGAAGCGGCGTGTAGGGGCTGCCCTTGTGCTCGCCGCCAAGAATAATCCAGAGACCGCGCTCGAAGGCGTCAATGGCTTTAAGGGTTGCGTCCACGCTGGTGGCTTTGGAATCGTTAAAATACTCGACGCCATCGAGCTCGCGCACAAATTCGATGCGGTGTTCGACGCCGGAGAATGACTCGACGGCCGCGCCGATTATGTCGAGATTGGCCCCCGCGAGCGCCGATGCCAGGGCTGCAGCCATCACGTTTTCGATGTTGTGCCGTCCGCGCAGCTTGATCTGGGAGCGCCGCATAAACGGACGGCCGTCGAAGCACAGCTCCTCGCCATCCATCCAAATGCCGGTGGGCACGCGCTGCGACGCGCTGAACCAGAACACGTCGGCTGGCGTGCGTGCTTCAAATCTGACGCAGGTAGGGTCATCGTAGTTCAGCACGGCGCGATCGCCTGAGTGCTGAGTTTCGAACAGGCGCCCTTTCGCAGCGGCGTAGTTTTCGAAGGTGTGATGGCGGTTCAGATGATTCGGCGTGACGTTCAGGCAGGCGGCAATATGGGCGCGAAAACGCGAAATCGCTTCGAGCTGAAAACTTGAAAGCTCGAGCACGTTCCATTGATCGTCACAAGACGTCTCGATGATCGAGGTAACCGCAGTCCCGATATTGCCGCCCACCTGGCACGGCACGCCGCATTCTTTGAGCACATGCCCTACTAGCGCCGTCGTGGTGGTCTTGCCATTCGATCCCGTGATGCCGATAACCGGTCCTTTCAAGAAGTACGAGGCCAGCTCCACTTCGCCGAGGACCGCAATGCCGCGCTCGCGTACACGAATGAGCATCGGGAGGTCATAAGGCACACCAGGCGAGAGCACGATGACGTCCGGGTCGCGTCCGTTGTCTTGTATATTTTCTTCCGATTGCGCCACCACTGGCACGGCAAGCGGCTCGGACGGCGGCTCGGCGTCCATGGCGCGGACATGCGCGCCGTGCTTCCTCAACAAATCGATGGCAGCCAGACCCGATCGCTTGATCCCGACCACCAGTACGTGTTTCCCGCTGAAATCCAAAGCGTGCCTTTTATCTCAACTTCAGCGTGGTGAGCGCAAACAGCGCCATCACCAGGCCCGCTATCCAAAACCGGACGATCACCTTCGACTCTGGCCAACCCAGCGCCTCAAAGTGATGATGAATGGGCGCCATCTTGAAGATGCGCTTGCCGCCGCGCAGCTTGTAGCTGCCTACCTGCAGAATCACCGAGAGCGCCTCAATGACATAGATCCCGCCGATAAACGCCAGCAAAACTTCCTGCTTGATCAGCACCGCCACGATGCCGAGTCCGCCGCCGAGGGCGAGCGACCCGACATCGCCCATGAACACCTGCGCCGGGTGGCAGTTGTACCACAGGAATCCGAGGCTGGCGCCGAACATGGAGGCGCAGAAAATGGTCAGCTCCTGCGAATTCAGCAGGTGAGTCAGATCCAGGTAAATAGAAAATGTCGCGTGGCTGGTAACGTAAGTCAGGGCGGTCATCGCGCCGGAAGCAATAATCATCAGACCAATGGCCAGCCCGTCCAAGCCGTCAGTGAGGTTCACGGCGTTCGACGAACCGACCATGATGAAGACGATGAACAGGTAGAAGAACGCGAACGCAAGCGGATAGGTCCAAAAATTCTTAGTCCACGATTCGATCAGCAGATCCGGCTTGAATTGCTTGAAGAACGGAACGTTGATGGCGGTTGAATAGCGTTGATTCGAGTGCAGGAGCAGCAGAAAGAATCCGATCAGCATGGCGCAAAGGACCTGGAGCCAGAATTTCTGCCGCGCGGTCAGCCCCAGGTTCCGTTTTCTGGAGACCTTGGCGTAATCGTCGATAAAGCCGATTGCGCCGAAGCCAATCAGCCCCAGCAACGCGATCCATACATATTGATTGTGCAGGTCGGCCCAGAGCAGCGTGGGCGCCACAATGGACGTGACGATGAGTAAACCGCCCATGGTCGGCGTCCCGGCTTTCTTTTGATGCGATTGCGGACCTTCTTCGCGGATGGTCTGGCCGAAGCTCCATTGGCGCAGCTTGCGAATCATCCACGGACCGAGCGCCAGCGCCATGACCATCGCCGTGAGGCTCGCGAGCGCCACTCGCGTGGTGATGTATCCGAACACCCGAAAGGCGGGGATGTAGCGGTGGAGGACTTGAAACAGCAGCCAGTACAACATTCCTTAAGTTTCCATGCCGTTAACTTTCATGGCGGCTAGCGCCTGCTCGACATGCACTCCGCGCGAACCCTTGAACAAGATAGCGTCGCCAGGGCGAACAAACTCTCTTAAAAATTGCCCGGCTTCCTGGGGGTTTTCAAAAAAAAATGCGGCGTGAGTCATACCGGCTCGCCTGGCTTCTTCCACCATGAACCGGCTCACGCCGCTTACCCCAATCAGCACGTCTACTCCCGCATTCGCGACATAGTTACCCAGGTCGCGATGCAAGCTCTCTGCCAGGCGGCCCAATTCAAGCATTTCGCCCAAAACAGCGATGCGCCTTTGGGCCGCCTCCCGGCGCAGAACGTCGATCATGTTCCGCGCCGCCTCCGGATTCGAATTGTAAGAATCGTTGAGAACGGTAATATCGCGCCAACGGCTGCGCTGGCCGCGCATCTCTCCGGGCGCAAGTCGCGCCACGCTCTCGATCAGCTCGCGCGGCTCGATATCGAACAGCTTCGCCACCGCCAATCCGGCCAGGATGTTCGAGACGGCGTGCCGGCCAGTGAGCGCAGTCTGGAATCTCACGCCGCAGACCGTGAATGCGGCGCCCTCCGGGTTCATTTCCAGTGCGGTACCACGCAGATCGGCGCCGTCCGAAAAGCCGTACGTCACGCTGCGGCCGGGATGCACGGCACGGAAGGCCAGAACGCGCGGGTCGTCCGCATTCAAGACCGCAAGGCCGGTGGCGGGCAGCGATTCGATCAATTCGCGCTTGGCCGCCGCGACGCCATCGATCGAATCGAAAGCCTCCACGTGCGCGTATCCGACGTTGGTGACGACGCCAATCTGCGGCTGCGCGATGCCCGCCAAATGGCGTATCTCGCCGGCGTGATTCATTCCGAGCTCGAGCACGGCGACATCAGCCGAGTCCTGAATACGCAAGAGTGCGAGCGGCAGGCCGATGTGATTGTTCAGATTGCCGATGGTTTTGCCGACGCGCAGCCGGACGCTTAGAAACTCGGCGATAATGTCCTTGGTGCTGGTCTTGCCGGCGCTGCCGGTGACCGCGACAACCGGCTTTGCCCATCGGCGCCGCGCCCATGCCGCGAGACGCTGGAGCGCATCCAGCGTGTCGGCTACTTGAAGGACCGTGCCTGCTACCTCTGCAGGAGCCTCACTCACCACCGCCGCGATAGCGCCTCGGGCCAGCACGTCTGTTACAAACGAGTGGCCATCGAAGCGCTCACCCTTTATGGCGAAGAACAGATCTCCTGGCGCGATCGTGCGCGAATCGATACTATACGCGCGCACAAGGGCATGCTCTATGCTCGACCCGCGCACTTGCGCTCCGGTTGCCTCTTGCACCTGCGCCAGCGAGAGCTCCATTTCGGACCTATGCACTCGCGCGGCTGTACCCGATCGAGCGCAGCACGCGTTGAGCTACCTCGCGGTCATCGAAGGGAATCGGCCCGTCTCTCAAAATCTGGTAGGTCTCGTGCCCTTTGCCTGCAAGAATGACCACGTCGCCTGGCCCCGCCGTTTCGATGGCCTTCTTGATGGCTCGTTCGCGGTCCGGCTCTGCGGTGCATGGCGTATCGAAGCGGCGCAGGCCTACCATGGCGTCGTTCATGATGGCCAGCGGATCTTCGCTGCGCGGATTATCGGACGTCAGGATCACATAATCGCTGAGTTCGGCGGCCGCCATGCCCATCAGCGGCCTCTTCGACCGGTCGCGGTCGCCGCCGCAGCCGAACAGCGTGATGATCCGTTTCGGCTTCATGCCGCGCGCCACCGCTATGACGTTGCGCAAGGCATCGTCGGTATGCGCATAATCCACCACCACCATGAACGGCTGCCCTTCCTCCACCCGTTCAAATCTCCCCGGTACACTTCGCAAATTTGTCAATCCTTTCTGAATTTGTTCTTCGGTCAATCCGTGGGTGAGCGCCACACCGCACGCCAGCAGAATGTTGTACACGTTAATGCGCCCAACCAGCAGCGATTCCACGCGAAAACGCCGGCCTTCCGCGGCAACCGTAAACCGGAGACCCTCGAATGTGGATTCGACGGCCTCCGCACGCAGACCCGGCGCCTCCTGGTCAATGCTGTACCAGGAGACTTTCGTTTCGGGCGAGAGAACCAGACGCCTTGCCGATTCGTCGTCCGCATTAATCACCGCGAAGCGGGGGGGAGGACCGCTGCGCGGCGTGAACAACAACTGCTTCGCCGCGAAATACGCTTCCATCGTTTGGTGATAATCCAGATGGTCGCGGGTGAAATTCGTGAATCCCGCAGTGTGAAATTCCATGGCGAAGATGCGGCCCAGATCCAGCGCGTGCGAGGACGCCTCGAGCGTCGCGTGCGTGCCGCCGGCTTCTTCCAGCTCGTGAAACATCCGAAACAAGTCCAGCGATTCGGGCGTGGTGTTCACCGCGGGCAGCACGCGCCCGGCCAGGTGATATTCAATGGTCCCGATGAGTGCTGTGATCTTGCCCGCCGCGCGCAGCATGGAATCGATCAACAACGTGCTGGTGGTCTTTCCGTTCGTGCCAGTCACCGCTGTCAATGCGAGCCGCTGGTCCGGCTTGTCATAAAAATTTCGCGACGCCAGCGCCAGCGCCTGGCGCCCATGCGTGACCTGCAACCAGGAGCTATGCAAGCCTCCGAAGCTCGGCCGATCGCTCACCACCGCCAAAGCGCCTTTTTGCAGCGCGGCGTTCGCAAATTGCGCGCCATCGGTCTTGGCGCCGGCGAATGCGAAGAAGAGGTAACCCGGCCCTACTTTGCGGCTGTCATAAGCGAGCCCGCGCACCTCGGCATTCAGCATCTCCGCCGGAACTTTCGATAGCACCGGGACGCCTTCAAGCACTCGCTGCAGCTTCATTCGATCTGGCGCGCGCTCAGCGCGCGAACCTCACCCGCACATGCTCGCCCGGAATCAAAACGGAACCGGCCGCGGGATTTTGGCTGCGCGCCAAGCCATCCCCCAGCATTTCGACGTCGATGTTGTTCGCGGCGGCCGCCATCATCACGTCCTTCACGGTCTTGCCGACAAAATCCGGCACCTTAGGCGGGCTCGGGTCCGCGCTCTGATCGGCCTCTGCAGCCGCTGCGTCGCCGCCGCTTGCCTCTCGCATTTCGTCTGGGGTCAGCGGCGTGCTCAGCTCAGCCAAAGAAAGGTCGTCGGCCTGAAGATTCTTATCCTTCGCGGCGGGTTTTTCTTTCGCCTCCAGCTCCTCAATCTCCTGCGGCACGTCCCGCGGCACGCCCGTCCGCCGCAAGGCCTCGGTCATCACCTTCACGAAGACCGGCCCGGCCGCCCAGCCGCCGTATCCGGCCTCACCCGTGGTTCCCGTCACCGTCACCACGACCAGAATCGACGGATTTCCGATCGGAGCGAAGCCGAGGAAAGAGGCATTGTACCTATGCGTGTAGACGCGATGCGCATAATCGTAAATCTGCGCCGTGCCTGTTTTGCCTGCAATTGTGTAGCCCACGACATGCAGATGGTGGCCCGTTCCGCCCGGTTCGGTGATGACGCGGCGCATCATCATCCGCATCATCGCGACGGTTTCCGGCTTCAGCACCTCGACGGGCGCAGGATATTTCACGGTCTCCATCGCTTCACCGGGCGCCTGTTTCCATGCGACCAAGTGTGGATGCACCAGAAATCCCCCATTCGCAATGACGCTTCCGGCCTGCGCGAGTTGCACCGAAGTGACCGCGATCTCATGGCCCATGGGAACGGAACCGATTGAAGTCGGCTGCCATCGCTTCAGCGGGCGCAAAATCCCTGGCGCTTCTGCGGGAAGTTCAATGCCGGTCCGTTGCCCAAATCCGAATTTGCGAACGTAGTCATACAGATTCTTGTTCCCCACTTGCATGCCGATGCGAATGGCGCCGATGTTGCTCGAAAACGCGAGCACATCCTCCATCGACAGCGCCGAATAAGCCTTGTGATCGTGAATGACGCGTGAGAACAGGTTCATCACGCCGTTGCCGCAGTTGATGATGGATTCCGGACGCAGGCTGGTGGTCTCGAGCGCGGCTGAAAGCGTAATTACTTTGAAGACCGATCCAGGTTCGAAGGGCGCAATCACGGCCAGGTCTTCGCGGCCGTACGGCTTCTCGCCGGGATGCAGCCGCTCATTGGGATCGTAGGTCGGGTAGTTTTCGAGCGCCAGAACTTCGCCGGTTCTAGGGTCCATCGCAACCAGGCTTCCGTGATCGGCGTGACTTTGGACCACCGCCTGATGCAAGGCGTCTTGCGCCACATGCGACAGTTGGCGATCAATGGTCAGGCCGATATTCTTCCCAGGCTTGGCTTCTTTGGCAATCTCGGAGTCGTAAGGATGTTCCTTGCCGTCGCGCTCCAGCCGGATCAACCCGGGCGTACCGGCGAGCTCTTTATCCAGCTTGAGCTCGATGCCCGCCGCGCCGTGGCCCTGGCCGCCGACGTTGCCGATGACATGCGCCGCTACCGCACCGTCCGGATAATCACGAACGCTGCCCTCCTCGACATCGGCCCATTCGAGCTTCATGTCGCGCAGCGTGGCGGCCTGTTCGTCGGTAACATGCTGATCGACGATGTAGTAGCCGCGGTGTTTTTTGGAAAGCGCTGCGCCCTCGAGATCCTGCTGCAGGGGCGCCGCGTCGATTTTCAACACACTCGCCAGCAGCGCTGCGGCAATTTCTTTATTCGGTATGCGCCCCGGATTCACCACCAGAAAATGCGAAGGCGAACTGATCGCCATCGGGTGCCCATCGCGATCGAAAATCGTGCCTCGCTGGCCCTTGGTGGGCTCGACCGTCTCCTGCTGCTTTTCGGCGAGCTTAACGAATTTGTCGTGCGCCAGCACCTGCAAGTCGAACAGGCGCGACAGAACAATCAGGGCCCATCCCAGAAGGATGAGCCCCAAAATAGCTAATCTCTCCACCGATTTGGCCGGCGGCGCAGATGGCGGTCTATCCATAGTTCAGCGGCGCATCCGCATCCGCTCCCAATTGCGCATCATTGCCCGGCGGGTCACAAATTTCAGCGCGCTACTGCCTGGTGGTTCTGCGGAAGATTGTTGCGCGCCTCCGCTTTCGATTCACCGCTCACCAGCAGCTCTTGCGTGGGAGCCGGCGCGGCCATCTTCAGCGTCTCGGCCAGTTTGTCCAGCCGTTTCACGTTGAGCAGATTGGCTTCCTGCACCTCGAGTTGAGCCTGCTGCTGCCGGAGTTTGATCTGGTCTTGTTTCAAGCTCTGGATCGTGAACCCGGCCATGGTGTTGTAGGCCGCCGGTACAAGGCCCGCGATTACCAGCAGAGCGGCGAGAAAGCCCGTGGCTACCGTGCCGGTTCGCGCGCGCAATGCTACCGGGTCGGCCGCCCGCACTACCGCCGTATTGTCGATACGCTTGACAAACAGGTAGACATCTTCATTCGCGATCGGGCGCAAACGTGGCGCTTCGGTCCTGTTCCACACTGCGGGAGGCGCGTCCGCCAGTTCTCTCACGCCTACGAAACGATTGACGAATGTTGCTAATGACGCCATTGCTAGTTGTCCCCTCTAAACCCGTTCGAACGCACAGGGCGTCTTCGCTTTAGCGCGTTGGTGCCCGTTGTGCGCGGTTCATAGTCGTTCGAGCGCCCGCAGCTTCGCGCCGCGCGATGGCGCATTTTCCAAAATCTCTTTTTCCGCCGGCCGGACTACGTGCTTGGTCAGGATTTTCGCCCTCCCAGCCCGCGCCAGCGCCTGAAACGCCTGCTTCACCTTGCGATCTTCGGTCGACATGAAAGTCAGCACCACAAACCGCCCGCCGCGGCGCAAGTGCTCCGGCGCAACCCGCAGCAGCTCATCCAACTCTTCCAGCTCGCCATTCACTTTCAGCCGCAACGCCATAAATGTTTGCGTTGCGGGATGAATTCTCCCCGTTCGCGGCACGGCTTCTTCAATCACCTGCGCCAGGCGCCCGGTGGTCGGAATGGGCCGCGCGCGAACGATTGCTCTGGAGATTCTTCGCGACCTCCTTTCTTCGCCGAGCTCGAAGATCAAGTCAGCGAGCGCCTTTTCTGGCATTTCATTCACAAGATCCGCCGCGGTCAGTCCTTCGCTCCGGTCCATGCGCATGTCGAGCGGCCCATCTTGCATCAACGAAAACCCCCGCTCCGCGCTGCTCAACTGATAACGGCTCACACCCAAATCCGCCAATATTCCATCGGCTGCTTCCACGCCGTTGTCCGCCAGCGCCTCGGGCAGTTTTGAAAATGGTCCGTGGAAGAACCGGATGCGCCCGGCCCATTGCGCGGTGTTCTTGCGCGCCAGCTCTAACGACTCGGCATCCCGGTCGCACGCGATCACAAACCCTCTCTCCAGTTTTTCCGCAAGCGCCGCCGTGTGCCCACCCAAACCGGCGGTCATGTCTACATAAATCCCATCGGGCCGAATCGCGAGATACTCGAGCGATTCCGCCAGCATCACCGGGTAGTGCCACGGAACCCCACACATGGCGTCCTCGCCCCGGCGTGCCTACCGCAAACCTTTCTTCTCCAGGCCTTTCACCTTGGCATCCAAACCGTCCGAGGCCTTCGAGAGACGGCCCTGATACGATTCGTCGCCGATCACCTCAATACGCTGCTTGAAACAGCGCAGGTGAACCTGCTCGTTTTCAAACCTCAACTCCCGCCGCAACTCGGTCGGCACCAGCACCCGCCCTTGCGGGTCTATATCGGAATCCGCCCCGAAGTGGTATGCCACCATTGCGACGTCATCCCGGTCGTCCACATCCTCGCCCGGTTCCTCCAGCATCTTTTCTGTTTCCTGCCAGACCGAAATCGGGTATATCCTTGCCGTAGAGCGATCCAGCGTGGTGATAAAAACTCTCTGCTCCCCCAGCGCCGCCAGGTACTGCGTCATGGCAGCGGGCAACTTGAGCCTGCCCTTTTCGTCCACACGGGCGCTGAAAAAGCCGCGAGGGGGCGCAAGGGAGCCGGGCTGGCTGGATTCTTCTGCCACTTTGAACCACTTTAGACCGCTTTAGACCGCTTGAGTTCCATCCTTACATGCACATCGGCTGATTGCAATACTTTTTGTTAAAGAATTTTCTGTAAGTTATTGTTTCGCTGGATCTTCGCCTCGCCGCGAAGGGTTCCGCAATGAGGCAGCATCAACGAGCGTCGACGTGAATTCGAAAGGGAAGTTGGGCTCTAGCTAGCCTTCGGCGGCGGTTCACAAATTCCTCTTCTAAAGAGGGCTTAAGGCTCTGGAGGGCGAAACGGAATAATTCCGCTAATCCTCTCGCGCACAAATTTCGGATCACGGCGCCCAGACAGGCAGGCCACGACAACCGAGTTTCCGGGCAGAACGCGAAACCACAGAGCGAAATTTGTGAACTGTCGCAAGAAACAGCGGCGGAGATCCTTGTAAACCTTCTGATAGCCTTCCGGTGCCCGCTCAATGCTGCTGAGGGCTTCTGCTACTCGATCCGCAAACTCTGCGCCAAGACCTTCCTGGCGATCTTCGTAAAAGGTTGCTGCCGCTTCGATCTCACGCTGGGCGAGGCGGGAAACGATGACGGGCTTCAACGTGGAGAACGTTCTTTTCGCTTGAACTTCGCGCGAAGTTCATCCATAACTTCGTCCGCACTTCGAGCCGTCTTAACATCTTCATCAAGCGTTCGGAGGCGTTCTTCAAGCGTGCGCCTAGTTTCCTCGTCGATTTCTTCGGCCTCGGGATGCGTTTGGCGGATGGCCATACCGTATTTTACCCCTGCAACGACTCACTTCATTTGCGGTTCTGTCTTATTGGCCTTCCACTTCACTAATCCGCTAATAAGCTTTCAGGAAGCTTTACCCGATCCGTCCCGGTGGAACGGGCGGGACTTGCGCGATAAAACCGCGTAGGATCGCCGGCGTCGCGGCGCCCACATTGAGACAGAGCACTGGATTTAACCTGAATCCTGACATCTGATAGGCGGCCACCACAGTCCCGGCGAGAGTCGCCTGAATGGCCAGCGACACCCAAAGCCCCGGTGACTTGATCCGTGCCGCAAGCAGTTCCGGCTCGCGCAGATCCAGTAAGCCGATGAGCGCGCCCGCCACTCCGCCAAACGCTCCGAAGATTAACCCGGCGGTGAACACAGGCTATTTCGTCGATCCCGCCAAGGACGCCCGGGTCTCGGCCAGAATTTCGCGCGCGGTCCGCGGACGGGAGCGCAGCGTGTAAAGGAAGTTGCCATTGTTATCACGCAGCGGAACCTTTCTTACCTCATCCGCATGCGCTTCGAGAATGGAGCGCACCGACACCTCGGGAATGCCGGTTTCGGCCGCGATGCTGGGAACCGTGCGGAAATGGAAGCGCGCGTCAGCAAGCGCCGCAAGCACCAGGTCGTGGCACGCCTTTGAGGAAGCGCCATCACAACCCTGCCCGCTCCCGGATGTCCCCGCCGCGAGTCTCTTGCCCGTTCTTCCGAAATAGTTCTGAAACCAACCGCTCTTCGACACACCGCCTCCTGTGGCCTTCCTAAGAAAGCGCAACTTCGTGCATGAAGATAGCGCGCCGCCGCTCGGCCACTTGCCAAGAAACCTGCCTAAGTCCCTGACCTATTTACAAAAAGAACTTTCTCTGGCATCTGTGAACGCAGTGTGCGTAAATGATCTACATGACCCGCAAATCGGCCTTGATCCTCTCTGTCATGCTCCCCTTGCTCGCCTGTGCTCAGGAACACGGCAAGCGGTTGAGCCCGCACGAAACGGTTTCCGTCGAGCTCAAGGGCGACAAAATCAGCATCAGTTATGGACGCCCGTATCTGAAGGGACGCAAGGTGGGAGAGCAGGTCGCGCCCTTCGGGCAGGTATGGCGGCTGGGCGCCGATGAAGCGACTAAGCTGACCGTCACCGCGAAGACCAGGATCGGGGACGCCTTCGATCTCGAACCCGGCAGTTACTCCTTATTCGCGATTCCCACGTCCGGCAAATGGACCATCATCATCAATAAAGTCGCAGACCAGTGGGGCGCCTTCAGCTACAAGCAAACCGATGACATGGGCCGCTTCGACGTGCCCGTGAAGCCAGCCTCACCGCCCGTCGAGCAATTCACCATCAGTTTCGCGAAGAAATCCGACGACACGGCTACACTTTCCTTCGCCTGGGGCGACACGTCGGTGTCATTCCCAGTCAAGGCAATCTAGGGTGCCTTCAGCTTCCCGCCACCTGCAAATCGTTCTCTACCGAAAAGACGTTCGGAACGCTGTTGGCCCGTACGTTGATCAGGTTCTTGTCCATCTGATTGGCAACTACGCCCTCCAGCTTCACGTGGCCGTTCTTCACGATGATGTGAATTGACGGAAGCGCCTGGTGTCCGTACCGGTCGCCAATCTGCGGGTCGCCATAGATTGCCCGAAACTCTGCTCTGCGAATCTGCGCATCCATCGGCGAGGGTGGCAGCACTTCGATCTGGTTGTTCACCTGTGTTACTCCCTCAATCCGCTTGACCACATTCTCCGCTTCGGACTTTAAAACCGGGTTCGTCACTGCGCCCAGTAATGTAACTGTGCTTCCATCCACCCGAAACGCAAGGTCGTCGAAGATTGTGTAATAGGGGAGCATTAGCAGTTGATGCCGCACCTCCTGCATCAGCCGGTTTTCGCCGTTTGGCCCCCGCACAAATGCATCGTTGTGATCTTTTTCTTGCGCCGCGAGCGTGCCTGGTACAAACAACAGCATGAACGCTACGAGCGCCCCAAGTGTCTTACAAATACCCATCGCAGCCTCCTACCTATAAGACTGCTTCTCTATAAGACTGCTTCACGTCGCCCGCGGTATCCCGTAAGGTTGCGGATGCGCCAAAGCTAACCCAGAGCCAGACGCCGGTGAAACAACTCAAATACCAGGCCGTAGCAGAGATACGCGAGCGAGGGGTCATACCGGTATCCTTCATCGCGCATGAACGCATGCGCGCCATTCACCTCCAGCCACTGGTAAGTCGCGCCTACTTCCTCCAGCCGCGCACGGATTCGATTTCTTCCCTCCAGCGGCACATGCGGATCCTGCCGGCCCCAGATATGCAGCAGCTCGCCCTTGATCTCCGAAGCGCGCTCGAGCGAGTTATCGTGCTTGCCCCTGCCCAGGCTTCCCGAGTGGACGTCGGTGGCATAGAAGCACGCGGCTGCAGCCACGTCCTGGTTCATCGCCGCCCGAAACGCGAGATGGCCGCCCAGGCAAATTCCCATCGCGCCTAATCTGCCGTTGCAATCTTCGCGCGCCTTCAGGTGATCGAGCGCCGCACGCGCATCGGCATCGTAAGACGACAGCTCTTTCGCGAACTTATCGGCGTTACCTTTGTCCGCGCCTGCCTGATCGTAGGCCAGCACTGTGCCGGCAGGCTCCAGCTCGTGATACACCTCGGGCACCGCGACTACGTACCCGTGCCCCGCTATCATCGCGGCGGTTCGCCGGATGGGTCCGGTGACCTGAAAGATCTCGGAAAAGAAAACGACACCCGGATACCGGCCCGCGGCCACTGGACGAAAAATGTACGTCCGCATGGAACCTGTTGGCGTATCGAGATCGACAACGATATCGTCTCTAATCGTCATAGGGCAAACGTCCTTACGACGCTCGCGGCGCTTCTTCCACGGCTACTAAGCCTTTACCTGTTGAGAGATTGCGTTTCTTGCAACGAACCACTTGACCGGGTCCGAACTCCCAGGCTTCTCCCTCTGGCATCGCCTCCACGATTTTGTAGAAGTCGCGCCCCACGTGTTCGGCCTTCACGGTGCGCATAAGGTTGAGCCCTTCACCCACCAGTGACACGTAGATGTCGACCTCCTTTCCTGGTGGAATCGGGACGGGCGCGGGAGCCGGCGCCGGAGCAGTGGCAGCGACCGGGGGAGCCGCGGTTATAACCGGAGCGGCGGTCGTCACCGGCTCAGCGGCAGTAGTAACCGGAGGCGCCGCCGAAACCACAGGCTTTGCGACGACTGGCGGCTGTGACGCAGGCCTCGCAATCTCCCCGACCAAGGTGGGCTCTGCAACCGGCTCGGCGTACTTCGGAATGAAGCCGCGCTGCACCGCTCCTGTCTGGGACTTGGCCGAATCTTTGTATCCCAGCATGCGGATGCGATCGATGGCGCAAATTCCCGCCGTCGCGCACAACCACGTCAACGGCAGCCATTCGGTTTCGATGCGGCCGCCGGCCATGTGAATCTCCCCTTTGCCCGCCAACCACCGGTAGTAAACAACGGAGAGCAGCATGACGCCTAAACCGCAGCCCGCGGAAAATGCAACACTCTGGAAGGAGGACCGGTGGGCGTCGCTGTCGTAGGAAAAGAGAGCAAACAGGAGAACGAACCCGCTGATGCTGGTCACCCACGCGTACTGCACCGGCAGCATCAGCGCCAGCGCACTCGCAACTACGGCGGCAATCAGCGCCAATAACTCGAATTGTGACTTTTGCATGAAATTCTCAATCTCATTCTCCCAAGGACTCCTTGCGCGCGGTCGCCGTATCCTGTAGAGAACCTTCGCATGAATCAACCAACCTTCATTCCTCAGCCCACTCGCGTGCAGGTAGCGGGCAATAAACCGAAACTCATCGATGAGTACATCGGGCGCGTCAACTCCGGCACTTCCGGTGTGAGCGTCGCGCACATGCGCAGTTCGGGCGGATGGCAGGAGCCAGGCCAGACACCCGAATTCGACGAGTTCACTGTGGTCGTCCAAGGCTGTCTGCGTGTCGAGTACGCGGGAGGCTCGCGCGATGTGCGCGCCGGGCAGGCCGTCATCGCGCACAAAGGCGAATGGGTCCGCTACAGCACGCCCGAACCCACCGGCGCCGAGTATTTCGCAATTTGTTTACCGGCGTTCGCAATCGAAACCGTACATCGCGATGAGTAGCGTCGACGTTTGCCGCCTTACTGAGACCACGCCGGCGCCACGCCGTTTACGCGCGCATAAGCGATTGACTGCCCGTAATGCTCATTGACGATCCGATGTGTCAAGCGTGGGCGCTGTAAACAAGGCGCAACGGGTTGCCGCTTCGATCGCATTGAGCAAGTTCACATAGCTGTTCGTATACCCGAGTCGCCGTCTCTGGCGCGCCCTCATCCGAAGAAGACCGGGACAGGCGGCGTTCAGGAAACGAATCGTCGACAGAGACATGCAGAAAGGCCTCCAATTTCTGGCGGCCCGAAACTTCAAACAGTTGGTTGTAATGCAGGAACAGCCACTTTCCGTCGTTCTGGTGGTTCTCGAGTATGTGCCGGTACATCAGTGTCCAGACTTCGAATGCTCGATCCTTGGAAAAAGACAGGCTTTGAAGATAATCTTCATCGCTCATTACATGCATGATGCTCTTCACGGTAGTGGCCGGTTCTCGAAAGATGCAAACAAAGCCGATGTTTTTGAGGTAAGGCCGCCACGCAGGTAGCGTGTAACAAAACCTCGGGTCTTTGTAGCAGTACGGCTGCCTCGCAACTGCATCTTGTATTTTCGACGCAAACGTTGGCGAGCAATTCACGGTGGTTTCAACCGGAACGGTAGCCAGCCACCTTTGCGTGGAGAGCGGGCGGTCGCGGAAAAACCATCTTCCCCAGAATTTCGGCCTCGCAGGAACTA
Source organism: Bryobacteraceae bacterium (assembly GCA_035502635.1). Classification (GTDB taxonomy): domain Bacteria; phylum Acidobacteriota; class Terriglobia; order Bryobacterales; family Bryobacteraceae; genus Bog-105. Next base: position 34,595 of record DATJUG010000097.1, read on the forward strand.
CTGTCGCGATCAATTCTTCGTTTAGAGATTCAACTTCACGCGTTTCAAAATACCCTTTCGGATTGTTCCTATTCGGAGGCAACAGATTCTTACCCATGAAGTAGCCGGCTTTCGAGAGGCTGCCTGCGAGCATGCTGGTCCCGCTTCTTCCACATCCCATGACAAGGCAGTTCAACATGCGCTTCCTTTCGCTGCCGGATTATTACTTAATTCCCTAAGCATTCACCTTATTCTAGACGTTTTTTAGGCAGTACGGGGGAGCGGTAAGCTCGCCCGTAATCCAGGAGCCCCCCGCTGTTATCCTTGAAATTGCCCCCGGTTTCCCGCCGAAACGCCCTGCTGTAATGCGCCTGCTCAGCAAAGCCATCTTTCGCGAAGTATTGACCAGCGCCACACTCGGCACGCTGCTGTTCGTCTTCGTACTCTTCCTCAGGACCATCGAACGGCTCTCCGCTCTGCTCGTAAAGACGTCCGCTCCTCCGGCGGTGGTGGCGAAACTGCTGCTTTACGCGCTGCCCGCCACCATTCCGTTTGCGCTGCCCCTCGGCGTGCTGGTCGGCATTCTCATCGGCCTCAGCCGCATGTCGGCCGACCGCGAAATCACCGCCATGCGCGCCTCCGGAATTTCCAGCATCACCGTCGCGCGACCGGTCCTGCTTTTCGCATCGCTGGCGCTATTGCTGACCGCGCTCGCCTCGCTGTGGCTCACGCCTCTGTCGCTGCATCTGGAATCCATGGTCGCGCGCAATTTTGCGGCCGCCCAGCTCACCGGCAACATCGAGTCGCGCATATTCGATGAACAGTTTCCGAACACCGTGCTGTATGTCGGCAATGTTCGCACCGTGGGCAAGGAGATCGTTTGGCGCCAAGTCTTCATCGGCGACGTCACGCCACCAGACGAGCTGAAGCAGCAGGGCAAGGATCGCGGCGACGGTCCTCGCATCATCGTCGCCGAAGAAGCTATCCCACACGCCGACGCCGTCAATAACCGCATCATCCTCGACATGAGGAACGTCCGCTCTTCGGAGCGCGACAAAGATGGCAAGGTGATCACCACCGCCGCGCCCACGCAAATCGAGGCGCTGCAAGCCCAGAAGCAGGAAGATCTTCAGGTCAATAAAACCGTCCAGGAGATGGACACCGGCCCGCTATATAAGCGCGTCTACGGCCGCCACGATCTTTCGCATGAAGACTACGTCGACGCTGCCATCGAGCTGCACCAGCGCTTCGCCCTGCCGCTAGCTTGCGTGCTGTTGGCGCTGGTCGGCATACCGCTCGGCATCTCTTCACAGAAGGGCGGGAAATCCGCGGCCTTTGTGCTGACCGTTCTGCTCGCGTTTCTTTATTACTTGGGCTATATCACGCTAATCGGATTGGCGAAAAAGGGTAGCCTGTCCGTCCCGGTGGCCGTGTGGTCACCCGACGCCGTGTTTCTGCTCGTGGGCATTGTGCTGCTGTCGCGCTTGGAAAAGCCGGGCGACCAGGACTTGGCCGGGTGGGCTGGGAATTTGTTTCTGCGCGTCCTGAATCGCGTGCGATCCTTCCGGCCGGTGCCGGTTCCAGGCGCACGCTTTAGAGTTGGCCGCCGCTTCGGATTGCGGCCGCTGCTGATTGACCGCTACGTCCTGAACGGCTTTCTGTTCTATCTCGGCGTTCTTCTCGCCGCGCTGGTGGCGCTTATAGAAGTCTTCACCTTCTTCGAGCTTCTCGGCGACATGATCAAAAACGACATTACGATGTCGACCATGCTGGATTATCTTTGGCATCTGGCGCCGAGTCTCATCTATCAACTCACTCCCATTGGAACCTTAGTCGCTTCGCTCATCTGCTTCGGCATTTTGACTAAGTACAACGAGGTTACGGCCTTCAAGGCGGGCGGCGTAAGTGTGTACCGGCTGGCCGCGCCGGTGTTGGTCATGAGTTTTACGATCAGCGCGCTGTTGTTCGGCTTCGATCATTACTACATACCCGAGGCCAATCGCCGCCAGGAGATGCTGCGCGCCGAGATCAAGAAAAAAACGGTCGCCACTTATCTGCGAAGCGGCCGCGACCGGCATTGGATTTACGGCGAAGGAACTCGTATTTACAACTATGGCTTCCTCGATCCGTACCGGGCAATTCTATCGAAGGTAAATGTTTATGAGCTTGACCCCGCCAGTTACCACATTGTGCGACAGATCTCGGCCGACCGCGCCCGCTGGAATCCCGCTCGGCGGACTTGGATTTTTCAGAACGGCGTCAGCCACACCATGGACGGAGTGAGCGACGGTTACCGGCCTTTCTACAATGCCTCCGCATCGTTTCCCGAATTGACCGAGCGACCCTCCTGGTTCATCAAGGAAGAAAAAGAATACAAGGAGATGAACTTCGAGGAACTGGGCCAATACATTCGCGAGCAGCAGGCGAGCGGCCTCGACACTACGGCGCTGCGCGTGCAGTATTACAAGAAATTCGCCGTGCCCCTCTTCGCTTTGATCATGGCCATCCTTAGCATCCCGTTCGCGTTCGTCGCGGGGAATCGCGGCGCTATGACCGGCGTGGGCATCAGCTTCGGCATCGCCATCGCCTATTGGACCGTCGGCACGTTGTTCGAGCAGATCGGCGATTTGAACCAACTGCCGGCCATTATGGCTGCCTGGTCACCCGATCTCATCTTCGCGCTCTTCGGCCTTTATTTCATGGCACGCATGAAGACTTGAGCCCGCTCGGCGTAGCCCGAGGCCATCCTACGCCGAATTAGCGCTCGATCACTAAATCGTGAGCGCGCGAGCCCGGCCTTGTTCCCGCAATCTCCGCCTTCGGATCCGCCCAGGGAATGGAGTGCGAACGCCAGCAGCGCCGGCAGCGATATTGATCGTGGATAGGCCAGATGATGTCTTCGTGCGCCAGACGGCACCACAAATAACCGAGCTTTGATAGCAAACCTGAAGCAGTTGAGGAGCTCATGACTCCGAGACTAGGCGGATGCCGGCCAAAATGAAATTGCTTCGCGCGGTTTAAGGCGTTCCAGAACCGCCAGTACCTCAGCGGCAATCCTTTGATTCTAAAGGTCGCTTATTACCCTGGGCCAGAGTACCGGCAACGTTTCTTACACGCCACACGTCACTTGCCCGCCACAACCTACTCCCGCGATAGGCCGGAATTCTGCTAAAATCCGCAGCATCCAAATGGCTAAGGCGACTTCCGCACTACGCGCAGCAAAGCAAATTGCAATCTTAGTGGTGGTTTCCCTGATTGCCTCGGCGGCCGCGACTTCAGCCCGCGGCCAAAGCGCACTAAGAATCATTGACAATCCGGGAGGTGGAAAGATTGTCTACGGGCGGGTTGACGGTGAAACCACCGAAGCCGGGGCCATGGGCGCCGTTTTGCGCTCGCTTCATAACCAATACGGTGACCGCCCACAAGTAGGAAGGGTGTTTCAGGTTCGCGGCACCAATTCAGTCGCCGTGTTCTTGACTCTCGTAAAACGCCGCCAGGGCAACGCGCAGATCGCGGGCATGCTGATTGTTTCCAAGCTCGCCGCCGATCACGTCGAAGCGGCGCTGGTTTCAGATGATGCGGGGCGATTTGGCTCCACTATCAACCCCATGTTGAAGACTCTCTTCGGCGTCTGGCAGCCGGGCGCTGACCGGCCTGCTTCCGGACCGGCCGCCTCCTCCTCTCCTGCCGCTCCTCTGCGCCAGTTTGTGCTGAGTGACCGCTCTGCCAGCGTTTCATTGCCTGATGGGTGGACTGTGCAGCCATCGAGTGGCATGGGCACTATCATCGCGACGGGCGCCAATGGCGAGACTGTGGCGCTCGATTATCCTTTTCTCGCCATGGACCTCCGGAATCCGCGCGTGGCCCGGCTCAAGGTGTGGTCCGAGGGCCAAGGCCGCAACACCGTCTACGGCCGCACCCTGTATTACCCATATGGAACCGACTTGGCGAAGACTTTTGTGGATTTGAACGCGATGTACCGCCAGAAGCGAGGCTTGCCTGTGCCTTCGATTCAAATTGCGAGTGAAACGCCGGTGCCTTCGCCGGGCGCCGCGCACTGCGCTCGTCTCACCGGCCAAATCGACCCGGAGGACGGCAAGGGCCCGAGCGAGATGAACGCCATCTTTTGTGTGGGGCCGCTCGCGCCGGGCGGCGATTATGGCAGCGCAGTGTATTACACGGCCGTTCCCCTTCAGTTCGCGGATAAGGAGCGCGCCACAATGGGGGCGATTCTTGCCAGCTTCAATGTGAACCAGGCGGTGGTCAACGCGCAGGCCGCCGCCATCGCTAAGCCTGCTATCGACGCCATCCATGAGATCGGCAGGCGAGCCGCGCAGCAGGCCGCCGATGCCCACGCCGCGAACGACGCACACAACCGTGCAGTAGAAGGGCGGTGGGATAGCCAGGACAAACGCAACCAGGCATTCAGCAATTATCTGCTCGATCAGACCGTTATTCAGGACAACGAATTGAATGCGCACGGCACGGTTTGGAATCAGACTGCCGATGAGCTGGTCCGTAGCAATCCGCAACGCTATGAATACGTCGAGACTCCCAACTTCTGGAAGGGCATCGACTACTAGTGATGCAATAACAGCATGTCTTTCGTCCGTCTAGCTCCGTTCTTACTGTCCTGCTGGTTCGTTTTTCCGGTTTGGTCCGCTGCAAAGCAACCTATTAACGAGACCGACCTGCTGAAAATTCAGCGGGTCACGGAAGTTCGCATTACTCCTGACGGTGCGATGGCAGTCTATGGTGTGCGCTCGATACACACGGAACCTGCGGCTACTCCGAAGGACGATCCGGTCTACAGTTATCGCGTGAATCTATGGATGGTCGATCTTCGCAATCCCGCCGCGCGGCCGATTCAGCTCACGAATGGCGACGAGAAAGATTCCGATCTGCAGATCAGTCCGGACGGGCGTGAGCTGGCGTTCCTGCGCGCCGATTCAAAGAAGCATTCGCAGCTCTGGATCATGCCACTGACACATCCGGGCGAACCGTGCATGATCACCACACTCGAGTATGGGGCCGAAGACCCGCGCTGGCGCAACGATGGAAAGGCGCTGCTGGTTTCGAGTCCGATTCCAATCTCGAAACTGCCCGGCAAACCCACGTTCGACCTCGAGCGCCCGGCGCGAGACTGGTGGGATTTCGATCGGCCGCCGATCCAAGATTCGGACAGGGAATCGAAGACCGTCACTCACGGGAGCCCCGACGGCGATCTGCGTTCTATCCGGGATTGGCTCGAACACAATTCGGCCCATGACGATCCTGCCGATATCAACCGCATCGCGTTCCTCGGCGAGCTGTCGCTCGAGGGCGAACTCACCATCGCGGAACTCTTCCGGGTTGACCTGGGCGCCGAGCCTAAGACTACTCAGCTCACTGCCAGCTTTCACGATCACAACGGCGCGGTGTTTTCTCACGAAGGCGGCCGCATCGTGTTTGCTTCGGCGCCTCCGTCGCATCTCAATCCCGACCGTCTGGAGGACAAATCGGCCATCTGGGAAATGAACGCCGATGGGTCTAACGAGCATCCCTTGCTCAACGATGAGAAGTACGCCTATAGGGAACCGCAGTTCACACCGGACGGCAAGCACCTGATTGTTACCGGCCAGCAAACGGATCAGCCGACCTATCGGCAAGCGATGTTGGCAATCTGCGATCCCGACGGCTCCCATTTGAGCTGGCTCACGCCCGACGGCGATCCAGCCGTGCAGCAGCCACAACCTGCGCGGGACGGACATGTCTACTACACGGTTGAATATCAGGGAGGGCAGCCGTTGCGGCGCGTGGACCTAGACACCCGCAAAATCGAAGACGTTGTCAATGGACCCATTGGCGTGAACGCGTTCGACACGGCGGTCGGCAAGGTTGTGTACGCGCAGATCAGCGCAGAGAATCCGAATGAGCTGTACATCGCTGGCGGAGGCCGCAGCTCGGTGCAGCGGCTCACCGAAATCAACGCGGGGTGGCTCGAAGGCAAAGTCCTGTCGCTGCCCGAAGAGCATTGGATCACGCGGCCGGATGGCACTCGCGTCGAGTATTGGGTGATGAAGCCCACCAACGCGCAAGCCGGCAAGCGCTATCCATGGGTTCTGGATATTCACGGCGGCCCGGCGGCGATGTGGGGCCCTGGGGAGTTCACCATGTGGCACGAGTTCCAGATCTTCTGTTCATTCGGCTACGGCGTGGTGTATTCGAATCCGCGCGGCTCGGGCGGCTATGGTTACACTTTTCAGCACGCCAACTACAAAGATTGGGGCGATGGGCCGATGGGCGATGTCATGGCCGTGGTCGACGACGCCTCGGCCAATTCCCCGCTGATCGATAAAGACCGGTTGTTCGTTACAGGCGGGTCTTACGCGGGATATCTGACGGCCTGGATCGTGGGGCACACGAACCGGTTCAAGGCCGCGGCGGCGCTGCGCGGGGTCTACGACCTGTCGACGTTCTTCGGCGAAGGGAACGCTTACTCGCTGGTCCCATGGGAATTCGGCGGCTATCCTTGGGAGCCGGAAACCCGGCGTTTACTCGACAAGGAATCGCCCATTACTTACGTGGCGGATATCCATACGCCGCTGTTGATTATTCACGGCAGCCAGGACAACCGCACTGGCGTGGTTCAGAGCCAGATGCTGTTTCGCGCGCTGAAGCAGTTGAATCGTCCGGTCGAATACATCCGCTATCCCCGGGCCGGGCACGAGATCACGCGCTCCGGGCCGCCGCAGCAGCGCATGGACCACATGCTGCGGATCATTGAATTCTTCGAACGCTACTCGCAGAATGCCCGTCCGGCGCCGGCTGTCGAAACGGCGGCTGTTCAGTAGCTGGAATTAGGCGTACAATCAGCACAGGGATCAGAGGAGTTGCAATCATGAAACGCGTATGGCAAGCAGCAGCCAAGGTGGTGGCTGGAGTAGTGGTGACCGCCATGTACGCGATGCCGCAGGGGTACACGATCTCCGCGCGCCCTGGCGCACTCAACTACATCGAGGGGGACGTATTCCTCAATGGGAAGCCGGTTTCGGACAAAGGGCTGAAATCCGTCTTTCTGGGCGCTAACGACACGTTAACCACAGACGTGGGCAGGGCCGAGGTTCTGCTGACGCCCGGCGTTTTTCTTCGAATCGGCGACAACAGCGCCGTCAAGATGGTGTCTCCTTCGCTGACCGACACCCAGGTAGAAGTGAACCGCGGGGAAGCGATGGTGGAAGTTGCCGGCCTGGTGAAGGACAACGACATCACGATCCTGGATCATGAGGGCACGATCAAGATTGAGAAGGAGGGGTTGTACCGCTTCGTGGCCGACAACCCGCCGACGGCGGCGGTGCTCGACGGCAAGGCCGAGGTTTTCTTCGAGGGCCAGAGAATTGAGCTGAGTAAAGGACACGAGACGGTGGTTGGTGCGCAGTTGAGAGCCGAGAAATTCGACCCGAAGCGCGGCGACGACCTCTACGCCTGGAGCAACATCCGGTCTGAATACGAGGCCGCGTCCAGTTATCAGGCGGCGAAGAACGTAAACATCGATAACAACGGTGGGTGGTGGGGCTACGGCTACGGCGGCTGGTACAACCCGGGGTGGTTCTGGAATAACGGCTTCGACTCGTGGGCCTGGCTGCCTGCCTACGGGGCATTCTACAGCCCGTTTGGTTACGGCTTCTATGCTCCCGGTTTAATCGGGTATGCGCCTGTGGTGACTGTCCCTGTGTATGGCGGCGGGGGGACTTATTGGAAGAATCATCCGAAGCCCGGAACGCCCGTGCCGGTGAATCCCAAATATCCCCCGGCGATCGGCGCGGTGGCGTCGAGGTCTCCGGCTGACTACGCGGCGGCACGCGTGCAAGTGGCCCACTCTTTCGCGGCTACGGGATTTAGCACGTCCAACGGCGGGCACGTCTCTGCTGGTCATGCGGGCTTGTTCGGGGGTGGGAGCAGCGGCGCTGGACATGCGAGCGCAGCTAGTTTCTCGGGTGGCGGACGTGCAAGCGCAGGAGGGTTCAGCGGCGGAGGCGGTCACGCGGGCGGTGGCGGGTTCAGTGGCGGAGGTGGCGGAGGCCACGCGGGTGGCGGCGGGGGTCACCGCTAACGTCAATCAAAAGCTTGTAATTAAGCGGCTCCGGCTTCGGTCGGGCCGCTCTTTGCTTTCGTTTCGCCCTCGAAGACACAAGAAAAAAATATTTTTCGAAATACCGCAGAAACCTGACCCTGTTGTCGCATACCCAGGTGAGATCGAACTGAGATCCTCGAAAAAACCGAGACTCAGCGCGACCAATAAACACTTGAGGAGTGCACAATGTCCACCCAGCAGTGGTTCCGTAGCTTCATTCACCTTGTCTCGCCGCTTACAGCGCGAACAACCCAAGTATTCACTCTTGCCCTTATCTTCAGCCTCATGGCGAAAGCAGGGGTGGTTGTCGGCTACTACCAGGGATCGAATGCCGGCTCAGTGCCGTTGAAGAACCTCGTAACGAACGGTTCAGCGGCCGAATTAAATTACTTGATCTATGCTTTCGAAGAGCCGAACGCCAACGGCTCCTGTACCATCCAGGATTTGGCCGCGGCTACCCAGACCGCCTACACGGCCGCGAATAGCGTCAGCGGTGTGGCGGATAGCGGTCCGCTGAAGGGGACGTTCAACCAGTTAAAGGAACTCAAGGCCAAGTATCCGAACCTCAGAGTTCTCGTGTCCATTGGAGGCGCCACACTTTCCGGCAACTTCGCCGGCATGGCGGCAGGCGCGGCAAGCAATTCCGCGGCAATCGATTCGTGCGCAAAGATGTTCATCGATGGAAACTTTACGTCGAGCCTGCAAGGCTACTCCGGCATCTTCGACGGCTTCGACATCGACTGGGAATACCCTGCCAATTCCACCCAGGAAACCAATTTCACAGCGTTGCTCAAGGCTTTTCGCAGTGAGCTTACTACGCTCGGAACCCAGAATGGCAAGACTTATACATTGACTGCCACGATGGGTCCCGCGAAGAATGCTTCGGGAACCGAGTTCATCAATGTGACCGCTGCCGCGGAGTATCTTGACTATGTGAACGTGATGAGTTACGACTACATGGGATCGTGGAGCGGCGGCACCGGCTTCGATGCACCACTCTATTCATCGCCACTAAATGGCGGGTCTTCTTATAACATCACCGATTCTCCCTGGTACACTTACAACGTTTCGGCCACTTTCACGGCGAATAATGGCGACTCTGTCGGATTTATTCCTCAATTCAAGACCGCAGGCATTCCGATTACCAAACTTCTGCTTGGGATTCCGTTTTATGGACTGGAGTGGGACAAAGTAGCGGCCGATACCTACCATGGAGTTTTCGAGCAAGGTACGTGGGTCAACACTCCTTCTTATGCGCAGATCGTCCAGCAGTACTTGGGCCAACCCCAGTACACGCAGTATTGCGACTACGGCAATAGCGCATCGCCTTATGAGTGCTCTCCCAATGCAGGCGTCGGCTCACAGGAGACATGGCTGTACGACGGCTCTTCCACGTTCGTATCGTTCGATAACGAAACTTCTGTTGCCGAAAAAGTCGATTTCGCCAAGAACCAGGGTTTGGGCGGAGTGATGGTTTGGGATCTTTCCCAAGATTCGCCCGGCGCCTGCCTCATGGGTGCGATTTACACCAGCATGACCGGAAAAAAGGCCACGAATCAAGATACCGCGCTCTATAATTTCGAGAGCGGAGTCCAGGGCTGGACCAATACGGCCGGCATCACCGTCAGAGATTCCGAGGGCGAAGCATTCGCCGGCTGCAAAGGGCTGAGCGTCTCCTTCAACAACTCCACTTTCGCAGCCAGTGCAGACGCTTATGTTCTCTCGCCTTCGGGAATCAAACCGGGCCAGACGATCACGATGCATATCTGGATTCCAGTCGGCTCGGAACTGACCTCGGTCAATCCGTTCATCACGAACACCTCTTGGGCTTGGCTCGCGAGCGACTACAAGACGATGTCGGAACTCACGGCTGGAGAGTGGAATACTTTCAGCTTCACGGTTCCATCGAACGCGCCAACAACCTTCGGGGAACTCGGAGTCGAGTTCACTTCTTCCGCAACGTGGACCGGCCAAGTCTACATCGACTCGATCACTAACTAACTAGCGAAATACTCACTGCGAACGGCATTCCTCTGTCCTCTCGGCGTCCCGCGCAAAAAGCGTGGGACGCCTTTTTTTTTGCTGAGTCCGGAACGCGGGAGATGTATACTGCATTACAGATTGTGGGCGAGGAGAATACAGCGATTACGGCCCTCTTGGTTCGTTGGCGCGAGGGTGATCACGAAGCGCTGAACGCTCTCACTCCGCTCATCTACGACAACCTGCGCCACATCGCGTCCCATCATCTTGCCCGCGAACGTCCCGGCTTTACTCTCTGCGCCACAGAAGTAGTTCACGAGGCGTATCAGCGACTAGCTTCCGCGGACGTTTCCTGGCATGATCGCGCCCATTTCCTTTCGATCGCTTCCCGCCAGATGCGTCAAGTGCTTGTCGACTACGCGAGAAACAAGGGCCGGCAAAAACGCGGTGGAGATGATTGGCGACGCGTCACATTGACCGAATCCGGCGAGGCTGCCGGCTCGGAGCAGGTGGACATTCTCAGCATTCAAGAGGCGCTGGAACGTCTCGCAGCGTTCGACCCGCGCAAAGCCGAGATCGTAGACCTAATGGTTTTCGGCGGACTCAAAGGGAAAGACGTCGCGGATGCGATCGGAATCTCCGAGCACGCTGTGTGGCGCGAGTGGCGCATGGCCCGAGCTTGGCTCTATAACGAATTGAAATCCATTCACAGCTAATCCGCGGCCGCACCAAGAATGAAGCATCACGCCCCAGTGCATTTTGCCAGCGCCGCTTCGGCTTCCGAAATGGCGGGGTGATCGGCCGGCAGCAAGTTGCGGCGCATGGTGAGGGCTTCCATCAACGGCGTTTTCGCTTCTGTAGCTCGGCCCTGCGCGACCAGCGCAGTGCCTAATCCCAACAGCGCATCGGCTGTGATGGTGTGCGGACCGTTGAATTTGGTGCGCGCGATTTGTATCGCCTCACGAAATTTCTGTTCGGCGGCGGCGTAATCTTTGCTTGCCATCAGTACTTCGCCCAAATGGTCCAAACTGCTCGCGACAGTGTCGTTGTTGCGCCCGTAGAATCGCATTCGAATATCCAGCCCCCGCTCGATATCTTGACGCGCCGCCGCCGGATTCCTGGTTGCCAGCTCTAGTTGTCCCATGCGGTCGTAATTATCCGCAAGCTCCGGATTATTCGGGTTGCCCAATGCCAAGCGGGTGGCAAGGGAAGCCGCCAGCAGTTCGCGAGCCCGCCCAAAATCGCCGATGGCCAGCATGGTCAGTCCGAGTTGCCCCTGACACGCCGTCGTCCCGAGTGAACGTGGACCCTCCAGCTTCGTTGCCATAGCTAACGCGCGCTCGCCAAGCGACTTTGCCTCATCGTAATGTCCCAGTTCCCGGGCGAGCCAACCCAGATTGCTAAGGCTTAAGGCAACCGCAGGATGCTCGGAGCCATCCACCCTTCGCCGTAAGTCAAGGGCCCGCTTAAATATCGCTTCCGATTCGCGATAGTGTGCCATTTGGGCCAGAATATATCCCAGATTGTTTAGCGTTAAACCAACGTTCGGATTCGTAGGTCCGAATACCTGGATTTCCGTAGCCAATACTTTGCGCGCCAGAGCTTCAGCGGCTGCGTAATCGCCCTGACCGGCCAGCGCAACCTGCAGATCGTTCTCGTCATTCAACGTTTGCCAATCGGTTGGCCCCTTGATCCGGTTACAGATATCGATCGCTTCCAGATATCGCTTTTTTGCGCCTTCGAAGTCTCCAAGCTCCCACCGCAGTTCTCCGATATCGTCAATCACCTCCGCGGTTTTCTCATTCATCCGGCCATAGATCCGGACCCAGATGCCGAGTACGTGCTCATAAGCCTGGCTGGCTCGCTCGAAATCGCCTTTGTCGCTAGCGATCTCGGCTAGAGTCTGCAGCGATTCGGCGGCTTCCTTCGATTCCGGCCCGAACGACCGGGAGCGTATCCGATATGCCTGGGTCAGCAGCGATTCCGCGCGGTCGAACACGCCCAATTCCCGATATGTGGTGCCCAACATATCGAGCAGGCGGGCTTCCACTATCGGCTGCCCGGCGAGCTCACCGGTCGCTCGTTGCGCGCCGAGATCCACAAGATCCCGTGCGTAGCTGTTGCGGCCTTGCGTCTTGTCCGGGCGCGAAAATTCGAAGAGATTCACCAGGAAGTCGGAGACCTGATTGGCGGTCTCGGCCTCCTGCCTGGCTCGCGTGGCCTGAATAGCGAGTCCGACGCTGAGAGCGGTTGTCGTGAGGACGAACAAGGCCGCCGCCGCGGATGCTACCTTATGCCGCAAAAGGAATTTGCTCGCGCGATAGCTCCACGAATCCGTGCGAGCGCTGACGGGGAACCCTTGTAGATAGCGTCCGACATCTTCAGACAATTCCGTTGCCGAGGCGTAACGGCGTGCCGGATCTTTGTGCATCGCCTTGAGAACGATGTTGTCTAGATCGCCGGAAATCTTTTCCAGGACAGCGCTTCCTGCCGTTGCGATGGCGGTGCTCGGCCGCTCGGGGGAACTCTCGCAAATTACTCGTTCGAGATTTGCTGGAGTCAATTTCTCAGTTCGGAACGGCCGTGTGCCCGTGAGCAGTTCGTAGAGCAGCACGCCCAGCCCATATAAGTCGGTTGCGGTGCTAATGGCATCGCCGCGAATCTGCTCAGGACTGGCATACTCGGGGGTCATCAGGCGCTCTGCCGGGCGTGTCGCTGCCACTGTTTGGCCCAGTACATCGGGCCTTAGCAACTTTGCGATGCCAAAATCCAGCAGCTTCGGTGTGCCTTCCCGAGTCACCATCACGTTCGCCGGCTTGATATCGCGGTGTACGATCAAATTCTGGTGCGCGTACTGCACGGCCGCGCAAACCTGCCGAAATAATCCGAGACGATCGCGAATCGGAAGCTTTCGATTCTCGGAAAAAACGTCGATCGTGGTCCCTTCGATGTACTCCATCACAAGATAGGGAAGACCCGAAGGAGTAATTCCGCCGTCCAACAGGCGCGCTATATTCGGATGCGTCAAACTAGCTAGAATCTGGCGCTCCGCGCGAAAACGGGTCAGCATTTCTGTCGATGCGCCGAAGCCCCCCCGCAATACTTTGATCGCTACCTGCTGGCGGAACTGGTCGTCCATGCGATTAGCGCAATAGACACTTCCCATGCCTCCGTGCCCGATAACGCAGGTGATCTGGTAAGGGCCAATCCGGTCGCCCTGGGCCGGAGCGCCCGCTCCGAACACCTCAAACGCGCTCGCTGCCACTGATTCTTCAAGGAAGCTTCCGGCCTCCTCATAAGACCGAATCAGATCCTCAATTTGATGACGCAGTTCGGCGTTGCCGCTGCAAACAGCATCCAGAAAATCGGCACGCTCGGGCGCAGGCAGATCTAATGCCGCAGTGACCAAATCCTGGACGCGCTGCCATTTAGTGGGTGTCACAGCGTCTCACGTGGTGGGTTCTCGATTATGGTAACGCGCCTCACCTTCGGCCTCTCTTCTTCATGCTCGCGATAAGATAACCGCAATCATGCCCTAGCTGTTTAAGTCCAACCCCAACGCTTACTCGTTCGCCGACCTGCAGCGAGATCACGAAACGGTCTGGGATCGGGCCCGACCTTGATAGAGTGGCTTTGGCTTTGGCCGAGCGCTCCTTATTCTCACCGAGCACAACGCCCACCAGGCCTTGTTGGCCCAGCGGAATTAGCGAATCAATTCCCTTACCGTTTGTTTAGGCACCCCTTATGCTTTCTTAAGAAACCCCCGATTATGTTGAGGATGACGGGAGAGTTTCCATGATTGTCATGAAGTTCGGCGGAGCCTCACTTGCTTCGCTTGCTTCGATAAGACGGGTTGCCTCCATTGTGCAGTCGCAAGTGCACCGCAACCCGATCGTCATCGTGTCTGCCATAGGAGACACGACAGATCAACTGCTCGCGATTCTAGAACACGCCTCACGGGCGCAATCTTATCTTGCGTGGAAGTTGCAGGAAGAGGTGAAAACCTACCACTTCTGTTTGGCAGAAGATCTTCTCGGCCCTGAGCAGCTCGAACCAATCGACCGATACATTCGGCAGACATTTCGCGATCTGCACGTCCGCATGCTCGAGGTCTGCGAGGGAGAATCGAGCGTTACCCCGGAATTGCGCGATTGGGTTGCGGGCTTGGGAGAAAAACTTTCGAGCAGGATGGCAGCGGCTGCGTTTCAACAGCACGGCTTGAACGCGACGCATCTGGATTCGACAAAGCTGATCTTGACTGACGAGAACTTCACTAACGCCGCGCCTCGTTATTGGGAGACGTACGCCCGAATTCGTTGGGCCGTTCCACTGGCCGCTCGCACTCACGTGGTTGTGCTGGGCGGTTTCATCGGCGCCACCGAGGACGGTCGCGCGACAACACTCGGACGCGGCGGGTCCGACTTGACCGCTTCTATTGTGGGCGCCGCAGTAAATGCAGAGGAGATCCAGGTATGGAAGGACGTGGACGGAGTACTTACCTGGGATCCCAAAATCAAGAGCGGAGGGTACCGGCTCACGAGCGTCTCGTATGAGGAAGCCACCGAACTAGCTCAAGCGGGCGCAACGATTCTCCATCCGGAAACAATTGGACCGGCTCAACGGCTCCGGATACCAGTGATCATACGCAATACGTTTCGGCCCGATGGAGAAGGCACCCGAATTGGAATCACCAAAATTGCCTGCACCAACCCCGTAAAATCCATCGTATGCAAAACGAATATGACGGTTGTTGAACTTCGTTCGCCGGGTGTCAACGCAATCGCTGCGGAGTATTACCAGGAACTGGAACGGATTTGCCGAGAACAAAAAGCCGCAACGCTCCTGGCAGTATCGGATGAGGTGATTTACCTGGCGCTCGACAGCGGCAGAAGCGACCCGGGAGCGACCTTCGCGCTTGATCGCTGTGTGGAGGCGCATGTGCGAACCGGACAAGCCATCATCACTCTGGTTGGCCAAACTTCAAAGCGATGTAACGTCGTTGCGCATTTGTGTGCTGTGCTGCCTCGGCGCTCGGCGCTGATCTTGCCTCAGGACGGTGAATCCTGCTCGGTTCGTGTGGTGGTTGCACAGGAAGAGCTCGCAGCTTGCCTGGAGATATTGCGACGCACCTTTTTCACACAGGTAGACCAGGCATTCTTCGCTTCCATCGAGTTAGCGCCAGAGCAACGGGACACTCGAAGTCCAGAAATTGCATCTGAAGAACGACAGTCGTTCGGCGTACGCACCGGGCGCTTCGCGCTACCCGGAATGCGGCCTTGAGCAAGTGAACGTGTCGTCACTCGCGATAAGATAACCGCAATCATGCCCTACCTGCTCAAGTCCGAGCCTGATGCCTACTCATTTGCCGACCTGCAGCGAGATCACGAAACTCTCTGGGATGGCGTAACCAATCCGACCGCTGTGAAGCATCTTCGCGAAATGAAGCCGGGCGAGAAGCTGCTGATCTATCACACCGGTGATGAACGCCAGGTTGTGGGTACTGCCAGCGTGGTGAAGGTTGACGCGAGCGATCCCAAGACCCCGCGCGTCACGATCAAAGCCGGCAAAGCGCTGAGCCAACCACGAACGCTCGCCGATATCAAGGCGCACAAACTGTTCGCCGATTCGCCGCTGGTGAAGCAAGGCCGACTGTCGGTGGTGCCTCTGACGAAAGAACAGTACGAGTGGCTGACGATGGGCTGAGCTCAACGCCGGCTCATCTCGTCCAAGGCATCATGCACGCGATTGAGCCCTTCCATAAGCACGCTCGTCTCGCCGCCGATGCCGATCCGAATCCGCTCGGGCGCACCGAAGAAGTGGCCGGGTGTGACCACGGTTTCATAGCGATCGCGAAGCAATCGGCAAAATTCCTGAACCGGAAATTCGATGCGCGGAAACAATACGGTTCCCACTTGCAACTGGTCACAATCGAGCTCCGGCGTGGCGACTATGAATTCATTTGCCAACGCGCGATTGGTGTCTAACAGCTCTCGCGCCCATTGCCCGATCTCTTTCAAACGCCCCAGCGCAATGCAGCTCAATTGATCTGTCACGTACGGGTTATTGACGCCAAACAGGTCGTTCAGACGATAGATCTTGCGGATCAAGTCCGGCTCGGCGAGAATCCATCCGCACCGCAGCCCGCTTAAGCCGTACACCTTGGTCAAGCTGTTCGTCACGATGAATTGCGGACCCGGGTGGTATGACGTTGCGGGAGCATTCTCAAACAGCAGATCGAGGTAGACCTCATCTACCAGCACGCGCGCGCTTACCGATTGTGCAAGTTCTCCCAATTCACGCAGCGTGGCTTCGCTGGTATAGGCGCAGCTCGGGTTGTGCAGATTCGTGAGCACGATCAAGCGTGTTTGCGGTGTCAGAGCATGCTCGATCGATCGAACGTCGAGAGCGAATTGTGCTTCCGCCGGGCGATTGAAATACTTTACCTTCGCACCCAGGTACGCTGCCGTTTCCCACAGCAATGGATACGCGGGACTTTCCATCAGGACCTCGTCGCCTGGTTCGATCACGGCTGCCATAGCCAGATGATTTGCCCCGGACGTGCCTTGCGCCGTCGCGACGCAATCTTCATCCACGCCGCATTTGGCGGCAATCGCCTTGACCAGCGGCGCATAGCCGTATGCGCCCGGGCCGGATAGCGCAAGCGAGGGAAAGTCCGCATGTAAGCCGGCCAGCGGGTAATTCCTGATGCCGCTATTCGCCAGATTGAACGGCGCATGCGACTCCGTCTTGACCCACTCCATGTAGGCCGACCTCATCACGCGCATGATGCTTGAGCTCTCTTCCGCCTGCTCCAATACAGGTAGACCGGAATGCCAATTAGCACGAATGCGAGCCCCAAGAAGCTGTTGGTTGGCGAATGATAGAACGTTGCCAGGACGACCAGCCAGCAGACGCTGACAAAAAATATGGTTGTAAACGGATGGCCGGGCGTGCGATGTTGGGCGGCTGGCCCCAGGCGGCGCCGGAAGACGAAGAGCGATGCCGCGGTCAGCCCGAAAAAGAACGCATCCATGGACATGACATAGTTCAACATCTGCTCATACTGTTGCGACAACGCAATAACGGCGGCCCATACGCCTTGCAGAGCGATCGCGGGTACCGGTACCCTAGTTGTCTTGGGGACCCACGCGATAGCCCGGAAGAAGAGGCCATCGCGCGCCATAGCGAAGTAGACTCGAGGCGCTGTCAGCATGCCTTGGCTCAGGAATCCAAGCGTCGAGATCGCGATGGCGTAGGAGATGAAGACGGCTCCGCGTACGCCGATCGCCTTCTGCATCACGGTGTACGCCGGGGTGAGCGTCGCGGCCAATCCGGCCGGCCCGAGCGTGCGCAGACAGACCACGTTCACCGACAGATAAATCGCGGTTACGCCCGCTACGCCGAGCAGCAAGGCGCGCG
>DATJUG010000098.1:0-23508 GCA_035502635.1 Bryobacteraceae bacterium
GGAGGAGTCAGGCGGGCCTGACGTTGGTCGAGCTGATCGTGGCTTTTACGATCCTCATGATCCTGACCACGATGGCTGTTCCGATGGCGCGCTTCCAAGTGCGGCGACAGCGCGAGAAAGAATTGCGTGCCGATCTGCACGACATGCGCGCCGCCATCGACAAATATAAAGACCTGTGCGACCAAGGCAAGATTCAATCCCAGAACCAGGACGCATATTGTTACCCCACGACGCTCGAATCGCTGGTGGAAGGCGTGCAGATGACCAACACGCTAGCGGGCAACAACCAAACTACGAAGATGCGTTTTCTGCGGCGCATCCCGAAGGACCCGTTTACCGGCGACACGGACTGGGGAAAGCGCAGCATGCAGGATGACCCGACGTCGGACTCGTGGGGCGGTCAAAACGTCTTCGACGTGCATTCGAAGACCATGGACAAGGCGAGCGACGGGACGGCGTACTCGGAATGGTGACGGCGCCAGTGAACCACAATCTCGCGAGATGGAAGCGCGCAGTGCGCGGGTTTACGCTGATCGAATTGATGGTGGTGATGGCCATCATTTCGGTGCTATTGGCCATTGCACTGCCGATTTACCAGAAGTCCATCACGCGCGCCAAGGAAAGCGTGCTGCGCAATAATCTTTTCACGCTTCGCACGATGATTGACGAGTACACGATCGACAAACAGAAAGCGCCCGATTCGCTGCAGGACCTGGTTTCGGAAGGCTATTTGCGGCAGATTCCGCAGGATCCCATTACCGGCTCCTCCGACACCTGGCGGGTGATTATGGAAGACACGCCCGTAGGAGGAAGCACCAGCTCACCGGGCGTGTTCGATGTGCGCAGCGGGTCGGATAAGACGGCGCTAGACGGGACGTCGTACTCGGATTGGTGACGCGCGCCGGCGCGGAGGCGGAGACTCGCCTCGATTGGTAAACTGAAGTGCGGTAAAGCGAGGTGCGGCGCTGAGCGAAGCGGCAGGCTTTCGCGTCTCTAATCCCCGATCGTCTAATGGTAGGACAGCGGCCTTTGGAGCCGTTAATCGTGGTTCGAATCCATGTCGGGGAGCCAAATTCCTAAATCACGTCCTGATCCGGGGTTTTCCTTTTCTTTCGTATAACTTTCCCGGTTCGAGTGGCGCAAGGAATGAAAGGGTTCGAGCAGAGTGGTCTGCAGAGTTCCGGCCCGCCAAGTAGCCTTGTCCAACACAATCTGGAGCAAACGGCGTTGCTCCTCAGCGCCTTGTTGCAGGAACAACTGACTAGCCTGGCTAGTCAACCGAAGCATGTCGATGGTCTGATCAAGCGGGGCAGGGGATGCCGTTTGTAAGTCTCGGATCTTCCGCATCAAACCGTTTTGCTCCGACCGCCACTTGGCCGAATGATGATCGAAAAACTCCTGTGTGATCCGTCCGTCGAGTTTGTCCAGGTACATCGTCTCAATGCGGGCCTGGATTTGGTTGCACCGGGTCTGGAACTTCTTACTGACCTCGGCCCGGGTTGCCTGCTCTGTTCGGTCCGCGCGTAGCATACTTTCGGAGAGCCATTCTAAGACTGGCTCCGGTATAACCAGATCCTGTAAGACGTCGGCAAATTGCCGAGCGAGAATTTCCTGACGCGTGTACGGCTCCGGGCATTTCCCATGGTTCCCGGTGCAGTGATAGTAGATGTACTTTCCTTTCTTCAGCTCACCCACAAAGAGGCACCCACAATGGCCACAGCGCACCAGCCCGGTGTACGCGAAATCGTGCTTCATTTTTCGGGTCTTGGCCTTGGCGCGTGCATCCAGCAATTCTTGGACCCGCTGCCAACATTCGCGAGTCACCAGCGGCTCATGTGTGCCCGCATAAGTAGCGCCGTTCCAATCAAACTCGCCGGTGTATAGGCGTTTCCTTAGGATTTGATGAACAACACTGCTATACAGTTTGCGGCCCCGAAGCTGCTGCCCCTCGGAGTTCAGTTCCCTCACGAGGGACTTCACTGAATGGCGGCCTGCGGCAAAGCGGTCAAACAATTCCGTAATTAATAAGGCTGTATCGGGATCGGGAACGATCACTCGCTTATCGTGAGGGCCATCCACGTTCTTATACCCGATTGGAGCGTTACTCGGGTAAATGCCCGTCCGAGCTTTCTCGGTCATCCCTTTCCGAGTCTCCTCGCCTAGATTCTGGATGTAGTTCCTCGCCATTAAGACGTGGATGCCGTGCATTAGGTGGTCCGAAGAGCGTGAATCCGGGCCTATAACCCGGCCTTCCACGACCAAATGAATAGTGGTGCCGAGATCGTCTAGAGTCGTCCAATCTTTGAGATTGCGATATAGGCGGTCGGTTTTTTCGACGAGGATCGTTTTGCATGCTGCGCGGTGTTTCGTCAGATATGCCAGCATCGCCGTGAATGCATGTCGGCCAGACTGCTTGGCAGTCTCCACATCCACAAATTCCTCGGAGATGATTAGGCCCTGCTTTACTGCGTATTCTCGCAACAAGCGCTGCTGTGCAGGAATCGAAAAGCCTTCCTTCTCCTGATCCTTACTGGAAACGCGCGCATATAACACAGCGCGTTGGGTATGTGCCGTCCCCTTCATCAGGGCGGGTACTACAGTTAGCGTTCTCGCAGGCATAGCACCTCAAACATTACCTCGTTCAGAAAGGCTCGCTCGTTTCTCCCAACTGCGCAATATGTCCGCGAAGTCTACCAGGCGGGCGCGTGCCGCGGCCCATTCGGAATCCGTGAATGTGCGGCCGGCGCGCAGTTCGACTGCATCGCGTGCGACCCCGTCAGGCGGATTTGGGCTCCGCTCGCAGGAATCGATATTGGCGCGCATAGCGGCTGCGAAGGTAAACAGAGTCGCGCGGCTGACACGGTTCTGCACAAGCTGCGGCTCGTACCGGTACCCGGGAGCAGATGCCAAAACTTCGTGTGGTGACGTTCTACTGCCGATGTCTTCCGGTTGGCGTTGTCGGAATGAACTCGCGAACAGCGCGAGTTTTGAAGATCTGCAATGAACGCTATTAACGCGGCCGGTTGCCCTCGATCTCGCAGGCTTCCATCATCGGAAACGGGCACGCGATCGGGATCAATCCGGTGATTCGGCTGCAGCCCATCTCGGATCTAAGCGGGATGAACTGACGCACGAATGCGCTCCCGCTCCTTTGGATTCTAATTCTCGTTTTGGGAGTGTATTACCGGGCTATGGTGAGGAGGACTTGATCTGGGCCCGCTTTGGCTGAACACGAATGCCACTCCGCGCCAACTGCTAACGCGGACAGGGTACGGCCGATAATTCGTGATGAGCGCATATTGTTAGTGTGCCCATCGCGCGATATGTTCCCGCAGCCGATTCGCCCTCAACTCGGCACCGTTTCACGTTACAACTACATTCGTTTGCGAGCATGACCGCCGGCGTCTTCTAAGACTTCTCGCCGGTAAATCAGGTCTCGATTTTGAGACAAGCTAACCGCAAGAGGGTCGCTATCTTGCGCCTCTCACCGTATTTTGGGACAGGTTAAGCACTAAAGGCGCGTGTAAGCGCCCGCGTAGTTTTGTCTTTTCTTCTCTATCGTAAAGGCCAGCGGATTCGATGTCAAGCGCTATATAAGTCACTCCCAGGGCGAAAGAAGAAGCGGCCGTGGTCGGTTGATCCATCGGTCATAATTTGGCCTGTGTGCTCTGATTGGCGAGTGCCGCATGGGCAAGTCCTACGGTCGTGAGCTAGGAAGAGCGCGCCAGGAGAAGGAACAACGGTCCGGTTAGCGGATCGCTCAGGGAGTTACATGACTGAAAACGTGGAAGCGCAACGGGATGATTGGCTCGCAAATTCTGGGATCAAAAGGCCCAAAAGTCTTCGAAGCCTCAGAGCCTCGATCTCCTCTATTTTGCCCAAGACTTCGTCAAGAAGCGAGATTTCGCGGGCACGGGCTTCGGCTTCCAATACTGCGGCTTGCGCTACAGCAGCGGCCAAGCCGACATCAGACACACGAAGAACAGGCACAGGGGTAGACTCTGGGCTAGCGGGCTCGTAAACAAGCATAAGCACAACGTTACCGATCTCAGACATAAATGGTAGATTTGCTCACAGTTTGAAGGTGAATGCTCAGGCTCATCAGTGATCAACGAGTGTGGGGGACCAGCGGCTGTCGTAACACAGGCAGATAGGCGGCCAATCCACAACGTCAAATCGTTGGCAGGTTCTCTTTTCGGTCATGATGGACGGGTAGACAGAACTCAGAGTCGAAATTAGCTCACGCCGGCAAGCCTGCCGGATGGCTTCCCATGGCGGCATGAACCGACGGCGAGCAGCGGTTGTGGCTTTCCCAGAGATCTTTGGCGGTGGACTTTTTAGATTAAATAACGGAAGGATGCAAGCCTCAAGATTCCGGTCAATCCATTTCCACGCCGCACCAATTTGCCTCTTTTCAGCGGCTGACGTAACGCTTTTCTTCGCTTCGTCTCGGCTGAGGCCTTCGGCAAATCTCATCTCAAGAGCCTTCGAGAGGGCGCCAGTTTTCTCTCGCTTCAAAGCTGCGTGTCCAGCTAATTTCTTCCAATTCACAGTGCCGGGTTGTTGCTTCTTTTGAAGCCATTGCGGGATTCGCATCTTGCATTCAAGTTCCTGCACGACCGCCAAGCCAGATCGAGGGCTCGCGCGAAACTTAGTCTTGTGCTGTAGAATCTCGAATTCGTCCTGCTTTGACAGTCCGCTTTCGAAATATTCTCCTTTAGGTCCTTCGTTCTCGATGATTCGGCTTCCGGAGACGCGCCGAAAGTCCCTCTCACGAAACTCTCGCAATTGAAGCTTCAATCCTTGGCGGTACGCGGCAGTTGCAATGTACCCGCGCTTGTTTTCCACATCTCGCCATCGTCCTTCCTTGAGGACAACCGCGATGGCGGGCTGATAGCAGGGCGCCAGATTCAACGTTGCCAAAATCGGATCCCAGATCCTTTCGTTTCCGTCATAGTGCGGGTTTGCGCATCCCGCATCTAACAGAGAAGCGAGCTGGGTGGCTGTAATTGTAGGCGTTCCCTTTCGCCACCGTGGAATTTCTGCTTCTTCATTCGAGCGTATTCGATTTATAGGTCTCAATATATCCTCGGGACGACGAAAGATAACTGGTGGGTGATTGAAGTTTGGAGAGATGTAGCCGAGAATTTACCGTCGGAAATATGCGACAGCATATTCGCTGAGCGAACACGTCTCAACAAGGGCCTTCTCTGACATTGAGCAATACAACAATTTTAGTTGGAAACGTTTGATTCCCCAGATTGGGTGACAGCACCGTGCGGACCGCCGCGGACGGAATAAGGGACGTTCAGACAACAACGCTGAAGCCTTGGAGTGGTCAGTGGCCTCGCGTCAGATTCTACTTATATACGTGTCGAAATCTTCGAAATTTCGGGACATTTGACCTTGGGAGCTTTGATTGTTATCACTTGTAACTACATGATAGTAAACATAGTTAAGCCCAAGCGGCATTCGCGGTCCGCAATCGTATGCATTTCTTCAGAGCGTCAGGAACGGCCTCTCCGGTGTGCCTGGCGACGATCAGATTGCTCACTGCGACGTTCCTGAAAATCGAAGAGGAGCTGGGCGGCCGCTCTTTGTGCACGATCGCGTGAATGAGCCCGAGAACGCCGCCATGTTGTCTTAGGGTTTCCAACTTAAGAATCAACCATCAACTTGATTCCGTCATTCGGCGCATACACGAGATTCTGCTTTGTACCGAGGTATTTCTCCGTCGTTTGCACCGAGCTGTGTCCGAGGAGCATTTGAATTTGCTCCAGCTCCCCTCCCGCCGCCCGGCAGAGTTTGGCTGTCGTTCGGCGCAGATCATGTGGTGCGATGGGCGGCAGACCGGCCGCAGTAACATAGGGCCTTAGCATCTGCCAAACGACCTTTTCGCTGAGCCGCTCTCGGCAAACCTTAGCGCCCCGATTGACGGGCCGGAACACATGCCCGTCACTTACCTGGGCTGCGTCAGCCCATGCATCAATCGCACCTTTGACCCAAGTCGGCATGGGAACGGTCCGAACGCGGCCGTGTTTTCCGACCAGATCGACAATGCACCAGCGATTGTCACGCTGTTGAACGTGTTTGAACGTCATGGCCGCCACTTCGGAGCGTCGCAATCCACATCCAAGCAGAACAGCAAAGATAGCCCGATCGCGCAGACCTTTTAACGTTGCGATATTTGGCGTATTCAAAAGCAGCTGTGCCTGTGCGAGTGACAGCCAATTGCCGGTACGAACTCCCCGAGTTGGAACGCCTTTGATGCGCCCGATGCCCGACGCGATTTCGGCTGCGAGAAGTCCGTTATCGGCAGCTTCGAGCGCCAGTTTTCGAACCGCGGTGATCCGAACGTTGATGGAAATAGAACCTAGGTCCCGGCCCTCCAGATGCACGCGCCAAGCTGCAACCGTTGCTTTGCTGAAGCCCGGCCGTGGCTCTTGCATGTACCATGCGATGAATTCGTCCAGGCCGAGATTGTAGACACGCTTGGTAATCGGAGAGGAGACACTGTCCAGAACGAGCGCTTTCAGTTTGCGCCATTCGGCCGTTCGGTCCGCCACAACCATAAGATCGTTCATGAGTTTAGGTCCTGTTATTGGGCAATATCGGAAGCCATCAGGACATTACCGCTAGTCGCTGGAGACATCAAGTCGTAAGCGGACCGCTACGGTCAGTCCGCTTGGATCGCGAACAACGCAGAACAGCCGCTGCGTCTTGTCGAGTCGGAGGTGATTCGATTGAATCAGCGGAATGGCGTCGATGACAGGCTAAGGCCGAACATCAGAAACGGCGCGGAGTGCCTTCCGCTGCCTGCTGCCGTTCCCCCCCGACCAGGCGTCCGTAGCCGCGTCACTCGCTATATTCCGTCGACAACTCTGCCTGCTTGAGCACGAGCTGGGTTGCGTCCTCCGAGAGGTCCGGTGGGTAGCCGTACATCGCCAGCAGCCGACGGACTTTCCGCCGCAGGTCCGCCCGCACGCTCTCCCGCTGCGTCCAGTCGAGCTTGGGCATGTTCTTGACCATTTCCGCCAGCGCGCGGGCCATCAGACGGAGCTGGTCGGACTTCATCACCTCTTTAGCCGACCCGTTCTCCGCCAGCGCATCGTAAAACGCCGTCTCCTCGTTGCTGAGGCCGAGTTCCTCCCCGTGCCGCTTCGCCTCGCGCACCCATCTAGCCATCTCCAGAAGGTGCGCGATCATCTGGGCCGTCGAAATCTGCTTGTTCGTGTAGCCGAGCATTGCCTTTTCCAGCGCCTCACGGAATTTTTGCGCCTGCACAAGGTTGGTCCGCTCGCTAATCTTGATCTGGTCGTTCAGCAATTTTCGCAGCGTCTCTAGCGCGAGGTTCTTCTGCTCTAGGGCCGACACCCGTTCCAGGAATTCATCGCTGAGAATATCCAGCCGCGCCGCGTCGAGACCGGCGGCAGCGAACAGGTCAATTACCTCGCCCGCATCGACAGCGCCGCCGATAACCTGCCTTACGGCGGCCTCTATATCGCGCGACTCGGAATCGGAGCCGCCCTTACCCGGCGTCGGTCCCGCCTCATCGGCCAACCGCTTGCGAATCATCGCTGCGACTCGCTGGAAGAACGCTAGGTGCGGCGCGATCTCCCGCGTCTCTTCCCGCGGCACGGCCAGCGCGAAGGCGGTTGCTAGCCGCTTGACCATTCCTCGGAATCGTTGCCGACCTGTCTCCTCCCCGGCGTTGTTCTTCACGTCGAGCACGTGGTCTACGGCACTCAGGTACACGCGCAGCACGTTCGCCGACTCCGCTTCCAGCGCCGCCGCATAGTCACAGCCGTGGAAGAACGCCCGCAGCTGCTCGAACGCCGACCGCATCGTCGGGATCGCCTCGTCTTGCAGCTCCTTGACCGGCTTGTCTGTCTCCCCCGTTGCGTTCGCGTACGTCGCCAGCGCATCTGCGAGCGGGTCGGCCAGTCCGATTAAATCGACGATCAGCCCGCCCGGCTTCTCGCCGTAGACGCGGTTTACACGGGCGATCGCCTGCATCAGGTTATGCCCGGCCAGCGGCTTATCGAGGTACATCGTGTGCGCGCTGGGCACGTCGAAGCCCGTCAGCCACATGTCCACGACGATTGCGATCCGGAAGTCGTCGGCCGGGTCCTTGAAGCGGTCCGCCAGCGCCCTCCGCTGCGCTTTGCTCCGCACATGCCGCGCGATGTACTCGGGATCATCCGGCCCGCCAGTCATCACCACCTTCATCGCGCCCTTCGCGTCGTCCTCCTCGTGCCACCCCGGGCGGAGCTTGCGAATGTCGTCGTATAGCCGGGCGGCGATGTCGCGGCTCATCGTGACGATCATCGCCTTGCCTTCCATCGCGGCGCGGCGCTCTTCCCAGTGCTCCACGATGAACTTCGCGACCCGCTCCAGCCGCTCGGGGGCGCCGTACAGGTCTTCGAGCGGAATGCGGATGTTCTCAGGCGTCTCGCGCCCGTTCTCGTCGAGAGTCGCGTACTCCGCGATCTTTTGTCTGATCTGGGCCTCCGCCGCCTTCGCGCCGGCCTCGTCGATCGTCAGCTTCACGATCCGCGGCTCGTAGTAGATTGGCACTGTCGCGCCGTCGGCTACCGACTGACGGATGTCGTAGATGTCGGCGTAGTCGCCGAAGACGTGCCGCGTGATCCTGTCGCCCGCCGTCAGCGGCGTGCCGGTGAACCCGACGAACGTCGCGTTCGGCACCGCCTCGCGCATCCACCGCGCCCCGCCATCGACGAAACCGTATTGGCTGCGGTGCGCCTCGTCCGCCATCACGACGACGTTCGCCCGCTCGCTGATCGTGCCGTGCGCCTCAGTGAATTTGTGGATCGTTGTGAACACCACACCGCCGCTCGGGCGGTCGAGCAACTGCCGCAAGTGCTCTCGACTGTCCGCCTGCACTGGGTCCTGCCGCAGCAGCGCCCGTCCCATCGCGAACGTATCGAAGAGCTGTTCGTCCAGGTCGTTGCGATCGGTGACGATCACCACGGTCGGATTCGCCATCTCCGCTGCCCGCACGAGCGTGCCGGCGAGCATCAGCATCGTCAGGCTTTTTCCGCTGCCCTGCGTGTGCCAGACCACGCCGCCCTTACCAGCGGCCTCGTCGCCCTTGCGGTCCGGCGTCTTAATCGCGCCGATCACGGTCACCCGCGCGTTGCGCACCGCCCGGAACTGGTGATATCCCGCCACCTTCTTGACAATGTTTCCCCGCTCATCCTCCTCGAACGCCACACACGACTGCAGGTAGTCCAAGAGCGCCGCGGGGTTCAGCAACTCGCGGATGAGTGCTTCCAGCGTCGGCTCCCCGCCCCCGGCCGGCCGCCATGGCGCGAACCGCTGCCGCCCGCTGGTGATGCTGCCCACCCGCGTCAGCAGCCCGTCGCTCGCGACCAGCAGCAGGTTCGGCACGAACAACTCCGGCGCGATCGTCTTGTAACGCCCGAGTTGGTCGATCGCGACGTTGAGATCGGCCGCGGTGTTGGCCGGGTCCTTCAGCTCGATCACGACCAGCGGCAGGCCGTTGACGAACAGCACCAGGTCCGGCCGGATGGTCTGGCCGTTTGCCCCCGCGACCGTGAGTTGGCGGACGACGAGGAAGTCGTTATTGGCCGGGTTGTCGAAGTCGATCAGCCGGGCACGTCTGCCGCGTATCTCACCGATCTTTACATCTTTGTATTCGACCGGCACGCCGTCGGTGAGCAAGCCATGCAGCCAACGGTTGTTTTCAATCACCGTCGGATGGGGGTGAGCTTGTAGAACACGAATGAGCTGTTCGCGTTCTTCGCGCGGGATGCTTGGGTTCAAACTCTCTAGGGCTTCCCGCAGTAAGGTTATGATCAACGTGCCAGACACATCGAGACCCAGCGCTCCCAAACTGGTTCCCGTCTGCACGCTACCCCCGGTCGCGACGAAAGAGCCGATCGCCAGATCTTCTACAAGGGATTCGCTTAGTTCAGATCCGCTCATGGCAGTCCCCTTAGCGATTGCCGGCCTCTCGCAAGAGTGACGCGATTTGGTGGTAACGGGTCGGATCGATGGCGAAGAGCACTTGACTGGCGTTCTCCATCTGACCGCAGACTTCAATTAGCCCGTGCTCTTCATCAATCAGACGATCCTCGTCAGTGGTACGTGGTGGCGGCACGTCCCGATTGATGTAGGCGTCAAACAGACCATTCACATCAGGTTCATCAAAGAGGATCGAGAAGACCTGTACGGCAAATGCCCGCGCCGCGTCGAGGTCTCTCAATTGCGGCACGGTCGGTCCGCCGCCGTGGTACTGCTCGTTGCGGAGGTTGTGCACCAGATAACTTCATCCATCTGTTCTGCTACAACGACACCGCGCGTTTGGCATTCGGTGTAGAAAAATTCAATACGAGACTGATACGACGCTAGCCAGTTCAACACATTGTCGCCGTTGTAACTGCGTCCACCTCGATGGATCGGTTTAAGGTTGAGGTAGTACGCGATGTTGAACTCGATAGCATTGTCAAAACCGATCATCGCGATACGGCGGTCGAAATCCTCGCCGATGCGATAGTGCATCTCCGCGTGAAGCAAAACCTCAAACGGCGCATAGTTCCAAGGTTTGAGTCTGCGGGTCACGAGGGCTCCTCCTCGCTTTGCGGCTGAACCACCCGAACCTCGCCGCTCAGTAGACGGGGCAGGAGGTAGTCACGTAAGGTGGCGAGCTTAGCGGATTCGCGGACGGTTTGGTTGCTGAGATGAAGCAGCGAGTCCGCGAACATTCCAAATGCTGCCCTCAAAACCTCAGGCGGTAGAAAACATTGCATTTCATGTAGGGAGCTTTGCCATTTCGCATAGGGGATGGTACTGCCTACAGAGTGCGTTGTCGCGAACTGCACGGTAGCGGGTTCGCTGGCAAGCATCAACGCGAACGCGCGATCGCTGTCGGTACGTGGCACCAAAACGAAGCATGTCGTGCGTGTTGTGCCGGAGAATGGAGCCAAGCATACCTTATGGAAATACGGTCGCATGGCTCCGAAGAGAATGTCGCCGTCCTGAAAGCGGATAAGGCTACTCTGGGCTTCTTCGCCGCTCTTAAACGTCTCCAGCGTGACTCGTTTGGAAGTGATGCAATCGATAGGGACGTACGGCAGCCTTCGCGTCTCATCACCAGGAGTCACGCGCTCTCCACGCTCCTTAAGCAGATCGCCCATCGTGCCCACCGCCCACCCCTCCGGCACTGGGCCGAGGGGGGAGTCGGTCAGGCGGTCGGGTACGGCGGCGAAGGCGCCGGGGGGCATGCCGGGGAAGCCGGCGGCGCCGGCGGCCTTGGCCTTGACCGGCTCGAAGTCCACGAACCACGCCTTGAACGTCGCCCGCGCTAGCCCCTCCAACGCCCGACCCGTTCGCCGGTTCTGCTCGATCTTGTCGTCCAGCGAGCCGAGGACCGTGCCGATTGCGCACTGAGCATCGATGTGTGGCAGTGTGATCTCTAGCCGCTGCTGGTCACGCAGGCTGAGGTACGGGGCCATGTCAGTCGACGCTGCGAGCCCCCGCATCTGATTGACGAATTGCGGGCTGCGAGACCAATAGCGTAGGAATGCTGCGTTGACTTTGTTCTTATCTTCCACTCGCCACCGGCTCAGGTGCGGCGAGTAGACGAAGGTCGGCATCGTCGCGTCCACGAACGACGTTCGACCGGTGGAGTTGCCCTTGGTCGTCACGATTACGTCGCCGACTCGAGAAGTTTTTTCTTGCAGCATCGGCGTTAGCTCTCCGTGAAATCGCTCTACGTCGCCGAAATCGATATAAGCATCGGTGACGTGCCCCGCGCGAAGGAAGATGAGACCGGTGCCACCTAGTTCGGAGTTCTTGGCGCGATAGCCGTCGGTGACGCTAATCATGCCCGACTTGATTAGTTCACCAAACGTCAGTGTGGTCTCACTCATGGCCCGCCTCTCCGGCAATGACAAGGCCGAGCTTCTCACGAACGACGGCAGCCAGCCGCTCCCCCTCTGTCAACTGCTCCTCGAGTTCCGCCACGAGTAGCGGGTACTTTTCGGCAAACGGCTCGGCGTGGTCTTCCTGCTCTTCCGCGCCGACGTAGCGGCCTGGGGTGAGGACGTGGCCGTGCTGGGCGATTTCTTCGATCGTCGCGGGCTTGGCGAAGCCGGGGGCCGGCGCGAACGCCCACTCGCCGTGCTCCTTCTCGTTCCACCAGCCCGGAGCGGGCTCGCCGCGCCAACGGCGATAGGCGTAGACAATCCGGCCAACGTCGGACGTCGGCAGCGGGTCGCCGGTGCCGGGCACGCACTCGGCCTCCTCGATGCCGGCGAGCACGCGGAGCACGCGGGTCTGCATCGTGCCCAGCTTGCGGGCGTCGATGAAGAGGGTTTCGCCCGCTCGTCCGCCGGAACGGTTCGGCGTGCCCCGGCGGATGTTCCGGCCGGTCTTGTCGCGGGTGAGAAACCAGAGGCAGACGGGAATGCCGGTGGTGAAGAAGAGCTGCGCGGGCAGGGCGACAATGCAGTCGACGAGGTCGGCCTCGACGATCTTGCGGCGGATCTCGCCCTCGCCGCCGGTGTTGCTCGACAAACTGCCGTTGGCCATCACGAACCCGGCCACGCCACCACCTCGCCCATTGGGCGGGGCTAGGTGATGAATAAAGTGCTGGATCCATGCGTAGTTGGCGTTGCCGACAGGCGGGTCGCCGTACACCCATCGTTTGTCGCCGCGGAGGAGTTGGCCAGACCAGTCGCTGACATTGAAGGGCGGATTGGCGAGGACGAAGTCGGCCTTGAGGTCGGGGTGCTGGTCGCGGAGGAACGTGTCGGCCGGCTGCTCGCCGAGCTTGGCCTCGATGCCGTGAATGGCGAGGTTCATGTGGGCGAGGCGCCACGTCGTGGGGTTGCTCTCCTGCCCGAAGATGGAGACGTCGGTCCGCAGGCCGCCGTGTGCCTCGACAAACTTTTCCGACTGGACGAACATGCCTCCGCTGCCGCAGGCAGGATCGTAGATGCGGCCCTCGTAAGGTTCCAACATCTCAACGAGCACGCGCACGACACTGCGAGGCGTGTAGAACTCGCCACCAAGCTTCCCCTCGGCAGCGGCGAATTTGCCGAGGAAGTACTCGTACACCCGGCCAAGCATGTCGCGAGCCTTGCCCTGGCTGCCCTTAAAGCCGATGCCGGCGATCAGGTCGATGAGACTCTTCATCTTCACCGGCTCGATGCCGCGGCGGGCGTAGTCGCGCGGGAGCTTGCCCTTGAGGTTCGCGTTGTCACGCTCGACGGCGAGGATCGCGTCGTCGATCAGCGTGGCAATGTCGGGGCGGGTAGCCTGGTTCTGCAGATTCGACCACCGCGCTTCGGGCGGCACCCAGAAGACGCGCTCAGCCGTGTACTCGTCGCGGGATTCGAGCAGACGGTCAAGCTGTTCGCCCTTGATGCCGTCTTTCGTCAGCTCGGCCCGTAGGTCGTCGCGACGGCTTTCGAAGCTGTCAGAGATGTACTTGAGGAACAGCAGGCCCAGGACAACATGCTTGTACTCCGCGGCATCGACCTGCCCACGGAGTGCGTCGGCGGCCTTCCAGAGTCTGTCGGCATAATTCAGGTCGCCGGTCACTGCGTCGTTGTTCGCCATCGAAGCTCCGCTTTGTTGCCGTTCTTTAAGATCTTAGTGGGAAGCCGCCGAGCAGTTTAACAGGGCCGTGTTTCCAATCGATTCTGCCATACCCAAAACTTGCCCTCCTGTTTCAGGCCGACCGGCTGGTCATAACCTCGAGCGATAGTAATGATGATAGGTGGCTCCGTCGCAAACACATATGAGCGAACTCGACTTCGCGTCCTCCTGAAAGATTCGTCACGCTGACAAAGAAATATGGCTCGTTATTGCCAACAAAAAACGCGCGATGGACCAGCATTCGCACGCGACGGTGCACGTAGGGGGCAATCGCGATCGATATAGAGACAGAAGAGTTGCAATGAATCCAGGCGAAGGCTTTAGAGCCTCGGACGCCGTAATTAGCATCATTCTCTGACGCTCTCCGGAGCGCTCAATTTGGGGACCATCGGGCTTCGCTTCCCGCGGTTCTCCACAGGGCCTAGTTGCCGACGGAAACTTGCGAAGGCTCGCGATGTTGACGGTCCAACCTAAGCGACTTGCCGCGAAAAAACACCAAACGCGGCCTTTGCAGGCCGATAAGCGTTGATATCGGTAGCGGGTTCGGTTGCTCAGCCACTTTCTGTTCACTCGTAACGCGATCAAGAACCAAATATCTATTAGCCACAGCCATAAGGGTCAGAAACCTGTTAACGAATTACTCAAGAAGCGCCACTTGCTTTCACCTTGGTTCCCGTATGTGATCGCGGCGAGGCACTGAGGTGGCAGGTGACGGCTTTACGGCTGCATTCGGAGGCGCTTGCTGTGCGGCATCCTTGAGCCAATTAGGTGGTCGCCCGATACGGCGGCCGCCGCGTGCGCTAGCCAGCCGTTCTAACCTCTGAATCAGATTGTTGAGCTGTTCAAGCTCGAATCGCAACTGGGACAACATTCGATCGATCTCCATACGGTCCTCCGTCGTTCGATTATTTGAGGCAACTGTTCAATGGTTCGGCTGGCAAACCGCGACGGGTCGGCCAGTTACGTCGACGTGGCAGATCGACGGTATGACCCTCGTCTTGGAGGGAGACAAGATCGCGCACGCGACCAGATTCGGAACGCTGGTCTAGCGATCAAGGAACTGAGCTGGGCCTAACAGAGACCCATTCCCGTCCTGTAATCTTCCAGCACTTCGTCCGCGGTCAGGACTCGCGCGTAGATGGCGACTTCATCCAAGCCGCCTGCGAGCGTAAAGGTGAGATCGTCGCGCGCGCCCAAGCGAACTGGCGCGGAACCGTGCGCGGGAGAGATGTTGAACGTGCGGTAGAGTGTTCCGCTCGAAGGGGGCCCGAGCTGCAGCTCACCATTTTGGTAGATGCTCACACCGGCGGGTGGATCGCTAGTCCAGTCGCCTGGGTCGTAGCAGGCCACGATGTGAATCCAGGCGCCGGGCTCGAGCTTCGGGTTCTGGAAATAGGCCCCGGCCCCCTCACCGCCGGCAGGGTTCCAGAGATAAGCTGAGATCCGACTGGGCCGGTCGGCCACGTCTTGGCTATAGAACCGCAGCCCCCATTCATATTGGGATTGCTCGCCCTTGCCCAGCCAGTGAATATAGGGTTGGGCTGTCTGGCCGGGGAAGACCAATAGATCCGGACGCATCCAGACCTCCACGCTCAGACCTGCACCGCTCGTAGACTGACTGAACGAAGCGCTGTCGGGATCGGGGATCTCGATGTAATCGCCGGACCCGTAGCCTCTGAGACCAACGGCTGTGTTCGTGGACGCGGCGATCGCGCCTGGCTGCGCGAAATTAGGGTCGCCGAGGTAAGTGCCATTGTTGGAGTTGTTCGACGAGTCTGCAGCCGTGGGACCGCTAGACTCGCCCAAACGCCAATAGCCAACTGGTGCTTTCGCTAGAATGATCGTGCTGTAGGGATCAGTGGCCATGGTGACGGTTTGAAATGACGCTGCCATGCGCTGTCTCCTGCCGTAACAGTGTATAGCTATCTTGCCCCAGGTGCCCGAAGCAGGCTTCATGAGGTCTCGCCCCGGCTAAACTGGGCGGGTTCGGCAACCGGCGCGCTTCGGAGGCGAAATACAAACGCCCGGATTTCGTTCCGTTCACCTTCTTGCAGAAGATAGCTATGTTGTCTCTACAAACACATATTCATGCTGGGCATCGCGGACGATAAGCACGCGTTTCCCAGCCTGCTCGCCTTTGACAAACTCAAACCCGCTGAGTGGCGGGTCGGCGTTGACAAAAGAAATTGTGCCGTCGTCGTTTTTGCGCGTTGCCATCCGGCTCTCGCCGCCATCCCAAACGAAGATGGTGTATTCTCCTGATCTCTTTACGTTGATGCTCCCGAGCTGTGCGTTGACATAGTGCTGTGCCAGCTTCGACGCCTCGTCCTGGGCGACCGGAAAGGTCAAGCGCGCACGCTCCTTCGCTACCACAGTCCGGTAATTACTAGCCGAGGCATCAACCGACGCCACCGCTTCCGGTTTCCCGTCGTAGACCACTTCGAGCAGACGGCGCATTAATGGCCCCAGCAGGGCACCGCCCCTGTCGGAATTGGTCAGCAGCACCGCGCCAATGCCTGTGTCGGGCAATATCATCCAGTCGCTCTTGTATCCAAAGAGGCTGCCGCCGTGATGAACAATCGGAATGCCCCAGTGATTGTTCACCTCAAGACCCATCCCGTAGGTCTCATCTTCGCCGATCGGGATCTGCGGCTTGCGGCGTACCAGCAGATTCTCTTCAGAGACAAACTGCCGGCCGTCAGCAAGTTTGCCGTGTCGAAGCTCCAGCAGCGCGTATTGCGTCATATCATGGGCTGAGATCCAAACGCCGCCCGCGGGACGAAACGGAACTACTGAATAGTTCTGCTCCATCTTGATAAGCGTTGTATGCCCGTCGATGTCGTTCGAGTGCGGGCTGGCGAAGTCGCCATGCTGGGCTTTTTCCATATCAAACGTCGTATTGTGCATGCCCAGCGGCCTGAAAATTTGATTCTCCATCGCGCGGTCGTATGCCCTGCCCAGTTCGCCTGCTGGCTCGTACGCATGCGCGCCGATGTAGCCCGCTGCGGACGCCATTAGATTGCTGTATTGGAAAACCTCGCCGAACTTACTTGTCGGCTTCATGCCGCTCAGCAGCGTGAAAGTGGATTCCGGCGTCAGCTTCTTATACTCGAAGATCCATTCGAGGTCTTGCCGCGGCATCCCCGTGCAGGCACAGATCAGGTGTTTGATCTCTATCTGCTTGGTGACCGCATCATCAGCAAGCTTGAAATCGGAATAGACCTTGATCACGGGCTCATCCCAGTCCAGCTTCTTCTCGTCAACCAACTTTGCTAACAGCAAGGTCGTCATGCCTTTGGTGTTCGATGCAGCCATAAATAGAGTGTTTGCGTTCACCCGATCCGGCTTGCCCAGCTTCTTGACTCCGATCCCGCCCTCGTACACAACCTTTCCGCGGTCGATAAGTGCGAAGCCGGCGCCAGGTACATCCAGTTTCTTCATGGATGTCTCAACGAAGCTGCGAAGTTGTTCGATCCGTTCGCTGTTGAGCGGCAACGGTGTGCGGCCAGCGAAAGATTCACGCTGATAGTTCTTGGGTCGAAGGCTACCGACAATGAGCCCGATCTGAGCGCTGCGCTTCCCAAACGTCGCGTCGGAACCATCTAGAAGCACCACTGTCCAGTCGTCTCCCGCACGGTGAGCAATCGCTACCACCGTGGCCTTCTCGTTGGGGGACGTCTCATAGACGAACTGCTTGCCGCTGGTCCATCCGTCGTGATCGGGTATGTTCACCGAAGCCCGCACCGGCCTCGCAAATCCGGGCTTGTAAGTGGTCCACGCCTGTGCGACCGCTGTTGCAGCGTCCGGCGCCTTTTCGTCCAACACGACCACGTGAGTATCATTCTCCGGCGCAGTTGCAGTGATCGTTCCTGAATCAGATGTGACCCTCCATCCTCCCGGCGTTGCGAACGTGACACCGGCAGGCGTCTTTTGCGGAACATTTTGGGGACTGTCTTCCGGCAAGAGTCGACCGGGCGCACAAATCCCGATTACGACCGAAAGCCATATCCCGCTGACTCTGTTCGTCATATTGGGCAATTGTATGCCCGCAGCATGGCACCGTCAAACGTCAACCTCCACGGCCGAAGCTCGGGTTCGGGCGATGTTTAGAGTTACGCACCGAAATTGCGCGTCAACGATCGAATGCGCTCTTTGGAGTCAGTGGCCGTCGCTCCTCACGTATGACCCAATACTCGAGCTCTGAGGTAAGCGTTGCGACCACCAGGCTCTTTGGAGTTGAGGTGACACGGCACACCTCCGCGCTCAGAAGACGAAGGGCAATCTGGCGGTTGAGCGATGTGGCGGCCATAAAATGTCCACTATGGCCGTAGCTTGCAGTGCTCCCCTCCCGGAACAAATGATCTCTGAAAGGCTCGAATCCTGTTCGCACCTGAAGGAACTCGAGTCAACGGCATTGCTTGACGTTCTCGAAGCTTGTCTTCACGCCAAGTCGTCGGAGTGGATCTTCCTTCGAGAGCTGCGTGTGGGTACAGGATTCCACGGCAGCGCCGCGCAGCGTCTCGACGCTTTCGCGTTGAATTGCCTCCCGCACACGTCTATGCGCCGGGTGTGTTACGAAGTAAAAATGTCGCGAGCAGACTTCCTATGCGAAATGAAGCAGCCGCTGAAGCGCCGCATCGGTCTGCGCTATTCCAATGAATTCTATTTCGTGACGCCCCCTGGATTGTTAAAGACGGCCGAACTGCCGATCGAATGTGGACTTGTCGAAGTTGGAACCTTTACCCATGAGGAGCGTGCGATTCCCGATGCCCAATCGGGCACGTTGGTCCATTTCGAGCCAAGCCATAGAACATACTGTCGAGTGACTGTTCCAGCCCCGTGGCGAGAAACCCCCGGCCCCACCTGGCAATTTGTGGCCGGCATGCTGCGCAATCAGCAAAAGGCATTTAAGGCTCGGTCGCCTAAACCGCCAAGCCAGCCACGGCTGCCATTCTTCGATTGATCGAATAATGATGTTGGTCGGCCGATGGGCGATCGACAGCTCTTATACGATGCGGCGGCCACAGCCCGGCTGAAATCGTTGCTCACCGCTTGCCAGAGCGCTGTAACGCTGCTTCCAGCTGCATGGAGGGTTGCATAGAGCTACCGCGATGAAGCCCATCAACAGGGAATACTCCACAAGATCTTGGCCGTCCTCTTCGCGCCATAAGGATCGGAGGCATTTGGCCGCCGTGAGACGTGGGCTTATGCGCGATTTCAAACGAGCTCGGGAACTAGTTGAGAGGCACTTCGAAATTACTTCGGCTGAATTGGGAGTGAAATCCCGCCTTTGTTCTTTGTTCTAGAGCGTTTCCGCAACTACCAGCACCGCGTCAAGCGCCTCAAAAGCCCAGCACCTGCGGCAGGATATGTCCTGCTCTGTCTTCGGCCACTCCTCCGCCTAAGCCGCTACGTTCAATTCACCGGTTTCGAGTTTCGCGATCGGCGTCGTGCCAGATAGAGCGCCAGAGAGCTGGCGGCCGCGACGAGCATCACGCTCTGGGCCACAAAGGTAAAGTGCATAAATCCTCCTCATCTTCCTCTCGACCTGACGCTCTGAAATCTTTAGGTACTAAGGCCTCCAATATGGCCGAAGGCGACCACAGAGCGAAATGCCACACTCGCGCCGTGGCGTTTTGCCGAGTCGGGTACCGAGACATCGAGGGCATCGAGCACCAGGTAGAAGTCGAAGCTGAGACGCTTTTCGAAGCTGTTGCCCTGGCGGTTCATCGCTTTCGCTCAAGCAATTGGGACGGCCACGCGCCGGGCCCTGCCTGCCACTGCCGCGTCGAGGTCCAGCCGGTCGCGCCGATCGCGTATACGATTGCGCTGAGCCGAATCGAGGAGTTCGCGATATACGGGCCGTTCGCGGCCGCAAGACATTCTCAGGAA
The DNA here is from genome assembly GCA_035502635.1 of Bryobacteraceae bacterium. Lineage (GTDB taxonomy): Bacteria > Acidobacteriota > Terriglobia > Bryobacterales > Bryobacteraceae > Bog-105. The sequence goes on from DATJUG010000098.1 coordinate 19,540, forward strand.
GGAGCGGCTGCGAAAGCTCTTAGGTATCTACGATTCGCCTCACTGAATCGGGCCGTCGACCTTTGCGGCTACGCCACAGTGTGGACAGGTGATGGCAAGCATCGCATCGAACCCAACAAACGTGATAACTTGGTGCGGGTTCGATCCGGACGTGCTCTTGCGGGTAGCGGGCCCTTATCGCCTTCAGCCAATCGAGTGCATTCTGATCGGCGCCGACGCCGCCGGCGGCCTCGCCTGTCTTGAAGACACGCACGTCAACCTGGAAGCCGCCACCAGCAACGCCTCCTCCGGCGATTTCGCATAGATGATGCAATGCGGATTTTTAGCGACCAAAGGTTCATTCTGATCAGCCGCCAGCCGCAATGTTTTGGGTCACGCGGGCCAATCGTGAGTGCGAAGGGCTGTTATCAACAGTTTCTCGTCGGCGCGCCAGGAAACGGGCCTCATGCCGGGATGCCGCTCACCGCCGTCAACCGAGCCCTGCCCATTTAGTTCCCATCCCGGAGGACTCAAATGCACGTTACATCGCGGATAATGGCAGGACGTCCAGCGGTCCGGAGTGGCACGAGTCGACGTTTTCCAAGGGCCAACCGTGGGCGGGAAATCAGGCTCGGGGGTGTCCCGCGGCAGCCGGAGTAAGAATGTTCTTGAAGCAGATTATGGCATTGACGCGTATCGATGTTGAGCGATGGTCCAAAACAAGAAAATCGCGGGCCTCGACATCTTGACTGATTCCGCTTCGCTCGGCATCTTCGCGCCAAAGCAGCCGGATGACTCGTTCCGTTCGTTCTACCTGATCCGTGGCCTGTCTAAACCCGCGCTCATCCTCGATATCGGCGACCACTCCGATATCGACCTTCTCGACTCGCCAGACTCTGCCTGTTTGTCTGGGGTCCCACGAAAAGGCATAAATCAGGAAGGCCAACGTTTGTTCGTAGGCGAACTTGCGCCTCTGTAGCCATGTTTCGAGGAAGGAAGTAGACGCCGCAAAGAACTCGGATCGCGGTCGCTGAACACCGAGCCGGCGTATGTCTGCGGCAACAGAAGGAAACCAATTGTACATCAGCGGGTAAGTTCCATATATATCAATCAGTGCTTTGGCGCTAGGGACGCCGGGTTCTTTTGGGTTTATGTCGAAGTCGCCCACCACGAAATCTGCCCCATCTTTCGCCTCCACCCGTGCGATCATGTCGTTCAATCCCCGGAGGAATCGCTCGTTGCTCTCGATCCGCTTTAGGTCCCCGGGGACATGCAGCAGTCCCAGTTGACGGGCTCCGGCCGGGTCTCGATTCGCATCGAGAAACACGCCGAATCCGTGCAGCCACATTTGGCAGGTATCGACAGAGTAGACGTTGCGAATGTCGCATGTAGAGTCGATATCGAGGTGCTTCTTCTCGCGAGCAAAAGCCCGAAACGCCTTAAATTCATCCAGCGAGTCGACGTTCACGATCATTAAAGGGGTCGATAACGTGCGCAGGCGGCCTCTTTGTGCAGCCAAGATGAGCCAACAGAGGCGATCAAACGTTCCGTCCTCCGGGTTGGCGCGATACGGGAAGCTGATTTGAAGGCGAACGCCTATTTTGGACCCGTTATTCTCATTGGCGGGAGCGGTAGGTGGTATCCGGATCGCGGTGGGTCGCTTAGCCTTCGGCTTCATGTCGCTCTCCAGAATGTCTGCATGTCGGCGAACCAATAGAGGCTTATGCTGTAAAACGAGATCGCCGCCGCTTGGAGGCTGTCAACTCTTAGCCGCGGAATTTCATTTTCAAATAAACCTCCAAGTTCGCTGTCGAAAAAATATCCGAGTGACACGTGCGCTTCGGGGCCGGCTGAAGGCTGAAGGCCGAAGGCAGTCGAAATACGACACCTCTCGGCACGCAATACCTCGAAAAATCGGCTTGCGTTTGCATCGGCAGGCTGTAGCACCGCGACCAGAGCCGCTCCGTCGCGATTAACCACTGCGAGGTCGCGAAACCGGAAACAAACACCTGATTCCGAGGGTTGGGCCTCGAAGGGAGGCGCGAGTCGTCTCAGCAACTCGAGACTTTCCATAGCGCCGTAGTCACGCGCCAACCGCTCCGCAACGTCCAGACGGCTGCTGTCGCCCAGTTCTTTCATGACGGAAACGGTCATGCCGTCGCAGGCGGTGACGTGATATGTTGTCGGATCCAGCGGGCAGAATTTAAATTGCCGAATCTCTTCGGCTGTAAACACTCCGGCGACAAACTGATGCAAGGCAGCATAAAGGGCATGCCTTGGGTCTGCGAGATCCGCGTTTAGCAACTCCACGCCGCGATGACCCGGCCTGCGATCGACTGCCGGGTTATCAAACAGGTACGTGAATCCTGGATAGGGTGCGAATTTAACCGGGTCAAAAGATAGAACTTTGAGATTCCGCGTCATGAGATAACCCAACGCCAGACTGCGCTCAGATGATTCATAAATCTGAGAGCTAAGCAGTGGTGCAACATGGGCTCTGCTTCCGGATAGCTTATCAGTATCGTGTGATAAACTTCACCGGTTGAAAGAAGGTTGGTAATGTCCACGACCGTTTTTATAAGCCATCTCCACGAGGAAGCCGCGCTCGCTCAATGCTTGCGCGAGCAATTAGAGAAGGTTTTCGGAGCGGGCGAACCATGCATCGAATTCTTCGAGTCTAGTCAGATCGACCCAGGAGGGCTATGGAAGGACTTGTTGGATCACGCGTTGGCTGATACGAAGATTGCAGTTGTTCTCGCCAGCGAACAGTCGGTGCAAGCGCCATGGGTAAACTTTGAGACAGGCAGGGCATGGGGCCGCAAATTAGTGCCCGTGTGCCATTCGGGTTTCCCGACGGTCCGGCTTGGGGGTACGCCGCTCAGCGTGCCTCAGGCGCTCTCTACTAGCAATGCCGGCTGGTTCAAGCGGCTCGTAGGATACGTCGAGAAAGAAGTGGGATGGCGGACCTCGAAGCATCAGGGTATGACTGATGAAATCTTGCTCGGTATGGAAAGAGACATCCGGAGCGTGGAGGCGTCATTGGTTCGACGGAACGTACAGCCACTTGGTAGCAGAAGTGTGTTCGTATTTGAGCGTGGTGATGATACGAAGTGCCTTGAAGCGATGGAACACAAATTATCGACGTGCAAGTATCTGCGATGTTTCGGGATCGGATTGCATCTATTTCGTCGTGACGTCGTCCTGGACGTGTTTTGCGACCGTGTTCTTAGGGGAGATTTGCAGGCGAAGGTCGCTATGGCGGATTGGGATAGCGCGGCTGTCCAGCAACGCTTGCGCGCGGAGTACGGCGGAGCCATTCCGCCCAATCCCGAACATGTTCGCAACCGTCTCGAGGGTCTTCAGAACCGTATCGCGGAGTTCGAATTTAGGCTGTTCGTCAACCCGCCACCATATGCACTGTTGATTTTCGACGACGTGGTGTTCACGTATCCCTACGGATTGAGAACACCCGGCGATCATTGCCCGGTGTTCTACGTTCCTTCTGACAAGGACGTACTTGGCTTCTACGACAAACAATTCAAAACGTTATGGGATGATTCGCGGCCCGTCGCGCGGCGTGCAATCAAGGCGGACCAAGCCACGGGACAGAGCTGAAGATTCGGGTGCGATTAGGGAACGCCCGAAGTCGTCAAGCTGCCCATCAGCTCTTTTCACCTTCCCTGCTTCCGCGCATCCAGCCTTGCGAGCCAATCCTGTCGATAAATCCCCTTCGCACCACTAAACGATCCAGATGATACTGGCTGCCAAGCGGGATTAGTCTCGAAGAACGCTGCTATCAAGCTCAACCCACTTCTCTGGTCTTCAGCTGTACTTCTTCTGCTGCTGCCACCCCGTTCCCTGGTCGTTATCTACCAATATCGGTAGCTTTCCATATTGCCTATCCGAGTTGAGAGAGGGGTGTGTATCCGGCAGCGGCACGATCTAGAAGGCTCCGGCTGAGGCGCAGCGGACAACAGAGCACTTTCCTTA
>DATJUG010000099.1:0-12859 GCA_035502635.1 Bryobacteraceae bacterium
GGTATGAAAGCTATTGGAACCGGTTGGAATCTGGGGGTAACGTGGAAGGATTTCGAGGTAGTGAATGAAGCTTCCGGGCGCCCTACGCTGCGGGTTACTGGTGTGGCGCGTGAGGTCGCCCAGCACTTAGGAGTTCAACAGATGGCCATCTCGCTGACGCACACGGCCTCGCTGACGCACACAGCTGAAATGGCATTCGCCATTGTGGTTCTAGTGACTCGTCTTTGAGTAACATTTAGCACGGGGCAGCGTCTTTATGGCATGCCCTTTCGCGCCGAGCCACTGATCGTGAGTGAAGATGAGCACGAGGAGTTGCAGCGGATGTCGCTGTCACGCTCACTCCCGGCGGGAGATGTCTTTCGCGCTCGGCTGATTCTAATGTTGTTGGATGGGCGTAGCTACGCAGAAATTCAGCAGCGGTTGCAAACCACGGCTCCGACCATCTCGAAATGGAGGAAGCGTTTCCTGGAACGGCGTATGGATGGTTTGTTGCAGGAGCGGCATCCGGGTCAGAAGCCGAGCGTGATCACACCGCAACTGCAAGCTAAGGTCTTAGCCGCCACTCGTCGCAAGCCCGGTGATGGTTCTACTCACTGGTCCTGCCGCAAGTTGGCCAAGCAACTAGGGATTGGCAAGGACGTGGTACATCGCATTTGGCGCGCGGCGGGTCTGCGGCCGCATCGTTTAGAGCGATATCTGGCCAGCAACGATCCCGATTTCGAGCGCAAGGCAGCCGAGATCATCGGATTATATTTGAATCCTCCACAACATGCAGCGGTGTTCTGCGTGGACGAGAAATCAGCTATTCAAGCGCTCGACCGGTTGGATCCGGTATTGCCCATGTCGCCAGGCCGTGCCGAACGCCATGGCTTTGAGTATTACCGGCATGGAACCTTGTCGCTGTACGCAGCTTTAGATGTGAAAACCGGCCAGGTGCACGGGAAAACGGCTGCCCGGCACACCAGTGACGAATTCGTGGCCTTCCTCCAACAAGTCGTTAGCAAATGCAAGCGCAAGCAGGAGATCCACATCATCCTGGACAATCTGTCCGCCCACAAAACAGCCAAGGTGCAAGAGTTTCTTCACCAGCATCCCAACGTGAAGTTGCATTTCACACCGACTTATTCCTCCTGGCTCAATCAGGTAGAGATCTGGTTTGGACGCATTGAACGTGAGGTGATCGCGCGCGGCATCTTTTCTTCGGTGAAAGATCTCGCTCACAAGCTGATGCGCTACATCCATGCATATTCCGTGTCGGCGAAACCGTTTCTCTGGAAGTACACTAACATCAACCGCCGAATCACATGCTAAAGAATTCACTACGACAAGCCACTAGTAGCAACTATGCATGTCCATCATGTCGATCAAATCCTAACCTTTAACGTAAAGGACTTTGCCCGTTATGAAGACATTCTCCCGCTCGACCCGGCGAGCGTGGCCGAAGGGTGACAATCGTCCACGGCTGAACAAAAATTAACACCAAAGTGTCAACCGATGGGTGATGCTTTCCGTCAGTGGAGATGAGCGGGTGAAAATGCGTTCGGCATGCCCGCAACTCGGAGGGGAAGGCCCGGGAGTGAGGTGGTTAGTCGAGTCCGCCACCAGCTCCCGGGTTTATTTTTTGTCGCGGGATGGCGTGGGCAACGCCGTATAATTCGGTCACATGCTCGTGGAGTTGATGGTCGAGAATTATGCGGTGGTGGAGCAGGCCCGAATCCGGTTTCAGGAAGGGTTGAACGTACTCACGGGCGAGACCGGGAGCGGGAAATCGATCGTAGTGGATTCGCTTGCGCTGCTGCTGGGCGCGAGGGCTTCGGCGGAGATGATTCGAAGCGGCGAGACCAAAGCGCGCGTGTCGGGGATTTTTTCGATAGCGACGACCCCGGAGCTGGAAGATGCACTGCGTGCGGCAGGCATCGAGCGCGACGAAGAAGAGCTGATTGTGGAGCGCGAGATCGCATCGAACGGCAAATCGCGGGCATTTGTCGCAAACCGGCCGGTGACCACCGCATTTCTGAGGCAGCTTGCGCCAGCCCTGGGCGATATCCATGGACAAAATGAGCAGCAGCAGTTGTTTGCCGCACCGGCGCAACGCGAGCTTTTGGATGAATACGCGCGGGCACAGGAGCTGCGCGGCGAAGTAGCGCGAATTTTCGCCGAGTGGCGCGAAACGGGCGAGCGGCTGAAGCAATTGAGCGAGAACGAACAGGAACGCTTGCGGCTGCTGGATCTATGGATTTTTCAGCGCAAGGAAATCGAGGGCGTGCAGCCGCGGGCGGGCGAGGACAGCGAGCTCGAAGCGGAGCGCAAGATTTTGCAGAACGTGACGCGCTTGCAGGAAAATGCGGCGGCGGCGTTCGGACTGCTGTACGAATCGCCGGAGAGCGCCACGACGCAACTGCGGCAAACCGTTAAACGGATCGATGAGCTGGTGAGGATAGACGAAAGCCTGGCGGAAACGGCGGCGGTGTTAAAGCAGGCGAACGTGCTAGCTGATGAAGCGGCCTACGCGCTGCGCGATTACTTGGGCAAGCTGGAAGCCGATCCGGGTCGTTTGGAAGACGTGGAGAGCCGGCTGGAAGCGCTGGACCGGCTAAAGCGGAAATACGGGCGCACGATTGAAGAGGTGCTGGCGTTTCGAGACGATGTGGCGCGGCGAGCGGACGAAATCGAGAATGCGAGCGAACACCGGGCGCAGCTTGAAAAACAGCAGAAAGAATTGGGTGAGCGGTACGAGAAAACGGCGGCCGAACTGACGCGTTTGCGAACCGCAGCGGCAACCCGCTTGAGTAAACAGGTGGAGAGCGAGTTGAAAAGCCTGGCGATGAGCGGCACGCAATTTGAAATAGCTGTTCGTGCGGGCGGATGGACAGCGACGGGCATGGATGAGATTGCATTCTTGGTGTCGCCGAATCGCGGAGAAGAACTAAAACCGCTCGAGAAGATCGCCTCGGGCGGGGAACTGTCGCGAATCGCGCTGGCGCTGAAGACTGCAATTGGGGATGTGGATCGGCATGCGGGCATCCCGACGCTGGTGTTCGATGAAGTGGATGCCGGGGTGGGCGGCGCGGCGGCCGCGGCGGTGGGCAAACGGCTGAAGGTGTTGTCGCGCGCGAACCAGGTGATCTGCGTGACGCACCTGGCGCAGATAGCGGGGTTCGCGGATCATCATTACGCGGTATCGAAACGCGAGAGAAAAGGGCGCGTGACGACGGAGATTCAGGAACTGGGTCGTGAAGAGCGGGCGCACGAGATCGGCCGGATGCTTTCGGGCGAACATGTGACGCAGGAAGCGCTGAAGCAAGCCGAGCAGTTGATGCAATCCTGAGGGCGGCGCTAGTTGCGGCGGAGACGGCGCAGGATTGAATTTAAGGTAGCGCGGCTCTCCTCGACGCCGAGAAAAGACGTAACGGCGAAATAAACGGCGCCATAGACGGGCAATACGAGGCAAGCGCGGAGCTGCGGGTGTGTGGCGGCGATGGGCAGCTTGACAAGGTATGCAAGAAATGCGCCCGAGAATGCCGCTGACCAAAGCTTCAACAAGAACTCAGGAGCAAGCGGCGTGGAACCGATGCGGCGGGCGAGCGTGTGGCGCAAGAGCGCGAATTCAACCCAGCCGGCGATGCCTGCGGAGGCGGTGAGCCCGGCGGCGCCCCACTTCTGATCGATCCCGAGCCAGCGAGGCACCTGCAGGGCAAATAGGAGACCTAAAGCGGTGGTCAAAGCTACGCGAATCACCGCGAACCGCAACGGTGTTCGCGTGTCGAGCAGGGCGTAAAAGGCAGACGAATACAGACGGCCGAGACAGGTTGCGAGAAGGCCGACGGCAGAGCCGGCGAGGATGGACCAGACATAGACGACGTCTTGATAATGGAAGCGGCCGGATTGATAAAGAAGAGCGGTGACGACGTCGCCTAAGACAAGGAAGGCCACCGCGGAGGGTACGACAAAGAAGGCGATGCGGCGGAGGCCGGCGTTAAGACGGCCGCGCAGAAAGGCGGCGATTTGCTCTTGGGTGCCGACGCCGCTCGAAAGCTCCGGGAGTTCGGCGGCGGCGACCGACATGCTGAAGAGGCTCACCGGAAGGACGGAGATGATTTGGGCATAGCGCAGGGCGGCGACGGCTCCAGTGGGCAGGTAGCTTCCGATGATGGAATCGATGTAAGCGCTGATCTGAACGACGCCGCGACTGAGAAAGATGGGCCCGAAGTTGCGGAGGACTGCACGCACGTGCGGCGAGCTTACGTCCAGGCGCGGGCGGATGCCGGGGATGAGTTGCAGAACGCGTGGGATTTGAACAAGAACCACGAGCGCGCTACCGAGGACAAAGGCCCATGCGAGATCGATGACCAGGTGGTCTTCGGAAGCCTGCCGCCCGAGTACGATCAGAGCCACAATCATGGTGATGTTCAGGATGGCGGTAGCAGCATAGGAAAGGAGGAAGCGGCGGTGGCTGTTGAGCACGCCGAGACACCAGGCGCTCAGGACGAGCAATCCGGTGCCGGGGAAAGTGATGCGAACAATTTGAATGGTGAGCTGGCGTTTGTCGGCTTTAAATCCTGGCGCGATCAAATCGACCAGAAAGGGCGTCAGCAGGATGCCGAGCAGGACTAAGGCAGAACAAGCCAGCGACAGAACGCCGAAAACGGCGGCAGCGACGTGCTCGGCCTCTTCGTCTTCGCCAAGGGCTCGCAGTTTGGAATATATAGTTACGAACGAAGCCGAGAGCACACCTTCGCCAAAAAGATTGCTGAGCAGGTTGGGGATGCGGATGGCGGCTCCGAATGCGTCGGCGACGGCGGAATCGCCGAAGTAGTGAGCGATGGCACGTTCGCGGACCAATCCAGTCAGGCGGCTCACCAGTATTCCCAATGCAACTCGCGAGGACCCGCCCAAATCGATGCGCGATTTTGGAGGGTGCTGAGTCGCGTCGGGCGTACTCAGAGGCTCTGGCGCAAGAGTCTGCGGGGGAGTGCGGCGGCTCGACGCGCGCGAGATGCGGATGCGAACTTGCAAATGCGAGTTTACCGTCTGAGGCTTGCTAGAATGCGCGAAGCTAGGAGTCTCCGGCTGTGCTGGTCCGGCGCAGCGATTTGCCAGCCTGAGAACCAGCCGGTTTCTTGGGAGGGCTCAACAGGCGCTTGGTGTGCCGCAAGAGATTGGCGATTTCATTCGCGCTTTTTTGCACGACGACATCGGCGCCTGTGCTCTTCGCATTCAGGCCGAGACTGTCGGCAAAGCCGGTCAGCAAAATGATGGGCTGGCGGAAATTCCGCTCACGCAGTTGCGTGATCAGTTGCATGCCGTCAACCGGCGTCATTTTATAGTCGGTAATTACCAGATCGAATTTCTGCTGTTCCACCAGCTTTAAGGCGTCCGAGCCGCAACAGGCTGGAACGACTTTATAGCCAAGCTCCTCGAGCACCGAACGGCGCGCCAGCACGCCGTCGCGATTGTCATCCACCAGAAGAATGACAGCAGGAGCTTCAGCCCGATATGAAGGAGCAGAACGCATCGCGACCCAGTGAAGTTACCAAACCACGCGCCGCGTGTCAATGAGCTGCTATCGGACTCAAAGCGCGCGAGATCGAATGCTTGACAGAGAACCGCTAGTACTATTCGACTTCGCGAGGAGCTTTGTATCCGGCCTTCGCGATGATCTTGTACTTGATGGGCTTGCCCTTCTCGTTGGTCACGCGCAACGGCTCGTTGGTATCGGGATTCACAAGTTCCACTTTTATGTGGCGAAACTTGCCATCTTTGGCCATGTTGGTCGGGTGATAGGAGAGCGAATATTCGTTGCGCAGGGCTTCTTCAATCTGGCGAAAAACGCTCGGGTATTCGCCCAGAAAGCGCGGGAAAAACGCCAATCCGCCGGTTTCTTTCGCGAAGGTCCGCATTTCGTTATCGGCTTGCAAGAAGTCCATGTCGCGAACGGAACTCATGCCCTGGCTTTCGGCCATCATGCGCGCGATTTGAAGAATGCTGATGGAATAGATCGGTACGCCGGATTCTTGCAGCGACTTGCGCGCCTGATCGAAAGTGATTTTGCTGAATGTGTCGAGACCGGTTGCAATTACGAGAATGGCTTTGCGGCCTTCGATGCCCGACATGCGGTCCGCCATATCGGTGAGCGCATCGAAAATGTTGGATTCGCTGAAACCGGGAATGCGCAGGCGCTGCATGGCTTCCATGGCCTTGTTCTTGTCGGGCGAGAAGTCGGAAAGAATGGTGGTGTGCAGATCGTAGGCGACAACCGCGACGTTGTCATCCGGCTTCAGAGTTTGCAGAAATCCGTAAGAAGCTTGCAGCGTTTCATACCAGCCCTGACTCCAAAACCGCTGGTACCGTCCGCTGAACTCGATGACCATGCAGATGGTAATGGGCGCTTCGCCGTGCCCGAATTCCGAGATCTGCTGGGGCACGCCATCTTCCAAGACGCGGAACTTGTCGCGCGGGAGGGAGGGAATGAACCGGTCATGATCGTCAAGCACGGCGACGTCCACGCTGACGGTGGTGGCATTGGCGCGGAACGTGGGCGTATCTTTGGGGACATCGGGTTCTTTTGACCTCTTGTACTCCGAAGGGATGGGGGCTTCCTCGGGGGGCGGAGTGTCGCTCGGTTTTGGTTTCGGCTTGGCTACGGAGTCGCTCGAAGTTGATTCAGGCGATTCCTGCGCGAAGAGGTTGGGCGCCACCAACGAGATCAAAATAAAACCGAGGCCGGCGAGGCCTATTAGGGGACTCGCGCAAAACGGGCGCGGCATCCAGCCGAATCGCGCACAATGCCACAAACCGGCTGTGGGCTCGCGCGCCGCCCTAAGGCTCAGCAAGTTTCTTTGCTGCGCCCTTTGCGCTAGAGAAAAAATACGATACTTCATCCTGTTCTACCTTTGCGAGCCGCTCGGATTTCAGTGCACCCGGCGGTTGCGATGGGAATCTTGCTTTCGGAGATAAACCTCAAACTTCTTTTTTGCGCGGCGAAGTTTCCAGTCCTTATAGCCCAGCGTAACGGGTTGCCAGATTTGCGCGCGCAATCTCTTGCCGCGCAGGAGAAGATAACCGGCAGCTAGTCCGCCGAGAAGACCGAGCACAGCCACGCCGCCACCTCGCCCTCCGATGGTGGCCATGTAGGATTGCAGAAAAACGATGGCGCCAATGATCATGACAAAATATTTGCTCTTGATGGGAATCAAAAAGCCCCACAAGATGGTGCGGTCAGGGAACATGACGGCGTAGGCTGCCAATATGCCATAGACGGCGCCGGAAGAGCTCACGGTTCTAATATTGATACCGCCGAAAATGTAGGCGGCGGCCACCACCGTAAGTGCCGCAATGATTCCGCACGCGAAATAGAAGCGCAGAAATCTGCGGGTGCCCCAAAGGCGTTCGAGCTCCGCACCAAACATCCATAGGGCCAACATGTTCCAAACGATGCCGAATCCCTCATGAATGAACATGTAGGTGACAAGCTGCCAAAGCTTGAGCTGGCGGACGACTTCGACCGGAACCAGGCCGAGCGTGTCGAGAACCGGAGAGAAGACGCGCTGGGACAATATGGGGATGACGAAAAGCGCGACGTTGACGATCAAGAGCCACTTCAGCCCGACTGGAAACCGGTTGGATGGAACGTACCGATTCACGTAGGAACGCGAACTGAAAGGCATCGAGAGAAGGGAATCCTTTTCCGAGGATAGCAAAGGAGAAGCGGGCGCAAGGTGTTGCCGGTGGGCTATAAGATTAGACGATTCGCTCAGCCGGGCGGCGTTGCCCCTGCGTTGAGAAGCGCTACGACTTTTCGACCTGGGTGTGACGCTTCAGAATGCTGGAGGCGAGATTGACCAGGATAGCGATTGACAACCAGATTAGCCAGTTGGATAGCGGGCCGCTGGAGAAAACAAACGTATCCGTCCAGCCGAGATTGCTTGCCAAGCTCCAAGCGGCGAAGGCATAAGCCGAGAATACGGCAGGCCCCATGAGCGCGGAGAGTAGTGCTCCGAACTCTTGGGCGGTCTCGCCGGCCCAAACTCCTGCGCGCCCTAGGATATTGGTGCCTGTTTGAAGCGCGCCGATTCCCCAGGCACGTACTGGTTCGGCTCGTACTGTTAAGGCTGACGTTCTGCTCTCGGACATCTGTGTGACCCCTGCCTGTTTTCTCGATGCACGCAAAGTGCCGAAAGTTTCGATGGCTGGATAATTTCGATCTCTCACCGACTTGCTCGGAATCTTATCGGCACGACGCACCTGATAGCCCTGTAAAAAGTGCGGCGGATGACAGGAAAATTGCGCAAACTACGATTACAATTTATTGAATTATTCGGTTGTGGTTATGGCCTCATAAGTCACATCCTCCTTACGGCATATCTCTCGGTTGAGCGAGGGAGCACAGGAACCTGCGGAATCGATGATTCATGCAGCGCATTGGACATTGTGGCTGAACGGTTGTATGGCCCTCAGCCATTTTGCGCTTGAGGCATATACTTTCAGCATGCAAAAGATCAAGACGGCGATTGTAGGCACAGGCTTCATGGGCAAGGTGCATGCCGAGAACGTACGGCGATTGGGCAATGTCGAAATTGAGGCGGTGGTGGGCAGCCGGCCTGAAACGGCCCGGAAATTCGCCGAGAGCGCCGGGATCCCCATTGCGACAGACAACTTGAATGACGTTTTGGAGAACAAGGAGATTGCGGCAGTTCATATTTGTACGCCGAACGTAGATCACTTTCCGATGTCGCTGGCGGGGATTGAAGCGGGGAAGGCGGTGTTATGCGAAAAGCCGATGACTATGAACGTGCAAGAGGCGCGACGCCTGGTGGATGCTGCCAAAGCGAAGAACGCGGTGAATTGCGTGCAGCACAACCTGCGCTATTACCCGGTGGTGCAGCAAATCCGGCAGATGATCGCACATGGCGATCTGGGCGAGGTGCTGATTGTGCAGGGCACTTACTCGCAAGATTGGTTGCTATATGAGACGGACTGGAATTGGCGCCTGGATTCGAAATCGAACGGAAAACTACGGGTGATGGGCGACATCGGGTCGCACTGGATGGATATGATCCAGCACCTGACTGCATTGAACATTACCGCGGTGTGTGCGGACCTGACGACGTTTCACAAAACGCGCAAGCGGCCGAAGGGATCTGTAGAGACCTTTTCGGGCAAGAAACTGCAGCCGGGGGAATATGAAGAGTTTCCGATCGACACGGAGGACTTCGGCATGGTGATGTTGCGGCTGGGTGAGCGGGCGCGCGGGGCATTCACGGTGAGCCAGATGTCGGCCGGGCGGAAGAATAAATTCGAGTTTGAGATTTTCGGGACGAAAGCGGGCGTGGGGTGGAATCAGGAGACGCCGGATCTTTTATGGATCGGGCATCGGAATGAACCGAATCAGATCATCGTCAAAGATGGATCGCTGTTTTATCCGGCAGCGGCGGCGTTCGCGGATCTGCCGGGCGGCCACAGCGAAGGCTATGACGATTCGCACAAGCAGGTGTTCAAACATTTCTATGCGCGCGTGGCGGATCCGTCGGTGCCGATTGATTATCCGACATTTGAGGACGGGCTGCATGGGATGATCCTGCTCGAAAAAGTTGCCGAGAGCGCGGCGAAACGAGCGTGGGTAGAGGTTTAGCGGCGCAAGGACGTAACGATGGAGATCGAGTGGGTGCGGCGGCTTTGCCTGTCCTTTCCGCATGCGACCGAGCAGGTAAAGTGGGGGAACGATCTGGTCTTCAAAGTAGCAGGAAAGATGTTTGCCGCCGCGCCGCTGGAACCGGCGCCGGTGTTCGTATCTTTCAAATGCACACCGGAAATGTTTGCGGAGCTGACGGAGCGGCCCGGCATCAAGCCGGCGGCCTACGCGGCGCGCTATCACTGGGTATCGCTGGAGAGCGAAGATGCGCTCCCAGCGGCGGAGACGAAGAAGTTGCTGCGGCATTCGTATGAATTGGTTTTCGAGAAGTTGCCGAAGAAGGTGAAGGCCGAGCTGGCGGGAAGTTAGCCCAGCGCTTGATCGATATCCCAGAGTAAGTCTTCCACATCTTCTAAGCCGACTGAGAGGCGAACTAACTCGGGAGTTACTCCGGCGGCTTCCTGTTCGGCGAGGCCGAGTTGCTGGTGAGTGGTCGACGCGGGATGAATTACAAGGCTGCGGGAATCGCCAACGTTGGCCAGGTGCGAGAAGATTTTCAGGTTGTTGATGAATTTCTTGCCGGCTTCGTAGCCGCCCTTTACTCCGAAGGAAAATACGGCGCCCGCGCCTTTGGGCGTGTACTTCTGAGCGGTCTTATAGTAGGGGCTCGAAGGGAGCGAGGCATATTTGACCCACTCGACCATATCGTGTTGTTCGAGGTGCCGGGCCACGGCGAGCGTGTTTTCAAGATGCTTGTCCATGCGCATGCCCAGGGTTTCTATGCCCTGCAGAAAGAGAAACGAATTGAATGGGCTGACGCATGGGCCGATGTCGCGCAGGCCTTCCACGCGTGCTTTGATGATGAAGCTGATGTTGCCAAAAGTCTGCCAAAAGTTCATGCCGTGATAGGCGCGGGAGGGTTCGGTGAACTGCGGGAAGTTACCGTTGTCCCAGGGAAATTTGCCGCCATCGACGATGATGCCGCCAATGGAATTGCCATGCCCGCCCATGAATTTTGTCAGTGAGTGCACGACAACGTCGGCGCCGTGGCCGAAGGGGCGAGTGACGTAAGGCGTGGCGAAGGTGTTATCCACCACGAGCGGGATACCGTGCTCGTGCGCGATGTTGGCAACGGCTTCGATATCGAGCACGTTGCTGCGCGGGTTGCTGATGGTCTCGCCGTAGAGCAGCTTGGTTTTGGGCGTGATGGCTTTGCGGAAGTTTTCCGGATCATCGGGCTCAACGAAGACGAACTCGTAGCCGAGGCGGCGCATGGTGACGTCGAATTGCGTGAACGTGCCGCCGTAGAGCGTGCTTGCGGAGACGATCTGGTCGCCGGGCGCGGCGATCGTCGACAAAGCCAGAAATTGTGCCGCCTGGCCGCTCGCGAGACCCAATGCCGCAACGCCATTTTCGAGCGAAGCCACGCGGGCTTCGAGCACCGCGGTCGTCGGATTCATGATCCGCGTGTAGATGTTGCCGAACTCTTGCAGTGCGAAGAGGCGCGCCGCGTGATCGGTGTCGTCGAAGGTGAAAGATGTCGATTGATAAATCGGGACGGCTCGGGCGTGGGTGGTGGGGTCGGGGTCGTAGCCAGCATGAAGGGCACGCGTATTGAAACCGAGCGGACGGCTAATATCTTTGGTAGGCATGGAACTCAGTATATGGGGCGAGTCCAGGATCTACACATTTCTGCGGGGACGCAGGTTCCAGCCTGCCAGTACGAGGCCAACGGCCAGGCAGGACCACGCGAACCAGTCGCCGTGGCGGGCGTAGAAAGTGGTGCTTTGTACAGCGCCATAGCGCATCAGCGCGCCGATTTGCTGATAGGACGGGAGGCGGCTGATAATGCGGCCGGCGGGATCGATGACAGCAGTGATTCCGTTGTTTGTCGATCGAACGATGAAACGGCGATTTTCGATGGCTCGCATGCGAACCAATAACAGATGCTGTTCCCGCGCGTCGCTGCGTCCGAAGTACGCATCGTTTGACAGATTGACCAGCACGTCGGCGCCTTTTCGCGAGAACTGGCGCACGAAATTCGGAAAGGCCGACTCGTAGCAGATGAACACTCCCAGCCGATGACCGGCCGCCGGCAGCACTTTGATGTCGTTGCCGGGCACGAAATCGCCTGCTTCCTGCGTGATGCGATTGACGAAAGAAAACAGCGGCGGAACGAATTCGCCGAAGGGTACAAGATTGACTTTGTCGTAGCGGCCAATCTCGAGACCGTTGGGTCCAAGCAGTATCGCTGAGTTCATCGGTTGATGCGCGGGCGTATAGCCGATGGTGCTGAACAGAAAATATCCGTGATAGCGGGCGATTTGCGAAGTGGCTTCTCGGAACTCGGGGTCGTCGTAATAGTAGAGCGGAGCCGGAAGCTCAGGCCAGATAACGAGCGGCGCAGGGATTCGCGAGAGAAGGCTGAGCTGCTGTTCGATGTTTGCTTGCATGAGAGTGGTCCATTGGAGATCGGGATCGACGTTCGGCTGGACGACGAGCGCCGTGTCGTTGGCAGGAAGGTGCTCGGGTAGAGAAGGAAGCAGCCAGAGAAGCGGCAAAGCGAGCAGCGGGAGCAGACGCGTGCGCGGCTGGCGCAGGATCACGCAATCGAGTCCGGCGGCAAGCATCGCGAAGACGAATGAGATGCCATAAACGCCGAGGAATGGCGCAAGGCGCAGGGGCACAGACATGTCAATAGCCGCGTTGCCCAGATCGAGCCACGCGAATCCAAACGTGGCGTGCGTGCGCTCGAGACCGGTCCAGAGGGCGGCGACGGCCGGGATGGCGTAGGAGCGCCGCATCAGGGGTCCCGCGAGCCAACTGAAGAACGCAAGGTGCAGGCCTTTGAGAATCGCAAAGAGAAAGAATGACGCCCAGCCGCCCCAGCGCCCCATGCCGCCGTAAACTTCGAGCACGAACTGAATCCAGGTGCAAACCAGAAACCAATAAAGGATGCCGGCGGCCCAGCCATAGGTGAAGCGCTGCCAACCGTTGGGCGTGCGCGCCAGGGCGATCAGAAGAGGCGTCAGTGCGATGGGCGCGAGAATGCGGAAATTGAAGCGTGGAAAAATTGTGACAAGCAGGAGCGCCGAGAGTAGCGAAAGGCCGGCGTTCAGCAGAACTCGGCGGTAATAGGGCGAGAAAGATTGAGAGAACCTAGGCATGCGCCTGGGCGGCCGCCTGCTCGCTCACGCGGTCGGCCATATAAGAACTGCGGACCAAAGG
>DATJUG010000100.1:0-6100 GCA_035502635.1 Bryobacteraceae bacterium
GGATAAGATTTACGGACTAGCGATGCGCGCATCTTGCCGGTTCTGAGCGCGCAAAGCGAAACCAGCGGAACTCGGCTGAGCATGGAGTTTCTTTGTCGACAGCGATTTCGGACGCGGGTTCGACTCCCGCCGCCTCCACCAGAGCTAAATCATTGAAAATACATATCTTTAAGTTGTGGAAAAATCGATAGTTTGCTAAACTGTACCAGAATTGTACCAAACGAGATTTCGTGCTAGATTGACGGCATTATGCTGTCCGTCTACACCCGCCATCACCCCGATTGCGCGAAGAAAGACGATTCCACATATCGCCGTTGCCGCTGCCCGAAGTGGCTTGACGGCACTCTTCCCGGTCGCAGCGGGCGCTTTCGCACCTCGGCGAAAACGAAGTCCTGGGAACAAGCAGAACTCCTCGCCCGCAAATACGAGAATTCTGCTCTCAGCGGCGAGGACCTGAAACCGGCAAAGATGCCAACCGTGAAGGAAGCTGTCGGCATCTTCCTCGCCGATGCTGAGGCGCGCGGGCTGGCTCCGGCCACCTTGCAAAAGCTGCGCGGCATCTTTCAGGTCCAACTCGTCGGGTTCGCCGAAGAATCAGGCGTCACTTTTCTGCGCGAATTCAATCCCCGCAACCTCACCGAATGGCGGCAAACCTGGAAGAAAGAGAAGGAGCTTGCGCGCAAAAAGAAATTCGAGCGAGTGATCGGCTTCTTCTGGTATTGCGTCCGCCAGGGCTGGCTCCGTGAAAACCCCACCGCAACTATGGGCCGAGTGATTGCCAAACATGTGCCGACGGACTATTTCACCGCCGACGAATATAAGCGCATCATCGGTGCCACCTACCGGCTGGGCGAATATGCCGAACGTTCCTGGGCTCCCGAGAAACGTGGCATCCGCATCCGCGCTCTGACCGAGTTGATGCGCTGGAGCGGCCTGCGCATCCGCGACGCCGTAACACTCGAATGCGGGCGGCTCATCGAAAACAAGCTCATGCTTTATCAGGCCAAGACTGGCACGCCGGTTTTCGTACCCCTGCCGCCTCACGTCGCCGATCTGCTGCGCTCGATCCCACCGGGCCTCAAGCCGAATCCAAATTACTTCTTCTGGTCCGGTAATGGCCTGCCAAAGACATTCGTCGCCAACTGGCAGCGCGCCTATCGCCGCCTCTTCAAGGTCGCCGATCTCTGCAAGCCGGACGGCACGCCAAAGCGCTGCCACTGCCACATGTTCCGCGACACTTTCGCTGTGGAGATGCTGCTTGCCGGCGTTCCCATCGATCAAGTGTCGATCCTGCTCGGCCACGCCAGCGTTCGCGTGACCGAGAAGCACTACTCTCCATGGGTTCGCGCCCGCCAAGATCAGCTTGAGAAAAGCGTGCAGTCGGCGTGGGAACTCTCATCACAGAGCGTTGCAAAAGCCGGCTAAATGCGAATTTTGAAGCTTCTCCCAGTGAATACACTCGAAGAAGCCAATTTGAGCAGCCGTATTCTTCGCTTTGACTCTTCACCGTCAAAACCTTCAGCGGGAATCCCGCGCTGCTGCTAACTAAATAGTGCTGGCGAGTCAATTGTCCTCCAGGGGAGGCGCTGATTATAGTAGTGCCATTCCTGTTTTTCACGTCGCTAAGCCGGGAGCCGCCATGACAAATGGTGCTGAGTCGTTCGATTGGATACCCTTCTATCAGGAACTCGCAGACAAGTTGGTGCCATACCGCGGACGTCAGCAAGAGCTTATCGCCCTTCTGGAAAAGCTCCGCGCAAAGAAGTTGAAGGTCACTCCTCTCGTGGATAAAGATGCGACTGGACGACGATTCCAGTTGAACGAACTAGATCCGTTTACCTTCTTCGGTACGTTCAACCGCGGGATAACGACCGACGCCCGAATCGCACTTCTACGTGAGTTGAAATCCTTCTTTGGAATCTCGGCAGCCGTTCCCTCAGATTTCTCGGGAATCCCCATCCTCAACAATCTGAAATCTTGGTATTTCGCATACTCTGATCGCCGGAAAGCGACGGACATCCCTCGCCTATGGGACGTTTTTGAAAAGGCACTTCTTCCGTCCCCAATTTCAAGCAACGAGTTTGCCCGGGCATTCGATGCAGCGCTTGATGTCAGAGAGACCAATATCAATCTTACGATGGGGCTCTTTTGGATCAGACCGTTCAATTTCATCAGCCTCGACAGCACGAATTTGGCATATCTCCATCTGGCCATTCCGAAAGATGGCATTTCCTTCGACTTCTATCGAACGACATTGGAGAAACTGCAAGCGGATCGGGAAGACGATTTTCCCCATCTCTCCCACTCAGCGTGGCTCGCCACGAGCGCGCCCCTCACGGGTGATTCCATCGCGGTGACGGCTGCCAAAACAGGCGCGCTAAACCCGGATGCGGAGTACTGGCTCGTAGGCGCCTACTGGGAAAGCCAAGAGACGCCAGACCAGACGGAGCGTTTCTTAGCCGAAGGTATTTGGGAAAACGGCTACAAAGACAAATACCTGGATCAGGTGCGGTCGATGAAGGTCGGGGATCATATCGCCATCAAGGCAATGTTTACCCGTAAACACGATCTCCCATTTGACAACCGAGGAAAGACAATCTCTGGCATGACGATCAAAGCGACAGGCACAATCGTTAAGAACCTGGATGATGGCCGCACGCTTGAAGTCGCTTGGGACTCGCCCCAAGATCCAAGGGACTGGTACTTCCATACCTATCAAAGAACGATCTGGCATCTTAAGAAAGACGATGATCTCGGGAATCGATTAATCCGTTTTGTATTTTTCGGTGAACCTCAAGATTATGACTTTTTTGTTCAACGGTTTTTGGATCACACCGCGCCCCAGAACGGTGAAGCGACCCCGTACGACATAGCCGACATGGTGACGGATGGCGTTTTCTTGTCGACTGAAGAGATCGAGCAGGTACTTAATCGATGGAGAAAGAAAAAGAATCTCATTCTCCAGGGCGCTCCTGGGGTTGGCAAGACCTTCATAGCTCAAAAGCTCGCGTATGCGCTCCTTGCTGAGCAGAATCCGTCAAGAGTCTTGACAGTCCAATTTCATCCTTCCTTCGCCTATGAGGATTTCGTGCGCGGTTATCGTCCCACCGATCAGGCGGCAAAATTCGAACTGGTAGACGGACCACTTATTGAAATTTGCAATCAAGCAGATGACGATTCGGATCGCGAGTATGTGGTTTTTATCGACGAGATCAATCGGGCTAATCTGGCGCAAGTCTTCGGCGAGCTATTGATGTTGTTGGAAGCCGATAAACGTGGCGTGGAACACGAAGTCACTCCTATTTATCGTCGTGAACCGGGTGAGAAGTTCCACATCCCCGAGAACCTCTTCTTTATAGGAACGATGAACATCGCGGACCGATCGTTAGCTTTGGTCGATTACGCGTTGCGACGCCGGTTTGCCTTCCTGACCCTTGAGCCTAAGTTCGCAACATCACTTTTTCGCAGCTGGCTGCTAGACCGAGGAATGAGCAACGCACTCGTATCAAAGATCATTGAACGGCTCGGCGCTCTAAACAAGAAAATCACAGACGATTCGCTGTTGGGGCCTGCGTACCAAGTCGGTCACAGTTTCTTTTGCCCGCTCGGTACCGACTTCTCCCACCTTGACGATCACTGGTACAACGAGGTAATTCAAACTGAGATTAGGCCGCTTCTACTCGAATATTGGTACGATGCACCTCAAAAAGTAGAGGACGCCACAGCGGATTTGTTGGCGTAAGCGATGGACTCGCCCTTAACCAATGTCGACATTGCAAACGGTATTCCAGTGCGAAATGCCTGGTACCTTCTGCTCTACGCCTGGGAAATGGCAGCATGGCGAAATGACTGGAAAGCGGAGTCAGAGACAGCGCCGCACTTGTTGGGACTGCTCGCGAAAATCCTGGCTCACAGCTCTCGGCGGCTCCTACGTCACCAGCTCCGAAGGACGTTCAAAAGAACCTCTGCGCCGCTTCACGGAATACGTGGCCGTATCGATTTTCCGATGAGCTTAAAACGCCAATCATTTGATCGAGGCCTCGCGAACTGCATATTCCCAGAACTAAGCATCGATACATTGCCAAACCGAATTATTAGGTCTACGCTTTCTCGGTTGATCAGTGAGCCTGCGATTCATACAGATCACCCGGGTGCTGAATTGGCTCTGCGCCATGAGCTCCGCAGCTTGGTGAGGCAAATGGACGGAATCAGAATATGCGCGATGACGGCGCGCGATTTTGCGAATCTGCAGCTCAGCCGCAACGACAGAGATTACGCCTTGCCGATTGCGATCTGTAGGCTCATTCATACTCTTCGCTTACCCGTCGAAGCCGCAGGAGATGCAGTGCTTGTAGCATTGCTGCGGGACGAGATTCGCTTTCACAGGCTTTTTGAACGATTTACTCGGAATTTCTATCGGCTCCACCTGACAAGTTGCCGCGTTGACGCTGAGATGTTGGACTGGTTCGATGAACTTGGCAACGAACTCGTCCCTGCAATGTACACAGATATGACAATCGTCGAAAGGGCCGCTCCCTTTCGTAGATTTGTTGTTGATACCAAGTATTCGATTTCTGCGCTCGCTCAAAACCTTTACGGCGAACGCCGATTCAAATCCGATAACCTATATCAGATTTACTCCTACCTGCGAACTCAGGAGCACTTGAGCGATGCTCATCGCCATGCGGGCGGACTCCTTTTATACCCGAGCAATGGATACGAAGTTCAGGACGCGATGCTAGTCCAGGGACATCGTATTGAAGTCGCTACAGTAAATCTCGCCAAGTCTTGGCCGGATATTGAGAAGCAATTGTTAGGACTATTGCCTTCATGGGCAGTCTGCCAATAGCGAAGGTCTGCTTGAAATGCGATTCGCTCGGAGAGGACAGGAGTCTTCCTTTAGCTCGCGCGTCGCGTCCGTTCGCGATGTACGCGCAACATCACGCTCTCTGGGATACGTAGAGTGATGTAGCCGCGCTTGCGCCGAGTTTCCGGGCTGCCCCATTGCAGTACGCCTTCTTCGTTTTCAAACATGCGCCGGATAGTCTTTTCGCTCAGTCCCCACCGTTCGGCGATCTCGCCCACGGAATAATGGCGCTCCAATCCCAATGCGGCGGTGCCCACGCTCTGAACTGGCTTTTTGATAAAGAGCTCTGCGGACATGACATTCTCCTCACGATGATCTGCGGTCTTTGTATGAATGCGAACAGTCTTGCATCGTGCTTGCGTTTGCCGAACTCACATTCCGAGTCCCATGCCAACGCCCTGCCCGAAGCCATGCTTCGGCGCGTGCGTTTCAGCGACTTCCTGCGCAAGCGGGGCAATTGCTTGCGCGGACTGATACGCGCTCTTGTGCGAAACATCGTGCCCAAGCGCGTTTGCGAGTGCGCCACGGTCATTCGTGAAAATCTGCGCATCGTATTGTCCGCGTGAAACGGAGACGTAGGCCATGCGGTTGTTGAGCAGATCCCTTGCGGCGAGATTGGTATCAACGTTGATGAGCACACGCTCGGCAGTTTGTCCCTGGCCGGAATAGCTCGTCACGGCGTAGCCGTGGTCGATGTGTGGATACCGTTCAGGGTTGAGGCTCATCTCCCGTCCACTGTCCAGTTCGATTCGCATGGTGCCATTCGGTGAAATGTCCTTTACGGTCCCGAGTTCGCGGTTGGCAAGCTTCAAATCTTGGCTGGGCGCGGTGAACTGAACGCGGTCGCCTACAGAGAACGCCTTCTCATGCTCCCGATAGACCGCGACGCCCATCTGTCGGCGCGGATCGTAGGTCCGTTCGGTGCCGTCTGTGCGCAACACGGTTAACAAATTCTTTTCAGCATCGATGCGCGTCACACGGGCATACTCGCCTTTGCCGATGCCGGTCTCCTGCGACGCACGCGAATAGCGGAGAATATCGTTGACCTGGTACTGCGCCGCCCAGGTGCGGTCCGCTCCGGTCATCTCCTGACGCGGCACAAGCGTCGTAACGGGTTGCTCGGCGCGACTCACCAAACCGCGCGATTGCAGTTCGCTATGAATCCGCTGATTGATTTCGTTCCGGGACCGATTGTCTGGGGAGACAACCAACGTGTTTTCCGGAGACCGCGCA
>DATJUG010000101.1:0-19147 GCA_035502635.1 Bryobacteraceae bacterium
CAGTCGAGCAGATCTACGAGCGCGTCTTTCGCACCCTAAAGCCGCGGACGCCTGTTCCGCGGATCACCATTCAATTCCGCAAATACGCCAACGCCAACAGCCGCATCCGGCTTCAGGATGGCCATCTGCATGCCGATATCAGCGATCTGCTCGAAGACGCGCCGGCGCCCATTCAGGAAGCGTTGGCATTCATTCTCATTTCGAAGCTGCATCGCCTCGTGCCCGCCGCGGGGATTGTGGCCAGATACCGACGGTACCTGAACCGGAGCGACATCCGGCGCACTCTTCTTTCAGTGAAACAAGAACGCGGGCGTAAATCCTACCGCGATCCGCGGGGACGCGTTTACGACTTATCCGCCATTTTTGAGGAGCTCAACTTTCAATATTTCCACGGATTAATGGCGCGCCCGGCGCTGGGTTGGAGCCTTCGTCCGTCGCGCACAACGCTCGGCCATTACGACCCGTCCCACCACGTCATCGTATTGACTGTTCTTCTGGATTCGGAAAAGGCGCCGGAATTACTAGTGAAATACGTCATGTTTCATGAGATGCTGCACCTCAGATTTCCGAGCGAACACCGAGGTGCCAGGCGATGTGTGCACACAAAAGAATTTAAGCGTGCGGAGCGCGAATTTAAAGATTACGAAAAAGCCATCGCGGAAATGAAGCGATTCGTTGATCGGGCGGCGACCAAAGAGAATTAAAGCCGATACCTAGCTAGATCGTTTGTGTAGCGGAAATGGCAGCCACTTCGCTGCTTAGCTCTTCAAGCCGGATGATAAGCGCCCGAACTGCGAGCGTGCGGAAACCGACGCAGCACAGCAGGTAATTCGCTTCAGCACGCAAGACAGAGGCGGAGAAGTTAATCTTCAGCCGGATCAAATGCGTCATCATGTCGGATTGATCCTGCGGCGTGCCGGCGAGCAGCATCCGGGCGGCCATATGCAGGCGGTTGTAATCCGCGATCAGGCGGTTCATGTATTGCCTGAAAATGCGTAGGCGGTCTCTGCGGAACTTCTTATATAGGAGGAGGTCGAATCCGGGCTGCCGCGAAAGGAAGGAGAAATCCTCCTCACACAGCAGCACGTGCATGGGTTGATACGAAGAAACTGAGAAGCTGGCAAGCCACTCAGGGGTGATTTCTTCCATGCGGCAGCGCTTTTGCAGCCTAAGCACAATGCGCACTAAAAAGGCAAGGATGAAGGTAATGAAAAGTACTAGAGTGAGGACTAGGACTGGAGTCAAGTTCGTCTCCGTAGAGTCTACGGTACAAGAATAC
Organism: Bryobacteraceae bacterium; assembly: GCA_035502635.1. GTDB lineage: Bacteria > Acidobacteriota > Terriglobia > Bryobacterales > Bryobacteraceae > Bog-105. Next base: position 1,280 of record DATJUG010000101.1, read on the forward strand.
GCCGACCGTTTCAAGACCTAAAAGCGTTTTTTATACGCTTTTGCCCTAGGTTTCGAGAAATGAGTGGGAACTCGGGCCTAAAGCTGTCAATAATTCTCCCGGCGCGAGGTGCGGAGTAAGGCGGCATTCATGGATTCGAGCTGGCCGACCAGGCGCTTCTGCTCGGCTGGTCCCCAACTATGGCCCATCCGCACTGGCTTTGTCTCGCCGGCCTTGTTGAGCACAATCAGCCAATAAGCCAGACACGCCGAGTGGAAAGCTATGACAAGCTGGCTGATCACCCGAACGTCGACGTTTGGCGCATACGTATGAGCCAGAAAGAGCGCAGTCGTGCTCGCGAAGAAAATCACGAACCCGGCGCTGAAGAAGGCTAAGTTCCTGGGCATCTGGACCGGAAACCAAAGAATAAACGCGAGCATCGCGAGTAGGATGAGTAGAGCGGCCATAAAGATCACGCGCTCCATCACAAATACCGCGGCCATCGCCCTGTTACCAGAAATGGCCGACGCAGACAGTTGAGAAGCCGAATACTCGGGCTCAGCCGTGATAAGCGCGAGCGCCAGCGCCCCGACAAACACGACATTGAGAATCTTGTGCGAAAGCCGCAAGATGCCGGGGAGATTAGCCAGGATCGCGTTTACCAATGCGTAGACCATCCAAAGGGCTAGCACCCATGCCACTGGTCGGAGTGTCATCCATGCCCAGCGGTAGTCCAAGTGCAAATATCGCGTATGCGTGGTGATAAAGAACACCGCCGATGAGAAGACATCAAACAACAGAAACGCGCAAAACACGCGATACACGCTATGCAAACGCATCAGCAACAGGCGAATGACCAGGGCAACCTCAAGCCCGTCGCTGATATACTGCGCAATATCGGTCGCGGTCATGTCCTGTTCGGCTGTCTTGGATAGTAGAGCAAAACACCTGCGCAGAGCAACCCTCTGCGTTGGCTACTATCCAAACGTGCCCGGGAGACAGGACCGTTAACGTGATAGTTGGGTGCCCGGTGGGAACGGCGTTGGCAAGGGTGGGTCCGCAAGCATGGCACCCGCGAAAGTCATTAACAAGAAAACTGCTGGAATTAGTTTTTTCATAAGGTCGAAATTGGGAGTATTTTTCTCGCTTCCGCGAGACTCTTGACCGTTACGATAGCGGCAGGATTAACTAGGAAATATGCAGGCTACTGTGGTTTTCCAGACATGGAACGGTCCTAGTCCCCACAGTACCAGCAGACCTTGCGGCCAACAAATATCCATGTATCATGAAGGCTACTGGCCATGGTAAGCCGTAAGCCATCGTTCCCGATTCCAGAGATTCTGCGGGACCTCTGGGCGCGCGAATTGTCGTATATTCCGACGTCCTACGGCCGCATGGTGTTCCTGGCGGGGCTTCGAAATCCAGACACAGGGCGATACGAGTACTATGGATGTCCGGACCATACGTCCCTTTCTAGTGTAAGTCAAGGCCTGAAACGAATCCACGAAGAAATTTTCCGGGAGTGGGTAAGCTATACCCTCGAACGAAAGAAAGCCGACATTGAGTTATACGTTAACGGCCTCGAAATCGATCCCGCACTCTTAGTCGATGCTTGGATTCGTCTCTCGCCGTATAAGAATCTCGTGCCGGGTTCTATTCAGGGACCTGAGCGGCAAAAGCACATTTCCGATATCGAAGCTATTTTGGGATTGCTCAAGAACGTGTACGGCGTCGCTTCGCCAAGTCCAGACGCATAGCCAAACCCACTACCTGCCCAACCACTTCGGCTTCTCCCGGATAGCGAAACATTTCAATCTGTACTTCCGACAGCGAGTGTGGCTGCACGATCAGGAAACCGCGCTTCTCAGTGCACCATCCGCACCGGAATCCAGTTCGGTGCTCAACAAAATAGATCGGCCGCTCGTACTCGTGAAACCAGCCATCCTTCGCAACACGACGCTTCGATTCGTCGATCTGGATGAAGGAACCAGGCGGAATCACCGGAAACATCGTCCAATCGTCGGTGCCGACAAAGGCGTATCTCAAATGCCGCGCATCGAGCGAATCGAGCAGCGCCAGCGGCAGTTTGCCCCACCGTTGCGTGAAGCGCGTGAGATAGGAAGTCTGGCGCAGGTCAAGGGCGCCGCTTCCATCTTCGGGTACTTCGACCTTCGCCGTCTGCGTGTCTCGGAAATCCACTGGACGCGTCTCACCAAGAGGGAGTCCGGCGGCATCCGCCGTCAGCCGATTCAGCTCGATACCATACCACGCGAGCGCGGCGCTGAAATCCAGGCCGTAAATGGCACATAAGGAGTAGAGGCGATAGATGGACGGAACGGTCCCCTTGTTCTCAATGTCGGCTAGACGACTTAGACCGATCAAGAACTCGTCGTTGCTGTGTCGGCCAGCGATTCGCTGGCTGGCTTCTTCCACATCGCGGTACCGCAACTGCAGGCGCTCACGCAGACGCCTGAGTTTTCGTCCTGGTTCTTCGGGCATGGGCAGAAAGCGACGTAAGGATTATATTGGCACACTTTCGTTCTGTTTTCAGAACAAAGGCCTCAATCACTAGGTGATGGCATGAATAACTTCCTCGCCGTATATTTGCCGCGGACTATTCGTCCCAGCCGTTACGCTCGCAAGATACGGGAGCGCGTTCCCGATAATGGCGTGAATTCGCTGGATAGCAGCTCCGGCGGGCGGTAGGACCAAGTCTTATGTAGGTTTGCGTCCCTGGTTCGCACTTAAATGGCTCGAAAAAGAAGACTGTCAGCCGCATTTCAAGGCGAGCTCGGCGCGTTCAGCCAGGCCGCTGCCGAAAAGTTGCTCGGCGAACAAATCAAGATGCTGCCTTGCGAGACTTTTAAGCATGTGTTCGAGGAGCTACGCTCCAATGCTGTTAGTCATGCTGTTGTTCCAATAGAAAACACATTACATGGCAGCGTTCACGAGAATTACGACCATCTTCTCGAATATGAAGTGCCGATCTGTGGCGAGACAAGCATCCGTATATCGCACCACTTGATTGCCCTGCCAGAGGTTCGATTCCCCGATATTCGCCGTGTATTTTCCCATCCAGTGGCGATCAATCAGTGCCGCAAATTCTTCGATAAGCACTGCCGTATTGAGCCCGTTCCTTTTTATGACACCGCCGGCAGTGTTAAAATGTTGCGAGAAAAACGCCCGCCTGGGGCAGCCGCTATCGCATCGGAGTCAGCCGCTGCGATTTACGGCGGGAGAATACTTCGGAGAAATATTGAAGATGACCGGCAGAACTTCACCCGATTTTTTCTGCTGACGAAACAGAAGGATATTTTTGCGTCTGCGGCCAGTCCTTGGAAAACCTCTCTGGTTTTCTCGATGCGGAACATTCCTGGCGCCTTATTTAAAGCCATGGCATGCTTCGCATTGCGTGACCTGAATCTCACCAAAATCGAATCGCGACCGCTTCGCGGTAAGCCCTGGGAGTACCTTTTCTACCTCGATCTGCTGGGCCGCGATACCGATCCGGCAGTCCGGAACGCGCTTGAAAATCTCCGAGAGATCACCGAATTCGTAAGAGTTCTCGGAAGCTACCGGCCCACTCCCTAAAACCATCATGCGCATGGTACGCGGCTCCGGGTCGAGACGATAACCTTGCTAGCGGGAGATCCAAATGAAAATCTATGCCGGGTTTGCCGTTGTTTTAACCTTGTGCACGGGAGTCGATTGCTGGGCGCAGGAGGAAATCCGCATCGACGCACACGCGCAGACTTCCCCGTTCCCACATTTTTGGGAACAAATGTTTGGTTCCGGTCGCGCGATTCTCGCGTTGCGCGAAAGCTATCGAAGCGATCTGCGCGCTGTGAAAGAAATCACCGATTTCCGCTACGTGCGGTTCCATGCAATTCTGCACGACGAAGTCGGCGTATATAACGAGGACGACCACGGGAATCCTGTCTACAACTTCGCTTACGTGGATCAGATCTACGATGGCCTGCTTAAGGACGGCGTGCGTCCCGTGGTTGAAATCAGCTTCATGCCGAAGAAGCTGGCGTTTAATCCAGACGCGCTGCACGCCTTCTGGTACAAGCAGAACGTCTCGCCCCCGAAGAGTTGGGAAAAGTGGGATGGGCTGATTACGGCGTTTGCCCGGCACCTCGTTGAACGTTACGGCATAGACGAAGTGGCGCAGTGGTACTTCGAAGTCTGGAACGAGCCGAACATCGATTTCTGGGACGGCATTCCGCGGCAGAAGAGTTACTTCGAGTTGTACGATCATACGGCACACGACCTGAAGAGCGTCAGCGGACGCCTGCGCGTGGGCGGCCCGGCCACCGCGGCCGCTGCTTGGGTCGACGATTTTCTAAAGCACGCGGCCGAGCAACACGTGCCCGTCGATTTCGTTTCGACGCACGGCTATGCCGATGACACAGTGGAAGACCTTCTCGGCACGAATGAAAACATTCCGATGGATTACCGTGTTTGCCGCGCCGTTGCAAAAGTCAAGAAAGAAATTGAGACCTCCGCGATGCCAAGACTGCCGCTGTTGTGGACCGAATGGAATGTGCCGGGTATGAAGGAAGCGCGCGACACATCGTATGTCGGGCCGGCGTTGGCAAACACAGTTCGCGAGTGCGACGGGATGGTAGATGAAATGTCGTTTTGGACTTTCTCCGATGTGTTCGAAGAGGGCGGCCCGATTCCGCGTCCTTTCGAAGGGCACTTCGGTCTGCGGGCCGAGGGCGGCATCAACAAGCCGAGTTATTACGATTTCGAACTGATGCACAGGTTGGGAGACCGGCGCATCGCGAATTCGGATTCGAATGCCATCGTTACGAAACGCGAAAACGGCTCGCTCGTAATTGCAGTCTGGAACTTAGTCGATCCGGATAAGACCGGGACCGCGAAGAAGTTTCGGTTGACGTTTGAAAATGTCCGCACCGATGCGCCCGTCAGCATCAGCCGCGTGGACGACGATCATGGAAACACACTCGCCGCCTACAAAGCGATGGGCAGCCCCACCTATCCAACCGAAGATCAGATTCAACGATTGAACGCGGCGACAAAACTTCCACCGCCGGCTCGAAGTCATCTCGAAGGCAACCATCTGGATCTGGATCTGCAGCCAAATGCATTGGCCCTAGTAGAAGTGCAAAGCGCGCCCGCGGCTCGATAGAATGCTAGCGATCGGACCAACATGTATAGACGACAATTTCTTAGCTCCTCGGTTGCCGCTACGGCACTCGCATACCAAGCTTCAGCGGCGAATGAATCCGCGCGCGAATACTACGAGCTGCGCCGCTATCAATTAGCATCCGGCCCGCAACAGAAACTCACGAACGACTACGTCGCGAACGCCCTGATACCCGGACTGAACCGCCTCGGCATGAAACCGATCGGCGCATTCAATCTCGAGATCGGCGTCGAAACCCCTGTACTTTACGTGCTCATTCCGAGCACGTCGCTCGAGAATCTCGTGCAAAGTGAATTTCATCTCCTTGATGACAGCGAATACACCAAAGCAGGAGAAGCTTTCCTGAAAGCGCCCGCGAATCAGCCTGCATACCTCAGAGTAGAAAGCTCGCTGCTGATCGCATTCGAAGGCCACCCGAAGCTAACGCCGCCGCCCGTAACGGCCACAAACGGCGTGCGAGTCTTTCAACTGCGCACCTACGAAAGCCCAAGCAACGCAGACCACCGCGTGAAAGTCGAGATGTTCCATAGCGGCGAATTCGACGTCTTTCAAAGAGCCGGCTTTTGGCAGGTGTTTTATGGCGACACCTTGATCGGGTCGCGCCTGCCGAACCTGACCTACATGCTCAGCTTCCCGGATCTTGCGGGCATGAACGCAAAATGGAAAGCCTTCAGCTCTGATCCGGAATGGAAGAAGCTCACGAACTCTCCCAAATTCAATTTCGAGTCAATCGTCTCGAACATTACAAACCTGATTCTGAACCCGGCATCCTACTCGCAGGTCTAAACTGCGTGCTGGGGAAAAACCTTCCGTTGGGATCGCGGAAAATTGTTCCCTATCATAGGGCTACCGGATCGGGAACCCTGCCGCTCTGTTGCCTTAACACATTGACAGAGCGAGGCTTATAAACCAGCCCACAACTGTGATTTGGCTGTCTCGCGGCATGGCAGCAAACGTGCTTTCATTTTTGCCGGGAGGAGACAACAACACATGCTCTGGTACGCCTGGGTGTTCCTGTTGATCGCGATCGTTGCCGCTATTTTCGGATTCGGCGGAATTGCCGCTGCATCGGCAGGCATCGCCAAGATCTGCTTTATCATTTTCTTGGTGCTGTTCCTGGTGAGCCTGTTCGCCGGCCGGCGCGCTGTCTAAAGCAGCATAGGCTCGCAAACAACTAAACCTTTCGACTCCGGCGAGGATGTGCGTCCTCGCCGGAACACGTTTATACCCCCTGGGTACAATCAACCGAATGGTCAATACGCCCTGGGGTGAGCTTCGAGTTGGCGACGCTCATGTTCACTTTTTCTCGCACCAGTTCTTCTCGGGTCTTGCCAGCCAGAAAAAGCTGCCCGACACCGAAGCGCTCGCGCCGCTGCTGAACTGGGAAATCCCTCCTTCTGAAGCTTCGCTACTCGCGGAACGCTGGATAGCTGAACTGGACCGCCAGGGTGTCGACCGAGCTTGTCTCATCGCAAGCGCGCATGGCGATGAAGCAAGCGTCGCCACCGCAGTAGCCGCTCATCCTGGACGCTTTCTCGGCTTCTTCATGCTGGATCCACTGCAACCGGACGCCGCTGATCGGTTAAACGCAGCCGCTGAGAATCCTCACCTCCATTGCATGTGTCTGTTCCCGGCAATGCACACGTTTTCGATCGCCGATGCGCGCTTGGTTCCCTTGCTAGAGACCGCATCCGATCACGGCCTGGCGGTGTTCGTGCACTGCGGGGCCATCAGCATCGGTGTACGAAAACTTCTCAACCTGCCCAGCCAGTTCGATATGCGGTTCTCGAATCCGCTCGATCTTCACCCAGTCGCCTTGCATTTCCCCCGCATCCGTTTCATCGTGCCGCATTTCGGCGCAGGTTATTTTCGCGAAGCGCTCATGCTCGCTGATCTCTGCGCCAACGTTTGGCTCGACACGTCCAGCAGCAACCGCTGGATGCAGTACGACGGGCTGGATCTGCGAACCGTGTTTCGACGCGCGCTGGATCTACTCGGCCCACAGCGTCTCCTATTCGGCACCGATTCCAGTTTCTTCCCGCGAGGTTGGCAGTCCGCAATCTTCGCACAACAGGCAACCGCGCTGTATGAGTTAGGTATTGATAAATCCACGGCGGAACAACTCTTTTACTTCAACTTGGAGCGTTTGTTCGAAGAGCGCGTCTCCGCTCTGACAGCGAACGCTTGATTCCCCAAATGGCCAGTTCGTTCGGAATAACCTGACAAACAAGATTACACGCTCACTGGTACTTTCTACATGAGAACCCCAATTGATGCGCCTCCCAGTGAACGTCAGGCGGTTTCGTTCGCAAGGCACCACCCGCCGCAAACTCCCCCTCTTTGCTACTGCGAACTTGCGTATTGCTCAGATCGGCACGCGTGCGGACTTCGATTCGGTGCGCGTATTCCGTCCGGGCGAATGGAACAGCATCGAAGCGTTTCGCCCCCGGGTGTTGACCGGGACGGCAGCGAATCTGCAGGAGCTCGCCGAACGCGTGGAGCTGAAAGTAATCGAGCTCTCGAGCGTCGATCACGCGATCTTCGTCTTAACGCGCTGCGGGGACGAGCCGTTAAGCGATGTTCGAAGGGTAGTGCTGTGGCAGACCTTCGGCGTCCCGGTGTATGAAGTGTTCCTCACGCCGAGCGGCGCGTTAGCTGCCTCCGAATGCGAGACGCACGAAGGCTGGCATATCGAACCGGACGCAACATTTTCGCTCGTTAACGGCGAACTGCTGGTGGACGGCTTCGGAAGAAAGAGCGTGCATACCGGCCTGAGCGCCTTTCTCGAACACGAGCCATGCGCCTGCGGTCGCGCAGGAGCGCGGCTGATGAATGTAGAACGTTACCTCGCACAGCCGCCTCAGCGGTTGGCCGCCACGGCCTAGGTTCACGCTATTCCTGGCGCAAGGCGTCCATCGGCTGAATCAGCGTAGCCGATCGCGCAGGCAAGAAGCACGCCACCAACGTAGCCACGATCAGCACCGCCGGAACCCCGGCGAATAGAGAAACATCCGGCGTACCCATGCCTTCCATGCGGTTCGCGAGTACGCGCGTGACAAAAATACTCAGCACGAGACCGATCGACAAACCGAGCGCCAGCATACGTGTTGTCGATGCGAGCACCAGGCGCAAGACATCCCCGGGTTTGGCTCCCAACGCCATGCGCAGTCCGAACTCGCGGGTGCGATGCGCCACGGCATAAGAGACCACGCTAAACACGCCCGCCGCAGCCAGCAGCATGCCGATTCCGCCGAAGACCCCGAACAGGAAAGTCGCGAAGCGCGGATAAGCCGTGCTGGAATCGACCCACTCCTGGAGAGTTCTCACGAACATAATCGGTGCGTGCGGGTCGACAGACTTTACAGCTTCTCTAGCCTGTTTGACAAACGCCATGGGTTCGGAGCGGGTCCGAATAAAGATTGCATTGAAAGGCGTGCACAGAAGCGGATACGGGATGAACAGCGCGGGATCCGGCTGGTCGCGCAAGCCGCGATTTCTCGCCGCGCCTACTACACCGACGATCTCAAACGAGTTCACGTATGTCGGCGCCTTCAGCATTTGACGCGGCAGCGGCTCATTGAACAAATCTACTTGCACGCGGCGCCCCAGCGGGCTGCGATTCCCGAAACAGCGCAGCGCAAAGTCCTGGCTGATCAGCGCCACGGGGCTGGCTCGCAGGATATCGCCATGGTCAAACCAACGCCCGCGGATCAGCGGTACATGAAGGGTTTCGAAGTACGCGCTGCTGACCATATTCACGCGGCCACTCACGGCCTCCGATGCCGGCCTGTCGTCCAGCATCAGCTTGGTCATGAAGCCGTTGTAGGGCGGTGTTCCCGAATCGCTGAGCGCTACTCCTTCGGCGCCCGGTAAACGCGAGAAGCGATCCAACAGTTGTTCGTAGATAGATCGCTCGCTTGCCCATTGAGGGTATCGATCCCCAATCTGCACTCGGAACGTCAGTACATGATCGGGATCGTAGCCGAGACGCTGTTGTTGCAGCGCTATAAGACCCTTCACGGCCAACCCGGCGCCGGTTAACAGAACCAGCGACAAAGTTACTTCGAAAATCATGAGTAAGTCATGCAGCCGCCTGTGCCCGCCGCCCGTGCCGCTTCCTTTGCTAGTGCTCTTCAGCGCTTGCGCGTGAGTAGCGGCCGATACATGCAGGGCCGGCGCAAGCCCGAAAATAATTCCAGTCAGGACAGAGACTCCAGCAGCGAACCAAAGCACCGCCCAATTGATGGCAATCACCGCCTCGTGCGGAATTGCGTGCACCGGCATAAGCGCCGTCACTCCTTTTATGCCAAGGAAGGCGAGCGCCACGCCGAAAATGCCGCCGGCCAGTGCAAGCATTACGCTCTCGGTCAGCAACTGCCGAACCAGCCGCAGACGCGTGGCTCCGATCGAAACCCGTATGGCCATCTCGCCCTCGCGCGCCGCCGCACGCGCCAGCAATAAGTTTGCAACGTTCCCACAGGCAATCAGCAGCAGCAGAAATACCGCGCCAAACAGCACCAGTAAGGTGGTCGCAAACTTTCTTAGAATGCCCTCGCTGACCGTCACCCACTCGGGGCGCACCGGGCCGTCGGGATAGAAGTAACGTGGAGCTTGCTTCCTGAACACTTGAATGAGCGGATTGAATTCCGCGGTAATCTGTTGCCTGGAGACGCCCCGGCGCACACGGTAGTAAATGTCGACATATTCCTGCAAACCCGGGCGCACATTCATAGGCGTGTAGGCATCCACGTCCTGCCAGGTGAAGCGAATCGGCAATACGCCGATGATGGTGTATTCCTTGTCGTTCAATAGAATCTTTCGCCCGATAACCTCCCGGTCGCCCTGGAAAGCATGCTGCCAGAACTTATAACTAATCACAGTAACTGGATCCGGCTCTTGTCCGTGGGGAAAATCTTTGGACGTGAAAACGCGCCCGAATAGCGGAGGCACCCCGAAGAACTCGAAGAAATTCGCCGAGCAGTCCTCTTGCCGCACGCTCTCCGGCAACAGATCTTTTCCACCCAAGACGGCATCTCGCCCAACCACTGCGATTTCGTCTTCCATCGAGTGCACCCGGCTCTTGATCTCCAGGTATTGCGCGGGCAAATAATTGAGTTGCCACATGCCACCGCCTTTCGCGTTAGGCGTGCCGAGCCAGCCGATGCGGTCTGCCGCGCGATATGGATAGGGATCCATAAGAACCGCATACACAACGCTGAAGATCGCCGTGGTGGCGCCGATTCCCAAAGCGATCGAGAGGACCGCGACGCTGCTGAAGCCCGGGCGCGCGATCAGCATGCGCCAGCCGTATCGCGCATCTTGCGCCAAGCGCTCCCAAAAGACGTAAAGAGTGGGCATTATTTCTATGCCGAACAGCCGAGGCGTAATTCCTATAATTGTTTTTCGGCTTTGTGAGTTGGCATGACCGACGCATTATTATAGCCGAGTCCAAATGCAGCGAAAACGTCGCTATTTTGCTCGTCGGCGCCAGCAATTACCGACTTAGAAACTAATAATGCCACGAGGGACCGAGACTAGAATCTCACTAGCTGTTCCGGCGCTTTCCAGTTAAAGATGCACGCTTCTGAATTGGTCCTCGATGCGTTCCCGCTCGCGCATCGCAGCTTCGACTTCGACTCTGTTTCGGAGGTAGAAGGCAATTGCGCCGTGGACCTGCTCAAGTGTTAGCGCCGGAAAACTCTCACAAATCGTCTCCGGCGAGGCACCGTCCTGAAAACCGCGTACAATCGAGTCGAGCATGACTCGTGTGCCGGCCACGTAGTACCAGCCTTCCCGGTCGTCCACATAGTGCGTAATCATCGGCTGCCTGCTCTTGCTCAGTCTAGCAGCGATTTCGATCGCCGCGGTAAGGTTTGGGAAGCGAATGCAACTGCTGTGGCTGCTCGATGCCCAAGACAATCGCGGGACGCAGCTAGGGTGCGGCGATGCGGCCTTGCACATATTCAGATGTAAAAGAATCGAGGCAAGCTCCCGTCAGGCGGCTTTCGGGATGTCGTTTAGCTGCGCCATGCACTTTTCGCGCATGTGAGCAGCGAATTGATGGAAGCCTTCGCGCGTGAGAATGCCCGATTTGTTGAGGAAGGGACGCATTTCTTCGCGAACGAAGCCAATTTCAGCGGCCAAGGCGGGGTTTTCGGTGCCGGACTGGTCTGGTGTTAGAGGAACGAAGCCAAATGAACCGTTCGAGGCGGCAGATTCGGTGCTTGCGTGATTCGATTCTTGAGGAACGAAGCCACGGTCTTTCTGCAGGCGGCGGAGAGCGGTGAGACTTTTGTGGAAACCGCGCTCGGCAGAAGCCATGGTCCGCTGGACGACGGCGAGAAGCCCGGTTCGGTGCCAATCAATGATATTTTCCGGCAGCATGGCGCGGGTTTCGAACTCGCGCATGCGGCGAAGGCGCCAGAAGTTTTCGGCGAGGTCGTTGACCAGCATGTCTTCGGTGGTGTTGATCGGCTGATGCTCGGCGCGGAGCGAGGCGCGGAGTTGGTCGAGCTCGGCGGGGTCTTCGTTGGGGAGCACGAGTTCTTTCGAATAGAGACCGTGCTTGAAAGAGTTGCGGCTAGAACGAGCCTTCCCCGCCGGCGACGTCGGGCCGGTGGATTTTTGTGAATTCGCCTGGTTAGCGGCCACTTGCGCAGGAGTTGCCATACGCGCGTATTGTGCGGCGCGGGGTTGTGAAGTTAGGGAGTAGGTTCGCGGTAAGTGGCTGAAAGGAGGGATGAAAAAGGATGGAGGGTGGGGAGGTGAGGGCGGATTCAGGCGCGCGGCGGCGTTTCTTGTTCCTGATATGGAGCGACCAGTTGCTGAAACCTTCTCTGCCGTTTTATGTCATAGAATCCGGGAGGCGTCCATGTGCCAGAGAAAGTGTTTCTTCCTGGTCTGCCTGCTGGTCACTGCTCATCTCTCTGCGGAGACGATTGTAGTTAATCCGAATCCCATCGTGACTGCAAACGCCATCAGTGATAATGTGACGGGCTCCGATCTGACGGGCTTGGTCGTGGTGGCGACCTTCGCGGAGGGTACAGGTACATTAGTGATCCCAATGACATGGACAGCTACGGGACCCATCAGCGGCTCAGCCAGCGGTCCAGGGTTAGCCGTCTCGGTCACTGGCGATGCGAGCGGCAATCTCGCGTGGCAATACAGCTCTACCATATTGGGCCCTCCGATTTCGCTTGAATTTGACGGCACCGCTGCGGGAGTCTACTTTGATCGTGCACACGCCGGCCCGGGAACGCCGGGAAGTGGCCCTGGCGCAGATATTGTGTTTGGTCCTCTGTTTCCGAATGGTATTGACGCCAGCATTGTTGTCACGTACTCGAGCGCAGTTGCCCTCGCCGGGATGCCCCCGGAAGACGATCTCTACGCGAAATTGCTCATTGATTTCCCGAACACTGTGAATGGCCCGATAAATTTCGTCCCGCAGGATTTCGCGTTCACGCAGGACGTGGACCATAACATTGTTCCTGAACCCGCTTCGTGGCCGCTGGCGCTCGCGGGACTGGCAGCTCTCGGGGTGCTACTACGCTGCACAAGCTCGCCTAAAGACTTTGAGAAGAAACGTGGACTGAAGGCGGCGCGGGCGGGACGGTCGGTGTTTACAAAACGACCTGGCGTTTAACCAGACGAGCCGGTTTTGCCGAAGAAACCCGACGCGGAGGCAGTTTGGACTTTCGAGCCGGTTGTGGGTTGTAAATTCTGCGGGTGCGAACTGCGGCTATTCTAGGCGATACGCGGTCGGAACGGCTTTATGAGGACTAATCGCGCAAGTTGGCGAAGGGCGGGATATCAAATGAGGGCCCAATTTTGGAGCCAGTCGTCTGGAGCTTCCCCCATCTGGTCACAACCAATTTGTTGACTCTTGACTTCGTCTCAACGAATAACGGAACACGGTTTGGATATTTTAGGTTCTCCCCCCAGACACTGTTATCTGCGCGGTGTGTCACAGTCGGGGAGTTCGAACAGTAGAAACGTCAATACCTGAGTTGGTGCTGCTTCCGGTCTGCTGACGATATCAAAACTGACATAGGTGGCCTTTCAAAATGAGGCTCAAAGTTGATCGTCGGGCCGATATTCTGGGCGGCGGCCTGGAAAGTGTCGGCCACATACGGAACGACAAGTCGGCATCGTGACGGGAACTGCCCTCCGCTCGCGTCCAGTACCGCGTAAGTGTTATAGGTGCTAGTCCGATCTAGAAATCAACAAATCAACTTAGGTAGAGAGTCTTGCCCCAATCACTTCGGTTATGGAAAGCCGCTCCCTTTGAAAGCACCACGCCCGTTGTTCTCTTGACCATGCGAAAATCTTGGGGTTTGGAGTTGCGCCTAATGCATCGCAGACGATACATAGTCGATAGCTAAGCATCTTCTCGGAAATCGGCCGGTACTCGTTTGGGGTAACCTCACAGGACACCTGATTTCCTGAAGTTCCTTTTACCTCCAACCGCAAGGTTGTCGTGGCGAGTGTCGCTTCCAAATCCCAACCGCAGTTCTCTCGTTCGACGCTCTTAAGCGCATATCCCAGCGCTTCGAAGTGATTCCAAACCGTCTGCACCGCTATCCGTTCGACGAGTTGCTTGCGTTCCACATCGCGTTGCCATCCCCTCCCATGGTGGCCTCTATGCCGGGGAGGCTGCGCCTCTGGCTTCTGTGCTTCCACATATCGCCTGACCCTCCGAAGGAACTCTTGCTGTTCCGGCTTGTCCGCGTACCAGATGCGCTTTTGGCCAATCCCACTCTTGCCTCGGGGCACAGGGAAAACTCGGTTGTCCACAGGCAGGATAAGAAAACCATCCTTCTGTGCAGCTCTGAGATTAAAACCGATTGGATCGCCGTGAAACACTCGTGCAGACCCGTTCGGCGGGTCCTGCGGCGATCGGTAAACGGTAGCATTCTTGTACCAGCCGACGATCACGTATGGGCTTTCGCCGTGGAATGGTGCAACAAAGACAACGGTCACGCCGGGAAAAGATTCCGTCTGACTGTCCCCACCGAGCCTCTCAATTGCTATGCGGCCTCCAGGTTCAACAAATCCATAGAAGTGATTTCGAAAACTCCTGAAGTTGAAAATCTCGTGACCATAACCTTCGGTGTCGATAAATGACCCTCCGCCGGAAGGTTGATCTCCTATCACGCCGTCGTAATTTTCCATCCAGGTGATTACGCAGAAGAGAATAGGGGTTCTCGCCAGCATTTCATCGATTCTACTATCAGGATGCTCGGCCTTTGAGTGACGCGGAAACTTGCCACTTTTGGGCCGGATTACGCCTGACAGGTCGGCCAGCATTCGCCGGAACAGGGAGTGACGATGAACGCAGTCTGAATCGTCGCTCAAGGGTAACCTTACCGAATACCCAGGGAACTCCCGGCCCCAGCAATGTCTTACAGGTGTTCGGGTTAATAAATGCCCAAAATGCGACTGGACCGCGTTTTGGATCGGTTTCAGCGAGAGCTGCCTTTGGCAATGAGCGAGCCGGGATTAGGTGCCAGCCAACAGAAAGGCACTGCCCTTCGTACGGCGGGCTGCGGTCTCGCGGCAAGCCGCGAGCCGGGCGGAGAAAGGCGCGATTGCTCATCCGTGGAGATGCTACCTAGCCGTCGGTCCTACTATAGACAGTGTGGATAAGCGATATCAGGTCTTTGTCAGTTCGACCTTCGAGGATTTGCGCGAAGAGCGGGCAGTTGTTATCAGCGCCCTCCTTCAACTCGACTGCTTCCCCGCCGGTATGGAGTTGTTTCCAGCAGCAGACGATGATTCTTTGACCTTGATTAGGAACGTTATCGACGACTCTGATTATTACGTAATCATCCTGGGTGGACGATATGGAACGCTCGAGAAGAATGCGAGTAAAAGCTATACGCATCTAGAGTACGAGTACGCTATCAAAACTGGCAAGGCGACGATTGCTCTTCTCCACTCCAATCCGGGCGCATTGCCCGCAGATAAAACAGAAGGCACCGACGAAGGTCGGAGGCGGTTCAACGAGTTTCGGACAGAGCTGAGATCGAAGAACTGCAGGCATTGGGCTGACCGAAGTGAGCTCACGGCCGCTGTATTCACCGGGATCCAGCACCTCAAGAGAACCCGTCCGGCACAAGGATGGATTAGAGCTAGCGAATCAAATGACGAGAGCTTAAAAGATGAACTGCTAAGCTTACGTCGCGAGCGCGATGCGATGAGCGTTGCCTTAGAGCAGGCCAACCGCCTGAGGCCGCCAGCGGGTGCTGATGATCTCGCTAGTGGCCAGGAAATTACCGAAATTGTACTCGAATTCCCAGAGGGAAAAAGGGAATCATTCCATCCATATTGGGACGACATAATCAGGAGCGTTCTTCCGCAAACGCTCGGGGCAGGTACAGACAATCAGGGCATCGGTCTCCCATTAGTATCTCTGGCGAAGGCATTGCATAGCGGCATGTATTTCCCCAATGCCACTGCTTTCGATTGGGAAAACGCTTCTGTCTCACTCAGTTCCCTAGGAAAAGTAATCAACCAAATGGTAGCGCTCGGATTGATAGAGGGGGTGCACCAATCCTCGCCCGGCGGCACAGTCTGGCGGGCCACTCCTTACGGCGCAAAGGAAGGCTGCCGCCGAGTTGCAGTGCCGAGGCGACGAGCTAAAACGGCAAACGCTGAAAACGATGACTAAAATCAAGACGGCAAAGAATCTGCCTCTGGTAACACCACACCAATCCCCCGGTGATTAGTCCCAACAAGTCGGCTTCGCTTCCGAAATCCGATTCGACTCGAGTGGTTAGAGGGCCGATTCCATTGCTTGGTTCTGTTATCGGTTGCGCGGTGAGCGGAGTACATCCAGAATTGCGGTATCGGAAGTACGCTCCTTTTTATTGTAGTGGCGCGAAGGGACCCAAGGCAGAATCCCTTCCTCTGAGAGACAATGGAGAAGTCGTATGGGCACACAGGTGGAGCTTCCAGAATCGCTCGTCCGCGAAATTGAGGCCAGAGCTGCAGCCGAACAACTCACGCCGGGACAGTTCATTCAGAGGCTGGTAGAAAAGCACCTCGAAAATAAGAGCTGGCATGAGTTGATCGAAAAGGGACTCCGCCAATCGCAGGCACTCGGATACAGCGAGGACGACGTGGAGCGGCTTATCCACGCGCACCGCGCCGAGAAGCGCCAGTAGTCGCTGTAGCTCGTGCTACGCGTCACGGCAGATACGAACGTTTACATTTCGGCGCTACAGTTTGCCGGGCAGCCGCTTCGGATTTTGGAGCTCGCGCTTCAAGAGAGCATCAGTCTTTGGGCGTCGCCGGTCATTATGCAGGAAATAGTCGAGGTGCTACGTGGCAAATTTGGGCGCAGCGAAGCCGATGTCGAAGAAATTATGCTGCATCTGGCGCGTGTCACCCAAATTGTCGTCCCCATCGAACGCGTCTATGCAGTTGAAGACGACCTAGACGATAACGCGATATTAGAATGCGCTATTGCGTCGCACTCAGATTTCATTGTCTCTGGCGATCGTCATCTGCTCAGGCTTGGCGAACATCGCGGGATTCCGATCGTGAGAGTCGTGGAGTTCCTAGGCAGGATTCATAGGGCGACCGCCCCAGAATAATGCTGGGGGCCCACCCCGCGGGCCGGAACCGACTTTCTATTTCGCCTCTTCCCCGAACATCGCCTTCAACTGCCTGACTAACTCCGCCAGCGCCACATAGATATTCAGCAATCCTAACCCACTCAGTGCGCCGCGGAAATAGCGGCTCATCCAGATATCGGAAAAGCGCGGCGAATGAACCGGGATCCAACTTAGATCCCAATTGCGAAGCCAGGGGAAGATCAGCAGGAAGAGTCCCAACTCGAATGCAAAAATCACCAGACAGAAGCCGAGCACGCGGCGATGCCATCGCATGAAGCCCGGAGGCTTCGTGGACGTGGGGGGAATCGGCGGCGCAGGAGTGCGGGTGCTCATGCCGACACCTCCGCATGGGTCAACTCCGCGACCGCGCCGGCGCCGGCACTTTCCACGGTCTCCGCAAACAGTTCGCCTTGCACGGGCGCATCCGTCAGATAGCCGGTCCAATGCACGCGCGCGCTGTTCATCCGCACGGGTTCGAAACTAAAGCGATGCAGCAATGTCGGCCCATGCTGGCGCAGTGCGCGCTTATGGTCAGGCGTCGAGTAGCCTTTGTTTGAAGCCAGATTGTATTCGGGAAAAACCCGATCCCATTCGGCCAGGCACGCGTCCCGATGCACCTTCGCAATGATGGATGCCGCCGCGATTGCGCGGCAGCGCGCGTCGCCATCGATCAACGGAAGCTGCTCAATGGGCAAATCAATCTTCACCGCATCGATTAACAGATAATCCGGCGCCACCGCGAGCGCTTGGACGGCACGCAGCATCGCCAGCCGCGAAGCTTGCAGAATGTTGATCTGATCGATCTCGAAAACATCCGCCCCGCCGACCGCCCAGCAAACCGCGCGCGCCTTGATTTGCAGCGCGAGTTGGGACCGCTCTTCCTGCTCGATGATCTTGCTATCGCAGAGGCCGCGAATGGGCCGCAGCGGGTCGAGAATTACAGCCGCGGCGAATACCGGCCCGAATAAGCAGCCGCGTCCGACTTCATCCACACCTGCAATGCGCGTGAAGCCGCGTTCGCGCGCCTCGCGTTCGTACGTGCTTACGCAGCGGACCACAATCGGAAGCCAGGCTCCTGTGCCGCTCGCGCGCGCT
>DATJUG010000102.1:0-10013 GCA_035502635.1 Bryobacteraceae bacterium
TGCTTTGGAGCCGAGGAGAATGAACCGCTGGTTATGCTCTCGGCCCATCTAGATACGGTGATTGCCCCAAGCCGTCCTGAGGAGATCTATTTCGGCCCGGACGGGCGGCTGTTCGGGCCGGGCTCGTCCGACAACGGCTCCGGACTGGCGGCGCTGCTCGCGGTGGCCAGAGTGTTGCAGGAGACTGCGGAACTGCATTCATTGGCTTCCTGTTTGTTGCTGGTTGCCAATGTGGGCGAAGAGGGCGAGGGGAATCTGAGCGGGATGCGTTATCTGTGCCGGCCGGCGCCGCAGTTGACGCGTCTGAAGGCCTTCGTCATTTTGGATGGGCCCTCTACGGAACACATCACGGCGCAGGCGCTGGCCAGCCGCCGCTTCGATATCAGCTTTGCGGGTCCCGGCGGTCATAGCTGGAACGACTACGGTACGCCCAACCCGGTGCATGCGCTGAGCGACACCATCAGCTCTTTTACGGAAAGCGCGGAGGCGCGGCTGACAGGGCGCCGGAAAGCGCGTTGCTCTTATAATTTCGGCATTATCGAAGGCGGAACCAGCATCAACTCTATTCCGGCGAGCGCTCGCGCCAAGCTGGATGTTCGATCCGACGACCCCGCGAGTTTAGACGACCTGGCGGCCCTATTGACAACCGCCGTGGAGCGCGGCCTGGAGCGCGAAAACCGCAATACGCGCGGCACGCGGCTTACCGCGAAAATCAAAGACCTGGGTTCCAGGCCCGGCGGCAGATTGCCGGAGAGCGCACCCTTGCTGCGTACCATTCAAGCGGTGGATGCGTATCTGAATATACGATCACGAGCGGACTGCGCGTCCACCGATGCCAATGTACCGCTGTCCATGGGACTTCCGGCGATCTCGATCGGAGCGGGCGGACAGGGCGGTGGGGCGCATACGGCGCAGGAGTGGTACCACAGCGATCAGCGAGAGCTAGGGCTGCGCCGCATCCTGGTATTGCTTGCCGCACTCGTCCAGCAAGAGCAAGACTCTGCGGCTACCAACGAGTGACCGCTGCGACTGAGATCACGCAGAATCGCGTGTCCACTCGCCGGCAAGCCGATCTCGCCCTGGTTCTGGTCTGCCTCATTTGGGGCATCACGTTTGTGGTCGTCAAACGGGCCCTGGGTGAAATCTCGACCATGTTTTTCCTGGCCATTCGTTTCAGCTTGGCCAGCGTCTGCCTGCTGTTGATGTTTCTGCCGCGGTTGCGGGCGGGGTCAGGAGTGTTTTGGAGCGGGCTGAAAGGCGGGATGGCGGCGGGCGTATTCCTGTGGCTTGGTTATGCGCTGCAAACGTCCGGTTTGCGATACACCACCGCCGGGAAATCGGGTTTCCTCACGGGTTTTTACATTGTCCTGGTTCCCGTGTTCGGGGCGGTGCTCTTTCGAAAGCGGCCGCAACTACTAGATGTTACCGGAATCCTGGTTGCCAGCTTCGGTATCGCGCTGATTACCCTGCCTTCTCTTCATGAGAAGTTCCGGATGAACCGTGGCGACTTGTTGACTATTGGATGTGCGGTTGCGTATGCGCTTCACCTGCTGGTGCTAGGGCATTATTCGCAACGTGAGCGAGTGGAGCCTGTGGCGTTGGGGCAACTCGGCTGTACGGCGCTGCTGTCCGTGTTGGCCCTGCCGTTCGATCCACCGAAAGTGGTGTGGAGTACCGCCGTGTTGGTTGCCATTATCTTCACCGCGGTATTTGCCACCGCGGTTGCTTTCGCCCTGCAAACATGGGCCCAGAAGCACACCACAACTTCCAGAACAGCGCTCATCTTTGCGCTGGAGCCGGTGTTCGCGCTGCTGGCCGCCGTCATTTTAGGCGGCGAACGGCTCAATGGGGCAGGCATGTTCGGATGCGCTTTGGTACTGGCGGGCATTCTTGCCGTGGAACTGAAACCCGGGCAGATCGCTGCACATCCGAATACCAGCAGACCAAATTGAAGTTTTTTCACTGATGCGAAGAATTGAAGTTTTCTCGCTGACGCGCGGGATTATTTTTCGCTGTCTCCAGAGCCAAGGCTTTTTCGTCAGCGCGTAGTGGCCATTTATCTATATACTTAGAATTACCGCCGCGAAAGGCAAAGTTTTGCAATGCCGTTTCTTCTCAAGATGAAGCAGCAGAAGCTGCTGAGTATCACGTTGCTGCTGTTTACCCTTGTCCTGGGCATACTCATTGGCACTCTAGTCAATACGGGCGTTAAGGCTGACCGCCAGACCTCGGCGATCGCGCCGGATGCGACGCCGCTCACGATTCCCGAAGCCGTGCCGATCGCCAACGAATTCAGCAAGTTGACCAAGCGCGTGGAGCCTTCGGTGGTGTACATCGAATCCGACTACTTGCCCAAAGAAACCGCCCAGAAGGGGCAAGGAGATGATTCGGAGGAGGACGACAGCGCCGCTCCGGATCCGAAAAGCCAGGATCCGAAGAATCAGGATCCTTCCGAGATGTTCCGCCGCTTTTTCGGCAAGCCTGAACCGCGCACGTTTCGCAGCGAAGGCTCCGGAACCGGCTTTATCGTCGATCGCAACGGCTATATCCTGACGAATCATCACGTGATTGAGAAAGCGGATCGGATCAAGGTTCGCCTAAATGGCGAAGATCTCGATTACAAGGCGCGCATCGTGGGCTACGACAAAGAGACCGATGTCGCGGTACTGAAGATTGAGGCGAAGCATCCGCTGCAACCGGTGCAGATTGGCAATTCGGACAGCGTCGAAGTGGGCGACTGGGCGATCGCGATCGGCTCGCCGTTCGGTCTACAGGCTACGGTGACGGCCGGCATTGTCAGCGCCACGGGACGGGATGTCGGTTCAGGGCAATTTCAACATTTTCTTCAGACCGACGCCGCCATCAATCCAGGCAACAGCGGCGGCCCGTTGCTGAACATTCGCGGCGAAGTGATCGGAGTGAACACGATGATCGCAACGCGCAGCGGTTCGTATGAGGGAATCGGGTTCGCGCTGCCTTCGAACATGGCGGTCAAGGTTTATAACGACATCATTCGTGAGGGCCGGGTGGTTCGCGGCTCGATCGGCATCAAGTGGACTCCGAACGGCAGCCACAGCGATACGCTGCAGGCGTTTGGGCTGGATCACGGCGTGCTGGTGGAGAAAGTATCCAAAGCAGGTCCGGCGGACAGAGCCGGCATGAAAGCCGACGACATTATTGTTGCCATGAATGACCGGCCGGTGAAGGATGGCGAGGAGCTGGTTAACAAGGTGGCCGATTTGCCCATCGGATCTACGGCGCTGTTTACGGTGGATCGCGACGGAAAGCGCCTGGATTTCAAGGTGACGATCGAAGAGCGAGCGCGTGTCTGGAAGGACGATCCGCGCATTTCGGAAGACACGCCGCTGACCGCGCCCTCGCCGAAATCAGTCACCCAGGCCAAGTTCGGCATCACCATCATGCGGCTGACCGATAAGGAGCGCAAAGACTTGGCGATTGACGAGAAGGCGGGAGTGAAGGTAGTTGCCGTCGATCCGGGATCGTTTGCCGACGACATCGGGCTAGAGGAAGGCGACGCGATTCTGTCGATCAACCGGCAGCAGGTTGCCTCGCCCGATGATGTGAAATCGCTGCAGGCGAACCTGAGGCCGGGGCAAGCCGTTGCTGTGCACATCGTGCGCGGTACGGGCGCGAACGGGCACCGCGGCGAGCCGGAACGTTATTACCTTTCGGGACGCTTGCCGGAAGAGTAGCTCGTCACGCCGCCGACGGCTCTTTTGAGTGAAGCTGTCCAGCCTTGCGGGTACTATGCCGCGAGGCGCTCTCGTACTGCTCATCGTTGGTACTTCTCAATTGCCACGGTAGAGGGATTTGGCACGTGCAATAAATCTCCGCGCCGCGCTGAAATCTTAAAATATGAAGAGATGCCGATAACTTCAGTGCGGCCGGCCTTACTGTGAATCGCGAAAAGGCGAAAGGCCCCATCGCAACTAACCCCGCTCGCGGACTCAATTGGTTGGTCGAGCAGCTCGACTCTCGGAATCAGGTGGTCGATGAATTCTCGGCCCACCGGCTCCTAACGGAGGCGGACTTAAGTCTTGCGGAGGTCGCGCCGTTCGTTGAGCAATCGGCGGAAGGATATAGCCGCCGATGCGTGGTTCGCCGGGAAACCTACGAATTATTGGTGCTGACCTGGGCTCCCTCGCAGGGAAGCGTTGCCCATGACCATTCCGGATCACTGTGCGGTTTGAAGGTGGTCGAAGGGCGCCTCACCGAAGAGCTTTTCGCGCAGGGCCCGGACGGTCAGGTCCGCAAGACCACGCGACAGCGCCTCGGCGCCGGGGGAATTCTTGTCGATCCCGGGGTGGTGGTTCACGCCTTGGGCAACGATCCTGATTCGGACGAAGTCCTGGTGACCGTGCATATTTACTCGCCGCCTTTGCCCGAGATTCGGCGTTATGCTGTCACCACAAAGCCGCCAGCAAATCTGTTCCTGCGGCGGCCCCGTGAAGATACACCGGTGGTCGCCATTCTCGGCGGAGGTTTCACTGGCGCCATGACCTTCGCAAACTTGCTGCGAATCGGAAGTCTCGCGCCATCACCGCTTCACATTGTGATGATCGATCGTCAGCCTGCCTTCGGCGAGGGAGTTGCTTACCGCACGAATGATTCGAAACATCTACTTAACATTTCTGCCGGGGCGATGAGCGCCTGGCAGGATCGACCTGATGGTTTCCTCCGGTTCGCACAAGCTCAGAATGCTTCGATAAAATCGGGCGATTTTCTTCCGCGAAAAATCTATGGCCAATACGTTCGGCAGACCGTGCTCGGGCTTGCGGATTCATGCCCTGATTATTTGAGTGGGGAAATGATCCGCGATGAGGCCACGGGTTTAAGGCCGGCACAGTCTGGTTGGACGATTCAAACCGCATCGGGCCGAACAATTCAAGCCGACTTGGCCGTGATCGCGATGGGCCATCGTCCGCCTGATGATCCTTGGCTCAGGCGATGGACCGGCCCACGTCACCGCTTCGTCGCCGATCCCTGGGCGGCGCTTGTTCTAAGTCAAATCGGACCAGATGAGCCGGTCCTTTTGCTCGGAAGTGGGCTGACTGCGATAGATGCGATGTTGACGCTCAATCGGAGAAACCGAAGCGCGCCGATCATCGTAGTGTCCCGCCGCGGCTTGACGCCACTGCCCCATTTGCGCGACGCCAAACCGGCTGCGGATGTGTCGGAGCTGATCGCGCAGTGGCTGCATCCTACTGAGACCTTAACCGCGCGTCGGTTGGTCTCCGCGTTACGGGAGAAAGCAGCGGAGGCCCAGAAGAAGGACATTGATTGGAGACAAATCGTCGACGGTTTGCGGCCGATAATTCCGAAGCTGTGGGGGCGTTTGCCCACCCACGAGCGAAAAAGGTTTCTCCGTCGCCTGCGTCCCTTCTGGGAAATCCATCGCCATCGCATGGCGCCCAATGTTGCAGAATTTATCGGGGCCCTTCGGCAAGCGGGTAAGGTCGAGGTCGTGAGCGGAACTTTGGCTTCGGCCGCGGCTGATGAAGAGGGCGTATCCGTTGTTCTACGCATAGCCGGTGCGAAAGCCAGACGCACGGTGCGCGTTGCATGGGTCATTAACTGCACGGGCCCCGGCGCCCATAATCGCCATACCACTCACCCGATTCTCCGGCCGTTGATAGAAGCTGGCACGCTGCGCGAGGATGAATTGCATCTGGGCTTGCAAACCAATGCGAACGGGCAGGCGATCGACTCCAGCGGCGGAATCATCGAGACGCTGCTCGTGGCTGGTACGCTGCGCAAATCGACACTGTGGGAGTCCACCGCGGTACCGGAACTTCGCCAGCAAGCCCAAGAGGTTGCCCTCACCGCGATGGCGACTCTGGCGAGCATGCCGCAGCGGTGTGCAATACCGCGATGACGACTCGTTCTTTTATTTAACGAGTTGACTGAACTCCCGCAGATAGGCTCGTAGTTCGTCTCGGACGCGCCGGAACACTATCAGGCGCTGTTCCTCAGAACCGGCAAAGGCGGCGGGGTCTTCAAAATCGTGATGAAGCTTTTGCGCGTTGCCGAAGAACACCGGGCAGGACTCGCGGGCAGTGTCGCAGACAGTGAGAACGTAATCGAAGCGCTGTCCATCAAACTCATCGACGTTCTTCGAGCGGTGCCCGGAAATATCAATTTCCAGCTCGCGCATGACCGCTATTGCTTCCGAGCGCACGAAGCTTGCCTTTGTGCCCGCGCTTTCCACCTCGAACCGCTCCCCGGCATCGTGGCGGAGTAGGCCTTCCGCCATCTGGCTTCGTGCTGAATTGCCGGTGCAGAGTATCAGCACCCGTTTCTTAACGCTCATGCATTTGCCTCTGTGAGGAAGAATGGGAAACTACGACGGAGGCGGCATCTTTTGGCAGCGACGGCGCGAGCCAGCGAAACAGAGCCGTAGCCGCCGCAGCACCGGCGAGTTGCGCCACGATGAAGCCCGGCGCGTCAGCCGGGCGAATGCCCGCAAAGGTATCGCTTGCCGATCGTGCGAGCGTGACCGCGGGGTTTGCGAATGAGGTTGACGCCGTAAACCAATACGCTCCAGCGATGTAGGCGCCTACTGCGAATGGTACGGCGGACGAGCGTAGCCGGGCACAGCCGCATATCACGCATAGCAGGCCGAATGTGGCGATGAACTCGCTGAACAGCTGCGCGTTGCCAGACCTGGCGCGACGCGACGCGCTGAATATCGCTTCGCCGAACATGAGATGAGCCGACGCCACACCGGCGAATGCCCCCACGATCTGCGCCACCAAGTACCACGGCACATCGCGCCATGCCAGGCCACCCTGCGAGGCGTCAGGTTGAGATGCGCTCCTGAGATCGGCCCGAAGGTCAGGATGAGCGCTACGAGCATCGCGGCGGTTGCAAGCGTGTTGGCGAGCAGCGCAATTGCGATGTTCCCCCCGGCCAATCGCCACCCATGATGCCCGAGCCGACGACGCCGGCGAGCAGAAACGCAGTACCGAAGCCCTCGGCAGCAATGCGCCGCGCCCGTGTCATGCACAACAACCGGGAGAGCAGCAGGTGGTTGCGGGCTTGGTGGCGCGAATGAAAGCGCTCATAAACTTGTCCTGCACCTGGGGGGCAATCGCGTCTACATCGACACCTTGCCCGCTGAGAAAGGCCCGTGCATCCTCGACGTTATAGACTCGGGTAGCCTCAATCTCGATTTTCTCAAAGCCAGCCCTCGCTAGTTTCGAGACGTATTGGTAATCCTCGAGAGCGCCTGCGATGCAGCCGACCCATAGCAGCATGTTTTTCCGCACATCGGCCGGGACCGCCCCGCGTGTCACAACGTCCGAAACAGCGAAGCGGCCACCCGGTTTCAGGACACGGAACGCTTCGGCCAACACGCGGTCTTTGTCGCCCGAGAGGTTGATAACGCAATTGCTGATAATCACATCGACCAAGTTATCCGGCAGGGGAATATTTTCGATCTCCCCTTTCAAGAACTCGACATTCTGAACCCCAGCCCGGCGTTGGTTTTCCCGTGCCAGCGAGAGCATTTCGTCAGTCATATCGAGCCCGTAGGCTTTGCCGGAAGGCCCCACGCGACGCGCCGACAACAGCACGTCAATACCGCCGCCCGAACCCAGATCAAGCACTATGTCACCGGGATTGAGTTGCGCCAATGCCGTAGGGTTGCCGCAGCCGAGCGAGGCTAAGACCGCTTCTTGCGGCAATTCGCCGGTTTGCGCGGCATCGTAGAGGTTCGCCGTAATCGGGTCACAGCAGCCATCGAGCGCCGCCGAAGCCCCACAACACGAACTTCCGCCGGCATTGAGCCGCTGTGCAGCCTGCCCGTATTTCTCTTTCACGACTTCTTTGATTTCCATTGGTTGCCTTCCTTGAAAACTCACCGGCACAGGCTGACAATTGCCTGTGGCTCAATCGCCTTGTTGCGAGTGCAGCATTCGGCGTAGAGAAAGCCGAGAAGCTCCTGCAAGACTTCCGCATTGGCCGAATACCAGAGGTAGGTGCCTTCGCGCCTGACCTTGACCAGATCTTCGTTCTTGAGCTTCTCCAGATGGTGGGACAGGGTTGAAGCCGGAATGGCCAATTCCGCGCCGATGTCGCTTACCACCATGCCGTCAGGATGGGCCGAAAGCAGCAGACGCATGATGCGCAACCGCGGCTCCGTTCCAAGGGCCGAAAACATATCCGCGAACTTGGCCACCTGTTCTTCCGTCTGCTTTTTACTTGCCATCGCTCCGTCCTTACTTTGTACTTCTATAATAGTAGAATTACGAAAGCAATGCAAGTGTGTCTGCTGAAAATGCTCTTTCCTGCGCCGGCGGTGTTTTATAAAGGTTGAGATAGTGGAACGTCCCTTACGAGCGCCTTGCCTCAGTGCCGGTTTTTCCGTAGTCTGAAAGGATGGAAGTTCATTTCTCGCCCGAAGTCGAAACGCGCTTGCAGCAAGTGGCCCTTGCCAACGGCAAGGACGCCGAGCAACTGGTTAAAGATACTGTTGCCCGCATGCTCGAAAATCAAGCCCGATTTATCGCCGGAGTTCAAAAAGGCATCGAGCAATCCGACCGTGGCGAGTTGATAGACCACAAGGACGTAGTTGATCGCATTAACCGGCTATTTCAGCCGTGAGGCTCATTCGGTGGAGCCCGAAGCCGCCGACCAACTTGAAGCCGCTGTCAAACGCATCCAGCAGGACAAGCCCACGGCAGGGCGCGATGTCGCTCAGGCGATTATCGGCCGAGTTGAGCGACTGGCGGAATTTCCCGGCATTGGCCGACCCGGAGAGATGAAAGGCACCCGCGAACTTGTCGTCCCCCCCGTACATTGTCATCTATCGTTACAACGAAGAATTTGTTGAAGTCTTGTATATCTGGCACGGTGCGCAAGACTGGCGCTAGGCCAGCGGCGATGTTGCACGCTATCGTGCTTGTACAAAACTCGGCTTGAAGATTCAGCGGTCGCTAGTAAGCCCGGTGCGGGAACACCAGCCGTGCCTGATTCAAGCAGTACCAGCTTAGGAATCCGTTCGCCACAAT
The DNA here is from genome assembly GCA_035502635.1 of Bryobacteraceae bacterium. Lineage (GTDB taxonomy): Bacteria > Acidobacteriota > Terriglobia > Bryobacterales > Bryobacteraceae > Bog-105. The sequence continues at coordinate 9,033 of DATJUG010000102.1, forward strand.
CAGCGCGATGAAGTAGTAAGCGATACCTTGCTTCGGCTCGGCCGGGAAATCGCGCTTCCAGATGCGATACCCGGTTCCCAGCGCGACGAACAGGAACAGATATTCATGCAGTATGATCCACAGTGCCAAGCTGACCGCCAGCACGGCCCAGCGACCCTGCTTGCCCAGCGCATTCATCGCCGAGCCGCCGTCAAAAATAAGCACGGGGATGAGATTCAGGAGATTGAGCCAGCCGGCAAACTGCGCGACCGCCAGCCAGACGCCGCGCCCGGTCGATAGAAATACGCCATAGGCCATTAATCCGGACAGGAAGCCGAAGAGCGGCCCGGCCAGCGAGATCTGCGCCCGTACTCCCGGGTCGACGCCTGCCCCGTTCCATTTCACGTAGGCGCCGAAACCGGGCAAAAACATTGGCAGTTCCGCGGTAAACCCGAACCTCCGCACCATCAGATAGTGCCCCATTTCGTGCAGCAGCACGGACCCGGTCAGGCCGACCGCGAACCACCATCCGAACAAGCTCCAATACAAACCGACAAACGCCAGGATGCTGAGCAGGAACTTGCCCTTGGTCAGCAAGATCAAAGCGGCGGTTTTGAACTTCGCGAGCGCGGCCAACAGAACGCCGACCGGCCCCAGCCGCTTGGTCCAGGCCGTCTTCTGGGACGGCGAAAGCTTAGCGTCCAACTTGTCGATTTCACGCTGCACGGACTGATGCTGAGCCGAGCCCGGGGGCAGCAATTGCAATGCGGCGAGCCACTGCTGACGTGCGGCTTCAAGGTGTCCGGTTGCGGTCAACTGCCGGGCGCGCGTTGCCGTCTCTTCCAGTTCACGCGCGTGTGTGAATCGCCGGCAATTCGGACATACGAGCGCTCCGGCATAGAGCGGGGCGCCGCAGTTTTCGCACATTACTCCGGGGGGTGAAGCAAAGCTCGCCAAACTTCAGTTTAGAAAGAAACGCTCTAGGACACGGCCGCTTCTTCG